>QCKG01000005.1 GCA_003215535.1 Prochlorococcus sp. AG-409-L18
ACATCGTAATGTGCCAGAAGAAACAATGACTAAGAGAATTAATGTCGGTACTAATTTCTTTGAGTTGTTTTTCTATTTGGGCTAATAGGTCTTAATGTCTTATTGGTGAGTCAAGAGAACCCTATCTTGGCATCGAATGCTTCAGTTCAAGATCGATAACTTCTCAAGGCATAACAGGGAAAGAGGGTTTTTTAAAGTTGGATAATTGGTTTAGAGCTATCTAGAAGTCTTGTATCTAATAAATAAGCAAAGGTTTCTATGAGTTTTATTCGCAACACTTTTCGACAAAATGATGCCCCCGACCTGAAATAGATCGAGGGCTCTCATCGGGTCCGCTATGGCGCGGAACCGTTTGATCAAGCAGGAAGACGCCTAAATCAGATGGCGTTCTCCGCGATCAGCAGACCCTGCATCGAACAACTGGGACTCATGGGCACCTCCTCCATTGGGGATAAGGACAACTCGTAAAGCATTCGACTCTTGCCACTGGGGACAAGGTCACTTAACTATTGTCTATTCCAAACAACCTTAGCTCGGAGGCAAGATCACGAACTCTTTGCTTTCGTAACCTCACAGTCGTTCGATGGGATATGGCAAGCCTCTCATTCGCTTACTCATTCAATTGATTTAAACCGCTCTAATATGTGAGTCTTCAAATAAAGATTTTTTTGTATACCCTCAAATGGTTTACGGCCTTGAGATGGATACTCTGTCATTTGGTGTTCAAGGCCTAATTAAAAAGCTTTATTTCTTTCATCTAAGGACTTTGTCGGGCAAGAATGCTATTGGTTTTTGAAACAGAACTGTGTACGTTATTGAGCTTGCACTGAAGCTAAGTCCCTTCCCTTTGTCGGTCCAACGTAAGGAATTGGAAGAGGCCAAAGCGCTTTATCAGAAAGTCCGGCAGCAAATGGAGAAGGGACATCCGACCCTTTTAGAATTGACTTGCGAAAAAGTTGAAGACAAGAAAATAACTGTGCTTACAGCAGATTTACAAGCTGTTCAAATTTATGAAAAGACAGCTTCTATTGGAGGTAACAAGCGTCCAGGGTTTTCTTTTGATACTTAATTCATGGTTAAAAAAGTTCCTGGATCTAATTCCTTGTCTCCAAGCTTGGTATTTGAAAAGGTTTGCTTTTCTTGGCCTTCTGGGAATAAGGCTTTGGATGAGTGCACTTTCTCTATCCCAGGGCCGGGTTTATGGATGTTTGTTGGGAGCAATGGGAGTGGGAAAAGTACCCTTTTTCGTGTGATTAGTGGCATGCTGACTCCTCAAAAGGGAGTTCTGCATTGCACCTATAAGCCTGCTTTGATGTTCCAGAATCCAGATCATCAGCTCCTTTTACCCAGTTGCGAGAGTGATCTACTTCTGAGCCTTCCAAGAGGCCTCTCATTGGGACAGCGGCGAGAACGAATTCACTTTGCACTCCAGCAAGTTGGGATGGTGGGGATGGAGTCCAGGCCAATACATACTCTTAGTGGAGGACAGAAGCAACGATTAGCCCTTGCAGGCGCTTTGGTAAGTGAGGCGAATTTATTACTTTTAGATGAACCAACAGCCTTGCTTGACCCCACTAGCCAGAAATTAGTTTTAGCAATAGTTAAGGGGCTTTGTCATAGACCTAAAAACCCTATAACTGCGCTTTGGATCACCCATCGTTTAGAGGAGCTTGAATATTGTGATGGTGCTTCAAGGATGGAGTATGGGCGAATAAGTAGATGGTATTTGGGCACTCAACTGCAAAAGCTTTTAAGGCCACTTGCAGTTGGGAGGGTATGAAGGGTAAGTTCTGTGAGTTGCAATCCTCGGTAGCTCAGCGGTAGAGCGGTCGACTGTTAATCGATTGGTCGCAGGTTCGAATCCCGCCCGGGGAGCTTTTTAGCCACACCGTCATGTTGTGGCTTTTAGTATTTATCTTAAGAAGTCCATAACAGAGCATGGTCGATTCTGAAGACTTTCTAAAGAGAGTTATTCTTTATCCAGTTTGCTTGTAAGGCAAAAGTATTGCAATAACAGCTTTTTTGCTGATCTTACGTTAACTCCATCACAATTTCGAATTCTGCAGTTCACATTAAATCTTGAGAGAATCCATCAAAAGCTCATGTAAATCCCCTGAGCTCGTTATCCATTCCGCCAGAGTTCGATCTAATGAAGCCTTGCATTTTGCTGATCGAAGACGACCAGGATATGCGCGACCTTGTAGCAGGTCATTTAGAACACTGTGGTTTTGATGTTCAGCGAGCTGAGGATGGGATTAAGGGACAAGCCCTTGCACTCCAGTACTCCCCTGACTTGATTGTCCTTGATTTGATGCTCCCAAAGGTTGACGGACTAACTCTCTGCCAGCGTTTGCGTCGAGATGAAAGAACATCGGGGATCCCAATCCTTATGCTGACAGCTTTAGGTGGCACTAAAGACAAGGTCAGTGGATTTAACTCAGGAGCTGATGATTATTTGACCAAACCATTTGATCTTGAGGAATTACAAGTCAGGGTTAAAGCTCTTTTGAGAAGAACAGATAGAGCACCCTTAGGCACAAGTAGTCATCAGGAGATCCTTAGTTATGGTCCTTTAACCCTTGTACCAGAGAGATTTGAGGCTATTTGGTTTGAGGGTCCAGTGCGACTTACTCATTTGGAATTTGAGTTACTCCATTGCTTATTACAAAGACATGGTCAGACAGTTGCACCTTCTTTGATTCTTAAGGAGGTATGGGGATATGAACCAGATGATGATATTGAGACTATTCGGGTACACGTTCGTCATCTTCGCACCAAATTAGAGCCTGATCCTCGTAAACCTCGCTTTATTAAAACTGTTTATGGAGCAGGTTATTGTCTTGAGTTACCAACAGAATCTGGCGAAATTGAAAGTCTTCAGGAGATTTTACTGAAAGCAAGAGAAGAACGTCGATCTATAAGTAAGTCTGAGGATACTAGTAGTTAGGTCTTTTATTTAGTTCAAGTAAAGTGACTTCCCATGCAAGTCTAGGTTGAACAAATGAGAGCAAATGAGATCTAAGCTTTTCTAACCTTTTCAGTGGGATCGGATCTTTTTCTTTCCTCCATAGATTTTGCTCTAACCAATTAATTATCCACAGTTGTTGTTCTCCATCTAATGATTCAGTAAGGTCTCTAGCAAGAGATAAGGCATCTATAGCGTTATGAGGGAGTGACTCTAAGCGAGGCCATAGATCTCTAGGGATTTCCATCCAGGCTTTGTAATTTCTCAACAATGCACCTGGGGATCCGCCTGAAATCTTTAATAACTCATCGTGCTCTTCTAAGGTTATAAGGTCTAAATCTAAATCCAATTCTTTATATGCTTTAAGCTTTGAAAAGACTTGTTTAATTGAAAATGAGTCTAAAGGTGCGAATGGTATTTTTTGACATCTAGATTTAATAGTTGTCAATAACTTTTCTGGCCTTTCTGAAATCAAAATCAATATGCCTTTACCGGGCTCTTCTAGAGTTTTTAATAAAGCATTGCCAGCAGCTTCTGCCATTGACTCAACTTCTTCAATGATAACCATCCCGCCTTTTGTTTCTAATGGTTGTTGACTTAGGAATCTTCTTATGCCTCTTATTTGTTCTAGGCGAATTTGGGGAGGAGTACGACGATTAATGCTTTCATTTTTGGCTCGTGATTTTGCTATTAATTGTCCTTGATGCAAATAAGTTGGCTCTATCCATAACAGGTCAGGATGGTTACGGTTTTCTAGCCTGCGTCGTTCTCGTTTTATAGGTTGACCATTATTTAGTAGTCCTTCCAAAAATCTTAGTGCTGCCAGCTTCCGCCCTACACCATCTGGACCATAAAATAAATATGCAGGGGCTAGGCGATTTTGAGATAAGGCCGATTGCAACATTGCAATGGCTGAAGATTGACCAAGAAGATCATGAAAAAGAGGGACCTCTTGTTTCTCTGTGTCCAGATTCATTATCAAGAGGCCTTATATTTTGAGGTGAACTTTATAATTTCTTCTCTAATATTCTGGCTAATAAGATGTTCACTCTTGTCTGACTTGATTTGAATCCAGCTACGTTCAGATGCTAATAGCTTGAAACCAGATGCA
Source organism: Prochlorococcus sp. AG-409-L18 (assembly GCA_003215535.1). Taxonomy (GTDB): domain Bacteria; phylum Cyanobacteriota; class Cyanobacteriia; order PCC-6307; family Cyanobiaceae; genus AG-409-L18. The sequence goes on from QCKG01000005.1 coordinate 4,077, forward strand.
ACTCTTTCTAAGAATTCTTGGCCTTCATTTTCTATTCGGTCATTAGGAATCTCTCCTCTTCTAAAAAGGCTTTCTTTCACATCAACATCTAGCCATATTGTGAGATCTGGTTTTAGACCTTGAGTCGCAATTAATTCTAGCTGTCTAATAATTTCTAAATTTAATTTTCGTCCATAACCTTGATATGCAGTTGTTGACCCGCTAAAGCGATCACTAACTACCCAGTCCCCGTTAAGTAGGGCTGGTTTGATTACTTGTGAAACATGCTGAGCCCGGTCAGCGGCATATAGCAAAAGTTCGGTTATATCTTCAGGAGCAGTATCACCAGGAGGATGAAGTAGCAAGTTTCTAAGAGAAGCCCCTAGTGGAGTCCCTCCTGGCTCTCTAGTTCGATGTAATTTTGTACCTTTAGGCATTAATCCACTACTTGTCAGCCAATTAGTTAAATGATTTATTTGAGTGGTTTTCCCACAGCCATCAATACCCTCAATAACTAGAAGAAAGCCTCTCATTCTGTTTTTAACGATAAGGCGTTTACCACTACAGTAATAGAACTAATTGCCATTAATAATGCAGCTATTGGTGGAGATAGTAATAAACCAAAGCCTGGTAATAGCACACCTGCTGCAATTGGTAATGCGATTAAGTTATAGCCAAACGCCCAGAAAAGATTCTGTCTAACTTTGCTCATAGTTCTTTGAGCTAAGAATAGAGCCTCAGGTAAACCTTCCAGCCTCTCACCAAGTAACACTAAATCGGCAGAGTCTTGGGCAATTTGTGTCCCAGTACCTATGGCTATTCCCAGATCAGATGCTGCTAGAGCAGGGGCATCATTGATTCCATCACCAACCATTGCTATTGGACCTAGTGCTTTTAACTTTTCCAACCTTTCTAATTTTTGGGCTGGTAAAAGTTGCCATCCTAATTTATTTAAATCAAACCCTAGATGCTTTCCTATACGCTTAACAGGCTCTTTTCTATCACCACTAAGCATTATTAGATTTATTTTTTGTTGCCGCAATCGAGAGAGAGAAACTTCCGCATCTGCTCTTAACATGTCATCAATAATTATTAAACCTAAGACTTTTTTACCTTGAGCAACAGCAACTACTGATTGACTTTTCAGCAGAGATTGTTCAAAAATAATTTGATTATTAGAACTCCATTCTACCTTATTTGATTTCAGCCATTCAGGTGTACCAACACGAATTATTCCTTCAGCACCTTGTAGTTCTCCTTCTATACCAGAACCTGGGAAAGTAGTACTACTATTAGTATTGAGTAGAGGTAATTTGTTTCGCTGTGACTCTTGTAAGATTGCATAAGCAATTGGGTGGCGGCTATTTTGCTCCAAGCTCGCAGCAAGTTGGAGCATTCTATCTTGATTAGTTATTGCTAAAGTATCAACAACAAATGGACGTCCAATAGTAAGAGTCCCTGTCTTATCAAAGATAATTTGTTTAATTGAAGCAGCCATTTCAATTACATCTCCGCCACGGAATAACCATCCATGACGTGCTGCTTTGCCTGACGCAACTGTCATCACGGTTGGAGTCGCGAGTCCTAGTGCACATGGGCAAGCAACTACAAGTACAGCAATTGCCAATTGCAAGGCTAGGCCTAAAGGGGTCTCTGCTCCGCTCCCTAGAGATGCATGTAGGGCGTGATCATGATTATGAATAAAGCCTTGTCCAGAAGCATTGAGGACTTTTGGCCAAATATTGGGCCCTATTTTCCACCAAAAAAGAAATGTTATGAAAGATAGTGCGACAACTCCATAGCAAAATCTTCCAGCAACTTTATCCGCTAGGCCTTGAATCGGCGCTTTTCTGGCTTGTGCTTCTTCTACTAATCTAATAATTCGAGCAAGTGCTGTTTCAGCACCGACTCGAGAAATTTTCATTATTAGATTGCTTTCGAGATTAAGGCTTCCTGATGAGAGTTCGGAGCCAGGAGATGCTTCTAAGGGTATTGGTTCTCCTGTAATACTTGAAACATCTACAGCAGAGTGTCCTTTGATTACAACCCCATCTACTGGAACACGATCTCCTGCTAGTAACTGAACCTTTTCACCAGGATTTAATGATCCAACTCTGACTTCTTTTAGTTGACCATTGTCCAAGAGCAGTTTTGCTTTTTCAGGTTGTAATTGAGCCAATTGTTTCAAGGCTTGACCTGTTCGGAAACGAGCTCGTTCTTCTAAGAATCTGCCTAATAAAACAAATCCCAGAAGCATTACTGGTTCATTGAAGAAGCATGGCCATCCGACTGTCGGCCAAAGCAATGCAACAAGACTTGCTAAATATGCACTACTGACCCCAAGCCCTACAAGGGTATCCATGCTTGGTGCTAATGCTATGGCGGCTTTTGCACCGTTTTTTAAAATATTTAGTCCTGGACCAAATAAGGCGACGGTTGCGAGCGAGGCGTGAAATGGCAATCCCCCTAAAATTGGGAGATTGAGTTTGCCTCCTTCTGCGAGATGCCCAAGTACTGATAGCAGCAGCAAAATTAATGCCACCATTAATTGGCGCCATTGTTTCCACCATCCCGCGGCTTTTGCAATCTCCTTGGATTGATTCTCAGTTAGGGGGTTTGGACGCCTTTTTTGAGAAGGAAAACCTCTATTCGCAAGGGCTTTCAGAATTGGTTCAAGAGTTTTATCAGGGTCTTCAACAAGGTCTAGTAAGGCAGTATGTGCAACTAGATTCACGCTCGCATTCTTCACTGATTCTTGTGAAAGCAAGATTTCTTCCACTGATCTCACGCACCCACCACATTTCATCCCTTCTACATTGAGTAGGACTGTGTGTGGTTCAGAGGATGATTTGCTCGGGCTCACGGGTTAATTTGATGTCTCTTCAAGCTAATAACCCAATTCAGGAAAGCTCAGGTCATTTCATTTCTCAAACATTTAATCCATGCTTGTTCAGCAGGGATTCCATAATGGAGGCAGGATAGAACTCAACTTAATTCTTTAAGACCGTCGTGCCCCTAAGTCAAAAGAAGGACAATTTCATTGATAAGGCTTTCACTGTGATGGCCGAGATGATTGTGAAAGCAATGCCGATTGACCAAAAGGAGAAGGATGCATATCTCTATTACAGGGAAGGACTGTCGGCTCAAGATCGTGGAGACTACTCAGAAGCATTGGAGTGCTATGAGGAAAGCCTTACTCTGGAGCTGAATCCTATTGATAGAAGTGAGACCCTCAAAAATATGGCGATTATTTATATGAGTAATGGTGATGAAGAACGTGCTTTGGAAATTTATAGACAGTCTCTTGATGAGAACCCCAAGCAACCTTCATGTCTAAAGAATATGGGATTGATCTATGAAAAACGTGGGCGACTTGCTCAGCAGGCAGGCAATCTTGATGAAGGTGATATGTGGATTGATCGTGCAACTGAGGTTTGGACAAAAGCTGTTAGGCTTTATCCAGGTGGTTATTTAGATATTGAAAATTGGTTGAAAACATCAGGCAGAAGTAATGTAGATGTTTACTTTTAATAAATAATTTGTTTGCCATTATTTAATTAGCTGCCTAGCGCAAAAAATATTGCCTCAGTAATAGTTGAAGCTTCTAGAATCTCTAAGTCAACTTTGTTATTTAGTGCGTTAACTCCATTTTCTTTAGGGACAATTGCTTTTTTGAATCCTAATCGAAAAGCTTCTTGGAGCCTTTGCTGGATATGACTTACAGGCCTTAATTGACCTCCTAACCCTAACTCTCCAATTAGTACAGTCCCAGTTGGCAAAGTTAGATCTCGAAAACTAGAGACAATCGCAGTCGCGATTCCTAAATCAGCAGCAGGTTCCTCCACTTCGAGACCTCCTGCAGCAGCTAAATAGCAATCAAAACGTGAAATTGCTAGTCCCATATGTTTTTCAAGTACTGCAAGTATTTGGTGCAATCTGTTTGTTCCTATCCCAGTAGCTGTTCTGCGAGGACTGGCATAGGTGGTTGCATTAACCAATGCTTGTAATTCCACTACAAGAGATCTTGTGCCTTTACAAGCAACGATTCTTGATATCCCAGAGGCAGCCTCCTCGCTTAGAAAAATTTGGCTGGGATTTTTTACTTCTACAAGACCCGCTCCGCGCATTTCAAATACCCCCAGTTCATGAGTCGCTCCATATCTGTTCTTTACAGCCCTAAGAAGTCTGTGGCTTGCAAATCGATCCCCTTCAAAGGTCAGTACAGCATCAACAAGATGTTCTAAGACTTTGGGCCCTGCTAGTGCGCCTTCCTTGGTGACGTGACCAACAATTGCCAATGCAGTGCTCTGTTGTTTAGCCAGTCGTTGCAATGCACTTGAACAATCTCTCACTTGAGCTACTGAGCCTGGAGAACTGGAAAGGTTCTCATCATGAAGTGCCTGGATGCTGTCGATGATTGCTATGTCAGGTTTTAAGGCCTCTAGTTCTTCTAAAACAAGCTCTAAGTTTGTCTCTGAAAGCAGTTGAAGGTTTGATTTTGATCCTTCTAGTCGTTGCCAACGAAGTTTGACTTGTTGGGCAGATTCTTCAGCGCTTACATATAGAACCGATTGCTTGTTTGCCATTGCATTTGCAGTTTGCAAGAGCAGTGTGCTTTTCCCTATACCAGGATCACCTCCTACTAAGACTAGGGATCCAGGGACAAAACCTCCCCCCAAGACTCGATCTAATTCGTCATATCCGCTTTGTAAACGCTTAAGTGGCTTGTCCTTTCCAGTAGAAATTGGTCTGGATCGAAGAGAAACAGATTTTTCACTGGAATCGCGTCTTTTTTGTCCCCGTTTTTGGGTTAAGAAGCTTGAGGATTCTTCAATTATTGAATTCCAATCTCCACAGCTTGCGCACCGTCCAAAGTACTGTCGTGTTTGTGCACCACAGCTTTGACAGACGTAAATGGAGGTTATGCGGGACAAGAGATGTGTGAAGAAAGTTGGCGTATCTTTAATAAAAATGACCTTTTGGGGCCTGTAAGGCGTTTATCTAAGATCGAGTCAAGGTTGCCGCCAAACCCAAAAAAGACATGACGGCCAGCAGTCCATCTAAGGAAACCATTCTTGTTGCAGATGATGAGGCGAGTATTCGCCGGATCCTCGAAACTCGCCTGTCCATGATTGGCTATCAAGTGCTAACAGCATGTGATGGCAATGAAGCTCTAGCGCTATTTCAGAAATGTGAGCCTGACTTAGTCGTGCTCGATGTGATGATGCCAAAGCTAGATGGCTATGGAGTTTGTCAAGAGTTGCGTAAGGAGTCTGATGTCCCAATTGTGATGCTCACTGCTTTAGGGGATGTCGCAGACAGGATTACAGGCTTGGAGCTGGGCGCAGATGATTATGTGGTCAAGCCTTTTAGTCCTAAGGAGTTAGAAGCCCGCATTAGATGTGTTCTTCGTAGGGTGGAAAAAGAGCACATTGCTGGGATCCCTAATTCTGGGGTTATACATGTAACTAATCTTCGAATTGATACCAACAAAAGGCAGGTTTTTCGTGCTGATGATCGAATACGTCTGACTGGGATGGAATTCAGTTTGCTTGAGCTTTTGGTGAGTCGTTCAGGGGAGCCATTTAGTCGAGGTGAAATCCTTAAGGAAGTCTGGGGTTATACCCCAGAGCGGCATGTTGATACTCGAGTTGTAGATGTACATATATCCAGGCTTCGTTCGAAGCTTGAAGATGATCCTGCGAACCCTGAGCTAATACTTACGGCTAGGGGCACGGGTTATTTGTTCCAGCGCATAGTTGATTCCCTTGCCTCCGATTGATCCTGATTCTCCCTCGACCTATGGATCGAGAAATAAAACTAATCGGCCTAGAGCTATAAGGCGGTTAGTGATTTGGTACCGACGCAATGCCGCGGTAACAAGTCTTGTTGACTCTGCTGCAAGTTCAGCATCAGTAGCTGGCAACGTCGCAGGGACCGTGGTTTCTAGTGCTGGATCAGTTGTAACAAGTGCTGGGTCAATGGCAGGAAACGTGCTTCAGCCTCTTGTTTCCGATCCTTTAAGACGTTTGCAAGGCGGCGAGAGTGATTTAGCAGAAATAGCTATCCAAGATTCTGATCGGCTTTGGATAGCTGTTGATGGTATGGGAGGAGATCACGCTCCGGGACTGATTTTGGATGGTTGCCTTCAGGCTGTTAAGAGGCTGCCAATTCGAATCAAATTTGTTGGTGAATCCGAAAGAGTTTTGCAGGGGGCTAAGGAAAATGGATTAATTGAATTAATGAATCAAGCAATTGATTCCGGTTGTTTGGAGCTCGTATCAAGTGGCCCTTCTGTAGGTATGGATGAGGAAGCCACTGTTGTTCGTAAGAAGCGCGATGCAAGTATCAATATCGCCATGGATCTTGTTAAGAAAGGGCAAGCAATGGCTGTTTATTCCGCGGGCAATTCAGGTGCATTGATGGCCTCAGCGATTTTTCGGCTAGGTCGTTTGGTTGGTATAGACCGCCCTGCAATAGGGGCTCTTTTCCCCACAAAGGACCCTGGGCAACCGGTTCTGGTTCTTGATGTTGGAGCAAATATGGATTGCAAGCCAGCTTATTTGCACCAGTTTGCTCTCTTGGGCAATATTTATTCTCGAGATGTTTTGCAGATTTCTAAGCCTCGAATAGGGCTTTTGAATATTGGTGAGGAGTCTTGTAAAGGCAATGAACTTTCTCTTAGGACTTATGAGCTTTTAAGTGAAGAGGAACGTTTTCATTTCGCTGGGAACTGTGAAGGGAGGGATGTTCTTTCTGGAGATTTTGATGTGGTGGTTTGTGATGGCTTCACTGGAAATGTGTTATTGAAATTCCTTGAGTCAGTAGGAAGTGTTTTGTTAGGTGTGCTTCGAGCTGAATTGCCACGAGGCAGGAGAGGAAAGGTTGGTTCTGCATTCCTAAGAAGTAATTTGAAGCGCATCAAGAAACGTCTTGATCATGCAGAGCATGGCGGAGCACTTTTACTGGGGGTAAATGGCATCTGTGTTATTGGGCATGGCAGCAGTAAGGCACTCTCTGTTGTTAGTGCTCTTCGTATCGCACATTCCGCTGCAAGCCATGGAGTTATGGAAGATTTGGCTGAGTTGCAAAAACCGCAGCCTTTAAGTGCTGTGGTTGACTGACCATTCTTGGCAACTAATCCTCCTTGGATGGAACTTCCGAAATGATTCGTGGAGTCACGCTTGTAGGTAGCGGCAGCGCTACTCCCTGTCAAAGGGTAAGTAATGATCAGTTGGGCTTGCGCGTTGAGACAAATGATGCATGGATCAAAAGTCGTACTGGGATTCGTGTTCGTCGTGTAGTTGGACCCGAGGAATCACTTGCTGACCTTGCGAAACAAGCAGGCTTATCGGCTATTCACATGGCTGGTTGGGATCCAGAAAGCATTGATTTGGTTTTATTGGCGACTTCAACCCCAGATGATCTTTTTGGCTCTGCCCCAAAAGTACAAGCAAAATTAGGAGCAAATAGGGCAGTGGCGTTTGATTTAACTGCTGCTTGTAGTGGGTTCCTTTTCGCTCTAGTTACTGCAGCTCAATTTCTGAGAAGTGGAGCTATGCAGAGGGTTCTTGTGATTGGCGCTGATCAACTCTCGCGTTGGGTTGATTGGGATGATCGGAGAAGTTGTGTACTCTTTGGAGATGGCGCAGGTGCGGTTGCTCTTCAAGCAACGAGTAGTGATATTGATGGATTAATTGGCTTTTGTTTGAAATCTGATGGAGCTCGTGGGGATTGTTTGAATTTGCCCCAATTGGTTGAGCATATGCCTTTAGTCGATGGAACTACTTACCAGAGAGGAGGCTTTTCTCCTATTCAGATGAATGGTCAAGAGGTATATAAATTCGCAGTGCGTGAGGTGCCTAGCATTTTGGAACAGCTTTTGAGGACACAAAATATTGAAGCTGGACAATTGGATTGGTTGCTGCTTCATCAAGCCAATCAACGAATTCTTGATGGTGTAGCTAATCGCTTTAATATTCCGACTAGCAAGGTTTTAAGCAATCTTGCTGACTATGGAAATACATCTGCAGCAACTATTCCTCTGATGTTGGATGAAGCTGTTCGAGATGGCAGAGTCAAATCAGGCGACCTCATCGCTAGTAGTGGGTTTGGAGCTGGTTTGAGTTGGGGTGCGGCTCTCTTCCGGTGGCATGGTCCCAATTAGGCTTGGCCTGATTAGGTGATCTTTTTATGACCATCGCATGGGTTTTTCCAGGTCAAGGCTCGCAGAAACCTGGTATGTCTGACCATGTCATTAATTTGCCTGGCGCAAAAGAGCGATTTGACTTGGCCTCACAAATTCTCGGACGAGACTTATTGGAAATATGTGGTGTAGATGGATGTGCTTCCAATCCCTCTTCCGACCTCAATGACACAAGAAATACTCAACCGGCGCTTTTTGTGGTGGAGTCGTTGTTAATTGATGAATTGAAAAGACAAGGGCGAAAGCCGGCTTTTCTTGCAGGTCATAGTCTTGGTGAGTTTGTGGCTCTATATGCGGCTGAGGTTTTTGATGCCAAAACAGCCTTGGTGTTGTTGCAAAATCGATCAGAGCTAATGGCTGCCGCGGGAGGAGGTGCAATGACTGCGGTTATGGGGTTCGACCGTGGACGACTTGAGAGCCTCGTAGGAGCGGCTCAGGACGTGGTGATTGCCAATGACAACAGTTCTGCGCAGGTAGTCCTTTCTGGCTCCTTGCAGGCTGTTGAGGAGCTGGTAAACCAGCTTTCTTGCAAGAGGGCTATCCCCCTTCAGGTTTCTGGAGCTTTCCATTCCCCTTTTATGTCAGATGCGGCTAAAGAGTTTGAGTTATTGCTTGATTCAGTCCACTTTCAAGATGCTTCCATCCCAGTTCTTAGTAACTCAGAACCTTCTCCCACTGGTGAATCAACTCTTTTAAAGAACCGTCTTAAGATGCAAATGACCAGCGGAGTACGTTGGCGCGAAACGATGGATGTTTTAGTGGCTGAGGGGGTAAATACTTTGGTTGAGATAGGCCCTGGGAATGTTCTTAGTGGTTTAGCAAAGAGATCTTTAAAGGGAATAACTATTAGCCAAATAGCAACTTCTATTGACTTAGGTTGTTGAAAGTTGACTAATCCACTTAATTCTGCGATTGCTGAAACTGCATTAACTAAGCAGCCTAGCTCCAGTATTGTATATAAGTTAGTTAGTTATTTATTAGTTTTTCCTGTTTTTCGCTTCTTATTTAGAGGAATTACTTTTGGCAATTCGAATGTTCCCAAAAGAGGTCCTTTAGTTGTTGTAGCAAATCATGGGTCTCATCTTGACCCTCCCTTGCTTGGTCATGCTTTAGGACGACCTGTAGCTTTTATGGCCAAGGCAGAGCTGTTTAAAATCCCTTTAATAGGTTCTGTTATTCGAGCTTGCGGTGCATATCCTGTTAAGCGTGGAGCTAGTGACCGCGAGGCAATTAAAACAGCTAGTGCCAAGCTTCGTGAAGGTTGGGCAATAGGTGTTTTCCTTGATGGCACACGTCAGAGCAATGGAAAGGTTAATAGCCCCATGCCAGGAGCGGCTTTGTTGTCTGCACGTACAGGAGCTTCTTTGTTGCCAGTTGCCATCGCAAATAGTCATAGAGCGTTAGGGTCAGGGAAATTATTCCCAAGATTGGTACGCATTGAATTGCGGATTGGAGAGCCAATTTCTCCACCTCGTAGTAGGCGTAAGTCTGATTTGCAAGAGACAACATTTGAATTGCAAAGACGAATTAATGCTTTATTGGGTTAGATTAATCTCTTTTTTTACTGTGTAGATTATTAATATTATTAGTAATTCTTTCTTCCAAAACTTTAGGAGCTAATAGCTTGAGGTCTCTTCCTGTTGCAACCCAGATCCAAGCCCTTGTTAAGTCAATTACTTGCTTACTCCACCCTTCTTTTTTGCAATTTGGTACACATGGCACTGACAAACTTGTCAGTTTGATTCCTCTACTTCCTGCTATGATATTCCCTAAAGAAATTGCTCTAGATAGATGATCTTCACTAGTTATTAGCAGTATATGTTTTGTTTCCTTTTCTTTTAATTCATCAACTAATGAAGTGAAGTTGGTAAGAGTATCTTGAGCTCGATAATCGAGTGTTACTTGTTGCGAAGGGATCCCTGCTTTTGCCATTAACCAATTTGCATGTTCAGGATTGCTCCCGCCACTCAAAATTAGCGGTAGCCGTTTCTCCAAAGCTATTTTTGCTCCCATCCGTTCTCGATCTATATCTCCACCTAGTACAAGAATTAATTGAGGAGGGGTTTTATTCATCCAGGCTATCCTGAAGGGATGTAAAGGACCAGGCCCAATTAACCAAATAAATAATGCTCCGATAGTTAGAGACTCTTTGTTAAATAGTCTCATTAAGAATTAGATACTGGTGAAGTTGGATATATAGGAAGAACATCGCTCCATATGCTTTTCTTTTGTATTTTGTGGCTTTCCAGACAAATCTCTAAGAGTGTTTGTACATCAGCTTCGACATCTTGATTTTCATGTATTAAAGGATAAACATGCCTATCTTTTCCCAACAAATGAGGCGCTTCTAATTCTGAGACTTGGTCTAAACAAGTAATATTACAGTTGTGATTAACTTGATATTTCCCTCCAACCTTTCCTCTCTTATCTAAATCTTTAATGATCCAAAAGGGTTGACTTTGTTCTTTTGGACACAAAGTCTTGGCTAGGCGAGGAGCCATTAAGGGAAAGCTTCCTATCCCATCAAGTGGACAGTCAAGCTGTTGTGCAAGAGTTCTTGCCATTACTACTGTTAGACGGGTACCAGTGAATCCACCAGGGCCAGTAGCTACTGCAATTCGAGTTAACTGAGACCAGTATTTAGTTGGTAAAAGCTTTGCTACACAACTAAGCAGGCTGTTTGATAGTTTTTTACCTATAGGGAATGTTAAGCAACGTTTGCTTTTTTCTGGATCTCTACTGTCAAGTAGAGCTACCCCAAGAGTTTCAGAAGAACTATGCATCGCCATCAGAAAATGCCCTAGAGCAGATTTGTTTTCATTAATGACATCCCATTTCATGTGGGTAGTTCCTCTCCTGGTCTCAATCTGAGCCAGCGTCCATGGTCTTCTAAGAAACTATTGCATTGGCGGACATCCCATTCAATTCCAGATTCGCCATTTGCCAGATCCATCACACTGATATGAATACGAGGATCATTTGGCTCAATGTCAGGAGATGCGTTGAGATGAGGAGCACCATGTTGCCTCTCCACGGTGTGATAGGCCTTGCAACGGTCCACCCAGTGGCAATTAACACATATGCACATATTCAATCTCCACAACCTTTTGCTGTTTCATTTTGGAGGGTTAGATAATTATGCTTGCTAAGGCTATTTGGGAAAAGTTAAAACCTGAAGAATGGCCATTGCGAATTGCTGATCTTCCTGAAGGAAGTGCATTGGTTGGAGGAGCTGTTCGTGATGTGATTCTTAAAAGGATTGAGCAAAGGTTTGATCTTGACTTTGTAGTACCTTCTGAAGCAGTCAAACTTGCGAATAGATTTGCTCTTAACTTAGGAGCTAAGTGCATAGTCCTTGATTATGAAAGAGATATTGCTCGTTTAATAATTGATAGATGGACAATTGATTTTGCTAGTTATCAAAAACATGGTTTCGAGAAAGATCTTTTGCGTAGAGACTTCAGGGTTAATGCAATTGCATTAACCCTGAAGTCTTGCCCAGAAATTATTGACCCTTCCCATGGCATAAAGGACTTAACTCAAAAAAAATTGGTTGCTTTAAGTGAACAAAACCTAATAGATGATCCATTGAGATTACTTCGTGCATTCAGGCTAATGGCTGAACTAAATCTGTCGATTGACCCTCAAACAAAACATTGGATTTTGGCCAATTCAGCACTGCTTTCAAGATCTGCACCTGAGAGAGTTCAAAGTGAGTTGAATCTTTTAGTAGCTGCTCCATGGGCTGATGAAGTTCTACCCATCCTTAAAGAAAGCGGCTTATTGACTTTGTGGAGTGATCAACAAGAGACTTGCAAAATGAGTCCTCCTTTCAAAAAGGATGCACGGGCTTTATCAGCAAAAGAAGCGGCTTTAGCATTGCCTTTAGCTCGTTTGACATATTTATTAAGTGATGATGGATTGCTGCAATTGCGTTTTAGTCGTAGACAAAGGAATCGCTGTCAATTGCTAAGGAAGTGGCAAAACTATAGTGATGATATGGATTTTCAGAGTCTTAAAGAAGAAGACCGCCTTCAATTGCATAAGGACTTAGAGGCTGATCTTCCAGCGCTTTTACTTGGACTCTCTTCTGGAAATCAGAAACTTTGGTTAAGGCGGTGGAGGGATCAAAATGACCCTTTGTTTCATCCTGCTTCTCCAGTGGATGGACATACTCTTCAGGTGAGTCTAGGTATTCCCTCTGGACCACAACTAGGTAAACTAATTACATATCTATGCAAAGAAAGAGCCTTTGATCGAGTGCAGAATCAGGAGGAAGCTTTTCTAGCTGCACGTTACTGGTTGAAGCAGAACATCACCGTACTGTGATTAACTGCACAAGCACTCCATAAATCGATCGGCTGATCCGGACCATTCCCCCTTCCCCCCTAGTTCCTATGAGCGTTCGCCTTTACATCGGTAATTTGCCCCAAACTTTCGAGAGTAAGGAGCTTGAAGCTCTACTGGGGAGCATCGGAGATGGGATTCGCTTTAAAGCGGTTTTTGATAGAGATACAGGGGGTTGTAGGGGCTTTGGCTTCGCAAATGTCCCTGATCAGAAAATCGCTGATTCATTGATTCAGCAGCTCAATGGTACTGATTTCAATGGAAATAAGCTAAGGGTTGAACGCTCAGAGCGGCGAGAATCAAATAGTGGTGGGTCTCGACGTGGGGGGAACTCGTCAAATGGCAATTCTCAAGGCGCGAATCGTAAGCAGGCTAAAAAAGTTGTACATAGTGACGCTCCTTCTAAAGAAGCACCTGATCCACGTTGGGCTGGAGAGTTGTCGAAATTAAAAGATCTTCTTGCTAATCAAAAAACAGCAGTTTGATCAATGCTCTCCTAAGTGAATGAGGATTTTCTCATTGCTTTTTAATGGGATTGAGCGATTAGGTAGGACAATGGAAGGTCTAAAATCTTCACCCAGCGATTTACATAAGCTCGATTATTAAAGACATCATAGTCGAGTCTTTCTATAGCATCTAATATCCCTCTATAAAGCCTCAGGGAAGTCCATACTGGCCAACGTGCATCAGGAGACAGCCAGCGGACCCCATCCTCAGAACGGGCAAACCATTCCCTAGCTCTATTTAATTGAAATGCCATTAGATTTTTCCATTGTTTGTTAAGTTTTCCAGCCATAAGATCATTTTCTGAATAACCAAATCGCTTTAAATCTTCTTGAGGGATGTAAATCCGTCCTCTCCCTCTGTCCTCTCCTACGTCTCTAAGAATATTTGTTAATTGATTAGCTATGCCAAGAGCGATTGCTGCTTCAGATGGATCTGGTGCGGAGCTCCATGGAGCTGTTGTGTAGGCAGGGTCTAGACCCATCACACCTTGAGTCATAAGTCCAACAGTTCCTGCAACTCTGTAGCAATAAAGCTTTAGATCCTTGAAAGTTTCGTATCTATGTTGCTCAAGATCCATTCTCTGTCCTTCTATCATATCGAGATATGGCTGGATAGGCTGTGAGAAACGCTCAATGGTGTCAGCCATTACTGCATCAAGCTCATCTTTAATGCACCCTTGAAAAACTGACCTTGTATGTTCTTCCCAGGCTGCAAGTCGGTCTGATAGCTCACTGACTGAACACTTTTGTGCTTCAGGACTATCCATAAGTTCGTCTGTTCTTCTACACCAAACGTAAATCGCCCAAATAGCCTGTCGTTTGGCTTTCGGAAGGAGCATGGTCCCCAAATAGAAAGTTTTGGCCCATTGCGCGGTTTCTTTGCGACATATCTCATAGGAATCCTCAAGGCTGATGGGCTCCTTCGTATTCATAATTGTTGAAGTTGGAATCCCAAGAGCCATTATTTCGTTTTCGATTCCTGAATATTTGAATTGTATTCCTTTAATCGCACCTTATTTTTGTCGATGGTTTCTGCACATAACTTACCGCTAAGTACAGCCCCTTCCATAGAAGCTAGATAACGTTGCATAGTGTAATCACCAGCCAAGAAAAAGTTTTCAATAGGTGTCTGTTGTGAAGGCCGAATTGCCTGGCATCCAGGGGTAGCTTTATAGACTGAAAGTGGAGTCTTGACAACCTTATATTTCCTTATTTGCGCTTTATCGTCACCTGTGAAATGCATTGGGAAAAGCTTTTCTAACTCGCCTAATGTTGCTTTAATTATCTCCTCATCACTACGACCTATCCAATCTTTTGCAGGGGCAAATACCAGTTCCAGCATAGAGCGATTGGGGTCCGCATACTCTTTACATGTGTTGCTCATGTCAGCATAGACACTGAGTAATGGTGAGCGACTAAATAATAAATGATCTATATCTGTTAATTTGCGATCAAACCATAGATGGATATTTATTACAGGAACGCCTTTCAGGCCTTCTAACTTCCTAAACATGTCTATTTCTTTCCATGGCTCCGGCAGCATTAACTTTAGTAGATCAACAGGGAGAGCACTAACATAGGCATCAGCTTTTACATCATTTAATGGGCCTCCTTTCGCTCCCCCCATTTTGAATTTTTCAATACTTCCGTCTGGCTTTAATGTTATTTCCCGAAGGGGTTGGTTAATATGAACCTTGCCTCCATGAGCTTCGATATATTCAACTATTGGCTTGCAAAGTCTTTCAGGAGGAGATCCATCAAGAAATGCCATTTTTGACCCATTTTTTTCTTGGAGAAATCTATTTAGAGCAGTAAGTAAAACAGTGGAAGAGATTTCGTCCGGCCCAATGAAATTAAGTGCTTTACTCATTGCGATAAAAACTTCTTCGTTTACTCTTTCTGGAATATTTTGAGAATTCAACCATTCAGTCCACGATTTTGTATCACATTCTTCTACATACTCTTGGCCGCGAAGCATGGCTGGAATAAGGCCAATGCCGAAAGAAATCTTTTCTGGCCAACTAAGCATGTCATTGTTACTTAATATCGCTGCTACTCCATTAAATGGTGCAGGAAGATCTGGGAAATCAAAACGACTATATGTACCTGGCTCCTCGGGCTGATTAAAAATCATTGAATGACTTTTCCATTGGAGTCGGTCCTCGATATCTAGCTCCTTAAACAGCTGGAGCATATTTGGATAGGCACCAAAAAAAATATGTAGCCCTGTTTCATACCAGTCACCGTCTTCATCTTTCCATGCAGCTACTTTCCCTCCCAGGACCTCTCGAGCTTCATAGAGGATTGGAGTATGTCCACAGTCAGCAAGGTATTTCGCACATGAAAGGCCTGCAAGACCAGCCCCTGCGATGGCAACGCGCATGCTTTTTTAGAAGTTGAAAATTAACTTTAATGATGAACGATACCCATTGCTTCCCTAAAGTCATTTTGTCTGTTCAAAAGCCCCTTAATAGGGATCAGTTTTTGCCATGAGCGAGACCCAGTACAAATGCACGACTCGCCACGTAAGGATATTCACAGCAAGGGTTGAGGGGGATAACCTTGTTTCCGACTCTGACCATCTCACCCTTGATCTTGATCCAGATAATGAGTTCGTATGGTCTGAAGAGGTTGTCAAGAAGGTTAACCAGAAATTTATAGACCTAGTCAATGCGCAAAAAGGCAGTGAATTGACTGATTACACACTTAGACGAATTGGTTCAGATCTTGAGGGTTATATTCGGACACTATTGCAAGCTGGGGAGTTGAGTTATAACCCTGATTGTCGAGTGTTGAATTATTCGATGGGGCTACCAAGAACCCCTGAATTGTTATGAGCCGTTCTCCTTACAACCGACAGTCCGGCCGAAGAGACTCTGGGCTGGGAGGGAATAGGCAGGGAGGTCGCTATGGCGCAAATGGAAGGTCGTCGGGCGGCAGAATTGATTACTCATCGCGCTCTTCTGCGTCCACTCCTCCTGGCGGACCCCCGGGAGGAGGAGTGAGACTGAATTCAGGCTCAATAGCTGTTCTTGCAGGGGTTCTTGTGGTAGGCGTTGGGATAGGTAGTGCAATAACGAGCACCACTCAAGGGGGGCAGGGAAATATTGCTAGTCAACAACAATTAGATATGGCTGTGCCTGATCCTGAATTTTGTAGGCAGTGGGGTGCAAGTGCCTTTGTAATTGACGTGGAAATGTACACCACCCTCAACCCATCTACTAGTTTCGTTACACAACCTGCCCTGCAGCCTGGCTGTGTAATTCGTAGAGAGAATTGGACTGTATTGCAAAAACAGGGAGCTATAACTAATGAAGATGTGAGAGAGTGCAAACAAAGAATGAATACCTTTGCTTATATAGGTTCAATTCGTGATAAGCCCATTGTTCGTTGTGTATATCAAACAGATGTTAATGAAAATAAGTTCATCACTAAAGGTGTTGCCGACGATCCAGTTGGTGTGAACCAGGAAGCAGTTCAATTTTGAATTTATTTAATTTTTAATTATGTTCTATTGACCTGAATAAGGGACTATCGGAACCTGCGAAAATTGGAAGAACTTTATCCCTAAAGGCTTCTGCAGCTCGAGAACAGTATCTAGCAGGATGACGTATTAATTTCAATTCCCTACGTACTTCCAAGTCTATAACAATTGCTTTATGAATAGTACCTGCTTCCAATTCTCTCTCGATTGAAACGATTGGAAGGAATGCTGCTCCTAGTCCTGACTGGACGGCATTTTTGATTGCTTCAAGAGAATTTAGTTCCATATCTAGGCGAAGACGCTGAATCTCTAATCCAGAATTGGCAAGAAGCTTATCTACTACTTTTCTTGTTGTTGATTGGCTATCAAGGGTTATAAACCCAATCTTATATAAGTCTTCTTTTGTGAGTTCTTTAAGTTTTGCGAGTGGATGATTAACAGGCAGCACCAGCGCTAATTCATCTGTTGTGTAGGGAACTACTTCGAGTAATACGTCTAGCTCGGGGGGCAGCTCCCCCCCAATTATGGCTAAATCAATTTGTCCATTTGCCACACTCCACCCTGTTCGTCTGGTGCTATGCACTTGCAGTTGGACTGTCACATTGGGAAATTTCTGCCGAAAGAGACCAATCATGCGAGGCATTAAATATGTACCAGTTGTTTGACTCGCCCCAATAATTAAAGAGCCACCTTTGAGATTGTGAAGATCCTCAATTGCTCTGCAGGCTTCGTGGCATTTAGTCAGAATTTTTTCGCAATAATCCAAGAGAAGTTGGCCAGCCTCAGTTAGTTGTGCTTTTCGACCACCTCGATCGAAAATAGTCACTTCTAATTGCTTTTCAAGATTTTGAATTTGGAGGCTTACGGCGGGTTGAGTCACATAAAGACTATCGGCAGCTTTTTTAAAGCTGCCTTCATTAGCAATTGCGCGGAGTATGCGCAATTGATCGAGAGTGAAGGGCAGATCGGCCATGGAGGCTGCCTATCACGCAGCTACAACACAAAAACTTTAAGCGGGATTTGTCTAGAGCTCACAATTAACTAAATATTGCACTGAACATATGACTGAACTATCTCCTGGGGGTTTGCACTACAGCAGCCTTGTCATGATAGGGCTACTAGTTGGATTCTCGGTTATTCATAGCGGGGGTGCAGCTCTTCGTGCTCGTGCGGAAACCCTCATCGGAGCAAGGGCTTGGCGCTTGGTTTTTGCAGCTGCAAGTATTCCTTCGGCGGTTTTATTGATTTCATATTTTTTGGCACATCGATATGACGGTGTCCGCTTGTGGAATCTGCAGGGAGTACCTGGGATGGTCCCTTTTGTTTGGCTCCTAACTGCGATTAGCTTTTTGTTTCTATATCCAGCGACATACAACCTTTTGGAAATACCAGCTCTAAAGAAGCCAGAAGTGCGTCTTTATGCTTCAGGAATTATTCGAATAAGCCGGCATCCTCAGGCAGTCGGCCAAGTCCTTTGGTGCTTTACCCATCAACTTTGGATTGGCAGTAGCTTCACTTTGGTTACTTGTTTAGGTTTGATTGCACACCATCTTTTTGCAGTTTGGCATGGGGATAGAAGATTGCGGGCCAAATTTGGTAGAGCTTTTGAAGAATTGCGTACCCAAACTTCTGTCATTCCTTTTCTTGCTGTAATTGATGGTCGGCAGAAATTACTTGTGGAAGAGTTTTTGAGGCCTTCACAACTTGGTATTTGCTTAGCTATTGGTGTTTTTTGGTGGGCTCATGGCTATATCAGTGTGGGTAGCCAATTATTTCTTTCCTCTCGCTTAGCAGAAATGCTTAGCTGATCTGCTTACACTCCCTGAAGTCTTTTTGTTCGGATGCCATCGGCCGCTGAAATCGCTTGGTTGATACCGCTGCTCCCATTGCTTGGGGCGGCAATTACAGGGCTTGGCCTTATTGGCTTTAACCGAACTCTGAACCAACTTCGTAAACCTGTCTCTATCGGCTTAATTTCTTGTCTAGGAGCATCTGCCGTTCTGAGTTATGCAGTGCTTTTAGAGCAGTTGGGTGGTAGCCCGACTGTGGAGCATCTCTTTGTTTGGGCAAGTGCTGGAAGTTTTGTTCTGCCAATGGGGTATGTGGTGGATCCCTTGGCAGCAGTGATGCTTTCTTTAGTAACCACCATCGCAATGCTGGTGATGGTTTATTCCCATGGCTATATGGCTCATGACAAAGGATATGTGAGGTTTTTTACTTATTTGGCTTTATTTAGTAGTTCGATGCTTGGTCTAATTGTTAGCCCAAACTTGTTGGAGATATATGTCTTTTGGGAATTAGTAGGAATGTGTTCCTATTTACTTGTTGGCTTTTGGTATGACCGCGAGGGTGCTGCTCATGCTGCCCAGAAAGCTTTCGTAGTAAATAGAGTTGGTGATTTTGGTTTACTTCTGGGAATTCTGGGATTGTTTTGGGCAACAGGAAGTTTTGATTTTCAAGGCATTGCGGATGGCCTAGCTGCAGCCACATCAGTAGGGACAGTACCTGGATGGGCTGCATTGACTCTATGCCTTTTGGTTTTCATGGGACCGATGGCAAAGTCTGCACAATTCCCCTTACATGTATGGCTTCCTGATGCGATGGAGGGCCCGACACCTATATCAGCCTTGATTCACGCTGCCACAATGGTTGCTGCAGGCGTTTTCCTTGTTGCAAGGCTAGAGCCTCTTTATAGCCAATTCCCTTCTGTAGGTCTTGTTATAGCAGTCGTTGGAACTATTACATGCTTTTTAGGAGCTTCTATAGCTCTAACTCAAATGGATTTAAAGAAAGGGTTGGCTTACAGCACAGTTTCTCAGCTTGGATACATGATGCTTGCAATGGGGTGTGGAGCTCCTGTTGCAGGCATGTTCCACTTGGTCACTCATGCCTTTTTCAAGGCAATGCTTTTTCTTGGATCTGGTTCTGTCATTCATGCAATGGAGGATGTGGTTGGCCATCAACCAATCCTTGCTCAAGACATGCGTTTAATGGGAGGGTTGAGGAAAAAGATGCCTATAACAGCTTTTACTTTTTTAATAGGATGCGTTGCTATCAGTGGCATTCCGCCACTTGCAGGCTTCTGGAGTAAGGATGAAATTCTTGGTCAAGCCTTCTCCGCTTTCCCAATTCTTTGGTTTGTTGGTTTCCTTACAGCAGGTATGACTGCTTTCTATATGTTCCGTCTATATTTTCTGACTTTTGAGGGTACTTTCCGAGGAGAAGATAAGGCTCTTCAACAGCAGTTACTACGGGCAGCCGGCGAGTCAATAGATGAGGAGGAAGAACCACATAGTTCAGGAGTGCTTCATGAGTCACCTTGGTCAATGACTTATCCATTGATCGTGCTTGCTGTTCCGTCTGTCTTGATAGGCCTTCTGGGGACACCTTGGAACAGTTTGTTCGGAGCCTTATTGAACCCTGAAGAGGCTATTGAGATGGCCCAAAATTTTAGTTGGCGGGGATTCCTTCCTTTGGCTTCTGCTTCGGTAGCAATTTCATCTTTAGGGATCACCTTGGCTATTTTTGCCTATTATTTGAAGCGTATTGATCTTGGGATTCAAGTTGCAGAGCGCTTCAAATCTATAAATTCTTTCCTTATAAGAAAATGGTATTTAGATGACATTAATGAAAAGATTTTCGTACAAGGTAGTCGTAAACTTGCCCGGGAAGTGCTCGAAGTGGATGCAAAGGTGGTGGATGGAGTAGTAAATCTCACAGGGTTACTCACCTTAGGTAGTGGTGAAGGACTCAAATATTTCGAGACAGGTCGAGCTCAGTTTTATGCATTGGTTGTTTTTGGTGGCGTTATTGCCCTAGTTGCCCTATTTGGGGTTCTTGGGAACCCTCCCCCGGTTTAATGGTTTTACTGCTCTTGTGTGTGTCAACGCCTATCGAGGGGATGCCATATCCCTCAGTATTTCTACACTCCCAGAAGTGGTGAGAACCATTGCAAATCCTGGAGTTTGCTGTTAATGCATCTTTGCCCCCCTCCTTTGAAATGTTGACAGATCAGGTGAGTGCAGATTTCCCATGGCTCAGTTTCTCGATTTTGTTTCCAATTGCGGGATCATTGTTGGTTCCATTTATTCCCGATAAGGGTGAAGGCAAACAAGTTCGCTGGTTTGCTTTGGGGATTGCTTTAACCACGTTCTTGATAACCGTTTTCGCTTATGTGAATGGTTATGACCCATCTGAAGATGGCTTGCAACTTGTGGAGAGAGTCAATTGGTTGCCTGATTTAGGACTCACATGGGCAGTAGGTGCGGATGGCCTTTCGATGCCACTGATTCTGCTTACTAGTTTTATTACGGCCTTGGCTGTATTGGCAGCTTGGCCAGTTTCTTTTAAGCCGAAGTTGTTTTTCTTTCTTCTTTTGGCAATGGATGGAGGACAGATAGCTGTTTTTGCAGTTCAAGACATGCTGCTGTTCTTTTTGGCATGGGAACTGGAACTTTTACCTGTTTATCTTTTGTTGGCTATTTGGGGGGGGAAAAAACGCCAGTATGCAGCAACTAAATTCATCCTTTACACAGCAGGCAGCTCATTATTTATTCTCCTAGCCGCTCTGGGAATGGGTTTCTTTGGGGATGGCCCGCCTAACTTCGAATTCACACACCTTGCGCAACAGGGATTTAGTACAGGTTTTCAATTGTTGTGTTATGCGGGGCTTTTAATTGCATTTGGGGTCAAATTACCCATTGTTCCTTTGCATACTTGGTTGCCTGATGCTCATGGTGAGGCGACTGCCCCTGTTCATATGTTATTGGCGGGGATCCTTCTAAAAATGGGAGGTTATGCCTTGTTGCGTTTTAATGCACAACTTTTGCCAGAAGCCCACGCCCAATTTGCTCCTCTTCTCATAGTTCTTGGGGTAGTTAACATTATTTATGCGGCTTTGACCTCTTTCGCTCAGCGCAATTTGAAGCGAAAGATTGCTTATAGCTCTATAAGTCATATGGGATTTGTTTTGATTGGCATAGGTAGTTTTAGTTCTTTAGGTACAAGCGGAGCGATGTTGCAAATGGTTAGTCATGGGCTTATTGGGGCAAGTCTCTTCTTCTTGGTGGGTGCAACTTATGACCGTACTCATACTCTTCAACTAGACGAAATGGGTGGAGTTGGGCAGAAAATGCGGATCATGTTTGCTCTGTGGACTGTATGTGCATTGGCTTCTTTAGCTCTACCAGGGATGAGTGGATTTGTGTCTGAGTTAATGGTTTTTGCAGGCTTTGTGACGGATGAGACTTTTACACTTCCTTTTAGAATTGTTATTGCTGGTCTGGCGGCTGTCGGAGTAATACTTACCCCGATTTATTTGTTGTCAATGCTTAGAGAGATTTTCTTTGGGAAGGAAAACTCCGAACTGGTTTCACATACCAACCTTGTAGATGCTGAGCCACGCGAGATTTACATCATTGGTTGTTTATTGGTACCGATTATTGGTATTGGTCTTTATCCAAGGTTGATGACAGATACTTATAGTGCATCTATTGATGCACTGGTGCAGAGAGATTTGAATGCGATGCAAAGTATGCCTAAATCATCGATGCCAATCATCAGTATTTTTAAATCATCACCTGCTGTAATTTCAGCCCCCACCATTCCAATAAAGAGTTAGCTATTTTCTTTACTAATACTTTTGTGATTGAATTCTTACCTTTTTCTCTTGTGAAAGCATTATTGGAATCTCCAGATTATGAGTAAGTTTTTCAAGGTTTAATTTTAATGTAGTTATAAAGTTCAAGATCCAAGTTGAGGTTTAATTTTTCTGATTAATTGATCTTGAACCATTATCTTTGAGCTATTAAATACTCATCTTTCAAGGTTTGAAGCTTATTTTCATAGTTTTTGCAACCTTGAGTGGCATTAGTGAAGGAGTCTCGATACCTTTCTTTAAGAATAGGATTCACATTGGACGTTGATGGGAGGACAACTGGTGCTGATGCTGGAGCCCGTCTAGCTATTCGTCTATTGCAAGATGCAGCACAAAGTGGGGATTTGGATCCATGGGATGTCGACGTTATTTCAGTCATTGATGGATTCCTGGATCAATTGCGTCAACGTATTGAGGTCCCAAGGCAGGTATCGGTTCAATTGAAACGTCACGGTGGAAGTTACGAACAAGATCTTGCGGATAGCAGTGAAGCTTTTCTCGCTGCTTCAGTATTGGTAGGCCTCAAGGCTGAAATACTTGAAGCAGATACATTTCCTCCCGAAGTTTTTCTTGACGAGGATTTTGGTTTGGAAGCCTCAGAGCAGCCTTGGCTTGATTCAAGTTTTGAATTACCTAGACGCCCAGAACGGCATCTGCAGCGACGACCAGTTGCCCCTCCACCTCTTCGCAGACCATTCACGCTTGGTGAATTGATAGATCAATTGGAATCGATAGCAGAACAGCTTGAGTCCGATGAATTGCAGCAGCGCCGTCGCCGCCGCAATAAACGATTTAGTGACAAGGAGGCCATTGCTCAAGTGAGCGCTTTGGCGCATAGAGAGAAACTTCCTGAGACAACAGCTGCATTAGGAGTTTTTTTGAATGATTGGGAGAAAGCTTTGCATTGGGTTGATTTTGATTCTTTCGTGAATCATTGGGGAAATGTTGCTCAGCCTGACTTGGATAAAGATCGAGTGGGGGTTTTTTGGGCACTTTTGTTCTTGTGTTCACAGGGCAAGGTTGAGCTTGAACAGGAGGGTTATCTTTACGCTCCATTAAGACTGAAACGCATACTTGCACCAGGGACAGTTGCTCAACTTCCTTTGAGGGCAGTCAACGTGACAGATGCTGCGCCGGCTGCTGCATAGATAGTGGCCTTTAAGGGCGTCTATGTTGTCGTCATATGAGCAGAGGTATATAAAGCCAATGAAGGCAATGATCCTGGCAGCTGGGAAAGGAACGCGGGTTCAGCCAATTACCCACGTGATTCCAAAACCGATGATTCCCATCCTGCAGAAACCCGTAATGGAGTTTTTGTTGGAACTTCTTAAGGAACATGGTTTTAAAGAAGTCATGGTGAATGTTTCTCATCTGGCTGAAGAAATAGAAAATTATTTTCGAGATGGACAAAGGTTTGGTGTTGAAATTGCCTACAGCTTTGAGGGACGGATTGAAGATGGTGAGCTAATTGGAGATGCATTGGGGTCGGCAGGTGGATTAAAAAAGATTCAAGATTTTCAAGAATTCTTTGATGACACCTTTGTTGTTCTTTGTGGAGATGCTCTTATTGACTTAGATCTTACTGAGGCAGTTCGAAAACATCGTGAAAAAGGAGCTTTGGCCAGCTTAATTACTAAGCGAGTATCTAAAGATCAGGTTAGTAGTTATGGAGTTGTAGTTACAGATGAAGATGACAGGGTTAAAGCTTTTCAGGAAAAGCCTTCTGTAGACATTGCATTGAGTGATACGATTAACACTGGAATTTATCTTTTTGAACCTGAGATATTTGAGCATATTCCTTCAGGTAAGCCATTTGATATTGGTTCAGATTTGTTCCCAAAACTGGTTGAGATAGGTGCACCTTTCTTTGCTCTACCTATGGATTTTGAATGGGTAGATATTGGTAAGGTTCCCGACTATTGGAAAGCAATTAGAAGTGTTCTTCAAGGAGAGGTTCGTCAAATTGGCATTCCTGGAAAACAAGTTAGACCGGGGATTTTTACAGGGCTTAATGTTGCTGCTAATTGGGATAAAATCAATGTTAAGGGGCCTATATATGTAGGAGGTATGTCATGTATAGAGGATGGTGCAACTATTATTGGACCGTCAATGATTGGACCAAGTTGCTGTATTTGTGAAGGCGCAACAATTGACAATTCAATTATTTTCGATTATTCCCGCATTGGTCCAGGTGTTCAATTGGTTGAGAAGTTGGTTTTTGGCCGTTATTGCGTTGGGAAAAATGGTAATCATTTTGATCTTCAAGAAGCAGCCTTAGATTGGCTTATTACTGATGCAAGACGACAAGATCTTGTTGAGCCTTCACCACAACAAAAGGCAATGGCTGAATTGTTAGGTACGGACCTTACTTCTGCTGCAAATTAATTTTTGTACGGTTAAGAATTTCTGGAATCTTATCTTCGGCTTTAATTGCCATTATGTGAACTCCTTGGGCTATGCTCAAGAAATTTTGGACTTGTTCTGAAGCGATTGCAATACCAGTATTGAGAGGATCTTTAGATGATTCTAATCGAGCTATTATTGAATTTGGAATACATGCTCCAGGGACTACACGATTTATAAATGCAGCATTTTTTGCGGATTTCAATAAGAAAACTCCTGCGAGAACAGGTAATTCAAGTGGGTGAGCAATTTCTTTGCAAAATTTCTCCAGGACAAAAGGGTTCATGACCATTTGAGTTTGTAAGAAACGAGCACCTGCCTTCCTTTTACGCTCTAAACGTTTAGTTAAAGATTTAACATTTAGGCAATTGGGGTCAGCAGCGGCTCCTGCAAACAAGCTTGTTGCTCCATCGGGTAATAGGCCTTCTACAGGATCTTCTCCTTTGTTTAGCGCCGTAACTTGGTTAAGTAGTTGAACAGATTCATAGTCATTAACTGGCCGTGCTTCTGGTTGATCTCCTACTCGCACGGGGTCACCTGTAAGACATAGAACATTCCTGATGCCCAGGGCGTGTGCACCTAGTAGGTCAGCTTGCATCCCAATTCGGTTTCTGTCGCGACAAGCTATTTGAAGTATTGGCTCTAAATCATTTTCTATCAGTAATTTGCATACAGCAACGCTACTCATCCTCATGACAGCACGACTTCCATCTGTAACGTTGATGGCATGAACCCAATCTTTAAGCTTTTTAGCCATATCAATGGCATGTGATGGGTCTGCACCACGAGGTGGCATGATCTCGGCAGTGATCGTTGTCCCCCCTGACTCCAAAATTCGCTGCAGAGCTGACCTCAAATACCTTTTTTCGTAAGCTTCTTACTATGGGATATCAGTGGGCCTTTAGTCTGCGTAATATGACTTACAGAAGTTGATTAGGGAGACCATGGCCTCAGGCGAATTCTCCAATTCAGCTGGTATAGCTCTCTCTCCGAGGGAGATGGAGATTATTGAGTTGGTTGCAGATGGTCTGACTAATCAAGAGATTGCTGAGCGACTAACTATCAGCAAGAGAACTGTTGATAACCATGTAAGCAACATGTTTACAAAGACAGCCTCAAAAAATCGTGTAGCTCTTTTGAATTGGGCTATGGATCATGGGAAGATTTGTCGCGACGGATTTAATTGTTGTTCATTGCCTGACTGCGACTCCGATTCCGATTCTTTCTAGGGAAATTTCTTACTGAGACTCGACTTGGTTCAGGGAGGCTCATCAAAGAACAATCTATTGATTGAAGATCAAATAGCTCTGCATAAGCTATACAAGCTTCTCTTTCTCCGCATACGTAACGAAGGATTCCGTCTTTGTCGTATAACCCATACAAAGCCAGCCTTCCTGCAGTTGCTACTGCATAAGCGGGCGACACAAGGCCGACCGGAATATAAAGAGAATCTAAAGGAGAGAGGCCCTTTCCCGCTAGAGGGCCCCAGTAAATTGATTTTTTTATAGACCTTGATGAGTAAGGAGTTTGCGCTAAGGCAGCATTACTCCATTGGTATTCTCCTGTCACTTCTTTTGCGCACCAGGTTGGGAGTTCTATTGGTGTGACTTCTGAGGCAAGTTCTACTTCCGCTATGACTAGAGGTGAATTTGCTCCATGAAAGCAATCAATTACCCATTCTCCACCTGGAAGATCCAAGAAATAGCGTGTTTTGGTGACCTTATTGCTGATAAGTTTCCATATGGTTTTCGCTTCAGTTAAGGGAATCAAATATTCAAATTCATTATTAGAAAATCCATTCGTTGAGTTTTTCAGAGTTAGCCAAGCTTTTTTGTTGGCAAGGATCCTTATCCTTACTGTCCAATCTTTTGCATTGCTCGCAAGATAACCTTGTTGCAATTCTTGAGAGTCAATAGTATTTCTTCGCCAATTTTCTCCTCTTACTAGGAATCGCCTTTCTATTTCAAGGGCCATGGAATTAATTATCGCTTTGGGACTTTTTTTTGTTAATTAGGCTCCCAGCCCAATGCAGCTTCTGAGTCAGTGTTCTGTAATAGGAAGGACTTTGCTCTAGAACAACCATCAGGGCATGTTGACGAGCGCGTTGAACGACGCAGCTTTCTCCAGGCTCAAGAAGAGCTCCACTCGATCCGTCTTGCCATAATTTGACTCTTCGGGTTCTATCCCCAATAGATTTAATTACTAGCCTGGATGCTGGAGGTACAACTATTGGGCGGCTAGATAAGCTCATGGGACAGATTGGGCCAACAATGATTGCTTCTATGCCTGGATGGAGGATGGGGCCTCCAGCTGCCATTGCGTATGCAGTTGAGCCTGTTGGTGTAGATAAGATCAGTCCGTCCCCCTTGTATTGATCAACGGTTTCTCCATCAATTTCTAATTCGAGGGTGCAGGTGGGAGAGACTTCATCTCGATATGAGCGGAAATAGAAATCATTGAAAGCCAATAAAGTATTTGTAATTGACCTAGATTTTTCCTTTTCTATTTGTTTGATTTCTTTCTTATTGGTGGCTTTTGCTAGTGATGCCTTAAGCATCATTCTGCGTTCAATTGCAAAACGATCTTCCCTTAATCTGGTCCAAAGCTTTTCGGTAGTGAGTAGATGATGATCATGAGTTAAAAATCCAAGATTACCTCCTACGTTAAAACTAAGGATTGGAACATTATGTTCAGCAAGATGTCTCGCAGCTCTAAGTACTGTGCCATCTCCTCCAAGTACAATGGCTAAATCTGGAAGGGCTTTAGAAATTGAGAAAAGGCTGGGGAATGGATTTTCGTCAAGACCACTTTTTGCAGCAATAACTTCTATGCCATTTTTTTGAAGCTGACTTACGCATGAATATGCTTCACTTTCTGCATTATTACTATCTGCACGATAAACAACCCAGACCAGACTTAGACGCATATTGTTTTTCCTACCAACGCAGTAAATTAAAGCTTTCCATATCGACAGTTATCATATTACGATAAAGTGAAAGAAGAATTGCAAGCCCTACAGCTGCCTCTGCTGCTGCAACTGTTATTACAAATACAGCGAATACTTGTCCCCTAATTAAATCTCCATCTAAAAATGACGAAAATGCCATAAGATTTATATTTACTGCATTGAGCATTAGTTCAATGCTCATCAAAACACGTACGGCATTTCGACTATTGATCAGTCCCCATACACCTATACAGAAAAGTAAGGAAGCGAGTGTTAAATAAGCCTGAAGAGGAATTGGATCTATTGGTGAATTTAACATTAGATTTTTAAGAAGAAAGTGTTAGAGAGTTGGGAATAACTAAGGAGATGTTTTATCAATAAGAAGAGGCTCTTTCCCGTTTTCTATTATGGGAAGGTCTATTGCCTTTTCGGTGTCTAGATCTTGAATAAGCACGTCTCTTCTGGCTAAAACAATTGCGCCAATCATTGCCATTAATAAAAGAACTGAGGCAAGTTCAAAAGGCAAAAGATAATCAGTAAACAGATGCTCCCCGATTCTCTCTGTAGCATCTTCTCCAATGGCTTTAGGTCCTGGAAGATTCCAGGGTGTTGTGAAATCAACTCGAATTAAGAGACTAAGTAAGCCTAAGCAGATAGCTCCAGAAAGTATTTTTCTAAGTTGTAAACCCTTTATCGGCTTTAGTTCTTCTTTTTTGTTAACTAACATAATTGCAAAGAGAATTAAGACGTTAACGGCTCCTACATATACCAAGACCTGAGCAGCTGCAACGAAGCTGGCATTTAGTAGTAAGTAAAGACCTGCAACGGCCATGAAAACACCACCAAGCAGGAATGCTGAATAGACAATGTTAGTTAGTAAAACGACTCCAATGCTGCCAAGTACCACTACAGCTCCTAAAATCAAAAAGCAAATCAACTCAGTAGAAGCAGCGATTGTCATTAGTCTTTCTTCTCAAGGGAAACGGATTCATTTGTTCTTTCAGAGGACTCCTGTGGTCTTGAATTTTGATTTAACCACTCAAGCATCTCCGAAGGAAGTTTTCCTGCCCTGGGTTCTTCAGCAGGGATTCCATGAGGTTCTATAACGCCTTGTGGTAAGTATCCAAGTTCGCGTAAAGGTTCTATTGAAGGATCAGTTGTTACGCTCGTTGGGAGTCGCCCTAGAGCTACATTGTCGAAGTTCAGACTATGTCGGTCGAAAGTTGAAAGCTCATATTCTTCTGTCATAGAAAGACAGTTGGTAGGGCAATACTCGACGCAATTCCCGCAAAAAATACATACTCCAAAGTCAATTGAGTAATTTCGAAGTTCTTTTTTCTTCGTTTCTTTATTCATTACCCAATCAACTACGGGAAGATTGATTGGACAAACCCTTACACAGACTTCACAAGCAATGCATTTGTCAAATTCGTAGTGGATTCTGCCGCGATAACGTTCTGAAGGAATGAGCTTTTCATATGGGTATTGAACGGTGACTGGACGCCTCCCCATATGGTCAAAAGTTACCGAGAGACCCTGAAATAAGTAATTTGCTGCATCGACTGCATCACGAGTGTAGTCGGCTACTTTCTTGAGAAACCCGAACATTAGAAAGGAGCTGCCTTAGGGAAATGGGTCACTAGATCAATCTTACAAGCTTTTTGAAAGCTGTAAGTAAAACTACCCAGGATTGAACTTTGTGCGCTATGCATGTGTTGGTGTTCTCAACCTCCAAAAGCAATAGGGAAAGCAAGTTTGAGCGCCGCTGTGAAAAGCAAATTAACTAGTGATATTGGTAATAAAAACTTCCAGCCTAAATCTAAAAGCTGATCAATTCGCACTCTGGGGGTTGTCCAACGTAGAAGAATCGCTAAGAAAACCAATAGATAAGCTTTTAGTACTGTCATGCCAATACCAATTGACCCTGCGCAAACTTGGACAATTGGAGAGCTGATAGGTTCTCCGATCCATTCAGCAAACCATTCAATAGGGATTGGGAATCCCCAACCTCCAAGATAGAGAACTGATACTAATAAGGCTGAAAGGACAAGGTTGATATAACTACCAAGGTAAAAGAGAGCAAACTTCATTCCTGCGTACTCAGTTTGATATCCCGCTACAAGTTCTTCTTCAGCCTCAGGTAGATCAAAAGGTAATCTTTCGCATTCTGCTAGTGCACAAATCCAAAAAATTAGAAAACCAATTGGTTGTCGCCATATATTCCAGCTTAATAAGCCAGCAGAATTTTGTTGCTCGACAATATCCACTGTACTTAGAGAATTGCTCATCATCACTACTGCTAGGACGGCTAAAGCCAGAGGAATTTCGTAACTGATTGATTGAGCCGCGGCTCTTAGTCCCCCCAGTAGGGAGTATTTGTTATTTGAAGCGTATCCACTCATTAAAAGTCCTATTGGTTGGATGCTACTAAGTGCGATCCAGAGAAAAATTCCAATTCCAACATTGCTTATCAACAAATTTTGCCCGAATGGAACTATTAACCAAGAGAGAATTACTGGAACAAGTACAAGTACTGGCCCAAGAGTGAAAAGTAATCCATCAGCTTTTGCAGGAATGATGTCTTCTTTGACAAGTAATTTGAGACCATCTGCCATTGGCTGCAGTATGCCTAGTGCACCTGCATACTCAGGCCCAATTCTTTGTTGGGCAGCTGCAGAAATCTTTCTTTCCAACCAAACTGTCACCAGTACTCCAATAATGGCCGCTATAAGTACTAAGAACATTGGCAAAGGCAGCCAAAGGATGTGAGCCAGCTCAGGAGATACTCCTAAATCCTGAAGGAATTCGTTGAAGCTCAGCTCTATATCTATGCCTGGACTAACCAAAGCTAAATGAGCTGTGAAAGGGTTAGGCAGCATTTTCATCGATTAGATAAATTCAACTTAGTTGTTTCTTGTCTGATTGCGCTCTTCGGGAGGCATCCATCTACGGGCTTGAACCCCTGTATAAATTTGCGAGGGTCTGAAGATACGGTTTGCACCTAGTTGTTCTCGCCAATGAGCCAGCCACCCTGCAACACGTGATATTGCGAAAACTGGTGTAAAAAGGTCTCTAGGAATCCCTAATTTTCTATAAACCAAGCCTGAATAAAAATCGACATTAGGAAAAATTCCTTTTGGTCCTAAACGATGAGTAGCTTCATTCTCTAAAGCTTTGGCAACTTCATACATTTCGTCTTTGCCAAACCTTGCGAATAACTCTTCAGCTAGTTCTTGAAGAATTGAAGCACGAGGATCTTTCACTCTGTATTCCCTATGTCCAAAGCCCATTACCTTGAGTTTATTTGCGATAGCTTTATCAAGGTAAACGCCAGCTTTCTCAGGGCTTCCTATCTCTTCCAGCATTGCAAGAACGTCTTCGTTGGCTCCTCCATGAAGGGGACCGGCCAGTGTACCCACTGCAGAGGCAACAACAGCATATGGGTCAGTGAGGGTGCTAGCAGTTACACGGGCACTAAAAGTGCTTGCGTTGAGACTATGTTCAGCGTGCAGAATTAGGCATCGATCAAAGATTCTGGAAGCAAGGGGGTCTTGTTCTTTTTCAGTCAACATATAAAGGAAGTTTGCTGAATAGGCCAGATCATCTCTTGGCTGAATGGGATCTTGGCCTTTCCGAATGAGCTGAAAGGCTGCAACCATTGTTGGAATTTTGGCAATTAGTCTGACTACAGCGTCATAGATGTATTGAGGGTTATCAATTGCTCGTCTTGAGTAAAAGAGTCCTAGTGAGGCTGCGCAGGATTGAAGGGCATCCATGGGATGCCCTGAAGCTGGGAAGCATTTCATCATGTCCCGAACACGGAAGCTAACCCTGCGATGCATTTGGACTTCAGCTTCAAAATCTCTAAGTTGTTGAGGACTTGGTAAATCGCCCCAGATCAAGAGATAAGTTGTTTCTAAAAAACTGCTTTGAGAAGCTAATTCACCTATTGGGTAACCGCGATATGTCAGGTTCCCTTGTAAACCATCAATATCGCAGATAGCTGATTGTGTGACTGGAACTCCTTCAAGCCCTGGACGCAAAGTCATGCCACTGTGGTTTTGCTGGGATTGTATGGCTTGCTCCTTAAGGACTTCATTTGAGAAAACAATGCATCACGTATAGGGAATTTGGCAAGAAATATTTTGTTCTTAGTAAAGAAATTAGTTTTCTTTATGGAGGATGAGCTTTTCGACTTCTTTTGTCAGTTGAAGGTGGCTTTGAGGCATGGCGATAAGAATAGAGGTCAGTTTAGTCAGATTCAATTCATTACTCAATATGCTCTTCCCCCTACTAAACCTTAAATTAAGGGCACTAAGTCACTTGCCTTATTGAAAATTATTTTTCTTGTTTCGTTTGGATGATGAAACTACATAAATAGATTCTTTATTTGACTAGTCTTTATTGATTTACTATTGAATAGATTGTTGGCTTCAAAGGCTAGAGTTCTAATCTTCTTGAAATTATTATGGTTTCTTAAATACCTTTTTTAGTATTAATCGTTTTAAAGAATAATTTTTCTTTAATCCATTGCGTGTTAGTAGAACATTCTACTAAGTTTGGACTACCAGGAAGATTGAGTTGGGAAGTCCTATACAATTAGTATTGACGACTAGCTGGTTTAAATTGCACCATGCTAGTTAAGCTTGCTGATCCCACCTATTCATCACGATTGATTTATGCAGCAAAAAAGTCCCCACTCAATTTCAGCTAAGGATCTTTATAATTGGTTAAATAATCAATCTGAACAACCTGTTTTGGTTGATGTGCGTGAAGACCAGGAGCTGGAAATTGCACCATTCCCAGGCCCTGTAGTCCACTTACCTCTAAGTCAGGCAGCAATATGGACGAAAAGTTTTTCCAGGCGATTTACAACTGATAAACCAGTTGTAGTTGTGTGTCATGCAGGGGTAAGAAGTTGGGATTTTGGGATGTGGCTGGTAGAACAAGCTTGGGGTTTTGAAGTATGGAATTTGGAGGGGGGAATTGATGCTTGGAGTAGGAATGTGGATGCATCTGTTCCACTTTATTGAATAGGAATAAAGGAATTCTTTACACACTTGTGAGACTTTTGATAACCCCTCGTACGATTTCTTTGTCTTTATAGATCCATTGGAGAAACTGTCCGCCAGACAGCAACATATTTTGCAAGCCACGGTGAACCATTATGTGGACACCATGGAACCTGTTGGCAGCAAAACTCTTGTTCAGCGTTTTGGCTTGCAAGCGAGCTCTTCTACAGTTCGTTCTGCTATGGGGGCTTTGGAATTAAGAGGATTTCTTACTCAGCCTCATCCTTCATCAGGCCGAGTCCCTAGTCCTCAGGGGTATCGTCATTATGTTGACTGGTTGTTGCCACCCCCGGGAGCCAGTGCTCATCATCTTGAGAGTGAATTAACCAATTTGAGCCTCAGATGGGCGGCGTTTGACGATCTTTTGTGGCAGCTTGCTAGACGTTTAACTGATTTCACAGGGTTGATGAGCTTAATTACAAGACCTTTCCCTAAAGAACCCACTCTTCAGGAATTGCGGTTAGTTCAAAGCGATGGAAGGTTGTTAGTCATGCTTGTTGAAAGCTCTAATCAAGTCAGTCATCTCAATGTGCGATTACCTGTAGGTGCTGAGTGTGAGGTGGACGCTATTGAGGCTTGGACTCGCGAGCAACTTGGACAATCTGGGGATGGCAGTTTGAATTGGTCTTGTCTCCCATCTCATTTGCATATCAGTGGATCGGTTCTGAGGGAAGCTATTCAAAGCCATCGACAATCACAGGGTGCGAGTGATGGAGATGCAGTTTTTCATGGCATGTCACGCTTAGTAGCTGAACCTGAATTTAGAAACAGCAGTAGCCTGAGGCCTCTAATGGAACTAATGGATAGCCAGCCAGTCGCAGTGGTACCTAAAGGGCCAAATGAAGTTAGGAGTGTTGTATGGATAGGCGAAGAACATCCAAATGTTGCATTGGCTGATTGTTCCGTTGTTCAGGCTTCATATGGAAGCGTTAACAAAGGTGTAGGGCAAGTTGCATTAGTGGGTCCGATGCGCATGGCATATGCAACCGCGGTAGCGGCTGTACATAGTGTTGCTCATCATTTAGATAGGATTTTGCGTTAAAGAGTTGCTCATATTTGTGCAAGTTTTTCTGCAACTGTGTTTACGTCTTTATCTCCTCGCCCTGAACAATTAATTATGACTTCTGTTCCAGGGGCAAGAGTTGGGCAAAGATTTTGTAGCCATGCAAAAGCATGCGCTGTTTCAAGAGCAGGAATAATACCTTCAAGTTCGCTAACTAATTGGAGGGCAGTCAGAGCTTCTTGATCAGTTACAGCTACATATTCTGCCCTCCCTATTTCACGCAAATAGCTATGTTCAGGTCCAACTCCTGGGTAGTCTAATCCAGCGCTGATGGAATGTGCCTCTAATACTTGCCCGTCTGAATCTTGCAGTAAAAGACTCATCGCCCCATGTAGAACCCCTACTCGTCCTTCGGTAATTGTTGCAGCATGTCGATTTGTATGTACCCCATCACCAGCAGCTTCTACACCAATCATTCTGACTGAGGTGTCTTGAATGAATGAATGAAAGAGCCCCATTGCATTCGAGCCTCCCCCTACACATGCCAAAAGGACATCAGGAAGCCTGCCAAAATATTCTTTGCATTGTTGGCGAGTCTCCTCCCCAATTACTGCATGAAAGTCCCTTACTAGCATCGGATAAGGGTGAGGACCTGCTACAGAACCAAGTATGTAGTGCGTGTCTTCGACGTTTGTAACCCAATCACGTATAGCTTCACTAGTTGCGTCTTTGAGAGTGGATGTTCCTGTAGTGACTGGATTAACTTTTGCTCCGAGTAATTTCATGCGGAATACATTCAGAGCTTGTCGCTTCATGTCCTCAGCACCCATGTAAATAACACATTCGAGACCAAAGCGTGCACAAACGGTTGCTGTCGCTACACCATGTTGGCCGGCCCCTGTTTCGGCAATTATTCGTTTCTTTCCCATTCGAATGGCCAATAGAGCTTGGCCAAGAGCATTGTTGATTTTGTGTGCTCCTGTGTGGTTTAAATCTTCGCGCTTAAGCCAAATTCTTGGACCTCCCTCAGGACGGCTGTAATGACTTGTGAGCCGTTTGGCTTCATACAGAGGTGTCGCACGGCCAACATATGTATGTAATAACTTTTGGAGCTCATCGGTAAATGATTTATCTTTCCAAGCTGCTTCTGCTGCTTTCTCTAGTTCTTCTAGAGCTGGCATAAGAGTTTCTGGTACGTATTGCCCCCCATATATGCCGAAACGACCATTGGCTGATGGACGTGCGCTGAGTGCTAAATCTGCATCCTTGGGATGGGAGGGAATGGGGCTTTTCACCTTGAAAGAGCAGAAGATATACACCAGCCTAGGAATTTGACCAATGCCTAAACCAAGTTGGCGTGAATTTAATGATCCTTTGACTCATAATCAGCCGAATCTGTCATCTCCCAAGTCTCAGAAAGGAGAGCGATCTGTTCGAGTTCAGAAGACTCGGAGTGGAAAGGCTGGTAAAACAGTCACGTGGATAAGTGGCCTGGAATTAGATCCTGATCAGTTGAAAATACTTCTCAAACGGCTTAAGGCGTCTTGTGGGACTGGTGGGACTATCAAAGGCGTTTTTCTTGAATTGCAAGGGGATCATGTGAAAGTTGTATTAGAGCTTTTAACGAAAGATGGTTTTAGACCAAAACAGTCTGGTGGATAGGGAGTTAATCCTAGGGTTTCTTCACCATGGAGAATAGGTGTCAAAATTTCTTTGGTTATGCAAGTAATCTCCTCGGAAGACACCACTCCTAAGGCACAAAATATTGTTTGGCACAAAGCTTCTGTCGATCGTTTAGCAAGATCCGAACGGAGTGGCCATCAAAGCACGATTCTTTGGTTTACTGGTCTTTCTGGTTCAGGTAAAAGCACTTTGGCGAATGCTGTCAATGCAGCATTGTTTGAGAGAGGGTTTGCGACTTATTTGCTAGATGGTGACAATATTCGCCATGGTTTGTGTAAGGACTTGGGCTTTTCTGATTCCGATCGAGAAGAGAATATAAGGAGAATTGGTGAGGTCGCTAAACTTTTTTTAGATGCTGGTGTGATAGTTTTAACAGCTTTTGTTTCTCCTTTCCGAGCGGATAGAGCAAAGGCTAGGCAATTAGTTGCTGAAGGAGATTTTCTTGAAATTTATTGCTCTGCGGATCTCAAGGTTTGTGAAGCCCGTGATACCAAAGGTCTCTATGCAAAGGCTAGGGCAGGGGAAATAAAACATTTTACGGGCATTTCTAGCCCTTATGAAGAGCCCGAAGAGCCTGAGTTGAGAATCGATACTGGTTTGGATGATTTGGGAAAATGTGTGGAGATTGTATTGATGGAGTTGATTGAGAGAAAGATAATTTCTTGATCAATTATGAGCCCTTATCTATTAGTTTAAATTTATGAGAATGATAGTTTTTTGTATGATTACATTTCATCTAGATACTTAGAAGGACCTATTTCTAATAATCGCTTATCTTTTTCAACGACCTGATCGTGAAGAGATTGGCGATAGGCAATCACTTTCTCTTCGATTGTGGAGTCATAGATTGCCAGAATTTGTGCAGCCAGTAATCCAGCATTTAATCCGCCTCCAATTGCAACCGTTGCGACTGGGATGCCTCCTGGCATTTGCAAGATTGAATGCATGGAGTCCACTCCTGCTAGAGCCTTGCTCGAGACAGGGACTCCAATGACAGGGAGTGAGGTAAGGGCGGCAAGCATTCCAGGTAAATGTGCTGCCCCTCCAGCACCAGCAACAATTACTTTCAGACCTTTGGATTTGGCTTCTTTGCCAAATTTGAACATCTGCTCTGGTGTTCGATGTGCTGAAAGCACGCGAACTTCACATGGGATCTCAAATGCCTCTAAAACCTCTATGGCAGGTTCGAGAGTTTTTAAGTCAGAATCACTACCCATTACTACCGCCACTAATGGCTTCAGTTCAGCATTTGCTGAAGGCATTTGCGTTGGATCAGAGGTCACTACTAATAATGACGAGTGTCCCATGGTCATGCATTAGTCATCGCTGGTTCTCCTTATGAGAAGGATCACTCACATCCGCATACCTCAGCCTTTGATCAATCCCAATAGAGAAAATCTCTTTTGGGCGCTTCTAGATGATCAGGACAGGGTTATTTCTGTGAATGTGATGAATAAGGGAACAGCCCTTTCTGGTGAAAATTGGCATGGCGATTGGCTGAGTCCTATGGGTCTAGATCTGCAAATCAATGGAGGTTTGGGCTTGGCCTTTAACAATTTGACGTTTCAAGATCTTCCTAAGCTGAGGCTGTTGTTGGATCATTTATGGGCAGATGGAGTTGAGGCGATTTGTCCAACATTGGTCAGTTGTGAGACCTCTGTGCTTCGACAGTCTCTTGAGGTTTTACGCGAAGCACGT
The DNA here is from genome assembly GCA_003215535.1 of Prochlorococcus sp. AG-409-L18. GTDB lineage: Bacteria > Cyanobacteriota > Cyanobacteriia > PCC-6307 > Cyanobiaceae > AG-409-L18. Next base: position 41,061 of record QCKG01000005.1, read on the forward strand.
TTAAACGTTCATGAGAAACAATGTGCTTTGCTTGGTGCTCATTTAGAGGGTCCGTTTCTCGAAAAAACCCGGTGTGGAGCTCATAATCCGGAATACCTATGCTCAGCAAGTCTTTCTGCACTTGCTCAACGGATTGGAGGTTTTGAAGAAGAAATCTCAATCGTCACATTGGCGCCCGAATTGAATGGAGCCGAAGAGTTAATACGTAGCTTGAGAGCAAACGGGATTGTTATTTCTTTGGGACATTCTCAGGCCGATGCCAAAATTGCTAGCCGAGCGTTTCACTCTGGGATCAGCATGCTTACGCATGCTTTTAATGCCATGCCAGGCATTCATCATCGTTCCCCTGGGCCAGTTTTAGAGGCAATAGTCAATGGTGATATAGCAATTGGCTTGATCGCAGATGGAGTCCATGTACATTCAACTATTGCAGTAATGCTTCAAAAATTGGCATCAGAACAATTGGTTTTGGTTAGTGATGCATTGGCTCCTTATGGATTAGAGGATGGACAATATGCGTGGGATAAGCGTTGGATGAATGTTCATCAGGGCACGTGTCGTTTAGAGGATGGAACTCTTGTTGGAGTGACTTTGCCTTTGTTAGAGGGTTGTATCAGGCTGGCCAGCTGGGGCTCTCAGCCTTCTGCCTCAATCTGGGCAGCAACTATTGCCCCTCGCATAGTTGTTGAGAAAAGGTCTCAGAAAGATGGATTTTTGTTGGGAAAATCTTTGAAGAATCTTCTGAGATGGAGATGCAATCGTGAAAGTAAAGAGCTCAGTTGGTGTAAAGCTGCTTAAGATTTTGTCGGTTGACTTTTACCAAATGGCCAAGGAACAGCTAAAGGAGCTTAAACAGGCTGAAAAAGCAGAAGTAGCCAGTTATTTCAATGGCATGGGTTTTGAGCGCTGGAATCGTATTTATAGCAATAGCGATGAGGTCAACAAAGTTCAGCGCAATATTCGCATTGGACATCAAAAGACCGTTGATGATGTTCTTTCCTGGGTAGCAGAGCTAGGCGACCTCGAGACAAGGAGTTTCTGCGATGCCGGATGTGGTGTAGGAAGTCTCAGCATCCCCTTGGCTGAAATGGGTGCTTGTTCGATTGCTGCTAGCGATATCTCTGCAGCAATGGTTGTGGAAACTAAACGTCGTGCTTCAGATGCGGGATTGGATCTTAGTCGTTTTACATTTCATACATCAGATTTGGAAAATTTGAAGGGGTCTTTTAATACAGTGATTTGCTTAGATGTGTTTATTCATTATCAACAAAAGGCTGCAGAAGAAATGGTGCAGCATTTATGTGGCCTGTCTGAAGACACTTTGATAGTTAGTTTCGCACCATATACTCCTCTATTGGCACTTCTGAAGCGAATTGGCCAGTTATTTCCTGGCCCCAGCAAAACTACGCGTGCGTATACTTTGCGTGAAAGTGGAATTATTTCTGCAGCTAAAGAATGTGGCTTTAAACCTATTCGTAGCAAATTAAATAAGGCTCCATTTTATTTTTCACAATTAATTGAATTCAAGAGAGTCTAAGTTATGTTATTAACATGATAGATTTTCAAAGCAAAGCTTTTAAAAGTTATATTTATTCTGATTGAATATATTTCATCCAATAGTTTTACGTAGGAGCTCAGGTAGCTTGGCTTCAAATGAGTATTCTCTATCATGCAATCTTATATTACCAATTTGATAAGCATGTAATAGGAACCCACCTTGCCCGGGAGTTGCTATTGGTGAGACTATCTCTTTTGCTAAATATAGGGGGTCTCCTATTAATGGAGTACCTAATGCGGCTAAATGAATTCTAATTTGATGTGGCCTTCCTGTTTTGATAATTATCTCTAAAAGATCACATGATTCCCTTTTCTCAAGGAGTGTAATCTTTGAGAAAGCTTCCAAAGCTTTTAAATCTTTGTCAATATTTTTAATCTTTCTTCTGGTATCGCTGCCCCAGACTTTTCCTGTTAAAGGATGGATATATTCTTTGATTGGGATGTTTATTTCAAGGCTTTCATTCAGGGTTAACTTTGAGTTTTTCTCAGCCAGCCCACGATAAACCTTTATACAATTTTTCTCGTAAATCTCTTCATTCCTTAAGATCTTTGAAAGTTGTGCTCTGCTTTCTTTTTGACGTGCACACATTAAAACCCCTGAGGTATACCGGCCAAGCCTATGTACTGGTTTTGGAGTGAGGCCATTACTGAGTGGCTTTACTCTTGACTTCAGGAGCTCAGTAAGTGTGTGTTTCAGAAATCCACCTCCTGGAGTTACAGGCAAACCAGAAGGTTTATTAATTACATACAAGTCACCATCGTCATAGATGACTTCCCAGTTTGCTGGGACTGCAGGCTCTTCCCAAGGTGGGCGCTCCCAAGAAATTTTGTCACCAAGGTTTAAGATATGGTCGAATTTTGTGGACTTTTCATTGAGTTTAATCTCACCTTCATTTATTCGGTCACGCCAAACTTGGCTTGAAGAATGTTTATATTTATATGAGAGCATTTCCAATAACTTCATTCCTGTAAAGTCTTTATTTACAAGATAGGTGTATGTCCACCCGTTATTAAAGCCGCAAGGCATCCAGCTGGGCTTATGGATTATATCTTTTCTCTTCAAATTATGTTACTAAATGGTTCTCGAGGGCATACCTAACTAGTTCTGTACGACTTGAAGTGCCAGTTTTAATAAATAGCCTGCTCACATATTTTTCTACATTTCGGATCGATGTTTCTAGCCTTCTTGCGATCTCCTTATTCATAAGTCCCTCTGCAACTAGTTGGAGGACACTTGACTCTCTTGGAGTAAAACTTGGAAGACTTATTTCTTTGGATGTAGTGTCATCGCCTTTTGTGAGCATCGAACGAATCTCCGTTATTTGCTTGGCCATCTGACCAACATCTGCATCTGCAAATCGAGCAGCCTCAGTCAATAATCTTTCTTGTCTCTTTACAACATTCTTTACTCTTGCGACCAACTCATCGGGATCAAATGGCTTTGGAATGTAATCATCAACACCCGCTTGGTATCCCTGGGTCCTATCAATGGTCATTCCTTTCGCGGTAAGAAATATGACTGGAGTTCCTCCTAGGCGTTCATCTTCTCGAAGTCTCTTTAGTAGTTCATATCCATCGCAACGAGGCATCATCACATCACTAATAACTAGATCTGGGATCATTTGTTGGGCTTTTTGCCATCCTTCCTCACCATCGGCGGCAGTAGTTACATCGAATCCTTCGTCTTGGAGATATGCCTGTACGGCATTACGCATCCCTGGCTCATCGTCAACGAGCAACAGTCTTGGTGATTGGATAATTTCTTGATTAGGCATGTGTGGCTCACTCATTAATAAAATGGTTGATATCTGCAGAAAAGCTAGAAGCTAAAGGTCCTTCAGAAGTTCTGTGAAAGACGGTTTTTGAATGCAGAATCAAATCACATTCCATTATGGCTTCCAATTTTTTAAATCGGCCAGACCCATCTTCCCTTCTGGAATTTGATTATCAAGCTACGACTCCCTGCTCACCAGAAGTCATCGATGCTATGGCGCCTTATTGGTATGAAGTTTGGGGGAATCCATCCAGTCGTCAGAATCGTCCTGGCTTGAAAGCATCTGCTGCAATCAACTTGGCTAGAGAGCAGCTGGCCTCATTTCTGAGGGTTGATTCAAAGAAACTGATTTTTACAAGTGGGGCTACAGAGGCTAACAATTTGGCTCTTCTTGGCCATGCTCGCGCAAAAGCAATAGAACTTGGCAGTCCTGGTCATTTAATTACCGTTGGGACAGAGCATCATGCTGTTTTAGATCCTCTTCGATATTTGCAGAAAGAAGGATTCAGACTCACAGAACTAAATCCTCGATCAGATGGTCTTCTGTCTTCTGAGCAATTAGCTGAAGCATTTCAAGAGGACACCATCTTGGTGAGTGTAATGATTGCCAATAATGAAATAGGAGTAGTTCAACCGATAGCTCAGTTAGCAGATTTATGTAAGTCTAGAGGTGTAACTATTCATAGTGATGCTGCTCAGGCTTTTGGGTTTTTGCCTTTAGATTTTGATTCCCTTGGGTTAGATCTCATTAGCTTTAGTGGGCACAAGCTTTATGGCCCTAAAGGTATTGGTGCTCTTGTAGTTGATTCGCAGGTCCCTTTGTTGCCTTTGCAATGGGGTGGTGGTCAAGAAAATGGACTTAGACCGGGAACAATTCCAGTCCCTTTAGTTATTGGATTTGCCAAGGCTGCCGAACTTGCCTTGAAAGACCTAACTGAGCGACAGAAAAGGTTGTTGTCTTTCCGTACACAACTTTGGGAAGGACTTCTAGAACATTTGCCTGATTTGATTCTTAATGGTTCTTTTGAACAACGATTGGCACATAATCTCAATTTCACTATCCCAGGAGTTTGCGGAAGTTCATTACATCGAGCAATTAGGTCGATCTTGACTTGTAGTAGTGGCTCCGCTTGCAGTAATGGTGAACCCTCTCATGTCCTCATGGCTTTAGGACGTAATCGCAAAGAGGCCGAGGCTTCCTTGCGTTTAAGTCTTGGCAAAACTACAACTCTTGAGGATGTTAATGATGCCATTTTTGCCATTGTAAAAGTTGTCAAATCATTGAGGGAAAGTGATTAAATCAGATTGCAATAAGTTTGCAAAGATGAATCCCTAAAGCTTGAATTGTTTTCATTGGTTAAATTCTTTTGATATTATTTATTTAGGATTGTTCTTCGAGCGATTCGACACTTTGCACTCCGACTTCGTGGATTTATTGAAACCTCGCTTGGGCTCGCAACAAGAGGTTTTTTAGTGACTCTCTCTAAACGCTCATCTTGTAGAAAAGATGATTTCACTAAGCGATCTTCAAGAGAGTGAAAGCTGATTATCGTGATCAAGCCACCAGGAATAATCCAATCAGGACAAGCTTTTAGAAAGCGACTTAGAACAGTTAACTCATCGTTTACGGCAATTCTCAAGGCTTGAAAAGTACGAGTAGCAGGATGGATCCGACCATAACGAAGCCTTCGTGGGTAGCACCCTGCAATTGAATAGGCTAAATCAATTGTTCCTTGATATTGCCCACGATCGCTGAGATCATTTTTGATTTTATGTGCTATTCGCCGGGCGAACTTTTCTTCGCCATTTGTAAAGATCAGATCAGCAAGTGCATTCTCTTCGAGGTTTTCAATGAGATCAGCTGCAGTTAACTTTTGGGTGGGGTTCATCCGCATATCCAGTGGGCCATCAAGGCGGAAACTAAACCCTCTAGCTGCAATATCTAGTTGTGGACTGCTTACGCCCAAGTCTGCAAGTACTAAAAGTGCTTTCTCCGGGGGTGTGAAATCTGCGAAATTGGTGTCGAGAATTTTTATACGTTGCCCGAAATTGGCTAGCCGCTTCTGGGCTGCGGTTCGTGCGTATGGGTCTTGATCTAGACCAATTGCACGTAAATTTTTGTGCTCTTTAAGCAGTATTTCGCAATGTCCACCACCACCCAAAGTGGCATCAATTATTAAACCGTCATTAAGTAGTTCTTTAGGGAATTTGTTGATTGAGTCAAGTAATTCATCAGTAAGCACAGGCATGTGACGGAAGTTGAAGTCTTGATTCGCAAATGTGTCTGGCATAGGGTTTTCCTAAGATCTAAAAACGCTCTCTATTTCTTTGGCCCCATGACGCAGCTGGAAACGCGTACGGAGCCAATGGTGGTCAATTTTGGCCCGCATCATCCTTCTATGCATGGTGTGTTGCGCTTAGTAGTGACACTTGATGGGGAAGACGTTGTTGACTGTGAGCCTGTCATTGGTTATCTCCATCGGGGCATGGAGAAAATTGCTGAGAATCGTACAAATGTAATGTTTGTGCCCTATGTCAGCCGTATGGATTATGCGGCTGGAATGTTTTATGAGGCGATAGTAGTCAATGCACCTGAACGATTAGCCAATATTGTTGTACCTAAAAGGGCAAGTTATATTCGGGTCTTGATGCTTGAGCTAAATCGGATTGCGAACCATTTGCTTTGGCTGGGTCCGTTTTTGGCTGATGTCGGAGCTCAGACACCTTTCTTTTATATTTTTAGAGAAAGAGAAATGATCTATGACCTTTGGGAAGCTGCCACAGGTCAGCGTTTGATTAACAATAACTTTTTCCGAATAGGTGGAGTGGCTTGTGATCTCCCATGGGGTTGGCTTGAGAAATGTCAGGATTTTTGTAATTGGTTTGCCCCCAAAATTGATGAATACGAAAAACTGATTACGAACAACCCTATTTTTCGTAGAAGGATTGAAGGATTAGGCACTGTTGGGCGAGAGCAAGCTATTAACTGGAGTTTGTCTGGACCGATGCTAAGGGCTTCGGGAGTCCCTTGGGATTTACGAAAGGTTGATCACTATGAGTGTTATGACGATTTTGAGTGGGATGTGGCTTGGGAGAAAGAGGGTGATTGCTATGCCCGTTATCGCGTTCGCATTGAAGAGATGCGCCAATCATTGAAGATTTTGAAACAAGCTTGCGAGATGATCCCTGGTGGTGCAACTGAAAATCTTGAGGCACATAGATTGTCAGAGGGGAAAGCAAGCCCTTTCGCAGGGTTTGATTTCCAGTATGTAGCCAAGAAAGTCGCTCCCACTTTTAAAGTGCCTAATGGTGAGCTCTATACCCGCTTGGAGTCAGGGAAGGGGGAGATTGGTGTTTTTATTCAAGGTAAGAATGACGTGACTCCTTGGAGATTCAAAATTCGTGCAGCTGATTTAAATAACTTGCAAATTCTTCCTCATATTCTGAAAGGTGCGAAGGTTGCAGACATCATGGCCATTCTTGGCTCCATTGACGTAATCATGGGCTCTGTAGATCGCTGATTTTCATGTGTCCTCTTTAAGTCCTCAGAATTGGCTTTTGTTGAAGCGGGTAGTTCGCTTTGGTGAGACTGATGCGGCTGGAGTAATGCATTTTCATCAGATATTTCGCTGGTGTCATGAAGCTTGGGAAGAGAGCCTTGAAAAGTATGGCTTGAGAGCATCTCAAGTTTTTCCAAATGACAATGAGGTTGGCGGAACTCTAGAAGTGTTTTTGCCAATTGTTCATTGTCACGCAGATTTTCGATTGCCTATCAAGAACGGAGATCAATTGTCCTTAAAACTAATGCCTACCAAAATTGATTTAGGAAGTTTTGAGTTGAAAGTTCTATTTCAGAGAGGCGATGAGGATGTTGCAATCGGAGTCCTTCATCATTTGGCGATTAATTCCCAAACACGGAAGCGATGTCCTTTACCAGAGGAAATTAATCTTTGGCTAGAGGCTTCATCAGTACAATTCGGTTTACGTCCTCTATAGCGGTCTTCATTAAAATGCCAAGTAATTAACCCCTGCTTAAAGCCGCTTTGTTTGGATGCTCTTCTCTGCTTTTTGTTGATCGTTCAACCAAGCTATCCATTTTTGACGTTCCCATTTTCCAGCTTCATTAGTTGCTAACTCTTGGCAGTGATACCAAGCAACTGGGCGCTCGGCTGGGAGCCATTCTTTGACCAAATTTTGAAGGGTCAAGATAAGTTCTGGAGGTTGATTCCTTTCAAGCTTCTTCTCCCAGCGCAAAAGCACTACCAAACGTTGGCCCCATTCTGCGTTTTCGATGGGTAAGAAAATCAATGCTTGTATTGGTAGTTCGGCAATTTTGATGGCTTCTATTAGGCGTGCTTCTAATTGCTCCGGGAAAACAGTCTCACCTCCTGAATTTATTGCTGTGTCTATCCTGCCAACAATGTCTAGATAAAGGAGATTATCTCTTCTAATGAGCTTTGCAGCATCGCCAGAATGCCACCATCCATCTCTTTCTTGTAGTGGCCTTAGTCGTCCATCTTTCAATTGAACTGGCGCGAGCCTTGGTGTTTTGATTTTTAATGTTCTGTTTTGATCAATACTGAGATCGACATCATCTAATGGGTTTCCACAATCAACCCTTCCTGCTAAGAAGTCTTGTGGACTAAGTGCCGTCACCATGGCAGCTGTTTCAGTGGATCCATAGCATGGGGCCAAACGAATACCTTCGTTTCTCGCAATTAGTGCTAACTCTTTAGGTAGGGAAGAACCTCCTATCCATACAACTTCAAAGGATTTCAACCAATGCACACCTGCAGGATGTGTGAGTAATCGTTGGAGTTGTGTGGGGACTAATGAAATAACAATTCGGCCAATTGCTTTTTCAAATAAAGACTTAAATACTTCATTTAATGCATCGGGATTCCGCATTAATGAAGGCATTACCCAGATATGATTCGATCCCCAACTACGACTTCTCCACCAGGGCATTAAGCCACTTACATGATGCAGTGGTAATGGATTGAGAATTAGGCATTTTTTTGGATCTACCCCTTGTGCTTTAAGCCATTGTCCCGTAGCGAAAGCGGATTGTTCGAGATTGCTACATGGCTGTAGACATTCATGAGGGCCACCACAAGTTCCTCCACTCGTGATGATTACTCCAGGCCCTTTTGGTAAGAGCGCAGGCCGAAGAGAGATTCTTTTCCCACTCTTTGGCAATAACTGCACCCAAGCACCTCTTCCGATTGCGTCGGAAAGCTTTTGAGTGCAGTCTTCAATTTTTGTGGGATCGCATTTAAGAACGATTAGCTCTTGCATGCGGCTTCCCAAACTTTATGGGGGTCATTGCAAAACAGTAGTCGATTATTAGGACACCAGCCTGGAGCAAGTCCGGGCGCGGTGGGTGTTGGTCCTTTTTGTTGGAGGGCAGCCAAATGGTGGAGCCAACGGAGACCAATACCAGTTTCAAAAGCTGTGCTTAGGACTCTGTAGCCCAATCCTTGATTTAGCTCTTGCAGTAAAAGCCTTGGGTCACCGTCAAGAAGGGGGCGTCGGATTTGCCAGCTTTGCCATTCTTTTCTTAAAGATGGATTTGCCACTAGTGATTCGTCAAGGGCTATCGGTACTTGTTCAGATAGTTCACGAAGGCCTTCAAAATCATGTGCAGCCAAAGGCTGTTCTAACCATTCCAGACGAGGCTCATTAACCAGTTGATTAGCCCAATGTTTAGCTTCTTCAAGACTCCAGCTTGCATTTGCATCAATTCTGAGGCGAGTTTCAGAAGGTAAGAGTTCCAAAATTCGATGCAATAGCTCCTTCTCTTTAGCTTGCGTTTCAACGGCCACTTTCCATTTCAGGGTGAGCGGTTGGCTCTTTGTCTGAGGATCTTTTACTAAGAAATTAATTTTACTTAAGATTAATTTGTTATTCGGGAGCAAAATTGCTGAAGGGGGAGACTTTAGCCAACCGGTTTTGTTATTCGATCCAACAAGACCATCGATTTCAGCCAAGGCGGCACCTAATCCAAACGCTAAGGGACCAGGCCAAGTTCTTGTACCATCTTCTAACTCTTGTCTGCTTTGAGTATCATTAAACCCATCTAAAAGACTTTCGCATATCTTCAGTTCAGACAAATTAAGTGGAGAAACTTCACCCCATCCCAATTGACCAGTCTGACTTTCTAGTCGAATTAACCATCCATGCTTTTGTTGTAGTGTCCTCTTGGAGGTAACAAGTGGTTCAGTGAGACTAAAAGAAAAAGGTTTTACATTAAGGGTATAAAGCATTAGGTCAGAGTTGATTCACTAATTCACTTCCTAAAACAGGTGTAAGTGCAAGACCAAGACTTAAACCCAAACCATTTAAAGCTTGAAAACGTAAGGCTAAGAATTTGCTTCCGCTGACTCGCTCAGGTTGATTGTGGTGCTTCTTGAGTAATCGTATTAGAGCGATACCAGAAGGCAACCCGATGATCCCCATTAGGGCTGTAATGGGCCACTCTCCTCGAATAACTGGCAACCACTCAAGTGCCAGTGTTAACAATACAAACCAAGGGACAAGTGTTGCTGCACGGCGTGTACCTAGACGCACTAATGGGGATCTTTTCCCATGTGCTTTATCTTCGGCTACTTGATGAAAATGTGAGCAAAAGAGGACTAGTGTTGTCGCTAGTGCAGGTCCTGCTCCAAGTAGGGTCGCGGTTCCCCAAGGTATCCCTGATTGATTGCTGTTCATTGGGGACAAGACCATCAATGCAGCGGCAGTTCCCAGTGGCCCAAAAGCTAACCAGCACAAAGGTTCTCCAAGCCCTTGGTACCCAAGCCTAAAAGGTGGACCTTGATATAAATAACCTAGGAAACAACTTCCTAAAACCAGAAATAAGACTGAGATACTGCTGTTGAATGCCAAAAGAAGGATTAATCCCAAGCCTAAAGAGAGTGCCATATATGCAACTCGCTTTACTGGCTGGGCTGTACCTACCAGAGCAACAACTGAATGTGGCTTATTTAGTTCATCTATACCAGTTTCAGCATCAAAAAGATCATTAGTTAGGTTTTCCCAAAGCAAAAGCAACACAGAAGCTAGAAGAAATCCAAGAAATTGGTTTATTCGCAAAGTTTCACTTGATCCAAGTTTCCAGCCTGCTGCCAAAAGCACTGGCATAACAGCGACTGAGTACAAAGGCCATTTGATAGCCGCCCTCCAGAGCCGTTTCCTTTCAGTCTTTGCGGCGTAAAGGGATGCAACATCCTGACCCTCTTGCATGGATTTAACCCCCTTTTTTGCTAGTGACGGTTTATACATTTGAGAAGTCCTTTGATCAGCTCGCACTTGGTATGACGGCTGGCCCAACTTTTACAGACATTCTGACTGCGGTAGCCAAAGGCTGGAAAGAGCGTGAGGTTGAGGAGTGTGTATTGAGTTTGGCGTTACCAATTAGAGGAGTAGATCCTCTTTATCAATTACCTTGTTTAGGCTCTGAGCAGAACTTCCGTTTTCTTTGGGATGGGTCTCCAGGGCTTTGTATTGCAGCATCAGGAGAATGTCAGCATTTTGATTTGGTTGGTTCGAGGAGGTTTGAACTTGCACAACGATTTAGCGATGCCACTCTTGGAAGACTCAAAGATTTAACGCCAGAAGCCCCTGCTCAAGCACTTCCAAGAATTTTTTTAGCATTTTCGTTTTTTGAGAATCCTTCAGAAAGAAAGGCCAAGGTAGGAATCCCTCCGGCAGTGCAAGCTGTCCTCCCTCGTTGGCAATTGACTAGACAAGGTCAATTGGGTTGGTTGCGATTGAATGCTACAGCGACTCATGAGGCAGATGCTAGGGAGCTTGCAGAGCAACTTTGGTTGATGCGTGAAATGTTATTGAAATCCTCTGAAGGATATAGATACTCATGTGAAAGTCCATTGGGGATTACAGAACCTCATCAGTGGGAAGATTGTTATCGTCCAGCATTGAATCGTGCGATAGAGCTTGTAGAGAAAGGAGAGTTGAAGAAGTTAGTTCTTGCAGTTCGTCAGTCAATATTGCTGCATGCTCCATTAGACCCATTAGGAATTCTCTTCCGCTTAAGGAAGTACCAGGCAGGTAGCTGCCGTTTCCTTTGGCAGCACAGCCTTAATGAATCCTTCTTTGGAGCTTCCCCTGAGCGCCTTGTCAGTCTTAGACGGGGGCAATTGAGAAGTGATGCTTTGGCCGGTACTGCAAGTAGAGATGATGATGGACAGGCACTTTTGCGATCCGAAAAAGATAGAAGAGAACATGAATTGGTTGTTTCTTCAATTAGTGATCAACTTCTGAGCCAAGGGCTCCAGCCACGTCGTCCTAGGTGTCCTCAGCTTTCTCGCCATGGTCATTTAGTGCATTTGCATACGCCAATAACGGCTGATTCAAATTCTCGATCACCTCTTCACTTGGTAGAAGCATTGCATCCAACACCAGCAGTAGCAGGGCTGCCTCGAAAGGAGGCTATGAGTTGGCTTCGCTCTTTAGAACCATTTGAGAGGGGTAGTTATGCAGCCCCGATTGGATGGATTGATAGTTCTGGAGACGCAGAGTTCAGAGTTGCTATTCGCTGTGGATATTCAAAAGGTAAAAACCTTCATTTGACTGCTGGTGCCGGTTTGGTCAGGGGTTCACTAGCTGATAGGGAGTTGCAAGAAGTGGGGCTGAAGCTTGCTGTTCTTGCTGATCAGCTTGATTTGAGACAAAATTTTCAACTCAACTCATCCAGTAATCGATTTATAACTTGATCTCCAAGGGGAATATTCATAAGGCGTTCTACTTCCCTGATCCCAGTAGGACTAGTGACATTAATTTCACTTAACATGCCTCCAATTACATCAATTCCAACAAAAAAAAGACCTTCATTTCTTAATGAGGGCTCAAGTTCCTCACATATCTCTTGCTCACGAATTGTGAGATGGGTTGCTTCTGGTTGGCCTCCTAATGCGAGGTTGCTTCTAAAGTCTCCTTTTTTGGGGCGACGATTTACAGCGCCGAGAGGTTTCCCATTTACTAATAAGATCCGCTTATCTCCATTGATTACTTCAGGCAAAAAACGTTGCATCATTACTGGCAACCTTTCTTGGTCCGTGATTAGTTCTAAGAGGGCCCCTAGTCCAGGAGCATCCTTAGCGATTCTTATAACTCCTTGACCTCCCTTCCCTCCGAGGGGTTTTAAGACGACTTCTCCATTCTCACGAGCAAAGGCTTCCAGCTCTTCGACTCTGCTAGCTACAAGTGTTGAGGCCATTAGGCCACTGAAACGAAGCGCTCCAAGCTTTTCATTCCACGCTCTTAATGAAGCTGGCTTATTCAAAACCAGTACACCATCTCTTTCTGCGACTTCCAGTAAGTGGGTTGCATATAAAAACGCTTCATCTACAGGTGGATCTTTTCGCATCCAGATGCACGTGAATTCAGTTAATGATTGGCTGCGTGGGGGAGCGATTTTTATCCATGGTTCAGGAATAATTGGGCTTGCAACTACCCATGCTTTGTCCCCTCTGGCTTGCAAGTCAGAGGGCATACATGCCCAAACCTCAATGGAAGCTCGATGAGCAGCTTGCATCAAAGCTGCTGAAGAGTCTTTGGCTGGGTTGATCTGCTCAACAGGATCAAGCACGAAAAGTTGTTTCATTGGTTTTAGTGCTTCACATCAAGCAAGATGTCTAATTCTTTTGACCTTTCCAGTGCATGGAGCTCATCACAGCCTCCAATTCCCTTGTCATTGATAAAGATTTGGGGAACTGTGGTTCTCCCATCTGCTCTTTCTGTCATCGCCAGCCGTGCTATTGAATCACCATCAATCGCATGTTCTTCATAACTAACCCCTTTACTATCAAGTAGTGCTTTTGCTCTTAGGCAAAATGGGCAGGTCTGCCAGGTGTAGATCTCAATCTTGGCCATTTGAAAATGCTGACTTCATGTTGATCCTATGAAGGATTCATCTACTGACACCGTTAAATCTGTTGAGATAGCAACGAAATTGCTAGATCTAACCGATTTCAAACGTGATCTTTCTGTACTTTCTGATCGCCTGAGCAATGCTCAGGACTGTCTTTGACGTCCCTGCATTAAAAGCTTTTCAGCTGGACCTTGAACAAGTGGCAGCCCAGCCAAATTTTTGGAACGATCAGAAGAATGCACAGAAACAGATGAGACAACTGGATGAGGTTAAAGCGCAGTTAGGACAGTTGGAACGATGGCGCAGTGCAGTTAAAGACGCTCAGGCCACTATTGAGTTGTACGATCTAGATCCAGATGAAGAATTGCTGGGTGAGGCTCAATCAGGCTTGAATAAGTTAAGGGTTGAATTAGATCGATGGGAGTTAGAACGCCTTTTGAATGGCCCTTATGACAAAGAGGGGGCAGTGCTTTCGATTAATGCTGGTGCTGGTGGAACAGATGCTCAGGACTGGGCTCAGATGCTCCTTCGTATGTATACGAGATGGGCAGAGGATCAAGGAATGAAGGTAATTGTCGATGAAATTTCAGAAGGGGAGGAAGCAGGTATCAAGAGTGCCACTGTTGAGATTGATGGTCGCTATGCATATGGGTATTTGCAAAATGAGAAAGGGACTCATCGATTGGTAAGAATTTCTCCTTTTAATGCCAATGACAAACGACAAACTAGTTTTGCTGGAGTTGAGGTTATGCCGAAACTAGATAATGAAGTGGAGTTAGAGATACCTGAAAAGGATTTAGAAGTGACGACTAGTAGATCAGGGGGAGCTGGAGGTCAAAATGTCAACAAAGTAGAAACTGCTGTGCGTATTCTTCATTTGCCAACTGGATTGTCCGTGAGATGTACTCAAGAGCGCTCACAGCTTCAGAATAAAGAGAAGGCAATGGCTTTGTTAAAAGCTAAATTAATGGTCGTTGCTCAAGAACAACGTGCAGCTGAAATTGCAGATATTCGAGGTGACATAGTTGAGGCCGCATGGGGAAACCAAATAAGAAATTATGTCTTTCATCCTTATCAGATGGTTAAAGATTTAAGGACGGCTGAAGAAACAACAGATGTACAGGCTGTCATGAATGGTGAACTTAATATTTTTATTCAGGCTTTATTGCGTAAAGGTGTAGACCGTCCTGGCATAGATTCAGAGCATTGAGGACGATTTAATGAATAAAGACTCAAGCAAGAAGAATCGCAACATTAAGGGCACCCCTCCACCTAGCTTTGTGAAGTTAGCGATGAGAAATATGGTTAAAAAGGGGAGTCAGAGTCTTCTTCATTTTGGCTTTACAGCGGTTGGTTTTGTGGGATTTATTGTAATAATTGCATGGTTGGGCCGACCAAGTCTTCCTCATTAATGAAGAGAAGAAACTAAATGATGGAAGGCTCTCTAGGTTTAGATCTTGACTTAGCTTTTACTGGTTTCCAGGGCTATAATTCCTTAGGTATTTTGGATGTCTCTACTAAGCTTCTTTTAACTAAATCTGAGCCTTGGTATAAGGATTTAACACATTGGATCCAATTGCTTCGCACTGACGTCACTTTCTCTTGCCCAGAATTAATTAGACAATCTTCTTCTTTTAGTATGGGACTACAATTTATTGATGATGTAACCATTACTAAACTGAATGCTCAGTGGCGAGAGAAGAATGAAAAAACCGATGTTCTTTCATTCCCAGCTTTAGATGAAAGCTTTGCTTACCCTCAATTGAAATTTATTGAATTGGGAGACATTGTTATATCTGTTCCAACAGCACTACATCAAGCCAAGGAGCTAAATCACTCTTTAGCAATGGAACTTCGATGGCTAGTTAGTCATGGATTCCTCCATCTTTTGGGCTGGGATCACCTCACCCCAAATACTTTGCAAAGCATGCTGAGTTGCCAGAAGCAACTTATGCAGTTGAACGCTAAGGTTCAAGGCCCTCACGAAGAAAGTGCAAAGATCACGAATGTATCCTGAGACTACAAATTTGCTATCTGAAAGAGTTACGTCACTTTCTAGCCATTCCCCGAAAGCATCACGCAGAGGGGCTTGGCGAATTGCTAGCGATTTACCAGCTAGCTTTCGCTATGCGACTCAGGGGCTTTTGTATAGCTTCCGAAGTCAGCGTAATTTTCGTATCCATGTATTGATTGGGGTACTTGTCTTTAGTTTGGCGATTTGGCTCAAACTTGCTTTCATTGACTTGGCTGTATTAGTGCTGACAGTTACAGCTGTATTGGTGTTGGAGTTAATCAATACTGCAATTGAGGCGGTCGTGGATCTTGCGATTGGTCGTCGCTTCCATCCACTTGCGCGTATTGCAAAAGATTGTGCCGCTGCAGCAGTGCTTGTTGCCTCGATTAGCTCACTTTTGATAGCTACCTTGTTATTACTACCTCCTTTTTTATTTCGTATTGGGTTTTAAGCCCCTGGCATCTCCATGCTTTTGGTAATTGACAACTACGACAGCTTTACTTTCAACCTTGTTCAGTACTTGGGTGAACTTTCTTCCTCCCATCCTATAGCCAATGAAATATGTGTTGAGCGTAATGATGCTTTGTCTATAAAGGAGATTAAAAAACTAAAACCTGATGCGATTCTCTTGTCTCCTGGTCCTGGGGATCCAGATCAATCGGGTGTCTGTTTGGATGTATTGGTTGAGGTGTCTCCTACGACTCCAACTCTTGGCGTCTGTTTAGGCCATCAAGCTTTGGCACAAGCATATGGAGGTCGAGTCGTTAGAGCAAATGAATTAATGCATGGAAAAACATCACCGGTGATGCATGAAGGTGAGGGGATTTTTGAGGGCTTGCCTCAGCCTTTAATTGCCACGAGATACCACAGTTTGATTGCTGAAAGGAAGACTTTGCCGGACTGCTTGGAAGTTATTGCTTGGCTAGAAGATGGCACAATTATGGGGCTTCAACACCGTCAATACCTTCATCTCCAGGGAGTTCAATTTCATCCGGAAAGTGTCTTAACTCAATCAGGCCATCAATTGCTGAGTAATTTTTTGAATTTAGCTGAATCCTTTTAAGTGCACTGCTAATTTTCTGGGGCGTCATGCTTTTTTCATGTCAGCTCATTTTAATCTTTTAAGGCTTCTAGGCAGGACGCTTGCCTCATCATTGGGATTGTGCTTTTGCTTTTTAAGTCCTGGCTTTGCTGGTGCTGTTGAAATTAGGAGCTATGGGCACAGTGCGCTCTTGATAAAGGGTGGTGGACGTTCTGTTTTGCTCAACCCTTTCCAATCTGTTGGATGTGCAGCTGGATTGAAGGAGCCCAGATTGAGAGCTAATGTGATTTTGGCTAGTTCTGAGTTGGCTGATGAAGGAGCGAGGGTTGCTAAAGGAGTTTTTCTAGTTAAGCCAGGTTCCTATCGTGTTGCTGGAATTAATTTTGAAGGATTTACTGCACCTCATGATCGCCTGGGAGGACGTCGTTTTGGGCAAGCTACGCTCTGGCAATGGAGTCAAGCTGGTATGAGATTTGCTCATTTGGGAGGTAGTGCAGCGCCTCTTAGTGGAGAAGATAAAATTTTATTGGGACGTCCAGATGTTTTGATTATTGCTGTAGGTGGTGGAGCGAAGGTATATAACGGACTTGAGGCCGCTCAAGTAGTAAGACAGCTAAGACCAAAGTTTGTCATTCCTGTTCAGTATTTGAGAGATACTCCCTCAAGTAAGTGTGACTTGCAAGGAGTTGAACCTTTCCTAGAAGAAATGAAAGATATAGAGGTACAAAAAGTAGGTAAGATATTTAAGGTATCGAGCAATAGTTTGGAAAATACTATAATTAAACTATTGCATTGAATTGAATTTTAGCTTGATGTGTGATCAAGTCTCATAAAAACTTCCCAGAATATTTGCATTTGTTTTGTTGTCCCGATACTCACTCTAAGAGAGTTTTCGATGGATAATTTGTTGTTCATATTCCTGACAAGAATACCTTCATCTTTGAGATGGGTTTCGATTTTTAAAGAGTTATGTTTTGGCCAGATTAAGCAATAGTTCCCTCCATCCATATGATGTCTAGTCCCGCTTGCTTCTAATTGTTTTTTCAACCAAGCCTTTGCCCGTAAGACTTCTTCTACATAGTTATCAACATAATCTTGGTCTTTCAGAGCTGCCAAAGCTGCTATGACGGCAAAACTGTTGATGTCATAGGGACCGGTGACGCGCTTTGTACGCTCAATAACATATGAGTTTGCAATGGCGAATCCAATGCGAAGTCCTGCTAAACCTGCTGTTTTGGATAATGATCTTAAAACCACAAGGTTCTGAGTGGTATTGAAATCTACGAAAGGCAAGACACTATCGCCAGAGAAGGCTTCGTATAGCTCATCAACAACGACAAGAGTTTTAGGAGCCAGTTTGGCTAGTTCCAGGATTGTTGTTGCAGCTAGTCTTGTCCCAGTTGGATTATTGGGATTACATATAAGTAAAATTTTTGGCTTCTTATTTAGTAATGCTTCACGGATTTCTTCAAGAGGGAATATGAATTTCTTTCCTGCGTATGGAATGGAAATAATGCTCATACCTTGCATGTGAGCGCAGGGGGTGTAGTAACCGAAAGTGGGATTAGTGGTTAATAGGTGCTCATTTGGATTTCCGTAAGCGTGAAAAATTGCATGAATTGCCGCATCTACTCCGTTGAACAACCCTATTTGTTCAGATTGCAATGCTGCGCCTGACTTTGAGATACTCAAATTTGAAACCACTGCTTCTTGTAAGCCGTTGTATTCGGGGTAGATAGAGATTTGCCTGGCAGGAATATTTCTTAGAGCTTTGATTACCATTGGACTGGGTCCGATAGTGTTCTCATTAAAGTCGAGCCTTAATAGGTTTCTACGTCCTTCCAAAGGAGCTGTATATGGATGCATATTTTCTACTGCGTTTCGAGGAACAGGCCATTGCAATGGCATGGATTTTTGACCAAATTCCATTACATCCTCTCCAGGATAGGTAGACCAAGCAGACTCATCCCCAATTTGAGAGTGTCTGCTGTAAGACGACAAAGGGCTAATCTGCTATCTCGATAAGGTTGACTTGCCTTTAAAACAGGAACTTGATCGTAGAAGCGATTAAAAACTTGGCTTAGTTCAAATAAATAATTACATAGACGATTTGGTAATAACTCCTCTTCCACTTCGGCAATTGTTTCATCAAATCTCAGGAGTTCTCGAATTAGCGCCCACTCCTGTGGCTCTTTAAATTCAAGACTCGAACCTTGAATGTCAAGACTCCCCCCTTTTCGGCTAATACCAGCTATTCGTACTAAGGCATATAGAAGATAGGGTGCTGTATTTCCTTGAAGAGAAAGCATTCGATCAAAGCTGAATTGGTAGTTTGTAACTCTATTTTGGCTTAAATCAGCATATTTCACGGCGGCAAGACCTACTGCCTTAGATACACGGGTAATGAAGACTTCAGTTTCTTCTCGACTTTCTTCTTTCAAGCGTCTACGTAGATCAGCCTCTGCTCGATCAATGGCTTCATCTAGGAGATCACGTAGGCGTATGGTATCCCCTGATCGTGTTTTGAGTTTTTTCCCATCTTCTCCTTGTACTAAACCGAATGGTACATGCTCAACCCGACTAGCTTTTGGAATCCAATTGGCAAGTTTGGCGACTTGAAAAACCCCTTGAAAGTGGTTGGATTGACCTGCATCGGTCACATAGATCAATCTACAAGCTCCATCTCCTTCTGGAGGTGTGGCAAAACGATATCTCAAGGCAGCCAAGTCGGTTGTTGCGTAGTTGAAACCTCCATTGCTCTTTTGAATGATTATTGGTAGAGGCTTTCCGCTTTTGCCATACATGCCATCAAGGAATACACACTTCGCACCTTCGTCAGTGACAAGCATTCCTTTTTTATTGAGATCATCTACTACATTCTGGAGATATGGATTATAAAATGACTCTCCGCGTTCGCTAAGTTTAACATCAAGATAGTCGTAGATTTTTTTGAATTCTTGGCGTGATTGTTCACATAGTAACTCCCATGCTTTCTTGGCTAGTGGATCGCCCCTTTGAAGCTTGACCACTTCATCTCGCGAGGTGGTTTGAAAAACTGCATCCGTATCAAAGCGTTGCTTTGCTTCACGATAAAAGGTTACAAGGTCACCTAGATCAACAGCATTGGCGGTTTCTAATGCTTCCGGTGCCACTTCCTTAAGGTGAGTGATCAACATTCCAAATTGTGTACCCCAATCTCCAACGTGATTGATTCGCAAAACTGAATAACCGCGAAATTCCAATACTCTCGCTAGTGAATCTCCAATAATTGTCGAGCGCAAATGACCCACATGCATCTCTTTGGCAATATTCGGACTTGAAAAATCCACTACAACTGTGGGAGTAATTGCGTCTGGTGTTTCGCTATTTATTAATGGCACGCCTAGACGTTTATCTTTTATACGAGCTTGTATCTCTGCAACGAGACATTGGTTTTTGATTCTAAGGTTTATGAACCCAGGGCCTGCTATCTGAGGAGCGTTGCATAGAGCTGAGAAGTCTTGATCAATGTTCAGATTCTCAACAATTCTCATGGCGATTCCATGAGGGGATTGCTTTAGCTCCTTGGCTAATGATAAAGCGATATTTACTTGGAAATCACCAAATTCAGGCTTGCTTGCAGCGACTAATTGTGGATCTAGAGCCCTCCCTGAGCTTTGTGGGGAGGGGGCAATATCCTGGATTGTCTTCTCTATGGCTACTAGAAGTTGTTTCCGTAGGGTTTTGTAGAGGTTGAGCATTGGTTGCTGTTGTATCTTTATTTTTTAAAGGGATTTTTGCCATCTTTTTGAGTGGCTATGTGTTCAGTAATATCGGACTCAAATCTCATACTGAAGTCGATCCAAGAACTTTTTGTGATGGGTGCGCTGCTTGAAATAAGATCAATTCCGGTTTCTGCATAAGCTTGTAAATCAACCGGATTCACCCCTGAAGCTTCTAGCACAATCTCTTGTGGTCCATCATCTTTGCTACGGATTGAGGCTAAAGAGCGTAATCTTGGAACCAATTCTTTAAGAATTCCTGGTGGTATTTCATCAAGCAAGATTCCATCAGCTCCAGCCTGGATAGCTTGCTCCGCCTGTACAGGAGTTTCGGCTTCAACAATAATCTTTGTTGGCCATGGTGCTTGTATTCGTATTGCCTTCACTGCATCTTCAAGGCCTCCTGACCAAGCTATGTGGTTTTCTTTCAGCATGGCGGCATCATCAAGACCGAGACGGTGATTAGTACCTCCTCCACAGCGCACTGCATATTTCTCTAAAACACGAAGGCCTGGAGTTGTTTTTCGAGTATCGACAAGTTTGACCTTTGTTCCTTCTAACTCTTTCACCAGTTTGGCTGTGGCCGTGGCAATGCCGGAGAGGTGCATCGCAATATTTAATGCTGTTCTTTCTCCTGCTGCCAGCAAGTCTGCTGAACCATGTAACTCTAGAAGTCTTTGATTTGCATTGAAATAGCTTCCATCTTCAACAAGTAATTTGACCTTTATTGCTTGATTCAGTCGCTGAAAGATTTTTTGAACCAACCCACCACCACAGAAAACACCTGATTGCTTGGCAATCCAATAAGCAGAACCAATGATATTTTCAACAGCTGGAGCTGTTAAATCTCCACGTCCTAAATCTTCCTGGAGCCATTCGTCTACAAGACGGTTTATCGCTGGACTATGTAGATCCACGATGCTTTCAAGGTGAGTGTCTTCTTAATAGCTTATTTGGCATGAGTTTTTGTCATAGATGCATTGCTTCACTTCCCAATACAGAAGCGCGAAAAGATTCTGTCGAGTACTGGCTCTGTGATCTCTTCACCTGTGAGCTCACCTAGTTTCTTGATGGCTTCTCGTAAATCAATGCTCCAGAAATCCCATGGTAATTTTTGCTTGGCAACTTCCTTGGTTCTTTCTAAAGCAGCAGCTGCAAGAGTTGCCAGATCCCGTTGCCTTTCATTTAGTGCAAAAATCAAACCTTCAGTTTGGGCAGTACCACACTTTTCTAGTAACTCAGCAATGAGAGCTTGTTCACCTTCATTGGTATGTGCGCTGTATGTGACATAGTTAATTCCTTTAGCGGCATGCCCTTTTGGGAGAGTGATTATTGACTGGTTAGCAATATCAGCTTTATTGCCGACAATAAGCTTTGGGATGCCCGTAGGAATATTGGCAAGAAGTGCATCATCCTCTTCCCTCCAACCTAATGCGAGATCAAACACAAGAATTGCAACGTCAGCAGCCATTAATGCTTTGTGGCTTCTTGCAATCCCAAGTTGTTCAAGTTCATCGTTAGTTGAGCGAATTCCAGCAGTATCAAGAAGCATGATTGGGACACCTTCCAAAACAATTTCACTCTCGAGTAGATCTCGTGTTGTTCCTGGTAGATCAGCGACTATTGCTCGCTCACGTCGACTGAGCCTATTAAGCAGGGAACTCTTGCCAACATTTGGGCGACCAATGATTGCCACTTTTAGACCCTGGCGGAGCAAGGCACCTCTATTTGCATCTTCAACTAGCCCTTGTAAGGCGAGTTGAACCTTAATTAGTTCGTCTAAGAGCTTTTGCCCGTCAAGGATGGGTAGTTCATCTTCAAAGTCCACTCTGGCTTCTATCTCACTGAGTTGATCCAGCAATGTTTCTCTCAGCTTATTAATGTGACGTTGTATTCCTCCATCAACTCCAGTCATTGCAAGCTCTGCGGCTCTATAAGTTCTGGCTGCCACTAAATCCCTAATGGCTTCAGCTTGGGTAAGACTTAGACGACCATTCATAACTGCACGTTGACTGAACTCACCAGGCATTGCTCTTCTTACTTCGGGGTGAGCCAGGACTTGTTCAAGCACTCTTTGAACAGCTATTAATCCACCATGACAGTGGATTTCTACTATGTCTTCTCCCGTAAAACTTCTTGGGGCGTTCATGATCAAAACCAAAACTTCATCGACTTGCTCTTTACCTGTTTTGTCCATTACATGGCCATAAAGCACGTGATGACTTGCCCAAACTTGGTTCCCAGGTATTGAGACTATGCTTTGTACAACTTTTGATGCTGCAGGACCAGAGACTCGTATTACTGCAATTCCACCTTGCTCTGCAGCCACTGCCGTTGCTATAGCGGCGATTGTTTGGACGTTAAGAGGGTCAATAGTCATTAACAGTTCACCTTTGGACCTGCATTTGAACTACTCCAGGCTGTGATGCCAGGGTTCAGGAGACTCGAATTTATGTTCAAGTTTATTCGCAACCTAATTTATCGACTCCAAAGGCTATTTTTGTGGTTATGGAACCAGGAAGGGACCTCTGGAGAACGTGCGCGTGGGTTAGCAGCTGGAGTTTTCAGTGGATTCTTTCCTTTATTTGGGGTGCAGACACTTTTGGGGATTGCTCTCGCGAAGTTATTAAGAGGCAATATTCTCTTGGCTGTAATAGGTACTTGGATAAGTAATCCAATTACCTATTTGCCACTTTATTGGATTAATTATCAGATTGGTACATACATTTTAGTTAGTGAGCCTAGTGATGATGTGCTTAGACAATTTTCATTGAGAGATGTATGGTCGCAGGGTTTGTTATTTAGTGGTCGTTTAGTGGTGGGATCTATGTTGGCCGGTTTAGTTACATCAATTGTTGTGGGGATAATTATTTATGTGTTACTAGAGAGGCTCTCTAAGAGGAAAAGAAAAAGATATGATGCCTAGATTTGATTTCATTTAAGTCTAAGCTATTGATTCCAGCCAATTATTTAATGGCCCCCAATCATCTTCTTCATAAATAGAACTCCATAAACGAGCAATGACTGATTGGGTAGGTATTTGCAAGATGTTCCATCGTTTTAGCCTAGATGGTATTTCTTCCTTTTCTTTTGTAATCACTTCAACTGAGGCATTTTGATAGGCCCACCAAGCATCTCTCCAGGTCAACCATTCCTGACGAGGTGGTGGTGTTAAATTTATAAGCATTGTATTCAATACTTCAGGCTCACTGGGTAAGCCATTCTTGGTAATATGCTCAGTTAATTTATTAAATAAAACCCCATAATCAATATTCCAACTTTTAGATAACTGCAAAGTTTTTTCTATCAGGTAGTCGCTGTTAGTTTTCGTGGTGGTCATATTTTCATCTAATTTCTTGGGATGCTTAGCCAAGCCAAGGCGTCTAGTGAGGCAGAAACTTAAATGGTTTTTATATGTTTCACCAAAACCTTCCAACAGTTCCTCCATTCCTTTATGAGGGATCAGCATTGCCAACGGCTTTTGTAATAGTCGTAGATTGTTATGGCAGACAGATGGTTGACGACCGAAGGCATATAGTCCGGTCTGGTCGAAGTAGGCAGCAGTAAAATCCGGATTCCATTGATTAATAAAAGCAAATGGGCCATAGTCAAAGCTTTCTCCAGTGAGAGACATATTGTCGGTATTCAGTACACCGTGCACGAATCCGGCTGACATCCATTCAGCTACTAGCTTTGCCACTCGATTGACGAGTTGTCCATAGAAAGCCAGAAGCTGTCTTTGCAATGTGCACACAGGAAACTTCGGATCGATGGGGAAATTATTTGCAATTTCTGAGTAGTAGTTAATAACAACATGTCTCAGCAATTTTTCAAGATGAATAGGATCTTGAAGATAGAGTAATCTCTCACAGGTCCCGAAACGTAAGTGAGTTTCAGCCATACGAACCATGACGGCGCTTCTTGTGGGATATGGCTCGTCTTCACGCCAAAGATCTTCGCCAGTTTCAACTAGTGAAAGAGTTCGGCTGGTTTTAACACCAAGCTTATGAAGTGCTTCACTAGCAATAATCTCGCGAACTCCACCTTTCAGAGTCAGCCGGCCATCACCTCCTCTACTCCAAGGAGTTTTGCCAGAACCTTTTGTCCCTAAATCTTGTAGTTGTCCAAAACGATCACGAAGTTGTCCATATAGAAAACCACGTCCGTCACCAAGCAACGGGTTGTAAGTTCCGAATTGGTATCCGTGGTACCTGAGTGCTAAAAGGGGAGCGCGACTGGCGAATTCTCCATATGCTTCTTCAAAGTTGTGGTCTGTTACGGATTTTGGCGGAATATCTAGTTGATTAAGTATGGCATTATTTCGAAAACGCAACTTAGTAATTGGGAAATCGGCTGCTTCAACTACATCCCAGTAAACATCTCCCAGACTCTCAATAGCATCTTCAAAAGTGAGAGATAGTAGAGGATTTTTTAAACCATTCATTGAGTTCCTTAACTTGTAAGGTTGAACAATTCAAATTCATATGGATTAACCTAAGCCAACACGAGCTATGTCAAGAACATCAGCCATTGCGCGAATTTGCTCCATAGTAGTGTTGAGCTGCTTTGCACTTGCAAGTTCAACTTTGAGATCAATGCATGCTGGCTTGCTGTAGGCAGTTTTTACCCGTGCATCGCTTACATTGATCCTGCTATCAGATAAACGCATAAGAATATCCTTGAGAATCCCTACTCGATCTATAACTTCAATTCTTAATTGCACTGGGAATCTTTCATCTTTAATAGAAGGACTGTGATTCCAATGAACTGGTAAACGTCGTTCACTTGGTATTGACGTTATGTTAGAACAGTCTTGACGATGGATAGTGATTCCATGATTTCCTAAGGCCACTGTCCCTAAAATTGGTTCTCCAGGAAGTGGACTACAGCACCCACCGAGTCGATAATCAAGACCTTCAACTCCAAGAATAGGTACACCACGAACAAGTGGATTTTTTGTAGCATTCGCTTCTGATTGTGTTTCTAGCTGTTTCGCTACATCTATGTTGTTGATTGAAGAGTCATGGGTGATAGCTTGTAGCCGAACCTCCTCTCTAAGACGGTTAAGGACTTGATGTAGTGTTAGTGCCCCGAAACCAAGAGCTGCAAGCAGGTCTTCCGTGGACTGAAGATTGCATCGTTCGGCTACTTTTGTTACTGCATCGCTATTTAGTAATGCATCAAAACCATCTCTCCCGAGCTCACGTTCCAATAGTGCCTTTCCACGCTGAATAGTCTCTCCACGATGACTTCTCTTATACCATTGACGTATACGATTACGAGCTGTTGGAGTGGCCACGAAATTTAGCCAATCGAGGCTTGGGTGTGCAGTTCGACTAGTAAGAATTTCTACAAAATCTCCATTCTTCAAAGGAGTCGATAATGTATATATTCGATCATTTATACGTGTACCATGGCAATGATTTCCTACTTCGGAATGAATTCGATATGCAAAATCCACAGCAGTTGATCCTTTTCGAAGGCCGACGACATCCCCTTTGGGGGTAAATACAAATACTTCTTCGTCGAATAGGTCTTCTTTTATAGAGGCTAGGTAGTCATTATGGTCATTATTACCTCCTTCTTGTTGCCATTCTACCAGTTGACGAAGCCAATTGAACCTTTCAGTGCTGCCTGCAGCGGGCGACCCGCCTTCCTTATATTTCCAATGAGCAGCGATTCCAAACTCCGCTACACGATGCATCTCAGGAGTTCGTATTTGGACTTCAATTGGACGATGTCGACCAATAACAGCGGTATGCAGTGATTGATAACCGTTTGGCTTTGGAAGGCCTATATAGTCTTTGAAGCGTCCAGGTATAGGCCTGAAAGTGTCATGTACGACTGCCAATGCTCTGTAGCAAGTTTCGACACTGGGTACAATTATTCTTAATGCGGCTACATCAAAGATTTCATGAAAAGCCTTTTGTTGTCGTTGCATCTTCCCCCAGATCCCATATAGGTGCTTAGGGCGACCACTGACTTCACAGTTCTTAAGTCCTGCAGATTCAAGTCGCTCTCGTAGCAACTCCTTAGTGATTGACAATCGCTCTTCACGCTCACTGCGTTTTGTAGCAACTTGTTGCTGGATTTCGCGAAATGCTTCTGGTTCTAGGAGCTTAAAGGCTAAATCCTCTAGTTCCCATTTAAAGCGACCAATTCCAAGACGATTGGCTAAAGGTGCATATATTTCACGCGTTTCTCTAGCAATGCGTTGCTGCTTTTCTGACTGAAGGGAGCTAATAGTTCGCATATTGTGAAGCCTATCGGCAAGCTTTACCAGTACGACTCTGATATCGCTGGCCATTGCCAGAAACATTTTGCGTAGGTTTTCTGCCTGTGCTTCGGTGCGATTGGTGAAATGAATACCCCCTAACTTTGTCACTCCTTCTACTAATTCTTTTACTTCACTCCCGAAGTACTCTTCTAATTGACCCGGTGTTGCATCAGTATCTTCTACTACGTCATGAAGGAATCCTGCGGCGATAACGCTGGCACTTGCTCCTATATCGCGTAACAGATCAGCTACGGCTATGGGGTGAACTATGTAAGGCTCTCCACTTGCGCGAAATTGCCCTTCATGTAATTGGAAGGCTAAATCAAATGATGCGGCAAGTAATGCTTCCGCATCTGTTGGACAACTTTGTCCAATCCCAGGCGGTATATGTTCTAAGCAATTTCTTAGCCAATCTGGTAATGGAATGCCGTAGTCATCAGCGGTAAGAATTTGATGTGATCTCAGCTGGGGCTCTCCAGACAGTACAGAACTACAGGCCGACTTGGCCTGAGTTGAATCTGTAAGGGAGGTGGCGTTCAGCATTCGACCTAGAGGATAAATCCATGCTATTCAGGCTCTACAACCCTCGCTACTACTTATGCCCATTTCTTCAGGGCATGTCCTTCAAATTAAACAGTTGCGGATGCGTTATCCAAGCTGTCACAACTGGACACTTGACGGTCTGGATTTGAGCATTGCCTCTGGCGATCGACTTGCACTTGTTGGTCCTTCAGGGTCTGGTAAAAGCACAATTGCCAAAGCTGTGCTGCAAACGGTCCCACAAGGAAGCATTTGCATTGGGAGCTTGCTGCTTAATGGTAAAGACCCAAGAACGCTAACTCGATCAAGCTTGAGAGCCTTGAGGGGGGAATCAGTTGGTCTTGTTTTTCAAGATCCAATGACTCGATTAAACCCTTTAATGACCGCAGGTGGTCATTTATTAGATACTTTTAAGGCACATAGACCTAGTAAGTCCTCTGTTTGGCGAAGGCGAAAAGCAGAAGATTTGTTTAATCGTGTTGGGATAAGTCTTGAGCGTTTTGGTGCTTACCCTCATGAATTAAGTGGCGGGATGCGTCAGCGCTTGGCCATCGCTTTGGCAATTGCCTTAAATCCTCCTCTGGTAATTGCTGATGAGCCAACTACAAGTTTGGACGTGGCGGTCGCCAATCAGATCATGGCTGAATTGAGAAAACTTTGTGAAGATCTTGGAAGTGCACTTTTGTTGATTACCCATGACTTATCAATGGCTGCTCAATGGTGCGAGCGTATGGCAATCCTTGATCAAGGACGTGTTGTGGAAGAAGGTTCTAGTTATCAGTTAATTACTCGCCCTCAATCAGCTATAGGCAAAAGACTTTTGCGTGCAGTTAGAGCTAGAGAAGGGGAAATTAGGCCTATCAAAGATTCTCCTGAAACCTCTTTGCTAGAAGTGAATAGGTTGCGTTGTTGGCATGCTTTAGGTGGGAGGCCTTGGCGAAGGAAGTGGCTAAAGGCTGTTGAAGAAGTGAGTTTCCAAATTCGTGCTGGTGAAAGTTTGGGATTAGTAGGGACCTCTGGCTGTGGAAAAACTACCCTTTGCAGGGCATTGATGGGTTTGACGCCTGTTAGGGGTGGGGAGGTTAAGTTGCAAGGACAGAATCTTTTGAAACTTAAAGGTCATTCTCTAAGGCAAGCCCGAAGATCCTTGCAGATGGTCTTTCAAGATCCACTTGCCTGTTTGAATCCAAAAATGACGGTTGTCAATTCTATAGTTGACCCATTGTTGATTCATGGATTACTTAGTCGTTCCGAGGCTATTCAAAGAGCGCGTGTGCTTCTGCAACAGGTTGGATTGACTCCCCCAGAGGCGTATCAGAATCGATTCCCTGCTGAGTTATCTGGTGGACAGCAGCAAAGGGTGGCTATTGCACGAGCCCTGGCATTAGACCCGAAAGTACTTATCTGTGATGAAAGTGTGAGCATGCTAGATGCCGAGATACAGTCTGAAGTTTTGGCTTTGTTGAGGACATTGCAGCGACGATTGGGCTTGGCATTGCTACTCATTACCCATGACCTTTCGATAGCGACTAGTTTTTGCAACAGAGTGATTGTTTTGGAGAAAGGACGAATTGTTGAGGAAGGTACTGGAGAAGAACTTTTGCATTCTCCTCAGGCCTCAATTACACGAAAACTTGTTGATGCTTGCCATTGGCTCCCTTGAGTTAAATGTAGGCTCTATGTTTTTCTAAGGAGATTGAGAAGACGTTCAAAAGAGATAGGTAGTGGTGCTTCAAATTGCATCTCTTGTCCCGTGATTGGATGCTTTAACCCAAGTTTGATTGCATGGAGTACTTGACCAGTTAGCTGCATGGGAAGCCTTTTGCAGCGGCTATAAGTTCTGTCCCCAATGATGGGATGTCCAATGTGCGCACAATGAACTCGAATTTGATGGGTTCGCCCTGTGTCTAGCTTGAAGCGAACAAGAGAAAAATCTCCTAGCCGTTCCACCAAGTTCCAATGAGTGCATGCATGTCTACCTGCGTCATCATTTACTACAGCATATTTTTTTCGATCTATTGGATGGCGTCCAATTGCACCAATGATTATGCCTTGATCTCCGTTTGGGACACCATGGACGACACCTAAGTAATTTCTCGATGCTATTCGGTTTTGAATTTGCTTTTGAAGGTTCACAAGTGCTTCTTGACTTTTCGCGATCACAATGCAACCAGTAGTGTCCTTGTCTAGCCTATGGACTATGCCGGGGCGTAGTTTTCCGTTAATACCTGGGAGGTTTGGACAGTGATGTAACAGGCCATTAACTAGTGTCCCGCTTTTATTACCTGGTGCTGGATGAATAGTTAGGCCCGCAGGTTTATTGATTACGATCAGATGTTGATCTTCAAATAGAACATCTAATTGCATTGGCTCTGCCTTTAAATAAGGGAGCGGCTCAGGAGGGGGCATCCAGAATTGGATTTGATCCCCTTCTCGAAGAGGTGTCTTCGCTTTCCCTGTGATGCCATTGACTCGGACAAAACCTGCTTCGATAAATTTTTGAATACGTGCCCTACTTTGTTCTGCCCTTTGAGTAGTCAGCCAACGATCGAGTCTCATTGGTAAAGGTTTGTCGTATTGGAGTGTTAGTAATTTCCCATCTCCTTCCCCAAATGATTGAGTGAAGTCATCAGTCATATTGGGAGTTCCAAAGAAATTAGGCCTAGAAATGTTCGCCGGAAATCATCTAGTAGTCGTTGCGCCATGCGAAGGGTATTCCCAGAGGTATGTCGATTAGCGACGGCTTCTATCCATTCATATTGATTGCTATTTTCTGTTGGCCATGGAAGCCCATAGCGCTTTTCTAATAATCCAAAAGGTATGCCAGCAGATGCTTGTTTTTCCAAAGTACCCATCATCTCTAAGAAGCTAAGAGCCACTGCTTCGACGTCATAAGCGGCTTGGCCAATATCGTCACAAAGGGCAAGGTGAAAAGCGGCTTCTTGATTGTCTAACCTTGGGGGAAGCACACCCGGTGCATCAAGTAGATCTAAACCTTGTCCCATACGTACCCAACGAAGTGAACGTGTTACGCCTGCTCTCCGAGCACTTTCTACAACCTTTTTGCGAACTAATCTATTAATCAAAGCAGACTTGCCTACATTGGGGAAACCAAGAGTTAGAGCTCTGATGGGACGACTTTTCATCCCACGAGACTTACGACGCAGGTTGATAGACATTCCTGCTCGTATGGAGGCTTCCTGAATTTGTTTGACACCTTCTCCTGACTTTGCATTGCACCACCATGGAGAGTGGTCGTTTAGTCGAAACCATTCATCCCAGCTTTTACGAGCTTCTTTGGAAATCATGTCTCGCCGATTGATAACTAAAAGATGTTGTTTTCCTTGGATCCAGCGTTGAAGATTTGGGTGGGAGGTAGCAAGTGGAATACGCGCATCTCGTACTTCTATTACTAGATCTACTTTGTCAAGATTTTTTGTTAATTGCTTCTCTGCCTTTGCAATGTGGCCTGGATACCACTGAATTAGAGGAGTGCTCACGGCACTACCAGCACTGGACAAGGAGCGAGCTGTATAACTTTACTGGCTGTACTTTCATTATCTTCTGTGAGATTGACCCCACGGGTGCCCATAACGATCACATCTACATCTAACTCATCAGCTACATCACAAATGACAAACGCTGGTTTGCCCTCTCGTTCAATCACCTCACAATCAATGCCAGCTTTCCCTATTTGAGCCTGAGTGTTATTTAAAAGGGTCTTGATGGCTTCATTGCCTTTAGCTTCTTTATTCTCTGGCTCGATCACTGAGAGCATGATCACATGACTGTTGTGATTTTGAGCAAGATGGATTGCTTTACTGGCTGTTGTCAAACTTTCCTTGCTTTGATGAATTGGGAAAAGAATAGTTTCGAACATAAATTTCAGTCCTCGACTGGGTTTAGGGAGCTTCTAGTCCAGATCTTGGTCTTTATTCTCTCTTAACACCAAGTCAATCATGCAAGTCAAGGGTTAAGGTCACCGCGTTTTCACATTGCACTGACATCATGGCCAAGCGTTCCTTATCTAGTCTCACCGCAGAGGATCTAAGGGGCAAGCGTGTCTTGGTCAGGGTTGATTTCAACGTCCCTTTAAATGATGAGGGTGAAATTACCGATGACACCCGTATTCGGGCTGCTTTACCAACCATTAATGATTTACTGCAAAAAGATGCAAGGGTGGTTCTTGCCGCTCATTTTGGCAGGCCTAAAGGAAAGGTGAATGAGGGCATGAGACTCACACCAGTAGCAGCCAGGTTGGGTCAATTGTTAAAGAAGAATGTTACCAAGTCACAAAGTTGCATAGGTGCTGATGCTGAAGCGAAAGTAAATGCTTTGCGCAATGGTGAAGTATTACTTCTGGAAAATGTAAGGTTCTTTGAAGAGGAGGAAAAGAATGAAACTGATTTTGCAAAACAACTTGCAGGTTTAGCTGAGGTTTATGTAAATGATGCCTTTGGTGCTGCTCATCGAGCTCATGCTTCAACTGAAGGAGTAACGCAATTCCTTAGTCCTAGTGTTGCAGGCCATTTAATGGAAAAGGAACTTCAATACCTTCAAGGTGCAATTGATCAACCAAAGCGTCCACTTGCGGCGATTGTAGGTGGTTCGAAAGTCAGTAGTAAAATAGGTGTACTTGAGTCCTTAATTGATAAATGCGATAAGGTACTTATTGGTGGTGGGATGATCTTTACTTTTTATAAGGCTCGAGGATTATCAGTCGGGAAAAGTTTAGTCGAAGAGGATAAACTTGAACTTGCAAAGTCTTTAGAGGCCAAGGCTAAAGTAAAGGGAGTCCAATTACTTTTACCTAATGATGTTGTGTTGGCTGATGACTTTTCTCCAGATGCAAATAGTCAAGTCTCCTCTATAGAATCTATCCCTGAAGGGTGGATGGGCTTAGATATAGGACCAGAATCTGTAAAAGTTTTTCAGGAGGCTTTATCTGAGTGCCAAACTGTAATCTGGAATGGGCCTATGGGTGTTTTTGAGTTCGACAAGTTTGCTTTTGGTACTAATTCAATCGCAACAACTTTGGCTGATTTGAGCAGTAAAGGCTGCTGCACAATTATTGGCGGAGGTGATTCAGTTGCTGCGGTCGAAAAGGCAGGGCTTGCTGCAAAGATGTCTCACATTTCGACAGGAGGTGGCGCAAGCCTTGAGCTATTAGAAGGTAAAGTATTGCCTGGTGTAGCAGCACTTGATGATGCTTAATTTATTCTTCAGCCAGTCAAAAATGTTTCATTAGAAGCATTTTGACTGGCTCTTTATTGGAATAAGTAAGTAGCTAATATTTTACGTTTATTGTTTTAATACTATTATCTTCTTGATCTAATTCATTTTCATAGGCAACCACTTTTACAGTTTTAGTGATTGTAACTAACCCATCTGGATGCGCTAGTATTGCAGCCCAAGTTTGTGATCCAGGATTGATTGGTGCTTGAACAGATTTAAATAAGCCCCCCCCACCCATTGGATCAAGTTGAATTTCTGGAATTGTGTAGCTATTTATTTGCTTCGGAGTAAGAGCTATTAAACCTCCTGCTAAAATTGCTTCTCCAAGGGGCTCTTCTAAAATTAAATCAATGTCATAACGGCTTTCAGTTAAGACTTTATCTGGAATCTGAAAGCGAATTGGTAATTGACGCCTGGTGCTTCTAAGAATGCTGTATCCGCTAATTACCTTCTGGTCGAAAATGTTCATTCCAATAGGCTTAAAAGCAACCTTATGCATTGCCTCTAAGGAATAATGGTGGTCTATAGTTTTTTTCTTACCTGTCACTACAATCTCTAATTCAGATCGACCATCTTTAAGTCTTCTTGATGGCCTAATAACCCATTTTGCATCAGGAAAATTCTTTTGAAAATTACGATAATGGGTTTTTAAAATGGACTTATCTTTATTTGATGAGAGAAAGTTTAGGACTGAGTTGTCTCCTTTATTCAGGGCTCTTTGGAGGCGATTACTCAGATTTTCAGAATACTTACTCTGACTTTGTACTGGTCTAATGGCTGAGAGGTTAAGTAGAAATCCTATAGATAGAACAAGTCGTATAAGGTGATTCATCTTCGTCCTCATCAAAATCTAGATAGGTTAGGCATTGAACGATCACCTATCTTGCTTTTATGACTCGGCTTCTTATTGCTGCCAGTGGTACGGGTGGTCATCTTTTCCCTGCGCTGGCAGTTGCTGAGTCTTTGCCTAAGTATTGGAAGGTTAGCTGGTTGGGTGTACCAGATCGCCTAGAAAATCAACTTGTCCCTCAAAAATATCGTCTTGTAACTATTAGGGCGGAAGGCTTACATGGTGGTGGGTTGAGAATGTTGCTGCAGGGTATGCGATTACTTGTTGCCACTTGGCAGGTTCGGCAAATCCTCTTGAGAGACAAAATCAATGCAGTTTTTACAACGGGTGGTTATATAGCTGCTCCTGCGATTTTGGGAGCCTTATCGTGTGGCCTTCCAGTTTTATTGCATGAGTCAAATGCTTGTCCTGGCCGTGTCACGCGATTACTAGGAAGATTCTGTACTCAAGTGGCACTTGGATTACCAAGGGCATCTAATCGCCTGAAAGGTTGTAAAACGGTTGTAACTGGGACACCTGTTCGAGCTTTATTCTTCTCTCCACAACGATTGCCAGATTGGGTACCTTCAGGTGTGGCTCCATTATTGGTTGTTATGGGTGGGAGTCAAGGAGCCATAGGTTTGAACCAAATGGTTCGTTGTGTTTTCCCATGGCTTTTAAATAAAGGTTGTCGCATAGTTCATCTGACAGGGTCTTTGGATCCTGATTTGGGACAAATCAAGCATCCTAATTTGGTTGAAAAACAATTCACTGATGAGATTCCGGGGTTACTTCAGCATGCTGACCTCGTTATCAGCAGGTCTGGTGCAAGCGCTTTAAGTGAATTGTTGGTATGCAGGACCCCCTCAATCTTGGTGCCGTATCCATTCGCAACGGATAGACATCAGGAGGAAAATGCAGCTTGTGCAGCCGAGCTAGGTTCGGCAATCATTGTCCATCAGCATAAGCCTGGCGATAGAGCGCTAAAGGATGCATTATGGCGATTATTAGGTAGTCAATTAGATGAGAATAATCTAACTGAAAATCCTTTATTATGTATGCAAAAAACACTTGATAGCGCAATCAAGAAAAATGCAACTAATGAATTAGTCTCTGTCTTGGAAACACTCAATTGATGATGGCATTGAGAGCATTAATGATGCGACGATTTCCTGCTCTAGTTTGAAGGCTAATACGTAAATAAAACTCCCCTAGCCCCACAAACGAACGGCAATCTCTTAATAGAACATGTCGTTGAGCAAGCTTTTCTCGTAATGGTGTGAGTGGGACAACACCTTTTATTAATAAGAAATTGGTTGATGACGGTAGTGGAATGATATCTGGGATATTGCTTAGCTTTGATTCGATCCATGGCATTTCCTTTTTGATCCATTTGTGGACTTTACTAATCCAGTTAGTTAGTGCATGTTTGTCGCTCATGAGCATGACCCCGGCTGATACGGCAAAGGTATTAAGGGGCCAGGGATCACGTAAATCTTTCCACTCTTTCATTCTTTCTGGTGCTCCTATGGCATAGCCCAGACGCAAGCCAGCGAGACCAAAAAGTTTGGTTAAACTTCTAATGACAACTAAATTGGGATGATTGGCTACTAAAGGTATTAGCGATTCCTTTTCACCATTCGGTACTAATGGCAAGAATGCCTCATCGCAGATTACAAGGCGATATTTCTTAAGAAGAGGCTCTATTGATTCTCGGCTCCATAGCTGACCTGTTGGATTGTGAGGATTAGTAATCCAAAGTATTTTTGTTTCTGCTTGAATTGGGAAAGGTTGTGGAGTCTTTGATGCGCAATTAACTGGAAGTGGTAGATGAATAAAAGGTGCATCCCAACACCTTAGAGCTCTTGAGTAATCCGCAAAACCTGGTGAGGGTAAACCACTTAAACCTATGAGAGCAGAATCACGGGCTGCCCATGTGAAAAGTTCTGCAGCACCATTTCCAGGAAGGACCATCGCCATATCCACTCCATGCCATTCTCCAATTGCCTTTCTGAGTTTTGTATGGTGGCAATCGGGATAATGTCTTAGGTAGTTGTTAGTCAGGAGCTTACTTAGACAACGATGTAGTGCTCTTGGGGGGGCGAAGGGGACAACTGATGCACTCGCGTCTAACAGCTGATCTATCTGAATGCCTAAACGTTGAGCTTCTTCATTGAGATTACCCCCATGGGTTGGATAGTATGAATTGATTTGAGCAGGTTTATTGTTTATTTCCATGGCACATCGCTGCCAACTGCATCTGAGATATTACGGAAGCCATTTTTATCTAATTGAGAGAGCAGCCCTTCAAGAATGTTGGGAACTAAATCTGGGCCTTGAAAGATCCAACCTGTGTATAGCTGCACAAGAGATGCACCCGCGCTAATCCTTTCCCACGCCGATTTTGGTGAGTCGATCCCTCCAACGCCAATAAGAGGTAGCTTGCCTTGAGTGTTTCTTCGCAGTTGACGAATGACTTCAATAGCTCTTTCACGAAGGGGGATACCACTAAGTCCACCAGCTTCTTCTTCGAGAGTCGAACCTGTTTGCACGATGACTCTTTTTTGAAGCCCAAGACGATTAATGCTCGTGTTGACTGCAATTAATCCAGCTATATCTTCCTCACAGGCTACTTTCGCTATCCCATCAATAGAAATATTGTCTAGATCTGGAGCGATTTTGATGAGCAAAGGGGGACATTGATCTAACTGTTTGAGTCTTGTGATTAAATTCTTCAATTGCTTTGGGTTTTGGAGATCTCTTAAGCCTGGAGTATTCGGTGAACTGACATTGATAACTGCATAATCAGCAAAAGGGG
This sequence comes from Prochlorococcus sp. AG-409-L18, assembly GCA_003215535.1. Lineage (GTDB taxonomy): Bacteria > Cyanobacteriota > Cyanobacteriia > PCC-6307 > Cyanobiaceae > AG-409-L18. The sequence continues at coordinate 76,800 of QCKG01000005.1, forward strand.
CAAGTATCTCAAGTGAAGAGGCATAGTCTTCTTGGGCATCTTTAATAGAGGTAATTTTTGACTTTCCAAAATTTAATCCAATTACGCTAGATCTTTGCCCCAGGCGTGGAAGATTTTGTCGCTCAAGACTACGAAGCATGGTTGCTGCACCACGATTATTAAAGCCCATGCGATTCAGAGCAGCTTGTTCGGCGGCTAGACGGAAAAGTCTTGGGCGTGGATTTCCTTTTTGTGGATGCCAAGTTACCGTTCCTAGCTCGGCGAAGCCAAAACCAAAACAATTCCAGATTCCGGCAGCTACTCCATTTTTATCAAACCCTGCAGCAAGCCCTATTGGGTTTTTGAAATGACAACCAAAAAGCTTTTGTTGAAGGCGAAGATCCTTACGTTGTAAATCAGTAGTTAAGACATTTAATAAATCGGCAATACCGGGCCAATTCCTATAAATAGATGTTTTCTCAAGAATCATTAGTGCAAGTTGGGTTAACTGTTCAGCATCTATACCGTCATCCTTGGCAAGAATTGGACCAATGAAATGCTTGTAAAATTTTCCAGCAGCTAGACGATTGGCTGTTTTTGGTTCAGCCATTTGCTCCTCCAGGTTTTTTTTGCTTTATGGAGCGTAATTTCCAAAGATTATTTTCAGTTGGTTCTACAATCCAGTCTCGCCATCGCCAAGCTTTGATATTTTGCTTAACTTTTTCAATAGGCTGCTCTACTAACTCTGCTAATTCACTCAAGGTTAAGCTATATCCAGTCCTGGCTAAATAATTTGCGAGTTCGAGTCGTGACAGTAGCCTTTGCAGTTTTGGTGGTGCTGGCCTATGGCTCTGAGAGTTAGCTATATCTATAATTTGTGAGACGTCTTCTGTTCTGTTGTTGCCTTTAAGGTTGACTAAAGCGCCTTTAGAAAAGCTGACTGCTATCTTGTCGACTCTTTCATTGTCGATGTCACCACTATGCCCTTTGACATATTCAAGTGAAACATCGGGAAGATTAGCTAGATCAAGGGCTTCCCACAGATCTTGGTTGAGGACTTGTTTCCCTGAACTTGTTCTCCAACCATTGCGCTTCCATCCAGATATCCATTGGGTTAATCCATTGATTAAATACTTGCTGTCTGTTCTGATAGTTAATTGTGGATGCTTAGGCAGCGGTTTTAAATGTTTGAGAACCACAAGTGCTGCTTGGAGTTCCATGCGATTGTTGGTCGTGTTTTGTTCGAAACCACCAAATTCTTCTACACTTCCATTTTCAAAACGAATGAGAGCTCCCCATCCCCCAGGCCCGGGGTTCCCGCTACATGCTCCATCGGTTGCTGCTGTAATGACACGCCCGCGTTCATCAGTCATTTGAGCACTTGGAATTGATTGGTTGAACCACAGGCTGGTTCTTGTTTGATGAATGTTTTCTGCTCGATTTCTTGAAAGGGTTATAAATGTTGATACTAGGACAGTTGAATTAGCGCCCGTATGTGAGCATGTTCTCTATTCAACCTATATAAACTAAAAATGTGTGAGGGGTGAGGATACTCACTTCAGGGTCGAAACAAGGACAGACTCCTGAATAGTTTCCACCTCTAAAGCCCTGCCTTTGGCGGGGCTTTTTAATGATTTCACAATTAATGCTCAGTCAAGATTGAATGAGCAATTAATTGTGAAATCGTTAATTTGGCCTTGCAGTTGGCTGCGTTTATTTAAGTGTAACTTTGCCCCCTGCTTCTTCGATGGCCTTTTTTAGGGCCTCAGCGTCATCTTTGCTAATTCCTTCTTTGATGGTTTTTGGTGCAGCTTCGACCATTGCTTTTGCATCACCCAGGCCAAGTCCAGTCGCTTCACGTACAGCTTTTAGAACTTTGATTTTGGCAGATGCTTCAAAGCCGTCGAGCACAACATCGAACTCGCTCTTCTCTTCAGCAGCCTCACCACCTCCACTAGGGGCTGCTCCAGGAGCAGCCATCACAACACCTGCAGAAGCTGCGGCAGACACTCCAAAGGCTTCTTCAATTTGCTTTACAAGTTCTGAAGCTTCAAGCAAAGAAAGACTTTTAAGTGAGTCAAGAATTTCGTCGGTTTTGGCAGACATGGTTTGATTTCAGCAAATAATTTAGAGGGAGATAATTGAGTCGAAGCTCAGCTTTCGCCTTGTTCGACATGCTGATTTAAAGAACGAGCAATACCCGAAGGCACTTCGTTAATTCCAATAGCAACCTTGGTTGCTACTGCATTTATTGCACCAGCGATTTGGGCCATTAAAGCTTCCCTACTAGGAAGATTCGCTATGGCTTTAATCTCATCATCTGAGAGAAGCTTCCCTTCGAAAAGGGCTCCTTTTGTCTCAGATTTCTTGGTGTCCTTCTGAAAAGCCCTAAGGGCTTTAACTGCACCCCCAACATCGCCCTTGACAAGAACGAAGGCATTGGTTCCAGTTAGTAAGGATTCGAGATTGCTCCAGGCACCGTTTTCATGAATTGCTTGACGCATCAAAGTGTTTTTTGTCACCTTGCATACGCCATTGTTTTCCTGAAGACGGGTCCTCAGATCAGACATCTCCTTGATGGATAAGCCTTTGTAATCAACGACTAATGCCATCTCAGCCTCCTTGAGAAGGCCTTTGAGGTCTGCGACGATCTCTTTTTTGTTCTCCAGCGTGCGGCCCATAGGGATTTGGATCGAATCGGGGGAAGAAGCTGGACATACGACATGATCTCTCCCTAGGGAGTCGAAGCAGTCGCATTCCGATTTGATCCAAAAAGGAAAAACCGTTGCTTTTGCCTCGGCAGGATTTATACGACAATCAAAACCCTATTTGGATTAAAGGATTTTCGTTACCTACTATCTTTGGCTGGGCGTATGCCCTTTGGCTTTCGCCAATTACTAAAGATACAACAAGATGGTCAGGCTTCTTGTTGTATGTCCTGGAGAGCTCCTACATCTATTTCTACGGAAGGCCCCATGGTTGATGTGACATAAAGACTTTTCCAGTAACGACCTTTTGCTCCGCTGGGCTTATTTCTGTCAATAGTTTCTTGCAAAGTTTTCAAGTTTTCTAGAAGATCGTCTGCAGAAAAACTAGCTTTTCCAAAGCGAACGTGAACTATACCGGCTTTGTCAGCGCGGAATTCAAGTTTTCCTGCTTTGAATTCTTTAATTGCCCCAACAATATCACTTGTGACTGTTCCCGCTTTTGGGTTGGGCATAAGCCCACGAGGACCTAGAACTCGCCCAAGCTTTGCTACTTTGGGCATCATGTCAGGAGTAGCAATTAGAAGGTCAAAATTCATTTCTCCTTTATTTATTTTTTCAACTAGGTCGTCATCTCCCGCTAGCTCTGCACCTGATTCTTTTGCCTCTGTGACTTTCTCACCACGAGTCACAACGGCAATCCTTACACTTTGACCTGTTCCTTTAGGCAGAGCAACGGTTGTCCTTAATTGCTGGTCAGTGTATTTAGGATCAATTCCTAAACGAATATGAGCTTCGATAGTCTCATCGAATTTAGCGTTTGCATTCTCTTTAACGAGATTTAGAGCAGCTAGAGGCTCATAGGCACGTTCCTCAACCTTTGAGGTGAGGGAGGCCATTCTTTTAGAAAGTTTTGGCATGAATAATGTGGGGTTCTATCGACAGAATGTCTCCCCCAAGCAGGGTTTACAGAGTTAAAGCTCTAGAAGGATTTTATTCCTTGATGGAAACACCCATATTACGGGCAGTTCCTTCAATTACTCGCATTGCTGATTCAACGCTACTGCAATTGAGATCAGGCAACTTTGTTTTTGCGATTTCCTCGAGCTGTGCTCGACTAATACTACCGACTTGACCCTTGGCTGATTCACCAGAGCCTTTTTCGATTCCAGCAGCTTTAGTAATGAGAACAGATGCTGGAGGAGTCTTGGTAATAAAAGTGAAGCTACGGTCTTCGAAAACCGATATTTCCACTGGAATAACAAAACCTGCCTTGTCTTGAGTTCGGGCGTTGTATTCCTTGCAGAACGCCATGATATTGACGCCATGTTGTCCTAAGGCAGGACCTACAGGTGGAGCAGGGTTAGCTTTGCCAGCCTGAAGGGCTAGTTTGATCACAGCTACTACTTTCTTAGCCATCGGCAAGTTGAATTGGACGACTGTGGATTACCTGGCTTTAGAGGACAGGTCGGTTGAGGGCCCAACCTACCTCTTAGGCCGCCCTCCACAGGGAGACGGCCGCCATAGAGTTAGCTCTGTTTACTGATTTGAGAAAACTCAAGTTCCACGGGAGTCTCCCTGCCAAAGATAGAAAGGAGAGCTTTTAACTTGCTTCGCTCACCAGAGACTTCAATTACTTCCCCTTGGAAATCCTTAAAAGGCCCTGCTGTGACAATTATTTGATCGCCTTCACTTAAATCTAGCTTTACTACGGTTTTTTTCTCAGCAGCGCGCTTAAAGATTCGATCAACCTCTTGACGACTAAGTGGCCTGGGTTTGATATGCCCTCTCGCTTTTCCTGTGGCTCTTCGATCTTCTGCTCCAACAAAATTGATCACATTTGGAGTACTTCTAACAGCCATCATGGTGTCTTCATCAAGAACCATTCGAACTAAAACGTAACCAGGAAAAACTTTTTCTTCTGTAGATTGACGGCTCCCGTCTTTTTTTAATTTCACTGCGGGAGTTTGGGGAATTTCTATTTCAAGAATTCTATTGCTAACCCCAAGTGTGACTGCTCTTTGTTCGAGAGTGGCTTTTACTTTTTTTTCACAGCTAGATGCGACTTGTATCGCATACCATCTAGCGATAGAGGTTTTTGCTACTGAAGGTGGAGCAATCCCTCCTTCTTCTTCATTTTTAGGGGAAGGGAGATCCAGCACCTCTGATTTGTCTTTAGGTGTGGAATCGAACTCTGACACGGTTTTTGGGGGAGATGAACGGGGAGTTAATGGACTTGACTCGATTTTATTGTGTTAACGGAAAATCTGGGATGCCCCCCAGCCATAAAAGCGACTAACGGCTGCTATAGAAGCAGCTGATAGGGTCACCATCAAGATCACAGCCACAGATTCGCTAAATAGTTGTTGGCGAGTAGGCCAAACAACCAGTTTTAGCTCGTCCAGGGTAGAGGCAAGAAACCCATTTTGAGTAGTTGGATCTTCCTTAAGAGAAGAGGTTGAATCTTCCTCAAGAGAAGAGGTTAATTCTTCCTCGGGTGGAGAGGTTGATTCGTTGGGCTCTTGTGATGTGGGAATTGTCACGGGAACTAAAATTTGAGACTTAAGCAGGTACTGAAGAATTTCTACAATGTGACACCTTACTGGATGAATGATTATCCCTTCTCCGCAAGAAATAAGAGTGATCCTGACCCATCATTACTACGTTTAACACGTATTGCCTCAACATCATGAAAATTTTCTTCCAATAACTGAGTTGCAAGTGGGTTTTCTAATTTTCGTCGAAGGACACGTCGCAAAGGTCGTGCCCCATATTCAGGTTCAAACCCCTCTAATGCAAGAGCTTCTATGACAGTCTCATCAACTCGAAGTTCCAGACCTTGCTCGAATAAAAGAGACCCTAGTTCTTTTAACTGCAAACGCACAATGTGCTGGAGGTCTTCTGCTTTAAGAGGTCGAAATCTAATAACTTCATCAATTCTATTTAAGAATTCAGGCCGAAACCTTTGGCCTAGTGCAATGTCAATTTGTATATTTAGGTTCTTTTGAATCAACTCCTTTCCGAGATTGTCTTGTTGAGATGGTTTTGCACTATCTAAAATTGCCTTGCTAGCTAGGTTGCTTGTCATGACAATGATCGTGTGACGGAAGTCAACTGTTCTTCCCTGAGAATCAGTCAGTCGGCCATCATCTAATACTTGAAGTAGCAGATTTAATACTTCGGGATGTGCTTTTTCTATTTCATCTAGCAGCAACACTGCATAAGGCTTTCTTCGGACAGCCTCAGTTAACTGACCACCTTCTTCATAACCAACATATCCTGGGGGGGGCTCCTAATAATCTTGCGACTGCATTCCTTTCCATAAATTCACTCATGTCAAGACGGATCAGTGCTTCCTCTTCGTCAAAAAGTGATGAGGCAAGTGTTTTTGCTAGTTCGGTTTTGCCAACGCCAGTTGGACCCAGAAAAAAGAATGAACCTATTGGCCTACTAGGGCTTTTCATTCCTGCTCTTGCACGACGTATGGCTGCAGCCACAGCTTGAACTGCTTCGAATTGACCAATTACTTTTTTGCTTAATTCTTTTTCTAGGCCTAACAGTTTCTCCCTTTCCCCAGTTAGTACTCTTTTTATAGGAATACTTGTCCAACGAGCTACTACATCTGCAATATCTTCCTCTTCAACTTGATCCCTTAACAATGCATTTCCTGAGGCTTTCTCTTCAGCTAATGATTCCTCAAGTTTATACTTTCTTTGCTGAACTCCATATAACTGGTCATATTGAAGCCTTGCAGCTTCCTCAAGATCTCCAGCTTGTTCAGAATCAACTATTGCATTTTCAAGCTCTTCAATCTGTTGATATAAGTTTTTCAGCTCTTCGAATTGGGATCGCTCTTGATTCCAACGTGTCCTGAGATTAGAAAGATTTTGCGATAGGAGTGACTTTTGACGTTGTAAGTTTGAAAGTTCCTTGGCCGAATATTGTTCGGCTGAAAGTAAAGCAAGGTCTAAGCTTCGAAGCTCAGATTCAGCATCTTCAATTATTTGGGGTTTCGAAGTTACCTCCATTTTCAATTGAGCTGCTGCCTCGTCAATGAGGTCTATGGCTTTATCAGGCAAACAACGATCACTGATATATCTATCTGCTAATCGATTTGCCGTAGTTATTGCGGAATCAGTAATTGTCACCCCGTGGTGTAATTCATATCTTCCTTTTAAGCCTCGAAGGATTTCGACGCTTAATTCAAGACTAGGCTCTTTAATTAAAACTTTTTGAAAACGCCTATTCAGAGCTTGATCCTTTTCAATAGTTCGGCTGTAGTTTTCTGGGGTTGTTGCTCCCATGCAACGTAAATCCCCTTTTGCAAGGAAGGGTTTTAGCAAGCTCCCCGCATCAGCATTAGAGCGGTCAGTGCTGACAATAGTATGTAATTCGTCTATGAAAAGCATTACTCTTTCATCTGGATTACTTGCTTCTGTAAGAACTGCGCGAAACCTTTCTTCGAATTGGCCTCTAAACTTCGCTCCTGCAACTAGTGCTCCTATATCTAAAGAAATGAGTTTAAGGCCCACTAGATTGTCAGGAACATCACCATTAATAATTCGCTGAGCTAATAATTCGGCGATAGCTGTCTTTCCTACACCCGGTGCGCCTATTAGTACAGGATTGTTTTTGCTTCTACGTGATAAGACTTTGATTAAATGTCTGATTTCTGGCTCTCTACCAATGACAGGGTCCAACTTGCCTCCTTTGGCTGCTTCAGTTAGATCTCGTCCATAGACTTCTAATGCTCTCGGATCTTTTTCAAGAGTTAAAGGAATGCCTCCTTGGGTTGTAGGGGGTTCAGACGTTAAAGATGGTTGGTCGATGTTTGTAGTTTCTTCTGGAAAAGGTGAGGAGATTTTCCTAGAAGATTCAGGGGCTAAATTTCTTGGCCTAACTATATCCTTTTGTTCAGGCTTTTGATCCCTCCGCCAATTATTAGGTATAGGTAGACGCCTTAATTCAGCTTCTAGCTTTTCGCTCGGGAGGCCTAATTCTGTGAAGAGTTCAGTTCCGATTCTTTTGTCTCTACCAAGAGCAATAAGAAGATGAGAAACTTCTATTAGTCGAGAGCCCCAACGATTTCGAAATTGATCTGCTGTCTCTAGTAGATCCTCTAAATCCTCACCTATAAATAACTCTTCCCCACGAGACATTGGTTGTTCAGAAAGAAAGCCTTCCAAGCGGTCCAATAGCTCAGATTGATTTATGGGTAATCCATCAATGAATTTTTTATAATTTCTTTCACTAAAAAGTACTTGCAATAGATGCTCAACATCTAAATGCGGGTGCCTCCATCTGCGAGCTAAGTCTTGACCTCCTATTAAAAGCCCCCAAGCATCATCACTGAAGCGATCTGGTTCTGTTGTAAGACTCCCTTTGAGGGAATTTTGATATGCGCTTTCAGAAGACATCGTTTTCAGGTTGAAAGATCGCGAGATGCCATATCAATAAGTTCTACCTTGTATCCATCAGGGTCTTCTATAAACGCAATCACAGTGCTTCCGTGTTTCATCGGTCCTGGCTGTCTAACGATATGACCACCGCTTTGGGAAATGGCTTTACATGTCTTGTAAATGTCTTCTACTCCTAGTGCGATATGGCCGTAACCGGTTCCAATTTCGTATTGGCTGATGTCCCAATTGTGGGTGAGCTCAAGAACGGTGTTGTCAGTTTCTAATCCATATCCAACAAATGCAAGGGTGAAACGTCCCGAGGGGTAATCCTTGCGGCGTAAAAGCTTCATCCCAAGATTTTCTGTATAAAACCTGATTGATCTATCTAGATCACCAACTCGGAGCATTGTGTGAAGCATTTGCATATTTTTTGAGATTGTGAATTGGCGTTATTGCCTTCATTTTGCTCATGGATTGGCCGCTAATGCGTTTTTGAAATAGCTGGAGTGCCAAACAAGACAAAGCAAGCTCTTGAAGTCGACCATAAGATCCAAACAAACCTCGACTAGAAAAGTGATCGATTCCCTTGATTTAGTTATCGATACCATCCTCGCTAGGGAGGTTCTTGACTCCAGAGGAAACCCAACGGTGGAGGCAGAAGTTTTATTAGAGGGCGGTGCTATTGGGCGTGCAATTGTCCCGAGTGGTGCAAGCACTGGTGCTCATGAAGCCCATGAAATGAGAGACGGTGATGATCGCTATATGGGGAAGGGAGTAATGAAAGCAGTTGTTTGTATTGAGGAAAGAATTGCCCCTTCGCTTTGTGGGCTTTCTGCAATGGACCAGGCGACTGTTGATGGGGTGATGAAGGAGCTAGACGGGAGTGAAAACAAAACAAACCTTGGCGCGAATGCAATCCTTGCAGTGAGTTTGGCTACTGCAAGAGCTGCTGCCAATGGCCTTGGACTACCGCTATATCGTTATTTGGGAGGCCCTATGGCCTCCGTCCTACCAGTCCCATTGATGAATGTTATTAATGGGGGAGCCCATGCAGCTAATAACCTTGATTTTCAGGAATTTATGCTTGTACCACATGGAACAAGTAGTTTCCGTGAGGCCCTCCGCATGGGTGCAGAGGTCTTCCATACCCTTAAATACCTTTTGATTGATCAGGGTTTGTCTACGGCTGTTGGAGATGAAGGAGGTTTTGCTCCTGATTTGTCGAACAACCAGGCGGCGGGTGATTTACTTGTTAAGGCTATTGAGAAGGCAGGATTTGTTCCTGGTGAAGAAATTTCTCTAGCTTTAGATGTAGCAAGTACTGAATTCTTTAAAGACGGTATGTATCGTTATGGAGGGACTAATTATTCCAGTGAACAAATGGTAGGAGAGTTGGAAAATTTAGTCGATACATATCCAATAGTTTCTATAGAAGATGGATTGGCAGAAGATGATTGGGATGGGTGGGCTTTGTTGACAAATAAGTTAGGCGATCGAGTTCAACTAGTTGGAGATGACTTGTTTGTTACTAATACAAAACGCCTTCAGAAAGGTATTGATAATAATATCGCAAATTCAATTTTGATTAAAGTCAATCAGATAGGATCTTTGACTGAAACTTTAGAGGCAATTGATCTTGCTAAGCGATCAAATTATACAAGTGTAATTAGCCATAGGAGCGGTGAAACTGAAGATATAACTATTGCCGACCTCTCTGTTGCCACTCGTGCTGGTCAGATCAAAACAGGCTCATTGAGTAGGAGTGAAAGGGTCGCTAAATATAATCAACTTCTTCGAATAGAAGATGAATTAGGTGGTCAGGCTATTTATGCAGGGGCTGCAGGCTTAGGCCCTCGTGGGAGAGAAAAATAAGAGCTTATAGATTGTTATCTGTTTAGTTAACTCCTGTTAGTTGTTATTTTTTGTAGGGATCTGGCCAATACGTCTTTCTTTACTAATTTTGAGCTGTAATTTAATCCACCCCAAACTAATTGGTAGTGCTGGTGCTAATGGTAGAAGACCTAATAATGGTTTATCGCTTGCCCCAAGAAGGGCCGCTGTAATTCCAAGACAACCCAATAAAACAGATTGACCTGTAGCTAGTTGAGCATTCACTATTTGTCTTAATTGTCTATCAGATTCCCCCATTCTAATTTGTATTTGTAAGTCACCTTGTTCGAGCCTTTCAAGGCTTTCATCTAGCCGTTTTGGTAGCGCTACAGCCTTACTGCCTATTTCCCCAAATTGACGCCCAAGCTCATTGATTAGCTCGTTTGGGTTGGAAGGGTTGGAATTCATGAGCGGAAGGAGGTATGGCTTTGCTATGGCCATTAAATTAAAGCTTGGATCGAGACATCGGCCCACACCTTCGAATGTTGTGAGTGCTCTCATAACAAAAATAAGTTCAACAGGGAGTCGAAAGGGCCTCTCGTAAACCAGGTCATACAAATCTCCTGAAAGCTTCTCAAGGATGTTTGGATTGAAGGGAGGAGTTAATGCTTCTTTGAGCATGACTCGAACTAGTCGGCGGATTGGGCCTAAATCGATTCCAGATTCTATTAAGCCTGCTGCTTGAAACTCTTTTATTAGCCCAACAGTGTCTTTGATTGCAGCTGCCCTAATCATGGAGCCTAGCCTTCTGCGCAGACGCTCCGAGATCAATCCCATCATTCCGAAGTCGTAATAAATGAGCGACCCGTTTTTTGAAACTGCAAGGTTTCCAGGATGTGGGTCCGCATGGAAAAACCCATAGCGAACTAGTTGTTGTAAATAACTGGAAGCTCCTATCTCGGCCACAGCAGATGGGTTGATGCCTTGTCTTTTGAGCCCTTCAATATCATTGACCTTTATGCCTGGTAGGTAGTCGAGGGTCAGAATTCGACGTGTACTTAGTTCCCATATGACGCCAGGAATTTGAATATTTGGCTCGTCTAAAAATTGTTGTCGAAACCTTGCTGCATATTGTGCCTCTATACGAAAGTCGAGCTCTTTAAGTAACACTTTTTGGCACTCTTTAGCCATTCCAACAAAGTCTCTACCTCTGCTCCAGTTTGGATTCCTTTGCATTACAGCAGCGACCTGCTGCATTACTTCTAGGTCAAGTCGGAATAAGCTCTCAAGCCCTGGGCGCTGAATTTTAAGAACAATTTGACGACCATTTTTTAACTTCGCGCGATGCACTTGGGCAAGTGATGCGGCCCCTAAAGCAGTCGGTTCAATATCGGTGATCTCTTCGCATCTAGCTCCAAGTTCATTTCTTAGGACAACTTCAGCATCGTTGAAGCTGAAAGGAGGCACTCTGTCTTGCAAGCGTGCCAGTTCTTTTACCCAGTTTGCTGGTAAGACATCTGGTCTTGCTGAGAGCAATTGCCCAAGTTTGATAAATGCAGACCCAAGACGTAGTAATTCTGTTGTTAGCCAACGAGCTCGAATATTTTGTCGGGCTTTTTGCTTTGAGTCGGTCCAACCTCCTGGGTAACTCCAGTTTCGTGAGTCCCACCAAAGAACTATTAAGAGCTTTAGAACTAAAAACCAGATACGAATAGCTCTTAGGCTTTTCCCTAAGGTTTTTAGTATTACTGTCAAATCCATCAATATTTTGACTCGACTTTGCGGTTTAGCTGAGCGACTTTTTCTCTAAGACGATCAATTTTTTCAAGTGGAGTCTCGTGATTTGAGAGATCCTGTTTGGGTGTTAAATCTTCCTGATATTGGTTTGATTCTTTTTCGAGACGCTTAGCTTCTTCAAAAACTTCTTTCTCAAAAAGAATCCATTCTTTCTGAAATTGCTCAGGGATATCCTTTGCCAGAAAATTGATGTCATCTGCGACTTTAAAAAGTTTTTTTCTTATTCGCCCAGACAGGAGATTAAGAGTAGCCTTTAGTAGGTTTTTTGGAGAACTCATGGCCTTATTAAGGAGATACTAGAAAAGGGTATAGAAGGTTATAAACATTAAGGTTGTGGAAGACTATTGAAGAGCTCATCTAATATTTTCTGTGAAAATATTCCATTCCAGGCAGAATTATTGCTTGAAGGAGTTCCAATCTTACTTTTCTTGGCTTTAGGGTTGTGCTTATTGCTATTAGTTGTTGAGTTTGTTGCATCTTTAATGGTTTTAATAGGAGGCATAAGCCTTTTCTCTTTGATTTTGGCCCTGGTTGAGAAATCTGGTTTTAACTTTTCTTTTCCCCCCACAGAATCAAACTCTTTTGGTTTTTTTTCTGCCAATTCAACATTATGAGGCTCTGCATTGAGTTTATGATTGGGTAAAATACCTTTTAGCTTTTCCCCTGGGAAAGGTAGGTCATTTTGAAAAAGTTGACTCCTAGGCTTTTGCCAGTCACCTTGAAGAATCAAGATTCTTTCAGTAATGCCATATCCAAATGCACAAAAGCTCCCAGCTAAAAGTGGGGCCACCCAAGATCGGCCCCTGGTATTGGTCAAGAGACTTTTATGCATTGGTGATGGTGATCCCACTATGGGCATGACAGCGTAGGGAAACTTGGGTTGGTCAGCTAAGGGGTGTTTTAAAGGATTTTTTGATGAGAAATCTTGTTGGTGACTCTGTTTTGGGATTCATTAACCCTCTAGAAGAGGGACTGTGAACACTTTGGCAAAGAGAATGTCTTAATAAGTAAAACTGCACATCTAACGTTTTTTCGCTTAGCTTTATATGCTTTTGGAAAGCTAAGACCATTAGTACACCAAGGAGAAGTTATCCCATTGGAAACCATAGAAGTTGACGTTGTAATTGTTGGGGGGGGGCCTGCAGGATGTACCTGTGCTCTCTACACCGCTAGAGCTGACTTGAAAACGGTCATTTTAGATAAGAACCCCTCGGTTGGAGCTTTGGCAATTACTCATCAGATCGCTAACTATCCAGGCGTATCAAGCGAGATGAGTGGAGAGGATTTGTTGACTTTGATGCGGGACCAGGCAATCGAATATGGGACGCAATACATTCGTGCGCAAGTTTTTGGGGTGGATGTACAGGGTGAATGGAAAACGGTTTATACGCCGGAAGGCACTTTTAAGGCCAAATCTCTGGTTTTGGCTAGTGGTGCAATGGGACGTCCTGCTTCATTTAAAGGTGAAGCTGATTTCCTTGGCCGTGGAGTTAGCTATTGCGCGACTTGTGACGGAGCCTTTTATAAAGGTCGGGAAGTGGCAGTTGTAGGAGTCAACAAGGAAGCTATAGAGGAAGCTCAAGTTTTAACTAAGTTCGCTTCAACTGTTCATTGGATTACTTCTAATGACCCTAAAGAAGACGATGTACATGCACAGGATTTGATTTCTACACCCAATGTGAAACATTGGAGTAAAACTCGTTTGATGTTAATTGAGGGAAATGAATCAGGTGTGACTGGTATAAAAGTCAAGTCTCGTGCGAATGAGGATCAAGATTACTTGGCTCTTGAAGGAGTCTTTGTTTACATGAGTGGTTCAAAGCCAATTACTGATTTTCTTGGAGATCAAATTGCTTTAAAAGAAGATGGTGGGGTCATAGTTGATGATTTCATGGCGACAACTTCTGAAGGTGTTTGGGCTATTGGAGATATACGCAATACACCTTTTAAGCAAGCGGTGGTTGCAGCCTCAGATGGTTGTATAGCAGCAATGGCTATTGATAGATTTTTAAATAGCAGGAAAGTGATTCGCGTTGATTGGGTCCATTCTTGAGTTGGGAATGCTTGCTATTATTTTATTTCTCTTAGATTAAATTGCTGCGTTCGGCCTTCCCTCCATAATTTGAATACTAGTAATCGTTAAGACCTGAGAAAATTAATGCATAGGTAGCATCAAGCTGAAAAAGTATGGTAGATGGTGGCTATCTTGATTATTTCAAGATTCTTGGGGTTGAGCGAAACGCAACCCCAGAGGCTATTAAGGGAGCCTTTAGGAAGCTTGCTCGTCAATATCATCCTGATATGAATCCTGGGGATTCGAAGGCTGAAGAGAAATTTAAGAAGATTAGCGAGGCTTATGAGGTCCTCTCTGACCCAGATAAACGTCGAAGATATGAGCAGTTTGGCCAATATTGGAATCAGGCACAAGGAACAAATGCTAGAGATCCTTTTGGTGCAGGTTTTGATGGAGATTTTGGTCGTTATGGAAATTTTGATGAGTTTATAAATGATCTTTTGGGCAGATTTGCTGGGCCTGGGGCTCCTTCTGGCTTTGGAGGTGGTTCTCCGCGCAATTCCAAGCGTTCAGCCTTGAATTTGGATGCCGAAGTTACGGTCACAGTAAGTTTTTCAGAGGCTTTTCATGGCACGGGACGCATCCTTTCTGTAAATGAAGAGCGTGTAGAAGTAAGGATTCCTCAAGGAGTTAAATCTGGTTCACGCTTGCGCTTGAAAGGGAAAGGGAATTTACAGCCAGGTACTGGCCGTCGTGGTGACCTTTATTTAAACCTCCAAGTTCAGGCTCACTCAATTTGGAGGCTTGAGGGCAATAGGCTTTGTGCAGATCTTCCAGTCGCTTTTGATGAATTGATATTAGGAGGGGATATCACTGTAATAACACCAGATGGGGAAGCCAAGGTAGTCATCCCTCAAGGGACTCGTCCTGGAACTAGCTTACGTTTAAAAGGGAAAGGATGGCCGTTGAGCGATGGCCGCGGGGATTTGATCTTTACGCTTGTCCTTGAGCTTCAAAGTCAATTGTCAAAGGAAGAGCAGCATCTGTTAGAGAAGTTGAAGAAACTACGTTGCAAAAATCCACGCGAATCATGGGTGAAATCTGCACGTCTATAGATAGCGCCATTACGATTGTTAAGCGTCTTTGAATGGTCCTGATGGATCTAACGTATCGCCCTCGTCGTTTGCGTCGCTCACCTGCTATTAGAAGCATGGTTAGAGAGCACAGCCTCAATGCGGCAGATTTCATATACCCATTGTTTGTACATGATGGGAAAGATGTTCAGGCAATTAGTGCAATGCCTGGAGCCAATCGTTGGAGTATGGACGCTTTAATTGGTGAAGTTGAGAGAGCTTGGGCATTAGGTGTTCGGTGTGTTGTTCTTTTCCCAAAAGTGGATGAAGCTCTCAAAACTGAAGATGGAGCTGAGTGCTTTAACGAGAGGGGTTTAATCCCAAGAGCAATTAAGGCTGTCAAGAAAGAGTTCCCCGAGATGACAGTTATGACAGATGTAGCTCTTGATCCCTATTCCAGTGACGGTCATGATGGGATCGTGAGCTCTTCTGGAATTGTTTTGAATGATGAGACTATCGAATTTCTTTGCCGTCAGGCAGTAGTTCAGGCTCAGGCTGGTGCAGATTTAATTGGGCCAAGCGACATGATGGATGGACGGGTTGGGGCAATTCGTGAATCTCTTGATGAAGAGGGTTTTGAGCATGTGGGGATAATTAGCTATACCGCAAAATATTCATCTGCTTATTACGGTCCTTTTAGGGTTGCTCTTGATTCTGCACCTCGGGCAGATAGTCAGAAACCAATCCCAAAAGATAAGAGCACTTATCAAATGGATCCAGCTAATGCTAGGGAGGCGATTACAGAAGCTCAACTTGATGAACAGGAAGGAGCTGACATCCTTATGGTTAAGCCTGGCTTGGCTTATATGGATATTATTTATCGGCTTAGACAAGAGTCTGAATTGCCAATAGCTGCTTATAACGTCAGTGGTGAATATGCGATGGTTAAAGCCGCAGCAGAGAGAGGGTGGATAGATGAAAAATCAGTAGTCCTAGAAACTTTGCTTAGCTTTAAACGGGCGGGTGCAGATTTGATACTTACTTATCATGCATGTGATGCCGCTCATTGGTTAAGTAAAGGTTGATTTCGCTTATATGTCCTCAATTGGCATAAATTTTTAGACTTCATAGGTAGAAAGATAAATTAAGTTATCAACAGCCTTTAACTTATTTAAGAATGGCATCAGGAATTCTCAAGACTAATAGCGCAAATGTTAAGAGGCTGGGTCATATAGCTATTCGTGTGAAAGATATTGATCGAGCCAAGGCTTTTTATATTCAGCTTGGTATGCGTCTTCTTTGGGATGATCAAGACTGGTGTTATTTAGAGGCAGGATCTTCAAGAGATGGCCTGGCATTGTTAGGCCCTGGTTATAAGGCTGCAGGACCTCATTTTGCATTCCATTTCACTGAGAAATCTGAAGTAGAGGATATTCATCGAGAATTGAAGAGATCTGGTGTGGAAGTGGGAGCTTTGCATGAACATAGAGATGGGACGGCCTCTTTTTATTTGAAAGATCCTGAAGGTAATTGGTTGGAGATGCTTTATCAGCCACCCGAGGGTATCCCAAGTAATCATTAGTGTGAACTATTTTACAAAAATAATAAGCTAAATGAAGGGCTCTAAAGTGTTAGATTCTGAGTCGGTATTTCAAGATTCTCTGAATTTATTGGAGTGGCCTAGGTTATGCGAACACTTAGCCACATTTGCTAGTACAACTCAAGGTATTCTTGCTTGCAAGAATCTCCCTATTCCTCAAGATGTGGGTACCACGAGATTACGATTAGCTGAGTTATTAGAGATTGGGAGCTTAGATCATTTGATTGATGGTGGGTTGAGTTTTCGTGGTATACATGACCTGGGAGAAGTGTTACTAAGGTGCCAAAAAAGAGGTTGTGCTAGTGGTGAAGAATTGCTGAAAGTAGCAGAAACCCTAGGCGCAGCTCGTAAATTACGTAGGCAGATTGATGATATAGAACTTCGTCCAGTTACTACTGCCTTACTAAAAGATTTAGCTACACTCCCTGATTTAGAAACACGACTCAAATTTGGGCTTGAAGAAGGTGGGCGGGTCGCAGATCGTGCCAGCTCGAAACTTGCCGGACTCCGTAGACAATGCCAAAGCTTGTTGCTGGAACGAAGAGATCTTTTGCAGGCTTTAGTAAGGCGCCATGGACAATTTTTGCAGGATACCGTTGTAGTGGAGCGTCATGGTCGTCCGGTTTTGTCCTTAAAGGCTGGAGCCATTGGTCAGCTTCAAGGAATGGTTCATGACAGTTCTGCGTCAGGTAACACAATCTTTTTGGAACCCCAATCAATAATTCCGCTTGGAAATAAAATTGTTGAAATTGAGTCCTACATTAAGGAGGAGGAGTTCCGACTATTAGCTGCTTGGAGTGCAGATGTTAGTTCTAACTTTGCATCGATTGATCATCTTAGCCATGTGATATTGCATCTAGATGTTGCCTTGGCACGTGCACGCTATAGCTATTGGTTAGGAGGTGTCCCGCCAATTTTTAGTGAGGAGGTTAACTCTTCGTTTCTTTTTACGCAATTGCGTCATCCTCTTCTTGTATGGCAACAGCGGAAAGAGCAAGGTGAAGAAGTTATTCCAGTTACCTTAGAAGTTAATTCTCATGTGAAGGTTGTAGCTATTACAGGCCCCAATACTGGGGGCAAAACTGTCACACTAAAAAGTGTAGGTCTTGCAGTTCTTATGGCTCGTGCAGGCCTTTTTATACCTTGTAAAGGTCGACCTACATTGCCCTGGTGTGAACAAGTATTAGCAGATATAGGCGATGAGCAATCTTTGCAGCAGAGCCTTTCAACTTTTAGTGGGCATCTAACGCGAATTTGTCGCATCCTTGATGCAGTGACTAGGAGTCATGCACCAGTATTAGTCCTATTAGATGAGATTGGTGCCGGAACTGATCCTGTTGAAGGTACAGCCTTAGCAATTGCTTTGTTAAAGACATTTGCTGATAGAGCCAGATTGACTATCGCGACTACTCATTTTGGGGAATTGAAAGCTCTTAAATATAGTGATCCTCGCTTTGAGAATGCTTCTGTTTCATTTGACAGCATCACACTCACTCCTACGTATTGCTTGCAATGGGGGATACCTGGAAGAAGCAATGCGATTGCTATTGCAAGACGCTTAGGACTGGATCCTTTGGTGACAGATAGAGCTCAAAAATTAATTGTTCCAAATGGTGAAAAGGATGTGAATAAAGTTATTTTTGGTATGGAAGAGCAAAGAAAACGGCAACAAGCAGCTGCAGAAGATGCAGCTGCTTTATTAGCGCGGACTGAAATTCTTTACGAGGAAATTTTGAGTCGTTGGCAAAAGCAATCTCAACAATCCCTTAAAACTCAGACATTGAGACGTAAAGAGCTTGAAACGTCTATTCAAGAAGGGCAAAAAGAGGTTCGCAATTTAATTAAGCGCTTAAGGGCCGATGGTGCTGATGGTGAAACAGCACGACAAGTAGGACAGCATTTGCGGCGCATGCAAAAACAGAATGTGCCTAAGCGACCCAAGGATGGCGTAAAGGGTTGGACTCCTCGAGTAGGTGAGAGGATAAGGTTAATCGCTTTAGGGAAAGCAGGAGAAGTTAAATCAATTTCTGAGGATGGTTTACAACTTAGTGTTGTATGTGGGGTTTTTAGAACTACAGTTGATTTAAATGACGTCGAAAGCCTGGATGGTGAAAGCCCAATTACCCCACAGCCTGTGATCCAGGTAGATTTGTCTTCACGTATAGGTAGAGGGGCAAATCTTAAGACGACATCTAATACAGTTGATGTTCGTGGATTAAGGGTTCATGAGGCTGAAGTTGCCGTAGAGGAGTACTTGCGAAGAGCTAATGGCCCATTGTGGGTAATTCATGGGATTGGGACTGGAAAGCTTAAGCAAGGGTTGCGGGAGTGGCTGAAGAGTGTGCCTTATGTTGAGCGTGTGGTTGATGCTGATCAGAGGGATGGAGGGGCAGGTTGCAGTGTGGTGTGGTTGCAAGAGGTAAGACACTAAAGGTGGTGGCTTTAGTCAAAATCCAAAGTGTTTTCATTTTCTTTGAGATTTTTCTTAGATCAATTGATTGGCGTTCCTCATCTAAGAAGGGTTGACAATCAAAAATTCCATAACAGTGCCTGTAATGAAGACTGGGAAAACTCGAATTGAAAGGAATCGAATACCAAAAACTGTATAGAGTTATTCCCTTGAAATGATTGGGATGAGAGCATCCAGATTGTCTCGGAGGCTTTTATTGCAAAATCATTTTGGAGATTTAATTTGCGAGAAAGTTGTTGTATGTGCTTATGTCTCGATTGATTTTCCCAATAGAAAGTATGAGAAACAACCAAATAATAAATATCAATGGATTAAAGAGCTTAATGATCTTTTCAAGATGGGTTCTGGTTTGAGGGTTGCAAGCTATAGAAATTGCTTAATATCTAAGAGTAAAATGGTAATTAATTAAGAGGAGTAATTCTTTCTGTGGGATTCAAGTCATGTCCCCAATTAATATAAAGCCTGCATGAATGGATTAAGACACCTAAACCAAAAAAACATTCAACAAGCTCCTGATCACTAGGAATTAATATAGGAACCTCTATGCCCTTCATCTGAAGAATAAGGCCTAAATAAACAAATGCACCAAGGGAGAAATAGCCTATTAGAAATAAAGGTGGGAAGATCAAATCTGCTAATGTGTTGGCTTTAATTTTATAGTTACTAACTAAATACCAGCGTAACACACAGAAAATACTTAAGGATAATAGGACTAAAGCTATGATCAAAGTATTAGGTTCGCCACTAATTAGAATGAAGTTGTGAATATTAGTTTCTTGTTGAGAGTTTAATTTAGCTAAGAAATCGGGAGATCTCCAATTGAAGATCATTTGTCCCCAGCTAATTTCTTCCATTGAGAGGACGAAAACCAAACCGCTCGTTGCCAATACAAATTTAGCCACTAACTTATTCAGCTCCTTTGTCCCTATAATGAAAAATAGCAGAGCTGCAAATAAAAGGAAAAGGAAGGTTAACCATTCCACTAAACTTCCCTCCTCTACAAGACGTTTATAGCCTTTTAGGTCTTCTAGCTGTACTCGATATACAACGAAGATAGAAAAACATATGAAAGGTAATACTCCTAGTGCTCTTTTGAAGTTATTGGCATGTGTCCTTTGATATGTTTTTAATAAAGAAGTTACTTTTCTAAAGAATCCAACCATGAAAAGTAATAAACCTAATAAGCTTTGTGCGATTTGAGGAGCAGATAAAGGTGAGCCGTAGATATTTAAGAAGCGCGCGATTCCTGTTAAAACTAGAGCAATGCCAAAGATAATGAAACAACCATCTGCAATTCTTCCCAAGAATACGATCTTTTGATCATATTCGTCTTTATTTTTTAAGCTTTTATATGAATTTGGTGCTAAGTGCATCACTTGGTTGAATTCAGAATTGAAACCAACTTAACCTAATCTCAATTGATTTTCTTTATTTAGATTGCGTTTGATAAGAGCTGAAAAATCCCACTTCTTAGAAAGAGGGATTTTTGCTAAAAAAAGAGGCTATATTTGTCCCTTCAAGAGGAAAATATTCAGTTTCTTAGCTTATAGCTTTTGTTCTTTAAGGTTAGCTTTTCTTTATACTGACAAATTAAACTGGAATCACAAATTTATTTCTTCACTATTTAGGATTGGGTTATGTCGTCCAATATGGCTTGCTTCCCTTGACATCTCTTCTCTTAACTAGACGTTAATGCAATTCATAGATCAGGCTCGTATCACCATTAAAGCTGGTTGTGGCGGCGATGGAATCGTTTCTTTTAGAAGAGAGAAGTATGTCCCTGCGGGAGGCCCTTCGGGAGGGGATGGGGGGCGAGGAGGTCACGTTGTCTTTGAAGCGGATGGAAATTTACAGACTCTCTTGGATTTCAAGTTTAAGAGATTGTTTCTTGCGCCAAGTGGGCGTCGGGGAGGACCTAACAGGTGTTCGGGAGCTTCCGGAAAGGACCTTGTTATTAAAGTTCCATGTGGAACGGAAGTGAGGCATCTAACAACGGGCATAATTTTTGGAGACCTCATAGAAGATAAACAAACGCTTGTCGTTGCATTAGGTGGACGAGGTGGACGGGGAAATGCTCATTACTTAAGTAATAGGAATCGAGCACCTGAAAAATGCACAGAAGGAATTGAAGGAGAAGAATGGCAATTGCAATTGGAGTTGAAGTTGCTTGCAGAAGTGGGAATTATTGGCTTGCCAAATGCAGGGAAAAGTACTTTGATTTCTGTCCTTTCTGCAGCGCGCCCAAAGATTGCTGATTATCCTTTTACGACTTTGGTTCCTAACCTTGGTGTAGTAAGAAAACCAACTGGGGATGGCACGGTATTCGCCGATATCCCTGGATTGATAGCTGGTGCGGCAGAGGGGGCTGGACTAGGACATGCTTTTCTTCGCCATATCGAGAGAACCAAATTGTTAATTCATATGCTTGATGGGGGGGCAGAAGATCCATTGGCAGATTTTTTTGCGGTTGAGAAAGAGTTGCTTGCTTATGGACATGGTTTGATTGATCGACCAAGATTATTAGTACTGAATAAAAGAGAACTTTTGGATCAGAAGTCGGAGAAGTTCTTGGTAAGGGAAATTGAAAAAAAGAGTTCTCGTAAGTTGATTCTTATTTCTGCAGCAATGGGTAGTGGTTTAGAGGATTTGTTGGGAAAGGTATGGGATGGATTAGAAATCTAATGTTGGTTCTCTCAAATTTGCACTTGTCTAAAGCCCATTGATTGGTAATACATATAGTGAAGTGAATTTCATCATGACTTTTTTCAGTTGTTTTGATCAGCAAGGTAAGGTAATCGCTCGCTGCCAAACCCATCAAGAAATAGAAGTACTCAGGAGAATGGGTCGACCTATCGCTGAGGTACGTGAGATGAAAAATGAGGAAGCAGTTGTTTGCTCTTTAACAGGCAGCCCTTCGGAATTCAATCAAGATTATTGATTTGGGGTTAATCAAATAACCCCAAATCCAGAAGAGAGATCAATGTTTATATATTTGATTAAGCTCTAACCCCTTTGTAAAGGTTTTTGTGAGCATTCAGTCATCGTAAACGAGACATTCTGGCTCGTCAGGGTTGGCATCACAGAACAGTTCAAGGGCATTTGGATCATGTTTGTCCTCTGGGTGGTGCTCCTTGTATTCCTCAAGAGAATGGAGTTCGTCGGTCAGATGACGTACTTTCGCAGCATCGCCTTGGGCTTTTGCTGACTGGATCTCAGATTGATCCTTTTGAATGTGTTCGTCGATGGAGTTCATGGAGTCTTGGCCTACCTGGGCCTTGGTCGACGCTCATACGATACGGCCATTGAAGGCATGTGCCATGGATGTAACCCCTACTTCGTTTTCTTTACAACACCATTCGCAAGCTTGACTGTGCGCAGTCCTCAGTGGTGAAGCGCAATTATGCGAACCACTATGATCCACCTTCAAGATTGACTCAAGCTTTTTTTGGGGGGGCATTTGCTGAATCGATGAGTACCAATCTCGAAGAGAAGTCTCTCAATTGCCTAGTTTTTTAGTCCTTATATGCTTTCTGAAAAAGCTTCTAGATACCATTAGGAGGGCTTGCTTCCTGAGTTTTCCCTTAGGGTCTATTAGGTTGATGCTGTACATGTGCCTACAAGAATCTTATGGACTTGTGAATAGATTTGTGGATTAGCTTTTGCGAACAAAGAGCCTTGCGGTGCAAGATAATCAGCCTTTATATGGACCTATTTGTAATTAATTGATTAATAATTGCGTTCACTTAGCTCCAGCCAACGATCTTCAGAAAGTTTAATTTCTTCTACAATTTTAGCTAGTCTTTTGCTAATAATTACTATATCTTTGCTCCCTTGCCTTATGTCATTCTCAAGCATGATTTTTTCTTCTTCAAGTAATGGTAAGCTTTGATCAATATCTTTTAACTCTTGCCTTTCTTTAAAAGAAAGACATTTTTTTTTCTGATTAAATTTTGGCTCTAATATAGAAAAAGAATTGCTTTTAGGCGATTCTTTTTCTAATGGATTATCCTTACCGAATGAGTTATTTCCTTTAGTGATACTTTCTTTTTTATTTGTGAGAATAAGACTTTTATTTTCTGTTTTTTGCTTCTCTAGAAATGAGCTGTAATTACCTTCAAACCTTCTTAGCTTATTGTCCTCAAAGCTGAAGATCCGATCTACAGTTCGATCAAGAAAGTATCTGTCGTGGGATACAATAATTACACAGCCATTAAAATCTTCTAAGAAATCTTCTAAAATACTTAAAGTGCTTATATCAAGGTCATTAGTAGGTTCGTCTAAGAGTAATACGTTTGGAGACAACATAAGCATTCGACAGAGTGTAAGCCTCCGTCTTTCTCCCCCAGATAGTTTCTTTAGAGGGCTGTGTTGTTGTGAAGGGGGGAAGAGGAACCTTTCTAGTAGTTGAGAAGCGGTGATTTGCTTACCAAAACACTTGATTTGAGTTGCAGACTCTTCTACAAACTCGAGCACTTTTCTTTCTAATCCTTTACCAGTAATAAAGTCATCTGTGTGTTGATCTAGATACCCAATTTGGATTGTTTCTCCAATACGAATCTTTCCTCTGGTTGGTTTGCGTTTCCCTGCAATTAGATCAAGGAGAGTGGACTTTCCGCTCCCATTTGGGCCTATAATGCCTACTCTATCTTCTGCTTCAAAGGAATAGGAAAAGCTGTCTAAAATTATTAATCCATCTGCTTTATCATTGGTTGTCAATTGCAAGTCTTCTGCTTCAATGACTAGTTTCCCAACTCGCCTTTGGAATCGGCTGATTTCAAGAGGCTCAGGTTTCTTCTTAAGTGATATCTCTTGCATCTCTTTTATTCTTTTTAGCCGAGCTTTTTGTTTGGTACTTCTTGCTTTAGGACCTTGCTTTAACCAGGCCAACTCTCGTCTTAAAATACCTTTAAATTTAAACTGAGAGATTTCTTTTGAAGTCTCCTTTTGAGTCTTTTGTTGTAGAAATTTCGAGTAATTTCCCTCGTAATTTATTGCCTCACCTCCGTCAATTTCAACCATTCTTCGTGTTACTCGATCGAGAACATAACGATCATGTGTAACAAGGATAAGAGCTCCTGGATAATGTTCCAGCCAGCCTTGAAACCATTCCACAGCATTTGCATCTAGATGGTTGGTTGGTTCGTCAAGTAGCAATACATCAGGTTTGGAGACTAATGCAGATGCCAGGCCTACTCTCTTCCTAAACCCCCCAGATAATTTTTCAACTTGTTGATTTAAATCTGTAATCCCTAGACGATGCAAAACTTCTTTGCATTGATTTTCTAGGCTCCAAGCTTGTGCAGCATCCATTCTCTCACTTATTTGCCCAATTTCTTTGAGGAGATTTGTATTATTCGGGTCAATAGCTATTGCTTCACTAAGCTCATTGAATTTGAGTAGGAGATCTCTTTTCTCTCCGCATCCTGCCAGGACTTCTTCTATAACAGTTCGTCCTGGTTTAATAATACTTTCTTGGCCGACTAGTTCTATTTTTATTTGTTCAGAGCAATTACGTACTCCTTCCCCAAGAGGTTCTATGCCAGCAAGAATTTTAAGAAGAGTGGATTTACCTGCTCCATTCGGTCCAATTAAGCCTAATCGTTCTTTCCCCTGAATATGGAGAGTCAAATCTGAAAAAAGGTTCTTGACCCCGAAGTCTTTGGATGCTCCAACCAGGCTGATTAGATTCACTGCGTTTTTGCAGCTGATTGTCTCTCTAGATATTCAAAAACACTTTTATCGCCAACATCAGCCCCTGCATCCATTCCAAATTTACGAAGGGCTAGGACTAATAAGAGTGTTGCAGACAAGGATAGGAAAGCTAATACGGTTGTTCCATTGAGTATCCCCATTAAATGCCCTAGTAGTGCAATTGGAACAAGAAGAGTTAATCCAATGGCCTCAGGTCTTCGAAAGCAAAAGAATTCTTTGAATCCCAAACCAGTTAATGCTGCGAATAGAGGACCTATAGCGATTGTCCAGATAGGCTCATCCACAAGGTTGGATAGAATATTTTCAGGACCTAGGTTTAAAGAAAGTATTAATAAGCCAATGGTGCCAACTGCCCAGAAAGCTTGAAGAGTTTGATGTAAAGCTCGCAAGTAGATATGAATCCATTGGAGAGCCAAACCAAGACTGACGGTCATGCTGATTAGCCATAGCCATGCCCAAGTAGGTCCTATGAAAAGCCAATGGAGTATTCCTGCCAAGAACGCGATTCCACAAAAAAGTACTGCAAGTCGATATCGCTGGACTTCTATTCTGTCTGTATTAGTGATGGTGTATGTGCCATAAACGCCTTCAAGTAAAGGCCCCTCTCCTTCAATATTCTCTGGGTTTAAAGCATTAGAGGTATTTGTCATTTGATTTCGGGGGGAGCAGCATTTACTATTTTGGCTAGATCTGGCCCGGCTGGGACAATGTTATTTGGACGTAATGGGAATAGGGCTTGAAAATAGTCCTTTCGCCATGTGAATGAGTTACAAGTTTGAGATACTTTTGGTAGGGCTAGAAAACGTTGGCGCCATCTCCATAGATTTGGGAAGCTCCAAAGGGGTTGTTTAGTGCACCCAAATAAAGGCACATAAACCATTTCCCAGCGAATTAATGTAGGGAAGAGCCTTATATCTGCAAGTGTTAGTTGGTTTCCGCAAAGCCACGGTCCACTTTTAGAGAGATTCTTTTCCACTTCTTGAAGAGCATTAAATAGTTCTGTGCAAGCTTTGTCATATGCTGTTTGTGTTCGGGCAAAGCCGCATCGGTAGACCCCATCATTAACTGCATTTTGAAGGAGCTCTTGCCAGTTTTGAATTTCTGATTGGAGTCTTTTTGGGGATAAATCCGGTGCATTATTTGTAGTGGGCCATTGGTTAAGCAGCTCAACTAATTGCGCACTTTCATTACTTATTAACTGAGGTTTCGAATATGGCGTGAGCCCTGGATCTAAAAGAGTAGGCACTGTTGCTCGATTGCTTGGCGGGGTCCCGCACAGTTTGTATAGAGCTAGAAGAGAATTACATCCCATTAATGGTGGATCAAGTTGCCATCGTCCTCCTTCGTGGTCTGCTTTCGCTAAAAATAATGAGAGGTTTGCTTCTAAGCCCCGAAGTTGATACACCAACCATGTTCGGTGAGCCCAGGGACAGCTTCGCCCCACGATTAACTTGGGCAATTGCCTTTCAGATCTTGTCTTTAATTCATCTTCATTTGGGATTACTGCATTCAGGTATTGGCTAGCTGGCCTGCAATAATTTCCTTGCTTATCAGCAGGGGCTAGCGCATTCATTAATTGATTCCATTGCCATTTCCAACCTTTACGGGCAGTAGTGACAACAAAAGGTGGTATAGACATTAAGGTTCCCCTTTTAGACATTTCTAGCCAGGCTAAAGATATTGAGTTAATAGCGATGTCAGATTTTCAACTACTCGTTGTAGCAGGAACTCATGGTAATGAAATAAATGCCCCTTGGTTAATGGATAAGTGGGCAGTTCATCCCGAACTTTTAAATACTAATGGGCTCAGGGTTGCTGGTGTAATTGGTAATCCTCAAGCACTCAAAGTGTCTAGTCGTTATATAGACCGTGATCTTAACCGTAGTTTTTGCTCTGTTTTATTGGATGATCCCAGCGCTCAGGATCACGAAGTTCTTCGTGCAAGGGAGTTGTTGGACCTTTATGGACCCAAGGGGTTGAACCCTTGTCAAATAGCGATTGATCTTCATAGCACTACCTCTTGTATGGGAAGCAGCATCGTTGTTTATGGACGACGACCGGCAGACTTGGCTTTAGTAGCTTTGATTCAGGCTCGTTTGGGGATTCCAATTTATTTGCATGAGGGAGATGAGACTCAGCAGGGGTTTTTGGTTGAGTCTTGGCCTTGTGGATTTGTTATAGAAATAGGACCTGTTCCTCAGGGGTTGTTGCAGGCAAATATTGTGGAAAAGTCACGCCTTGTCTTAGAAGCTTCTTTCGATGAAATTTCGAAAATCAAGTCTGGCATTGCTCGCTTCCCTAAGCAATTAATTGTCTATCGTCATTTGGGCAGTCTTGATTTTCCTCGAGATGTAAAAGGTCATGTTCAAGCTTGCCTTCATCCAGAAATCCAAGGAAAAGATTGGCAACCAATTACGCAAGGGACTCCTTTGTTCTTGAAACCAGATGGTGAAATTATCCCATTTGATGGCAATAATTTTCCGGTACCAGTATTTATAAATGAAGCTGCTTATGTGGAAAAACAGATTGCTATGAGCTTGACTGAAAAAGAAACAATAGCTATAGAGAGTGAATATAAAAGAGATTTAAAAGAATTAGTTCGTTGAATCTTTTGAGGTCTTAGATTTATTGTCCAACTGCTAAAAAGTTGTTCTTACTACATGGGAGATAACTTTTATGCCATCTGCCTTGTAAACTTCTAATTGATCGGCTTTATTGTGAATTCGTTACATCGGAAATTTGATGCGATCAGATTATACTTTTAAGTAAGGATTGACTTTAATTTAATTAAGCTTCTCTCGATGCTGATCTAATTGGATTATTTGAATATCCTCAAGCACTTTTAGAGTTGGAATGTTCTTTTCGTTTGAGCACTCTTCTATTATTAGTAGCTCTAGCCTTAAGAAGGAAGAATAGAATATTCCAGAAGAATGTCTAAGCAAAAAAGTCTCACCATAGATTCTTTTGCAAATTGGAAGGCAGTAGCCTTTTGCCCAAAAAGGATTGATTATCTAGAGTCAATTTGTTTATGACGATTAATAGTTCTATTGAGGAGCTTTTGTTGCAACACGCTCTTTCGCTCAGCATCAACAAATTTTCAATAAAAGGGCTACTCAGCT
>QCKG01000006.1 GCA_003215535.1 Prochlorococcus sp. AG-409-L18
GAAAATAAGAAGCTCACTCTTGATCTCCTTACATATACTCTGAAAGAGGAATGTTCTAAGAGTAGGAAGATGGCTATAGTGAATCAATGAGACAATCGCATTAAAATATCTCTTATGCAATATTTAGATTTATAGGCGATAAATAGGAAAATAAACCTATTTAATGGAATTAATAATTGTCACGAAGTCATAGGCCACAGGAAAGCTAGAATTGGTATAAATCCTAAATTTAACCCCTCTAGATAATAACCATTTATTTAAAAAAGGTAGAAGCGTTCTTATTGTAGTGAATTCTCCTTCAATGGGAACCCAACCAACATTACATGGCAGTAATGATATAAGCCTAAGGTGGTTATAGGTTTGCTTATCAAGCTTAACTGACGTCGTACCAATTCCTTTGTATGTGGGTTTTAGTATATCCTTATAAAAATGTTGATAAGTACCATCATTAGATGCAACAGCAAAACCTATAGTAAAAATGCTACTAAAACTTGTTAACTCCAAAAAATAGAATACTGATTCGAGGACAATCCCTGGACCCAGTGGCGAGCATTTAGATTTTCGCCTTGAGTTTGTCTGAGTCGCGAGTAGCTAAGTCTTCATAAATAGTCGTATCAAAAGACTTATTTATTAGCATCACGACGAAGTAGAGCCGTGAATAATAAAATTGCTGGTGCCTACATATTCATCCCATATAGATTGGTATAGAGCAATAAACCCTTCATTCGAAATAACTACTTGATTTTCTTTATAGCAAATGGGATAAGACTAGAACTCTGGTGAATAATTTTGCTGGTTGATTTTACAAGATGATCCAAGTTACTTTTGGAAATTAGAGGGGTGTTGCAATTGACATCAAACTACAGACTTAAGCATAGGTATTTTCAACCCTTTTACCACCAAGAATCCTTGGAGAGATCCCTACGGGTGCATAACCCGAATGTTGGGTTTTAAACTGCGTCGCATACAAATCAACCTAAAGCAAGGAAAAGTAATTTGTCTAATGCCAGATCAACCTATAAGCGGGCAACATAAGAAGCATGTTTATTTATCAAAATGCAAATGAGAATAGGGAAGTAATGACTTTATTGGTCTGTACCACTTCTATAACCAGGTTCAAAACGTCGTCGAGCTAGCTCTGTATAGAGAAGTGATGTGCGAAAGGAACTTGCGAAAGTCAATCTCAGAGCTTTTCCTGATTTAAACATAGCCTCTGCTATTGACTTGGCTCGCAAAAGCTCTGCTCGGTAGGCTCGCGCTAAAGCCCTTTCTGCGTCAACATTTGCCAATTCTGCTTGTTTAGCCAGGCGCGCAGATTTTGATCTTGGTAATACGGTTAAAACTGTCTCTGGTTCAGCCCATGACCAAAGTGAGCTTACCTTGGACTTGGTAATTGGGGCAGCCTTCTTTTTCCTATCCATTTATTTAATCTATGAAAAGGAAGATCAGGTTGACAGCTCGACAGCATTTAATGGTGTTTTACGATCAAGCCGACGTAGATCTTCAAACTGAAGAATAAATGACAAATCATTTAATAACCAGCAATTGAAAGAATTCAGACTTAAAAACTACCCAAAAAGCTGGCTAGCAACAATTATAAGAATATGAACAAAAAAGGGATAATACCTTGCTAGAAATAATAAGCACAGGAGAGGAAGCCCTTGTCGTTATGGCAACCCAAGTAAATTCACCTATTGCTCTTATGAGCCTTATAAAGCACCTTTGGAGGAATTCATAATAATTTAACTGTGCAATCCCTCCCAGAATTAATCCATGCAACGCCCCAGGGTGGCACAATACACAAATATGAACTTAGTGGAGGTAAAAGATCGTTCCTGAGATTCCTTGGTTGCTATTTAGGATCATGTAAATTCTGCAACAATCTAGAAGAAGCAAACCAATATTTAGAGACACTAGAGGGAAGATCATGAATTAGCTATATTTAAATCTAAACTAATATATCTGATTGGATTTTCCTTTCATGTAGTAATAATTGGAGAAGGCCTAACTCATCACAATATAGATATTGATAACTAAGATAATTCCTGGGATGTAATATAACTAATTTAAAAATATCAACTCGAGGCTGATGTGTAAAATCTTAATGCAAATTTCCAAAATATCCTACTAGCGAAGAAACTAAGAACAGAAAATATTACAGCAAGAATAAGTATCTTATATGAGATCTGACCTAAAATTGCCTCGGCAGGGAAAGTCGTAAGAAAGGCTACAGGTAAAACAAATGTCAGAATTGTCCTTAAAACTGGTGGATAGGAAGAAATAGGATAACGTCCAGAAACCAGTACCGACCTTAGAACTTCATTGGCATTCCAAACACGTATAAACCAGATGCTAAAAGTGGATACAATGAACCAAATACTATATAAAATAATTAAACTACATAGGAATAATATAATTGTATAGGATATCAACAGGAGAGACAAACTCCAATTAATCATTGATAATCCAAAGATTATCAATGATACCCCACAAATAACTGATGGTATGCCCCACGGCGAGAATATTCGAAGCGATAAGATAAATTGACTATCTATTGGTTTTAAAAGGACAAAATCAAAGGTCCCATCTTGTATCTGATTAACTATTCTTTTCATATTTGGCTGTAAAAGAGAAATAGTAAATCCTTCTAATAATGTGTAGAATCCAAGCACTATTAAAGATCTAGCCCAGTCCCAACCTCCTAATTCCTGGCCTTCTCCAAATAGAAGCTTTAGAATTAAGATAGAACCAGCTAGATTACCAATTACAGAAATGGACTCAATATATAGGTTAATTGGGTATTCCATTTCACAGGCTATACTTGTTCCCCAAAATTGGTTTATTATATTGATAATATTAATAAACCTAAGCTTCCTAACGATCACTTTTATGCCCCCATCGATGAGTAATGGCGAACACCAAGTCGCCAAAGAATAGTACTTGTTACAGTCAAGAATAGAACCCAAAAAGTAATAATCAGAAAACCATTTAAAACATTTACAGCTTGGCCAGCTAAAATTTTAGCTGGAAATGACAAAATAATAGGGAAGGGAGTCAAATTAGCAAGCTTGTATAATGTCTCCGGATAAAGTTCTAAAGGCGCTACAAGACCAGAAAGAAACAAATAAGGGATCAATAATAGCCGTTCAATTCCACTTGCTCTATCTGTCCAAAAACACATCATTGCAAAGTTCCAGTGCAATAGAAAGCGTATTAGGAAAGCCCCAAATATAGTTATTAATGATAATAATAATGTGGCAATATTTGGAAGCCAAATCATATTTGGAGAAACAAAATAAATTAACATACAAATTAGAATGACAATCGGTACTCTCGTCAACTGCTCTGCAATATGTGAACTTAGATATCTCCAAAATGGGTTAACTGGCTGAATTAAATAAGGAGATATTAGCCCTTTAAGATTATCCTCCTCGAAGGAGATTATGACCCAAACAGCTGTAAATTGCCTAACGATAAAAGCTGACATAAAATACTTTGTTAAATCTATATTCTGCAAGTAACTCGTTACATCAGTATTAATTTGACTCCATATCGATAACATAATCAAAGGTAGCAATCCAGAAAGTGCCCAAAGTGCAATTTCAGCTCTATATTCAAGCATTAAAGCATATTGACTTACAATAAGAGCCTTGATGATTCGGAGGAATGATATAATATTAACTTGATATCTTCTAATTACAGTCATAATACATCTTTGTTGCTAGTGAACATTTTAGCAATTAGATTTTCTATAGGTGGATCAGTAATCTCGAGATCCTTAATAGGTAGGTTATCTAATAATAATGACAGCCTTTCTGTAAGTGATGTCTTGGGAATCAAAAGTTCTACATAATAAGGATTGAATTCAACTAATTCTCCATATTGGCTAAAATATTCACTCGTATATGGTTTGGTAAGTTCTAACCTTACGGAACGAAATGGTGAGAGTTTAGATGTCAGTTCCTTTAATGATCCATCAAAAAACAATTTACCTTTATCTATAATAATGGTTCTATCACACAGAAAATTTATGTCACCCATATAGTGGCTGGTCAACAAGACTGTTGCTTGGAATTTTTTGTTATAGGATTTAAGAAACTCTCTAACTCTTACCTGTGCATTAAAATCTAGGCCTAATGTAGGCTCATCTAAAAAAAGAATTGATGGTCGGTGTAGAAGGGAGGCCATTAGCTCAGCCTTCATTCGCTCTCCAAGAGATAACTTACGAACTGGTCGATAAAGCTCTTCGCCTAAGTCAAGCATTTCAGATAACTCCTTTATCCTATTTTTAGCTTCAGTATCTGATAAGCCATAAACACTTGCATTAACCCTTAGAGAATCCATTGGTGGAAGATCCCAAATTAATTGCTGCTTTTGGCCCATAACCAATGTAATTTGCTTTAGAAAACTTGATGTACGTTGATAGGGTATATATGAAGCTACATTTACCAATCCCTTACTTGGATGAATCAGTCCACAAAGCATCTTTAATGTTGTTGTTTTACCAGCACCATTAGGTCCTATAAATCCAACTATTTCACCATGCTGAATGTCAAAACTAATATCATCAACTGCTCGAATTGTTCTGGTATTCCTTGAAAAAAAATGATTAAAAGTACCAATAAGTCCTGGCTCTTTCTTGCTTACACGAAAATTCTTAGAAAGATTTCTTACACTGATGATTGACATAACTGACATAAGTGGACGTTTATTGAGCCAAGAATCTATGAATTCAATTTAATGAGCCCAGACCTAATCAACTATGCCATCAGGAATGGGAAAGCTCGTAAAGCAGGATCTCTATATCATAGTTTTGCTAAAATGGCTAGATTTGTAACTTTTATAATTATTAGAGCCGTATATGGTATTTTTGTGTTTGGAAATTAAATTGATACGTGGCTTCATGCGACAGAAGATACACATTTCACTGCTAAGCCGAGATTGATATAGCGATGCTCTAGTATGGTAAATGATCTCTAGTCCAACTTTGCTTTATATATAGTGCAATTAAACTATGAGCGAAGCAGCGCTAAACCAAATTAACTCTCTAGATGTGGCAGATCAAAACTCTGTCGCAGATAGATTTAATGAAAATACGACTAACAAATTAGGAACAGAAAATCATATTAGCCCTAACGATCATCTATCCAAAAACATTCTAGGATGGTATGCCATTTGCAGCGCACAAACATTAAAGCCTGGTGAACTATATCATTTCTCTATGTTTAATGAGCCTCTGGTTTTATATAAAGATAAAAATTCAACTGCCAGATGCATTAAAGATCTATGCCCACATAGAGGAGCATCTTTTATTAATGGTGTATTGAGAAATGGAGAGTTAACTTGTCCATATCATGGCGGTCGTTTTTCCTCTGAAGGAGAATGCTTAAATCTGGATAGGATTACATGCCAGCATATTGTCGATTCAAAGTATAACAACTATGCCAAAAAGATACATCTCTTCCAATATCCATGTATTGAAAAAGATGATTACATATTTATCTATTATACTGGGAATGCAAAAACCAATTTAAATGATTTTGAAATAAATGACTCTTTAGAAGACTCAAGAACAGATTCATACGGCTTTAATTCAAAGTCATGTGCCTATGAAGAAGTTTATGTTGATTTTAAATGTGACTGGACAAGAATTATAGAGAATCACTTAGATATTCTCCATATTTTTTGGATACATGGAGATACTATCCCTGATAAAGATGTCAACAAAAGTGCAATCACAAGCTTCAATCAGAAAATAACAAAAGACCATAGACATATTGTAAGTAAATACCACCATAAATCCAAAGAAAAGGGTGAATTTATAACTATTAGCTTTATCCCACCGGGAAGAATAGTTATTTATAAAGGAACACCAGAAGAAGCGAGATACCTTCAAGTTCTTGATCATATACCTCTCGCAAAAAATAGGGCAAGAGTTATTGTCAGACATTATAGAAAGTTTCTAAAGAACAAACTGTTTACTAAATTAGTTCTTTTTAAACAACTTCAACATAGAATTTTCTACAGAATATTCTCTGAGGATTATATGGTTCTAAAAACACAGACCTTTAACCAACAAATGGGTTATATAAAAAAAGACAACGTAAAGCTGCTAGGAGAGGATAAAATGATTCAGTACTATTGGGATTGGCTAAAGGATTCACTAAAGAATGAGAAACCTTGGGAAATACATCAAACTGGCTTACATACCAATACAGTACACCAAGATATGCCTATGAAATACCCACCTGAGAATTTAGATCTAGCGAACAAAAACAACTTAAATCTTCTTACTAATCTAATAATTCGTGCTCTTATACCAATTGGTATTATTATTATATTAATATAATAATCCCCTTTCAAGGTTTATATACCAAATAGCAATCTATTAATCATAAATTACCTTGTATAATGATTTCGATTTTATAACTAATAAAGATGACCAACAAGCAAGACCGACCAGCTTGGATGAACTGGGCATTCCTTGGAATCTTTTTATGGTCAAGTTGGCAA
Source organism: Prochlorococcus sp. AG-409-L18 (assembly GCA_003215535.1). Lineage (GTDB taxonomy): Bacteria > Cyanobacteriota > Cyanobacteriia > PCC-6307 > Cyanobiaceae > AG-409-L18. The sequence continues at coordinate 6,514 of QCKG01000006.1, forward strand.
CTTTATGGCTTCTGGAGCACAAGGCTAGGTTAAATTATTAGGTTAAATCTGAATACAATTAAATTCAAATCAACGATAAATAGCCAAATAATAATTAAAATAATTCTGTACTGAGGATTTCTATTTAGAAAGAAAATTGTTTTATTCGATATGTTTATTAGTCAAATAATCCTTTTTAAATGTATAAATTGTCACTTCTAGGAGTGCAAACTGATATGCAGCATAAGAAATATTGGTTTATGAATGTATAGCTATTTTTAAGTCAATGTCTGTAGGAATCTATTTCGCAACAACAACTGGTAAAACAGAGGATATCGCAGAAAGGATTCATGGGATGCTTTCAGGAACAGAAGTTCCAAAGGACCTAGCTGATGTAGATGATGTGATTGAGTTTTGTTCTCATGAATCTATTATTTGTGGTGTACCCACCTGGAACACTGGAGCGGATAGCGAGCGTTCTGGTACGGCCTGGGATTCAATGCTTGAGGAGATCAGTGAACTAAGTCTTAATGAAAAGAAGGTTGCAATTTTTGGTTTAGGAGATTCATCAACATATACAGAAAATTTCTGTGATGCAATGGAAGAATTACATTCACACTTCCTAAAGGCTGGCGCAACTATGGTTGGATACGTAGACAAGTCAAGTTATACCTTTGAAGAATCCAAGAGTGTAATTGGCGATTCGTTTTGTGGGCTTCCATTAGATGAAGATAGCGAATCAGATATGACCGATGAAAGGATATTAAATTGGTGTACACAATTAAAGAGTGAAATTCCAGGCTTGTGAAGATATTCAGCTAATAACCACGTTTTTAAACAATAAAGAATACTTTTCCTTATAATAACTTGATAGTTTTATTTTCTTCCCAATAAATTTCCAATACTTTAAAAGTATAATAGATTATCTAGATTCTAATATCCTCCTTGTCCTGCTTCTATCCTTGGCTTGAAATAAAGAATATGGAAGCATGGGTAGGAATAAACCGTGTATTCACAAACCTCAATCTTAATCTTAACCTTAAAGAAAATACTGTTATTTTAGGACCAAACGGTTCAGGTAAAAGCTCTTTAATCAAATTAATCAATAGAAGCATATATCCAGTTATAAAAAATTCATCAAGTTTTAAACTGTTCGGCAAAGAGAATATAAATCTATGGGATCTACGATCAAGAGTTGGATTTGTCTCTAATGAACTGGGATACAGAATATATGGGAAGTCTTCTGTATTTGATGTTATTCATTCCGGGTACGGTGGTTCATATGGACATCCCTCTACAACTTCAAGAACAAATAAATCTATTAATGAGTGCAATGAACTAATCAATACGCTTGGGTTATGGGATCTCAAAGACAAATTTTACTCAGAATTATCTGATGGTCAGAAAAGAACTTCAATCATTGGTAGAGCATTAATTCACAAACCAAATGTTTTGGTTCTAGACGAACCAACAAGCGGTCTTGATATTAAATCCAAGTATCAATTCTTAAATTTACTTGGAGAACTGTGCTTAAGCGACACAACAATATTACTAGTAACACACAGTGTTGAATGTATCTTTGAGCAGATTACAAGAGTCATACTTCTCAAATCTGGAAGTATTATTGGTGATGGACAGACACATGATATTCTTAACTCTAGAAAATTAGGTGACTTGTATGAGACTAATTTACAACTATTAAAATCAAATGGATACTGGCAAATCGTTCCTGCGAAAAGGGGAAAGCCTATTAACTATTAATAGCTATAATCCAAAGGATCACTGCCAGAGCAATTAGGATATAAACCCAAGTTTTATTTAATGTGTTAGTTTTTCCAAGATTTCTATTTAGCTGAATCTTCCCCCTTTGACCAATAGGTGTACCACAATCTGTACAAATCATTCGCCCTGCCAATGCTCTATCTGCAAGAAAGCTCCTTCCGCCACAATTATTACACTGGTAAGTTGGCATAGTTTTTTTCAATCTTAATGGAAATCTAATCAAAATGCTATAAATAGATATTCATTTAAGATCAATTACTAAAATTAGAATAATTTATATATTATTATCTTAGATTTATTTACAAGAGAAATAAAGAATTAATTGCCTGATTAATCCTTACATAAGGAATCAAGAAAAGACAACGGATTGGCCATATCCTCACAAAATAGTAAGATTGATTTTGCTTTAAACGAATATAGAATTTGATCTGAACCCTTAACCATGAAAGTAGCGCCTCGCTGAGTCAAATATTCATTAAAAGGAATATAAGTTGTGTAATTTGATAGGATTTCAATCATGTTGATTAGTCTTAGTGTGGCTAATTCAAGCGGCCTTAATGATCCTTGACCTCCAATTAAATCAAATAACCTTAAGTTTTTAGGTAATCGACCAACATCTCTATTTGGTTCACCACTATTAAAAATACTTGCACTGTTTGTATCACCTAAATATCCTCTAACCACCTCGCTCAGTGTCCCCGGAGACGCAACTCCTAGGCACATCATCATCAAGTCTAATGTACTGCCAAGAGAGGTTTTTAGACCTTTATTAAGTCCTAGACTTTCGTGCAATTCTGTATTAGATACAACTTCTAATGAATTCGGAGGAAAACCTGTAAAAGAACAAAATCTATCTTTAGTATGATTATTTCCTATGCCAATAGCAAATAAATTAACACCTAAAGACTTAAGTCTTGGTAGAGCAGATACTAATGCACGCGCATACTCAAAGCTATCAAAATCGCCTAATGGGCCAAACAATATGTAGAGAGACACCTCACCGTGTTTAAGAGAAAAGAATTTTGAAAATGATTTACTTAGGGTGTCTATGACGCCTAGATTATTGTCCATATTAATTACAATCTTAGGTGAACGAACCAAATATTTCAATAATATAGCTATATTTATCAGAATCCAAGAGCTAATGTTGTTCAATTCAAATATATTTAATCTTCATATCAGCAGTAAAACTTGATTAGAACTATTATTATATTATGAAAAAGCTATTTAAAGTTATGCAAGACCTTACTCGTGCTATAAATAACCATCTTTCATGTGAATTCCAAGCTAGCCATACATATCTAGCAATGTCTATTTGGCTAAGAGAAAAAGACCTAGCAGGCTTTTCTCAATACATGCAAACTAAAAGCCAAGAGGAAAGAGGTCATGCAGACCGTCTGATTGGATACCTAGTTGACTGTGATGAACAAGTGGAACTGCCCAGTGTAGACGCTCCCCAACGTAGTTGGACTTCAACCCAAGCCCTTTTCGATCAAGTATATGAAATGGAACAAGCGGTAACCGCCTCTATAAATAGAATATATTCAATAGCTGAACAAGCAGGTGAACGAAGTGCGACAGCCATGCTTGATTGGTTTGTTGCTGAACAACTTCAAGAAGAAGCGGAAGCAAGATTTGTCAGGAAGAGACTAAGGCTAGCAAGTGACAACAGTGCGGCCTTACTATTACTAGACCAACAATTCCTGGATGGGACTGCACTTACAACAGTCAAAGGTGGACCTGGGCACTAATCTAAATTTACTTTTATGCTTCTAATTGAAAATCTATTCCTATGTAGATCTATCTAGATTCTATAAAAAGAAATCATTTCAACGCAGACACTATAATTATACCACTGAATCTAATTCAACATTTAAATCTAATTAATGAAATAAAATCCTAATGATTGTTAGTAACGTCTTAAAAATATTATCAGAAAGTAACCAATGTTATTTGATCCATGTGCAAATAGAACATTAGTAATAAATGGTGTGAAGTCACGCTCCAGCAAGTGGCTATTTAAATATGTTTGTATTGCCCTATTGCCTTTATTTCGTGCAAACTTACGGGAACCCGAACGTTACCTATGACTGGTACGCGGGCAACTCAGGAACAACTAACCGCTCAGGCAAATTCATCGCAGCTCATGCAGCTCATGCCGGCTTGATGATGTTCTGGGCTGGTGCGTTTACCCTCTTTGAACTTGCTCGCTACGACCCTTCCCTACCTATGGGAAATCAAAACCTTATTTGCTTGCCTCACTTAGCAGGCCTAGGTATTGGAGGTGTAGAAAATGGAATAATTACTGAGCCTTATGGTTGCACAGTAATCGCAGCTTTACATCTAATTTTTTCTGGTGTTTTAGGTGCGGGTGGCCTTCTTCATTCCATGAGATATGAGGGTAACCTCGGAGATTACCCAGCAGGGAGCAGACCTAAGAAGTTTGACTTTGAATGGGATGACCCAAACAGACTTACCTTCATACTCGGTCACCACCTTATTTTCCTTGGTCTTGGCAACATTCAATTTGTTGAATGGGCAAGAGTTCATGGAATCTGGGACTCTGCCCAGGGAGTAACAAGAACTGTTCAGTACAACCTCGACTTTGGGATGATTTGGAATCATCAAGCAGATTTCCTCTCTATAAATAGTCTTGAGGATGTAATGGGTGGTCATGCGTTCCTTGCATTTTTCACCATCATTGGTGGAATATTTCACATAACAACAAAGCAATTCGGTGAGTACACCGAATTCAAAGGTAAGGGGCTGTTATCAGCAGAGGCCGTGCTTTCCTACTCTTTAGCAGGAGTTGCATACATGGCATTCATAGCAACTTTCTGGTGTTCTACTAACACAACTATCTATCCAACAGAACTTTATGGTGATGTTCTGAAGCTTCAATTCAACTTCGCACCGTACTTTGTAGATACGGATACTGCCTTAGTTGGCGATGCTCACACTGCCAGAGCATGGCTATCAAACGTTCATTTCTACCTGGGATTCTTCTTCCTTCAGGGCCATTTATGGCACGCTCTAAGAGCGATGGGGTTTGACTTTAAACGTGTAGGTCAAGCGTTCGACAATATGGAAAAAGCGAAGATCACTTCTGGTAGTTAGTCAAAATCATCATTCCTGCAAATGAATTGATTTTTGAAAATCATTTAACAAAGCCTCCTTGAAAAGGGGGCTTTTTTTTGATGTTATTTCTAGCAATATACCTTTCTTCAGTTTTTCGTGAAAATAAAGCTAATTATAATCAAAGAAAATTACTCTAGTTCAATAAATGGTTGAATGACTATTTAGTAGCTTTAATCAGAATATTAATACATTGATTATGATTAAATTACTTTTGAAAACAGAACTTGAGAAATTATTTTGCATTTTCTATTAGAGCCAAATCAAAACTCTTAGAATTTATACTGTGATTTCATGACAATGGAATAATGACAATGCTCAATGGATACCTAAATATGTGATTTTTCTCACAAATACATCGAACAACTCCTAAAAACTCGCAACAACAGTGTTGCTATTGAGAATCGCTTGCAAAAAGCGCGTTAATCGTTGTATGTTGCTTGAAGCCATCAATAGAAATCGTTTTTTATATGAGTTTTCGATTCCTGCCAGATGAACCAGTGGCAGCAGTACGAATGCCCACAGGTCAATCTGTACTTATAGACCCGACATCTCGTTCAGGAGGCTCGTGCCTTGAAGTTATTGAAGGAGTAGCCAGGGTTTATTGCCCTTGCGAAGAAACTGAGGGAATGACCCTTGCTTTCCTTCAAAAAGGAGATCAATTAAGGACTGATCGTTTATGTAGTGAAGGGGTTTGCGTTGAAGCCCTTACACCCCTTTGCTTTCGTAGTGATGCAGAGGTTTCAGATACACATGGATTTGATGCCGTCAATGAATGGACTCTTCAATTACTTCGCATAAGACATCTAGGTAGTGCTGAACAACGTCTACAAGCATTATTTGCCCTTCTTGTTAATCGTCTAGGTAGGCGATGCGGAGACTGGTGTCATCTTCCTTTTAGGCTTACACATGAAAGGATTGGTGAACTAATAGGTTCAACTAGAGTCACCTCAACACGATTAATTTCAAGACTACGAACTGCAGATTTGATAAATGTTCCCTCTGGTGAACCGATACTGAGACTAGCCCCTATCTTGATTGAGTCAGCACCATTAGCTGCTTAGCCAGTTAGAAATTATTCATGAAGAAAAAAACTGAAGTTTTAACATCTGACTCCCTTATATGGAGTATTGCAAGAGAGACTGAAGCAAGTAGATATAGATGTATTGATATCATTTATTCTATCTCAAGATGCAAAGACAACACACTAAAAATAAGGCTTAAAGAAGAACTGAAAAATCACAGGAAGCGCCAAGTAGAGCTTTTAAACATAGCCAAATTATTAAAAAGTAAAAATAGTTTCGACAAATATACAGTCTGTTTCTTACTCGAAACTTGCAAAAGATCTATCAAGCTTTATGAAAGTTAGATACAATCAATTAGCATAAACAAACTACATGACTTGAATATTTAAAATATTTATGCCAATTGAATAGGTGGAAGTTCCTGTGTGGCAAGTTCTCCATCAATAATCAACAAAGCAGATGAACTATTTCTAGCGAACCTAACTCTTCCTAGTAAATAAGAGAACTCATCCTCCGAGGTAAGCTGATTCTCAATAATAGGATCTAGGAAGACAGTAGTTCTAGTGTCTGAGAATCTCTCAGCCATAGAATAAATTTGATTAAGAGAGGTTGTTACATCAGTTTCCAATTGGAAGGAGGCCAATATAACTTCTTCCACTGAGTCCCAGCTTTGTGGTGGTGCTGGAATAGCTTGTAACGATGTAGGCTGAGCTCTTATAACCAGATATTCGGCAAATTTTCCTGCATGTTGTTGTTCAGAAATAGATTCTTGCTGAAAAAATTTCGTAAATCCTCTTAAGTCTTGTTCGCAAAACCATATAGATGCAGCGAAATAAAATGCACTAGCATTTCTTTCCATAGTTAAATGATTTTGTAGAGCCTCTAACAGGGAAGAATCCATTTGATGAGCCATGGCTCGCCCTGATGGGCCTGCTAGTGAAACTCCAGATGAGCTTTCAATAATTGGTTTCATGTCTTTAGAGTTCAACCAGGACATTTGGCTTGGAAGCCAACGACAATTCCGAAGGCTGTGATAAATGATACATCGCCTTTAATTTTTCAGAAATATTTAGATAAATCGGATAAATACCACTAATATGAAAATGAATCTCATTAAAGTTCATAAGGCCTATTGCCATGGCTAATAATATAGGGAACTTAAATTCAGGTAAATATCGTATGGATATAAGAACTAGCAAAAGAAAGACATGTAAAAAAGTTAAATGTTCAAAATGGAAAGGTGGCAAATGTCAATGTGGTCGTAAATAGAATTTAAGCGAATATTTAGACCTAAATAATTAGCAAAGTGTTAATCTAATTTACAATGAGTTGCCCCAGGGAAAAGCATAATATCAACTCCATTACGAAAATTTATTGAACATCTTTCTCCTGCTTTTATCGGATATTCAATTGGATGCCAAACCCTTAGCAGGTGACCTTCAATAGAGACTCTAAGTAACCAATGGTCACCTAAAAACTCCCTTGAATAAACCGTTGCATTTCCATTAGGAATAGACTCTATATAAATTGAATGTTCATCAAAAATCAATTCAGTTGAAGAACAGTCAGTTAAGTTTTCAGGTCGAGCGATTGAACCTATAGCAGTAATTAATTTATCTTCTGTAATATTCACTGGAAGAACATTTCTTTGAAGAACAAACCTACCTACAAAGGAAGTGGCTGGTTGTAGAACTAATTCCTTAGGGCTAGAACATTGATCTAATGATCCTTCCCGCATTACAGCAACGCGGTCACAAATTGCTAAAGCTTCTTGTGGATCATGAGTAACAAAAATGGCACTAGCTGAACATGAACTAAGTACACCAGAAAGTTCACTCCTCAATTTCTGTCTTACATCAACATCAAGATTTGAGAATGGTTCATCTAAAAGAACTAAAGAAGTACCAGGAGCCAAAGCCCTTGCTAGAGCGAGTCTCTGCCTTTGACCTCCTGAAAGCTCATGAGGGTAACGTTCACGAAAATCAGCCAACCCTAGTAATTCAAGAAGCCAAATTGCACGCTTACAATCCTGCCCACGTCTTAAACCAAAGCAAACATTTCTCCAAGCATTTAAATGTGGAAAAAGTGCATAATCTTGAAAAACCATACCAACACCCCTTCTCTCAGGAGGAATAAGTTGGTGACTATTCGCTACAAGTTGATCATCAATCCAGATACTTCCTTTATTAGGCTTTTCAAAACCAGCAATAAGACGAAGTAAAGTTGTCTTTCCGCAACCTGAAGGACCTAATAAGCCAACTAATTCACCATGTTGAAGATTCAAGTTTATCGACTTCAAAGACCATGAATCCAAAGGAGAAGGTGCATATTGATGCCATAGATCCCTAATTTTAAGATTGTTTATTGACACGTTAATTATCTAGATATACTAGTCTTCAGAATTTGAGAAGACAACAATAAATCTCCCTTCGATTGAGGTAATCTCAAATCTGTTTTCTGGGGAAGAAGAGATATCCGTTTTGTAGCTATTAAGCTTATGGTCGGAATAATCGTAAATTTCATGAAGTGGGACAGCTCAAATGGAAGTAAATATTCATTTCGACATCTGATCCCAAGATGATCAACAAAAAATTGAATGAATACAAAAAGCGACTTAAACATCAAATCCTCATCTATGGGGCAGGAGTATTTGTAAACCAATTGAATCTGAAAAATAGAAAGACTTACCCCAAAAATAGTAAAACCTCCTGATAAACCAACCCACCTGGTTTGAGTATAACCACAAAAAGCCACAGTCAAATCTTGAAGAGTATGACCAGTCGAGCCCGTAACTCCTAAAATATTATGTTGAAAAAGCAAGAATACCGAGTTTCTATAGACTCTTGGCGGACCCACAAGAAAGGAGTGACTCAGATCAATTTGACGTGATCTTTGAAATCCTTGAACTCGTTTGTCCTTGGTAGTTGATTTAATATTCTTTGAGGCAAAGGAACATAAATTCGAAATAATCAGTGAACTTGTATAACTAAATCCTGGAGGAGGTCTATCTATAGGAAGTTGTTCAAAATCCCTATAGAGCCAAGATTTTGGATAATGACAAGAAAATACCAGGGAAGAAACTATCACAAGTCGCAATTAATACTTGCCTTTATCTATCTTCAGTCAAGGAATTGCAAACTGGAAAAGCTAGAAAGTATAAATTGCATCAACCCTATGTAACTTTTGCTACTTTAAATCACTTCCTGCTTCTATCCTTGCCTCCAAATCAAGCACTAATGATAGGAACAAGTCCTTGTCTTTATATGAAAAATAGAATTTTTCTAGGAAATAAGGTCTAATAAAAACAACTTAAATCTATATGTCAGTAACTTTTGATGTCCCTACAGTAAAGTCTAGAGTCAAGAGAATTTAAAAGCAATATAAAAAGCTTATACTACAATCAAAGATATCTGATTAATCTAAATTGGTCATAAGCACTAATATTCTTAATAAAATTGTTTCTGGTAAATCAACAACCATGACGCTATTATCAGAAACTATTTAACGGATTAAAATCTGTGAGCTTTTCCGAAACCTGGCCTAAAAAGTTAGCGGGCTTAATATTAACCTCATCATTTCTCCTGATATTTCTATATTTGCTCAAAGTAAATGGAATAGATCAGCTAAGAGAACGTGTAGAAGTGATGGGTCCCTTAGCACCATTTGGGATATTCTTACTTAGATCTTCAAGTATCATCTTTCCTGTTTTCCCAAGTACAGCTTATTCATTGCTAGCAGGGGCATTATTAGGATTTAAGAAAGGTCTCCTTGTGATTTGCCTTACAGACCTTATTTCATGCTCTGTAAGCTTCTGGATATCTAGGATTTATGGCAGAAAATTAGTAGGAAGATTAGTAGGAAAAAATTTCATGGGAAAAATTGAAGGTTTAAGTAAAAAGCATCTGGAGAATAACTTTCTCTTAATGGTTGGATTCCTGATGACAGGATTATTTGACTTCATTAGCTATGGGATAGGCTTAACAAAAGCTTCTTGGAGAAAATTCTTTCCTGCCTTAGTTTTAAGCATTATGATTTCAAACCCTCCTATAGTTGCTCTAGGCGCTGGAGTTCTTGATGGTGGTAAGAAGATTTTAATATTTTCAGCTTTAGGAATTATATTCTTATCTATACTTAGTTCTAAGCTAAGAAGGTTCCAAACACTAGTATAAAATACCCGACTAATCTGCTAGACCCATGCTAAAGAAGGAGCGAGCACAAGTAATAATAAATAGACTTGACGAACTTTATCCAAGCCCCCCAATACCGCTAGTCCATAAAGACACTTTTACTTTACTTGTAGCTGTTATTTTAAGCGCACAGTCTACAGATAAAAAGGTCAATCAATTAACACCAGCTCTATTTGATCTTGGATATGATCCAGAATCTATGGTTAGACTAGGAAAAGAAAATATTCTTAAATTAATAAAGCAATTAGGTCTTTCCAAACAAAAAGCTGAGAATATTTATAAGACTTCCAAGATATTACTTAAGGATTACTCTGGTGAAGTGCCCAGAAATTTCAAAGACCTTGAATCATTACCTGGAGTAGGTCATAAAACCGCAAGTGTTGTAATGGCTCAAGCCTTTAATGTGCCTACATTCCCAATTGATACTCATATTCATCGCTTGGCTCAAAGATGGGGGCTATCTCGTGGAAAGAATGTTCAAATGACAGAAAGAGATCTAAAATCAATTTTCCCACAAGAACTTTGGAATAAATTACACTTACAATTTATTTATTATGGTAGAGAACACTGTACGGCTAGAGGCTGTGATGGGACCATATGCAATCTCTGTCGAGAATTATTTCCACTAAGGAGATCAGCCAAAATATGCAATAAACCATAAACTTGTCATAGGAAATAATTGATCAATGAGTAAATGCTATGAGATTGTCAACGAGAAATGATGCGCTATCAATAAGGAAAAATTAAACATGGAAATCATCAGATCAGCAGGAAAAGCCTGGGTTGATTCCCAAGAAGCAAGTATCTATCTTGGATTTAGTGAAAAGACACTAAAATGCTGGTGTGATTGTGGATATCTAAAAGCTGGTAAGCACTGGAGAAGAAGCTCCCAACCCTCAAATGATTCTGTGATCTACAACACAAGGCTTTGTGCCCAGGAAATGAAGGAGTGGTGGGGAAGAGACGCTTTAACTGGACCTTGACTTATGAATTCACCAATAAATCGAATCTAGCCATAGCGAAATTCACCGACTTTTCGCTAGAAGTAGTGTAGCGATCTTTATATTGGAGTCTGGGATGAAAATTGCTATTAGTGGAGCCTCAGGGAAGACTGGTTATCGAATAGCTGAAGAGGCATTGTCTAAAGGATTCGAAGTTCGACTCTTGTTGAGAAAGAGCTCACAACTACCAGAAAGTCTTAAAAATTGTGAGCGGGTCTTCGTCTCCCTAGCAAATGCCAACGATCTAGATAAAGCAATCAAAGGTTGTGATGCTCTTTTAATTGCAACTGGAGCAAGACCTTCAATTGACTTAACAGGGCCTGCAAGAGTAGATGCGCTAGGAGTTAGGAGACAAATAGCAAGTTGTCAGCGTGTAGGAACACAACGAGTTGTGTTGGTCAGTTCTCTATGTGCAGGTAGATTGCAACACCCGTTAAACCTCTTTGGCCTAATCCTTATTTGGAAGCGTGTAGGAGAAGAATATCTCGAAAAAAGTTCTCTTGACTGGACAGTGATCCGACCTGGTGGCCTTAATGAGCGAGAAGAAGATCTAGATAAGGAAGGACTTAGATACTCCGGTCCTGATACTCAAGAGGATGCCTACATACCTCGCAGACTATTAGCAAGGTGCTGTGTTGAAGCGCTTTCTACTCCAAGCTCTATCGGTCAAATCATTGAAGTAACTAGCAGCCCCGAGCAACCACCTATAACAATGAAAAAAGCAATTGATGCCTTTAAGCTTTAGTCGTCATAGGCTCGTATTGCAACATGAGCAAATAAATGAATACCAACGCCAAGATAGATGCGTTGCAGCTAATGCTTACTGACCTACGAACTCGTAATGAGCCAATTCGTCACAAAGCAGCCTTTAGGGGATGTCAACCCGAATTTCAAACCTTAGTAACTAAGCTAATCAAACAATTGGAGTCAGATTTGCTCCAAGAAAAACAAATTCATCGAGAAGAATTAAATAAGCAAAGAAAATGACTAATAACTAAGTTCTAATAAATAATTAATTTACTATTATTAATAAACTTCGGATGGAAAAAGATAACTGTTTATTAATCCTAGCCTAACTCTAAGCAGGCCAAACCGTATACATCATGCATTGAGATTGGAGGCTGTTCACCAGAGTACATCCGTAAAGTTTGTGACACCTTTACAAAGGAAAGCTTATCCAGCAATGAGTTAACAAAAGGGTTAAGACCAGGAGAGTCAATCAAGACAATGCCTGGGTGACGAATTAAAAGCTTCTTTAGTAACAATTCCGCCAAGTCTGGTGTATCAGCCAATAAAGGACCAATTCGCCACCCCTCACCATCTCGCAAAAGACAAGGTCTTATTCTTCCAAAACCATGACAGGACCCATCTGGATCAACAAGAGCCATAACGGTACCAGCTGGATGATGAAGCCAATCAGATAAGAAATGAGGTCGGGGACTTGGCTCCCTCTTTGCGTCATAAGACTGAACAACTTTATATGGAATTGATTTGCCCTCTAAAAGGCTCAAGCCACTAGCTTGGCTCTCAGCTGAGTTTTTATCGAAAATTTGATCACTATTCCCAACTAATTGCCAACGTGTTGTTATTGAGGATGGCTTAAAACCCCAACTTGAATAGTCATCAACTCTATCTAAAGCGGCCTCTAGGCCAATACAGGGAAGATTTTCCAAATGCCCCAGTGCATGCTTCCAAAGTTCAACGCCATATCCATTTCCTCTTTGTTCTGGTATTACCAAAAACAAACCAATGAAGCCATATGCTTCGTTATATCGAATCCCTGCAATGCATCCCACTGGTTGATTGCCTAGCCAGCCAACCCAAACCCCTTGTCGGTCTGTATGGCGATAGATAGCCACATCCCCTGCACCTGGAGTAAAACCTTCAATCCTTGACCATTGAGTAATAAAAGGAATGTCCTTTGCTTTAAGTGAACGGATTTTCAGGAAAGATTCCATATTGTGGGAGGGTCATACCTTGTCGGTACAGAAAAAGTGTCCAGACCAATCACATCTTGACGCCTATTTCTAAATCAATCAGCAATCATTTCCTTTCAAACACTTACAAAAACATTTTCAGGAATAAATATAAGTTTCTTTTATTTAAAAGAAGAGGCCATAATTTCCCTGAACCAGCTAGTTAACTAAATCAGGGTTATGATTTAATATTTTCGGTCTGTTTGTCCGAGGGACTAATCTGCCTTTCATATAAGGAAGGAGCAATCAGCAAAAATAATAACCACCATAAAAAAATCAAGAATGCTAAAAAGCCAGTAAGAAAAAACAGATGAAATAAATTCCAACTGACTAAAATAAAGATAAAACCACTAAGTAATATTGTCCATGGTTGGCACCACCAACTTTTCTCAGCCCAATAGTCTGAGCCAATAGAAAACAACGAATCAGATTTCATTTAAAGGATTGCAATTGTCCTGAAGCATGAATTTCTGCAAGAGCTTCATAGCCTCCAATGAATTCACCATCAATAAATATCTGAGGAAAAGTGGAGAAATTACTGCGTTCTTTTACTAACTGAAAATTAACATCATCATTAATTGTATTAACAATATGAGGAAGTCCTAAAGTCCTCAACATTCTGGTTGCTCTCGCAGACCAAGGGCAACCAGGCAAAACAAAAATCTCGATCCGAGGAGAAGTTTGCTTTGTTAATGAATCAGGACTGTGTTGCTGTTTTGTATTAACTTCACTTGTATCTAAAAGGCCCACCAAAACATCTGCCCCCTTAAGGACAGTTGAGCCAACTTCTAGATGCCCCCCCCATACTTTGCAGTCCCCATCAGAAAGGCTCAGATGCAGATGAACACCTTGCTCAGAGAGGGTTCCATTTAATGTAATTATCTCAAGGTTTCCTTCTAAAACTGTAGGAGCCGCTTTCCCTGGACATTGAAATGTTGCTCTAGATAAATTCCCTACGACACCTAAAATGAATCCTTCTTTATTTTCTTCCCGCACAAAGTTTTCCAAACTTACTTTAAGGTCACTACCAGCGGGGAGCGTTAAAGGAAGAGAAAGCATAAAAGCACGTCCAGCTCATATAGAATAATATAAAGTGTCCTAAAATGGTTTTAGTAGCTCGAACCCATAATATCTGTTTTTGGCATTTAATTTCAAGGATAACAAAGAACACAAATAAAACCCTTAATAAATTAACCTATTAATACCTACAAGAATGAAATGATCCTAGAAAGTCTAAGCAACTGTCAATTACAAATCGGCCGATATCCACCCTTTATTTATGATGCGACTGGAGGGGGTGGCAAAGGCATAATTAAGTTTAAGTATCCAGATGGGGCGTACAATGTTGAATTCAATATAGACTCATTTCGTATACCATCTATCAACCAAAAAACCACTAAGTTCTTAGGATTGCCCATACCACCTGGTCTTGAAATAGTTATCTCCGTTAAAAAACTAGCAGGCAAGCTTAATCCTTCAAATGGGGAGGTCAAATTAGAGTTTGAAGCCGATTTTACATTAACATTTATAGGTTCTATGAAAGCACCAAAGCTACATATAAAGACTTTCCTGACATCAAAAAGTGCTATTGGGAAGAGAAATATTTATCATGGGAATGGGTTAAAGGAAAATGGGAGAATAGACCTTGTAGCCTTGGCTAATGTTCAGAAAACAGGGAACAAATTGTTAGATCTATTTCTTGGGCTTCCTAATGAAGCCTTGGCATCATTAAAATGTAAATTACTACTGAAATAGATATTACTAATTAAAACTAGTGATTACAAACAAAGAGCATAAAGTTTGTTTATTAGGAGAAACCTATGAAAAATTCAGACTTTACTTATTTCCCCTCCAATCTACGTACAATGTATGTCATTGCAACAAGTGAGCCAGCCAAAACCAAAAGAAGAAATAAAGTCATGGACCAAAAGGTTAATTATTTACCCACATTGGCATCCCAAACGAATATGAGCAAATATTGATGTCCTTTAAAATACTAAGTATAAAATGTTCTTAGAATCTTATAAAATTATCCTTAAAAGCTTCCCATCCTCCACAAAGGAGATCATTAATCACTCGTGCATGATCAATCTTTGAATAGAAGAGCAAATAAATTAATAGCCTGGGCTAATGGATTAACTGCTGCACGAGCTCTTGTGGGCGTCCCACTTGTCATAGCCCTTCGGAATGAATGGCTTCTCTGCGCCTGGACTCTTTTACTTTTTGCAGGAATTAGCGACTGCTTAGATGGGTTGCTGGCTAGGAAAGCGGGATTGCAAAACGAATGGGGAGAAAAGTTCGATCCTCTTTCAGACAAAATTCTTCTGTCAGCAGCTCTGATCTGGTTGTGCAGTAAACAGGTATTGCCATTTTGGTCAGTCTGGGGGCTATTAGCCAGGGAATTGATCGTTACAGGTTGGAGAGCTCAAAAGTCAAAAGGAGGAGCTGCATCAAAACAAGGAAAGATAAAGACAATTCTCCAGTTCATAAGTGTGCTGCTAATGATTTGGCCATATAACCTAGGAGGAATAGATTTAGCCTTAAGAATAAGAAGTTTAGGTTGGTTTATTTTTTGGCCGTCATTTATTATGGCCTTGAGTTCCTGTCTTGACTATTTCAGGCCCCAATCAACTCGAGATCCTTAGAAAAATCAACATCAGTTTTTGGGTGTGATAAGTAATCATTCTGATAACTATCAACAAGTCCATCTTCTAAAGAAAAGCTAGGTTGCCAACTAATATCTTTTTGCAATCGACTTATATCAGTAACAAAATTAACAATGCGTAAAGGGTAAGCCTTTCGTGCCTTGGGATCCAATTTGAGGGGGTCAAAAGATCTAATATCAAGCATTTCAATATCTTTTCCACAAGCCTTTGCTGCTGTATGGATCAACCCAAGAAGCGTGACACCCTTCTTCCCTGAACAGTTATAAGCAATATTATTTGTTATATCAAAATCCAAACTCTTAACCATAGCTTCAGCCAAATCGTCAACATGCCCTAATTGAGTAATAGTCGAACCGTCTGCAGGCATAGGGATAGGGCGACTATAAGCTATACGATCAAAAAACCATCTTTCTATTGGATTGTAATTGCCTGGTCCATAAATATAGGTTGGTCGAAAACTAGTAAAAGGTATTCCTGAATCTAATAACCATTTCTCTGTTTCAGCTTTGCCTGAATGTCTACTATGAGGATCTATCTGAGAATCCTCACCAAGAGGAAAATAAATTGAATCACTATATATTCCTGCAGAGCTTAAATATAGAAATCTATATTTTGGAGCTCCTGTTAAAGACAGCACTCTCTGAGTATCAACAAGTTTTCTACCCGAGGTATCCACAATTACATCAAATGACCTATCTGTGAGCGCCTTCAAGTCTTCATCCGAATGGCGATCGCCACGAATATGCTCAACATTTAAAGGAAGGGGATTCCTACCACGAGTAAAAAGGGTTAGATGATGGTTCTTAGCCAGAAGCCGCTCAACGATTGGCTTCCCAACAAATCGAGTCCCACCCATTAAAAGAATCTTCACAAGGCAGAGTAATCAGGTACTCACTATTGAAGCGCGTGACAGGTCACCCAAAGTGCGATATTTAGCTGCAGGATAGTAATGAACAAAAAAAGCTTGTAATGGAGATCATTCCCGCTATAGATCTGCTTCAAGGAACTTGTGTCCGACTAAACCAAGGCGACTACAGCAAAGTCACTAAATTCAATCCAGACCCGGTCGAACAAGCAATAGATTGGCAAAATCAAGGAGCGCGTCGTCTTCACCTAGTAGACCTAGACGCTGCAAAAACTGGCAAGCCTATTAACGACTCAATTATTCGACAAATAACGAAAGAACTTTCAATCCCAACCCAATTAGGAGGCGGGGTTAGATCTATCGATCGTGCTCAAGAACTTATCTCTTATGGAGTAGATCGAGTGATTCTTGGAACGATTGCAATTGAGAACCCCCAACTTCTTCAAGAAATTGCAACGTTATATCCAAAAAGAATAGTTGTAGGTATAGATGCTAAAGAAGGTAAAGTAGCCACAAGAGGCTGGACTAATCAAAGTGAAGTTAATGCTTCCGACTTAGCGAAAAACCTCTCGGAAACAGGTATAAGTTCTATAATTTGTACCGACATCGCAACAGATGGGACATTAAAAGGACCAAATATAAAAGTCATGAAAGAGATAGCCAGTGTCAGTAATGTCCCTGTAATTGCATCTGGAGGAGTCGGTTGTATGGCAGATTTACTTGCTCTTCTCGAATTAAAACCCTTTGGTGTTACAGGAGTAATTGTTGGGAGAGCTCTTTATGATGGAGCAATTAATTTGGAAGAAGCAATAAAGGTAATGGATAATTCCCATTTGCAAGACCAGAGCATTCAAGAAAAGGCGTTTTACACATAAATCTTCTGATCTTAAAAGTTCTTTTAGGTAAAGATTTTAACTTCATACGTAAGGGGAATAAGTATGGACCCTATTTGAAGAACAAATACCTAAGCTTATAAAAGACATGATTTAAAAAATAATTTCCCTAAAAATTCAACCGCATGTTGAGAGAGTTCTCAAGACCGAAACTTTATATGGTTTTTTGCCCATTCCTATCTAACAATTTTTGTTTTCTAATAATCAAGGACTGGAGCTTTCCATATTCACTCGTTACATTTATTGCATGAGAGCTACTTGGTGACTTACTTGGCTGAAGGAGCATCAAACCAAATTTTGCTGATTGCCAATGACCTTCTAGGCCAGTCTTTGGCAATTCAACTAAATTCAACCGATCGAAGCCTAGAAGTGCTTCTTAATGAAGAGAAACTAACCCGACATCCTTGCACAGTCATATGGAATGTTGATGCTCTAGAAGCTCCGGATGCTATTCGTTTAGAACTTAGAAAACTCCAGCAATTCTGGTATCCCGCTCCAGTATTACTAGTCATACCAGCAAGTTCAAGACTAAACGAAAGCGAATTACTCCAATTTGATTGCCCAGGACTACTGCAAGATCCAGATCTAAACACCTTAAAAAAGGCAATAACTACCCTTCGTGGTGGTGGGCGAATGGTTCGATTGAAATGCTCATCACCTAAGTCAGAGATGGTTGTCCAACCAACCATGGGGTTGGCTGATTGGCTTCTCTTAAGTGGGCTACAACAAATAAATAATGACTTGCAATGTGTTGAGTCTCAATTGAGCCCAGCATCGAAAAGTACATTGTTAATAATGCTGAATAAGGGGCGAAGAAGAGAATTAAAGACTGCAAAATACTTTCTTCTGTGGTTATGGGGGCCAAGACAGGTACTAATAAAACAAAACTTGCAAACAAACAACTCTTCACCTACAGAAGATTCAGGTACTAGTATTACACTTTTAGATAAAAGTCCTGTTTCTGTATGGAGTGCTATTAAGAATAGAATAAATGCTGAGATAAAGCATGGTTTAGTCAATTCTACTGGAGGCATTTTAGCTCTGGAGAGTTTAAATAATCCTAGACAGAAAGAATTACTAAACTCCCTACTTTTACAATTAGACCAGATCATTCAAAAGCTAAGAGAACAGGAAATTACTGAAGTTCCATATTTCGAAACATGGTTAGCTATTCAACCAGAACTCCGCAAACAAGCAGTAAGAGAAATGATTGGGAGTTATGTTCGGCTGCCATGGGAAGGAGCGCTAACTCCTGTAGCTGAAAAGCTTCTTGAAATTTCAAGTCTTGAGGATTCTGATGAAGATCTCCCTAGTCCCGAATTCATGCTGAATTCATTAGTACTCAACAAAACAATTGAAGTAAATGGTCAATTCCTTTCACCCGATGACCCACGTGGCTTAATTCAGTTGGAAAGATTTGTTAGTAATTGGTTAATTAGAACCTCTGAATTAGTTAGTGCGGGTATTTTAGGTAGCTGTGGTGAATGGCCAGAATTAAGAAGATATCTTTTAAATCCAAATCTCATTTCAACAAGGGAACTAGAACGACTCCGCAACCAGTTAAATAGCCTAAACCGGTGGAAAAGTTTTATTCAACGCCCAATTCAAATATATGAGAGCAAAAGATTGCTTTATACGATAAAGGAAGGGGCTATAAGTCCTATATATGTCACTGAGCCTCGAGATGAAGAACTACGTAAACTAGACTGGCTCCAACAGCAAGTGGCACTTCTTGTAGAAGCAAGAGATGCTCTTGCACCTCAACTGCAAGCTCTTGTTAAAAAGGTTGGTGACCTAATGGTAGTAATACTTACCCAAGTGATTGGACGAGCCATCGGTCTAATTGGAAAGGGCATAGCACAAGGGATGGGCCGAAGTTTAGGTAGAAGTTAAAAATTCCACTAATTGACCCATTACATTAGAAAATAAAACATGCTTGTTTTTTCATCTCGGCCAAATGCATAGTTTTGTCAGTTTTATCTTTAGCCTATGCATTGCGATTGCACTTTTTGTTGACCCTGTTTTTGCCGCAAGGGATACAGATAGTTATGACGGAAACATATTTCCTATATATGCAGGCAACGGTTCTCTTGTGCCTCCTCAAAGCACCCTGTCGGAGTCACTTAATCAAAATCGTGCCACTGTAATCGTTTATTACCTAGACGACAGTGCAACTAGTAAAGCATTTGCTCCAGTTGTTTCGGGGTTAAAGCTCCTCTGGGGCACCTCGATTGATATCTTGCCTTTAACCACAGATGAGCTACAAGGTAAAAAAAGCAATGACCCAAGAGAACCTTCTTATTATTGGCATGGTCACATCCCTCAAATAGTTGTTATAGATGGCAAAGGCAATGTGAAATTAGATGAAGAGGGTCAAGTCCCATTAGACAAATTAAACAAGGCAATTAGTATTGCCTCAGGATTGGATGAGCCATCATTCACTATAACTATCAAGAGCTTTAATGAATATAATAGCGAGCCAGAGAAAGAAGGGTATACAGCTCCACGTTTATCAAGAAATAATCCCGACTAAATATATAGGGTTTCATTTTAATACCTTTAATATGAATTAACTTTCACTTTCAATCCAAAATGATTAGCTTACCATTCTTCTTTTTAATTATTGGATTATTCTTCTTATCCATTGAACTTCAACATCTTTTAAAGCCAACTTCCCCCTTAAAACTAAAAGCAACTAGTTATTCATTCAACCAGACTAAAGAAGGTCTAGAGATAACAACAATTTTAGAGATCAACAATCCCCATAAGCGAATGGAAGTAATGATTCCTAAATTAGATGTTAATCCAGTTTTACTTGGGAAAGCTGATCTAACTGGCATAAGGACTACGACTCAAGTAATAGCCAATCATCCAGATGAAAAGACTAGAAGAGATGGATATTGGGTAGCCTATATTGTCAAAAGTAAAAGTCATACGAATGTAGAAATAAAAGTCGTAATTAATGATTATTCAATTCAAACATTTAAAGATGAAATAGAAAGTATCTGGCTAGATATTGAATGGATTAATTACGGCCCATTTGGGCGGCTAGAATATCGCGAAGGGATTGCACTACCAATTAAAACCATTCAAGCCATAGAACCATCAGATGCCTATTTTTATGCTAAGGATGGATACAAGTTACTACCTCTTAAAACACATATTTTAGGTGGACTAGATGATGTATATGAAGTTCTTAGATATTATTCAGAGAAATTAATCCAAGAAGGTGATGTCCTAACACTTGGAGAAACACCATTAGCTCTAATGCAAGGCAGATATATTGACCCATCTATAATTAAGCCAAGTTGGATCGCAAGACTTTTATGCAGAGTTTTTCATCCCACAAGCAGTCTTGCTACAGCATGTGGCCTACAAGTACTAATTAACGCTGTCGGTCCCTCAAGAGTTCTATTAGCTTGGATCATAGGGGTATTTCTAAAGATTATTGGCATCAAAGGTGGTTTTTATCGAATAGCCGGCAAGCAAGCACGCCTAATAGATGACGTAACTGGTACAACCCCCCCTTATGACAAAACAATTGTTCTTGGACCAAATAACCCAGAAGAGGTTTGTAAAAGAGCAGCCCAGGAACTAGGAATTGATATAGCTATTGTTGATGTGAATGATCTAGGAGGTGTGGCTGTTTTGGCATCAAGCTCAGATTGCAACCAATCCTTTATAAAGAAAGCTTTAAAAACAAATCCTGCAGGCAATGCCAATCAACATACACCATTGGTTTTAGTTAGGCCTTCTTAAAAAGCTCAAAGCAAAATCTGGTTTAGCTAGATAGATTGAACAAATATTTGTGGTCTTAGCGTGATCGAGGCATCCAACAGCCCCCTTCGCGTCGAATCGCTTAAAGGGAATCATCTTTCAATGCTTGCTACAAGCAGGCATTCCCGTCACCTTGCCAAACTCCAAAAGATCTTTATACGTGGATTGCTTGCTCAATTAGAAAAGAATTTGCCAGGTGTTCTACCTACAAGACAACCTAGATGTCTTGTAGCAATTGAAGAAAATAACTTAGTGGCTTTTATGGTTCTTCAACCGTATAACCGCCGTGGAACTTGCTGGTCTATTGCAGACATAGAGATAATTGAAGAGCCCAATAAAGAAAGTCTTTATGAACTTCGCTTAAAGCTTATAAAAAGTGCACTTCAACTTGAAGATAATCGTACCAAAAGTTGGGTTATTAAATGCTCAACATCTGATTCTGATGAGATTTCCATAGGACGTGAGCTTGGGTTCCAACCCCTAAAGATCTTCAAAAGTTGGTTGCCTCCAAAAAATAAATTAAAAACCATAGAGTTCCAATCTCAACCACCCTTACCAGATGGACTAGATTGGGAACCATTAAAAAGGATTAACGTACCTCTTCTATGGAGCTTAGAAAAGGGAAATGAATCTAGTCAACTCCGTCAAATCCTAGATCGTCAATGGTCTGACCTTCTAGATCAAAATCAATATGGTAGTGGTATCCTAATAAGTAGGAGAAGTCAAATTACAACTGCAATTGCAGGCTTCTTAAGTCATAATCTAAATAATAAGCAACCACCACTTCAACTCTTAAGGGATCCAGGATGGGATACTAGATTATCAGATTCACTAGAGATAATCCTAGATATGCAAGCGAATATAAACCCATCATGTATTGTAGAAACATCCAGTGAAGACAGAGTCTTGAATAATTTTTTAGGAGAAGTTTCCTGGCAAGAATCAGGAGAGAATATCCTTTTAGGTAGAACTTTATGGAAACGTCAATTGAATAACAAATTCATACCTAGGAAGAGACCACTTGAGTCAATGCTTGAACAATTAACCCCCCAACAACCTCCACTCCCATCTCCTAGCTTGTCAAAGCGCTAAAGCAATGTCGAGTCCGAAACCAAAATCTATTCTTAGCCTAGATGTAGGTCACAAGAGAATCGGTTTAGCCGGATGTGATCCACTTGGAATAACTATCAAGGCACTACCAGCAATACTTAGAGGCACCTTTGATCAGGATCTACAAACATTTCAAACCTATTGTCAAATCAGAAATGTTGAGGGCCTAGTTGTTGGACTCCCACTAGATGAAGAAGGTAAGCAAACACGACAATCAATACACTGCAAACGATATGGACATCGAATAGCCAAAGCCCTTGAGTTACCTGTGGCTTGGGTAAACGAGCACAGCAGCACTTGGACAGCTGGCGAAGTCCATAAACTTCAGCAAGACCGCACAGGAAAACTCGATAGTGAGTCAGCAGCATTGCTCCTAGCGCAATGGTTAGAAGAAGGTCCTGAACTAAAACCGGTCCACGTGGCGGCCTATTCGACAACCGAAGTCGTCTTGGATGCTAGATCCTGATTAATATTAGGAACAAAACTATGGCTACTTCTGAGGCAAATACAAATAACGAAGTGCCAACCGTCCTGGTAAGGGATCGGCAAGGAAGCGCAATACTCTGTTTTCTTGAGGAGCTGATTAATATCAAGGAAAATGACTACGCCCTCTTAACACCTGTCGATACTCCTGTCTCATTATTTCGACTTATTGAAGATGAAGATCCAGAATTATTAGAAACAATTGACAGTACTGAACCAATCCTTTCAGTAGCCGATGTTGTTCTTCAAGAGCATGATTTAACCCTTGTTAGATCTGCTGTAACCCTTACAGTTACAGGCGAACTTGATGAACCTGACCCTGAGGAGCTTGAGGAAGAAGATATTGATGATGAATCAGAAACATATGAACTCTTAGTAAGTTTTAGAGTTGAAGAAGAAGAATATGGTCTTTATATACCATTGGACCCATTTTTTATCGTTGCGAAAATAAAAGATGGTAAAGCTTCCCTTGTAGAAGGTGATGAATTTGACAAAGTCCAACCACTTATTGAAAAAGAGCTTGAAGATAAGGAGTTAACCAATTGAAAAGTCAGCATTGGTTAGAGCCTGATTGGAGACCCAATGTTAGTGTGCCAAATCTACCTCTTAAACATTTTCTTGATAAGAACATAAAAGCACTTCTTTTAGATGTGGACGGTACCCTTTTGACTGGTCGAGAAGTAATAATTCACGATTCAGTTATCAAATGGATTAAGGAGGCAAGACTTCATTTAAAACTTCACCTATTAAGTAATAATCCATCAAGGAAAAGAATAGGTAACGTCGCTAAGAAGTTAGATCTTACTTTTACATATGGAGCAGCTAAACCAAGAAGAAAATCTGCTAAGAAGGTATTAGATGAGCTTAAACTAAATCCAAACCAGATCTCCTTGGTAGGCGACAGAATATTTACTGATGTATTAACTGGCAATCGCCTAGGACTATATACAGTTTTAGTTAAACCTTTAGGAGCAGATGGAAGCACCAATCAAAACAATAAGATTCAAGCAATTGAAGACAAAGTCGCATGTTTATTTGGAGCCAAGCATAAATGAGTCTCTGGGTAGTAAAAGTCGGAACTAGTCTTCTAAGAGGAACGAATGAACGAACTACATTCGAAGTAATTCAAAGCTTTAGCTCCTGCCTAGCTGAAAGCAAAAACAAAGGTGATCAAGTGATTCTTGTAACCAGTGGTGCCGTTGGACTTGGATGTCATCGTCTAGGAATAAAAGAAAGGCCTAAAAACCTTGTATTTCTTCAAGCAGTGGCTGCTATTGGGCAAGGACATCTCATGTCTCTTTACGAGAAGGCCATGGAAAGTCACGGTTACCACGTTGCGCAGGTTTTATTAACTCGTAAAGATCTTTCTTCAAGGAATGGTTTCAACAATGCTTCAAAGACTCTAAAACAGCTTCTGAAATGGGATGTTTTACCCATCATTAATGAGAACGACACTCTTTCATCCGAAGAATTGAGGTATGGGGATAACGACACTCTCTCTGCTCTTGTTGCCACAGCAGTTGCTGCAGATCAACTAATTCTTTTAACAGATATTGATCGGTTGTATTCCTCTGATCCCAAAAGTCATTCTGAGGCCATACCAATTACAGATGTTCACGATCCAAGTGAATTAAAAAATTTGGGTCAAGATTCGGTTATTGGAAGTGGCTGGGGAACTGGAGGAATAACAACAAAACTATCGGCCGCTCGAATTGCTACTTCAAGCGGAATAACAGTACAACTTGCCGATGGTAGGAATCCTGAGGTCCTCAAGGAACTTTTAAATGGTTCTAGAGGAGGAACTGTTTTTCATCCAAGTCCTCAACCCCTAGGGAGCAGGAAAAGCTGGCTTGCCCACGCGTTAGAACCAATCGGCACCATTTCTCTAGACAAAGGCGCATCAGATGCTATTCAGAATCGAGGGGCGTCCTTACTTTTAGTTGGGATAAAAGACTTCAATGGAGATTTTGGGATTAATCAACCTGTAAGAATCCTCAATGACGAAGGAGTAGAGATTGCCAAAGGAATTAGTTCAATGAGTAGCAAAGAAATATTTCTTTCGCTACAAAGCTCCTGTGACTCAAAACAGTCTCCTGTTGTCATTCACAGAGATGTCCTAGTTCTCACATCTGAATCACTTTGCAACTAATCACAAAAGCGGGTCTACGATCTAGAAGGAAACTATTGAACGATGCGTTTTAGCAAATTAATCAATTCTCTCCAACATCAAACCACTGAATGCCAGCAACACTATCTGGCCGAGGATCCAGAGATAATTAATGGTGCTTCATTGGATCAAGCTAAATCCAATCAAATAAGTTTTTTAGAAATAGGTAACAGTCTATCTCTAAAACTAACATCAACTAGAGCTGGTGCAGTCCTACTTCCTCAAGATGAGTCTCTAATATCAATAGCTAAAGAGAAAAATATTGCTTGGTTAGTTTTAGGAAATCCACGCCTGGGTTTCGCAAAGTGTCTTGAATTACTCAATCCAAAGCCCTTACCCGTAGAAGGTATTCATCCCTCTGCCGTAATAGGCAAGAACGTTCATCTCGGCGAAAACTTATCTATTGGGGCCAATGTATGTGTTGGGCAAAACTGTCAAATATCTGATGGTTGCATAATTCACCCTGGTGTTGTTATTTATGAAAATGTTTTATTAGGATCTGGGACTGAAATCCATGCCAATTGTGTAATACACCCTTACTCTAACATTGGTGAAAACTGTGTAATTCACTCCAACGCAGTTATTGGATCAGAAGGTTTTGGATTTATCCCAACAGAAAAAGGCTGGTACAAAATGCCTCAAACAGGAATAGTACTTATTGAAAATGATGTCGAAATTGGTTGTAATTCAACCATCGATAGACCTGCAGTTGGCGAAACACGAATAGGTGCAGGTACAAAAATAGACAACCTAGTACAAATTGGTCATGGAGTTAGTACTGGCAAAGGTTGCGCAATGGCTGCCCAAGTAGGCATCGCAGGCGGCGCAAAGATTGGCCATGGTGTAATCCTAGCTGGCCAAGTTGGTGTAGCCAATAGAGTAAAAGTTGGAGATGGTGTTATTGCAAGTTCAAAATGCGGTGTCCATACAGATATAGAGCCTGGTCAAGTCATTAGTGGGTTTCCAGCTTTACCGAACAAACTTTGGCTCAGATGCTCTGCCAACTTCAGGAAACTACCAGAAATGGCAAGGTCACTTCGTGAGCTAACTAGGCCTATGCCTAAGTAACCTCTAAAGGGAGACAACATTATGAGCGCAACCTATGCGACAACACCGCATTGTTTTACTACCTGGTGATGGCATAGGTCCCGAGATCACAGCAGTAACAAAGAATTTATTAATTGCTCTAAGCCAAAAGAGTTCATTTGATTTAATTTTTGAAGAACATCCCATAGGAGGTACTGGCATTGATTCAACTGGGTCTCCTTTGCCAGATAGCACATTAAAAGCCTGTAAAAATAGTGATGCAGTTTTAATGGCAGCAATAGGTAATCCTAAATATGACTCTTACCCCAGAGAACAACGCCCCGAAACAGGTTTACTCAAATTAAGGGAAGGATTAGGTTTATTTGCGAATCTTAGACCAGTGAAAGTATGGCCCGCATTACTAGGATCGAGCAGTCTTAAATCTGAGATAATAACTAATGTAGACCTAATGGTAGTTAGGGAATTAATAGGTGGAATATATTTTGGAAAGCCGAAAGGTTGTATTGAAACAGAAAATGGAGAAAGGGCATTCAATACAATGTCTTATTCTTCCAACGAAATAGAGAGAATTACCAGATTGGCTTTTGAAATAGCACTTAATAGACGAAGTAAAGTGTGTTCAGTTGATAAAGCAAATGTCCTTGATGTTAGTCAACTTTGGAGAGAGAAAGTTAGTTCTATAGCCAAAGAATATCCTCAATTAGAAGTTAGCCATCTTTATGTTGATAATGCCGCAATGCAATTAGTAAGAGAACCTCGTCAATTCGATGTGATTCTCACTGGAAACTTATTTGGGGACATCCTTAGTGACGAAGCTGCAATGCTTACAGGTTCAATTGGGATGCTGCCATCAGCTTCTCTCAGTAGTGACGGGCCTGGATTGTTTGAGCCTGTTCATGGATCGGCACCTGACATTGCAGGTTCAAACAAAGCTAATCCAATTGCCATGATCCTCTCTGCAGCAATGATGTTAAGAATTGGGCTGAAAGAGACAGAGGCTGCCGATAGGCTAGAAGAAGCAGTCGATCAGGTCCTTAGCGAAGGTTTCCGAACTGTTGATTTAATGGAAGAATCCTTTATAGAACTAGGATGCAAGGAAATGGGAGAAGAAATAATGCGCGTCTTGTGAGCTTACAAATGATCAATAAAGAAAACTACAAGATTTAAGAACTAATCCCTATGCCTTATGACCTGCCAAAATCTCATAGCCTATATATAAAGCGTCGATGTCGAAGCGTCACCCGGTAGTAGCCGTTACTGGTTCCTCCGGAGCTGGAACCAGCACCGTAAAAAGAGCCTTCGAGCACATCTTCGCAAGGGAAAACATCATCCCTGCAGTGGTGGAAGGGGATAGTTACCACCGCTTTGAGCGGATGCCAATGAAACAAGCAATGGCTGATGCTCTAGCAAAAGGTGAAAACTTCTCTCATTTCGGCCCAGAAGCAAATCTATTTGACAAGCTTGAAGACCTATTTCGCACTTATGGCAAAACTGGGGGAGGCCAGAAGCGCTATTACCTCCATAGCCCAGAAGAAGCTGAAGAACACAACTCGCGTCTTGGCACAAATCTTTCTCCTGGACAATTCACCCCATGGGAAGAAATTCCAAACGCGACTGACCTCCTTTTCTACGAGGGATTGCATGGTGGAGTTGTTGGAGAGAACTATGACGTAGCCGCTGCTGTTGATTTACTCGTGGGAGTAGTCCCGATAACAAATCTTGAATGGATACAAAAGATCCATAGAGACAATGCTGAGCGAGGTTATTCAGCTGAAACGATTGTCGATACGATTCTTAGAAGAATGCCTGATTACATCAATCACATCTGCCCCCAGTTCAGCAAAACAGACATTAATTTTCAGCGAATTCCAACTATTGACACCTCAAATCCCTTTATCTGTAGAAACATCCCAACACCAGATGAGAGTTTTGTAATAATCCACTTTCGAAAAGGCGCACGTGAAAAATGGGGAATCGATTTTAGTTATCTCCTAGGGATGATTCATGATTCGTTTATGTCTAGCCCTACAAGCATTGTTGTGAATGGGGGTAAGATGGGATTTGCGATGGAGCTTATTCTTACTCCTATCATTCATAGAATGATAGAAGAAAAGAAAACGCTTTCAACTTGATCAGATTGATTAAAAAGATATATAATCAGGTTAATATAGGTAAATAGGTGAGTCCAATTAAAATAAACTCCCCTTCATTCAAATTAGCAGTAAGAGGCAAGAAGCCCCGAAAAATACCTTCCTGGGAATTCGTTAATAGTAGAGTTCTAATTCACAATGCCAGAGTTGTATATTTTGAATATCTATGCCTCTCCAGGCTCAATGCAAGTCCTAAGGGGGTAGTTATTAATAGGGACAATGGTAAAGGTAAAGTTGTTTTTAACTTACCCTCGCTTCTACCTAATGAAGACTTTATCTCTATAGAACACCTCTATCTGAAGGAAATAAGAACAAATAAGGCCTACCAATCAGAACAAAGATCTAGAAATACTCACAATTAATAACATCACCAGATGAACCTTAAGAGAACAAATAGCAAGAACAAAATATTTACGAGGCAAAAGTTTAGGATAGAAGTCAGGTTCCGTTGAAAGCTAATAAAACAATCATTACAAGCCTTCCTCTCTTGAAAAGGAACAGTATCCTTAAGATATTTCAATCAATCCTTTGGGTATCCTGCCTATTTGCATCACCAGAACATCTAGGAAGTCTGCCTGATATCATACTAATAATAACCAGCCTAATTCTACTCTTTATCTTACAACGTCTTGTATTAATTGATATCCGAGAGATGTATATTCCGAGGAAACTTATATGCCAAGGTATTCTATTTGGCGTAATGTTTAATTCACTATCCTTTATATTCGATGGATTTAATCAGGGGGTTTTATTATTGAGAAGCCAATTGATTGGGGGAATCTTTGCTTATGTAATAATGATAAGCATTAGAAAT
This sequence comes from Prochlorococcus sp. AG-409-L18, assembly GCA_003215535.1. Classification (GTDB taxonomy): domain Bacteria; phylum Cyanobacteriota; class Cyanobacteriia; order PCC-6307; family Cyanobiaceae; genus AG-409-L18. Next base: position 35,571 of record QCKG01000006.1, read on the forward strand.
CTTTCAGGAAGGATATTCAAGAAAGAAGCCTTAGGCTTAGGAGATGCATATCTTGCTGCCATGGGAGGTGTGTGGCTTGGACTTGAAGGTATTAATGCAGCATTGTCCCTAGCCTTCATTAGTGCAGGCTTATTTGCCCTAACTGCTCGATTAATTGGGACCCTAAAGCCACTTCAGGCGTTTCCTTTTGGTCCATTCATCTCTGGAGGCATATGGGGAATATGGCTACTTGGGCAAACCTGGTGGCTACAAAGTTTGGAAGCAATAATGGGTGTTTAATAGACTCAAACAACTTTTTAACTCGTGTCACTTTTTGACTGGTTTGCTGATCGACGCAAGGGTCAGTTCGTAGGCAAAGTAATCCAAGAAACTGATGAAGGGGATGGATTGTGGGGCAAATGTCCTGAATGCGGACAAGTTGTCTATAGAAAAGATTTAATCGCAAATGCGAATGTATGCAGCAATTGTGGTCATCACAATCGCATTGATAGTGAGGAAAGAATAAATCTAATAGCAGATGAGGGGAGCTTTCATGCTTTAGACCAAGACCTAAGTCCTACAGACCCTTTAGGCTTTAAAGATCGAAGAGCCTATGCAGATCGATTAAGAGAAAGCCAAGCAAATACAGGCATGAAAGATGGCGTGATTACTGGTTTTTGCAAAGTGGAATCGATATCACTCGCTCTAGGAGTTATGGACTTTAGATTCATGGGTGGCTCCATGGGATCAGTAGTAGGAGAAAAGATAACCCGCCTCATAGAAGGAGCAACTGCAAAGAAAGCTCCTCTACTAATAGTGTGCGCTTCGGGAGGAGCTCGCATGCAAGAAGGCATGCTTAGCCTGATGCAAATGGCAAAAATCTCAGGAGCTCTTGAAAGGCATAGGGAGGCAGAATTGCTTTATATGCCATTACTAACTCATCCCACCACTGGTGGAGTCACAGCCAGTTTCGCAATGCTTGGGGATCTAATTCTTGCAGAACCAAAAGCCTTAATAGGCTTTGCAGGAAGAAGGGTAATTGAACAAACCCTTAGGGAAAAGTTGCCCGATAATTTCCAAACAGCTGAATATTTGCAGGAGCACGGTTTTGTAGACACGATTGTCCCGAGACCACAACTTAAAAAGACCCTTTGCTCACTGCTTAAACTACATGGATATCTACCTGATAAGCAAAAAGACTAAATAATTATAATATATAAGATTACAAGCAATCATTAATTAGTAAATTGCAAATAAATCTAATTTGTACTTAATAGCTGTAGGCACTAAAATTGTTGATACAAGTTTTTCCTGCAGAATCGACTAAGAATGTCAACAAATGCCATTAACAATTCATCTGCAGGTATTGCTATTGCAGGTCTTGGCTTTGGAGAGTCTGTGCATCTACCTGCCCTCCAATCCAACAAAGGGCTAAAGCCAATAGCACTTTGGCACCCACAGAAATCAAGACTAGAAAAAGCCTTTAAAGAGACCCAAATCAATTGCCATGAAAATTGGTCCCAACTACTCGAAGACCCCGCTATAGATGGGGTAATTATTGCAACACCACCAGCTCCTAGATATCACCTCGCCTACGAAGCTCTAAAGGCAGGAAAACACCTTCTTCTAGAAAAGCCCGTAGCTTTGACCTCTGAAGAAATATTGAGTCTTCAAAAGCTTGCAATCAACAATAAGTTAAGTGTGGCTGTTGACTTTGAGTATCGAGCCGTTCCTTTGTTTATGCAGGCAAAGCGGCTTATTAGCAATGGAGAAATTGGAGAACCTTGGCTAATAAAATTTGATTGGCTCATGAGTAGCCGCGCAGATTCCAGCAGACCATGGAATTGGTATTCCCAAGTTGAATCTGGTGGAGGAGTAATAGGGGCTTTAGGGACCCATGCCTTCGACATACTGCACTGGCTTTGCGGCCCAACTATCAATGTGGCAGGAGAAATCTCCACCTCTATTAGGAAGCGGGTAGATCCAACAAATGGAGAAATGCGAGAGGTAACAAGTGAGGATGTTGCATTAGCTCAACTAGAAATTGAAGGTATAGATGGGAAATCAGTAATCCCAGCACAAGTTAGTCTTAGTGCTGTATCAAGAAATGGAAGGGGATGCTGGCTAGAAATTTATGGAAGTAAGGGAAGTCTAATTTTGGGAAGCAACAACCAAAAAGATTATGTTCACGGATTTGGGCTTTGGTTTGCTTCTGTAGGGGAAAACCTAAGACAAATTAATCCAGAAGAAGATCTCATGTTCTCAAAAACCTGGAAAGATGGACGCATTGCACCTGTGGCCAGATTACAAAGTTGGTGGCACACCTCAATAAAGAGTGGAAGCCCAATGATTCCAGGAGTTGCAGAAGGACTGGCAAGTCAAAGAGTCTGCGAGAAGCTAAGAGAATCTGCAACAACTGGAATTAAATTAGCTATATAATTTATAAATTAAAAGCCAAGATAAATTGACTATTAGCCTTTAATCTGAGAAAATTATTGGAATTTATCTAAACGAGGAAAGTAGCAAAATTTTTCAAACAAAACCTAGAAATCAGAATACCTCTAAAGCAATCAAAGCAAAAGAGCTAAGAAAATCTCTCAACCCAACAGTGAACTTGAAATACATTGGGCGTGACATTTCAGACCTTGATCTTTTACAGTCCCGGACACACTCCTAGGACTTCTGATAGGCCTAGGTCCTACTGCAAACTCTGAAACAAAATCGATGGCACTCGTTCCTCTTAGGCTTCTACTAGATCACGCTGCAGAAAACGGCTATGGCATTCCTGCTTTCAACGTAAATAACCTTGAGCAGGTGCAAGCCATCATGGAGGCTGCTGCCGAAACCGACAGCCCAGTAATTCTCCAAGCTTCTAGAGGTGCGAGAAGCTATGCAGGCGAGATTTTCCTTCGTCACTTGATCATTGCTGCGACTGAAACTTATCCAAATATCCCAGTCGTTATGCACCAGGATCATGGCAACGATCCATCAACCTGTTACTCGGCAGCAATAAATGGGTTCACTTCAGTAATGATGGATGGTTCTCTAGAAGCCGATGCAAAAACTCCAGCTAGCTACGATTACAACGTTAATGTAACGAAAACAGTCGTAGACTTTGCTCACTCAGTGGGTGTAAGCGTAGAAGGAGAACTTGGTTGCCTTGGATCATTAGAAACCGGAAAAGGCGAAGCTGAAGACGGACACGGCTTTGAAGGTGAGCTTTCAAAAGACATGCTTCTTACAGACCCTGCAGAAGCAGCAGACTTCGTTGCCAAAACAAAAGTAGATGCTTTAGCTATCGCTATTGGTACAAGTCATGGTGCTTACAAGTTCACAAGGAAGCCAACAGGAGAAGTACTTGCAATCAGCAGGATTGCAGAGATTCACAAAGCTCTCCCTAATACCCACCTTGTTATGCATGGTTCAAGTTCAGTTCCTCAAGAATGGCTTGACATGATTAACAAATTTGGTGGTGCCATCCCCGAGACTTATGGGGTACCGGTAGAAGAAATCCAGGAAGGTATTCGTAATGGAGTTCGCAAAGTCAACATCGATACAGACAATCGCCTAGCTTTTACTGCCGCCGTTCGAGAAGCTGCAGCAGCTGATCCAACAAACTTCGACCCAAGGCATTTCAACAAGCCCGCCAGAAAATATATGAAACAAGTTTGTCTAGATAGATATCAGCAGTTCTGGTGTGCTGGTCAAGCCAGCAAAATCAAACAGCAAAGTATCAATTACTATGCAACTCTCTACTCAAAAGGATCACTAGATCCAAAGACTGCAGTTGCAGCTTAATCAGATAAACCTTATCAAGTGAAGATTAAGGGACTATTCCCTTAATCTTCACTTGATAAGAAAATATATTGAATCTGATAATGAATATGTCCAAGAAAAACGAATGTATTTATCTAGAGATAGATAAATACATTCGTTTTTTACTAAGAACATCTATTAGTTTGTTCCTATCAATGCCTCTAGTATTCTCTTCCCATCAATACCTCCAGTCATAGAATCACATGCTCTCTCAGGATGAGGCATTAGACCAAAAATATTTCCCTCTGAATTCGTAATTCCCGCGATATTCTCTATAGAGCCATTTGGATTCCCATCTGTATATTGCAAAGCTATTGAATCATTCTCCTTTAACTGATTAAGTGTATTTAGACTACATTGAAAACGACCTTCCCCATGGGCTATCGGTAAGGATATGTGCTCACCATGATTGTATCCATTAAGCCAATTAGTCCTTGAGCTTGTTACCTTCAAAGAAACATCTCTACAGATAAAATTTAGTTTTTGGTTGCGTGTCAGAGCTCCAGGAAGAAGTCCAATCTCAGTAAGAATTTGAAAGCCATTACAAATTCCCAGTACTTTTCCACCACTTTTAACGAAGTCGATTAAAGAACTCATTAAAGGAGCAAATCTAGCTATCGCGCCACATCTTAAATAGTCTCCGTAGCTAAATCCACCGGGTAGAACAATGGAATCGAGGCCTCCCAGATCAGTAGTCTCATGCCAAAGAAAACGTGTTTTCATCCCCAAGCATCCTTCAGTAGCCCATCGAACATCTCGATCACAATTTGATCCAGGGAAAACAACTACACCGATAGTCATTGAGGAATTAAGCGATTTTGTTAGATGAAACTTGCTTTAAATCTAAGCTCCAATCTTCAATAACAGGGTTTGAAAGCAATCTTTCACTTAAAAGCTCCAGTCTGCGACGAGCTTCCGTCTCGTCAGGAGCCTCTAGTTCTAATTCAATAGATTTCCCAATACGTAGCTTCCCAATACCGTCAACCCCAAGCCTGCTGGCCGCGGATCTAGCGGCCTCTCCTGCAGGGTCCAGGACTGAAGGACGAAGACTTACCAAAACTCGGGCTTGAAAATTAGGCACTATCAGAGTTGATAAACTAAGTTGATCTTCGCAGTACAAGTCAAGTCTCTATTAAGAAGAAAATAATGAGCTTGCTGCAAATAATGACTTGAGGAAGGCAAATGAGCTTCAGACTTTGATCAAAGACTCTCCTCTACCAAGACAATGAAGACAAGTGTGATAACAGTTAGGAGTGGTTTTCATATAACCATTCCCTCCACAATGGGAGCAAATCAATCTGGAATTGGTTGCGATTGATTTTTTATCTTGAAATTTTGGAGGGTTTTGGGAAACAGATGTGATCACTGAAACTCTATCGATCCTAGGAAGAGAGGTTGGAGTAAAAAGGTCTAAGGGGGACACTCCCCTTAAGGAATTTAATATTCGCTAATTAGATAAAAATAATCAACCATGTTGAGGCAATTTTTGACATCAATTATCGAAATTACTGATTTAGTTAAAGTTCAGAGGTCCCCTCCCCCACAAAATCCAATATTGTTGGCGCCTAACTCTTAAGCAAAGGATAAGATTTTTTCAATCTTTCCTCTAACCGCATCTACTGCTTCCTTCTTTAAGCTAAGAACAACTATCTCGATACCAGAATTCTTAGGCCTCCAAGAACTATCAGGTGCTAGCTCAAACCAACTATTCAATCTCGGTCCCACCATCTGTATCTGCAAGGGCAAAGCCTTACCAGGGATCCAAAGACGACCTTTCAATCGAACAATCTGATAACAGACAGCAAGTTCAGGTAAAAGAGCTTCTATTTCACTTCTAGTAAAAGAAGCCTCTAACTGAATTGATCCACTGAACATCTCAACATGGTTATGATCATGCTCAGTGTTTTCTAGATTCTCAACATCTTCATATACAGGATCCACATTTTGCTTTAGCCCAAGAACAATTGAAGAATCTATTTTCCCATATTCTGTAGAAAAGATTTGAGTACCTTTACGAACCTTTTTTTGAAGATCTTCCTTTATAGAAGTAAGTTCATTAGAAGAAAGAGAATCAGCTCTACTAATTAAAACCAAGTCAGCAACTTCTAGTTGGTGAGTAAACAACTCTTTGATAGAGGTTAGGTGGTCAATACTTTGATCGTCAATTCTCTGTTGTTCCAAAGAAGAGATATCACCTACAGGACTACCTGCCAACAACGCTTCTCCATCAACTAAGGCAATAACTCCATTTAAATGGACTTTTGATCGAATAGAAGGCCAATCTAGTGCTTGCAATAATGGACGAGGTAATGCAAGACCACTAGTCTCAATTACAATGCCTTCCAAATGCTGGGAACGAGATAACAACTTCTCCATAGAAGGAAGAAATTCATCTTGAACAGTGCAACAAAGACAACCATTGTTTAGTTCAACAAGGCGTCCTTCTACTTCATCATCAGGGCAAAAACCACAACTCCTTATTAAATCCCCATCTAATCCCACGCTGCCAAACTCATTAATAATTACCGCCAAGCGGCGGCCACCATTAGTCAACAAATGACGTAGAAGAGTTGTCTTACCAGCACCTAGGAACCCAGTGACAACAGTTAAAGGAATACGTTGTTTCATTTAGAAATTGATTTAGCACCCAAGGCTGTAACTAGTACTTACACCAGTTGAGGGATTAGATCCTTCAGCTATAGAACAAAGTTTCTTCAACTGAATCCTATTGACAATTGCATCAGTGAAATCAGCCCCTTCAATACTTGCATCTGTAAAGCTGCTTTCCATCAACAACGCATTAGTCAAGTTTGCATCCCTTAAATCAGCTCCATTAAAATCAGTTGAATAAGCCAATACATCCTTCATCTGAGCACTTCTCAAGTTTGTCCCCTCTAAGAGACTGTTATTAAAAACAGCACCTGTTAGATCTGTTTCGCTCAGATCTATTCCACGTAGATCAACCTTGATGAATTCATAACCACTTAAATCCCTTCCATGCATGTCCTGAGAAATTTGTATTTTCTCTTGGTTCCGTGTCTCAGGTGGCCTTTTTGCCCATACCTGAGAGGTAGGGAACAAAAGGCATAGGACCAACAAAGTAGAAAGTATTAAAGAACGAAAGCGCATCAGAGAATGAGAAATAGTTGTCATGAGGCATCAAGGTGGAGGCCGACCAGTAATTTATTTATTCACCTTATGGCAAGAATGCCAAATTGAGCGATATGGCCATGACCTTAAGAGTAGTGGTACCTCCGCATACCCTGATCGCACACTGGCTAACAATGCTCCGAAATGAATCTACGCCCGCTTCACTTTATTCAACAGGACTGGAAGAATTAGGCCGATGGCTTACGTATGAAGCTTTACGGGACTGGCTCCCATATCGGCAAGAAAAAGTTACCACTAATCTATGTTCAACTGAAGGTCAAGTTATTGAATCAAGCGTCCCAATACTTGCAATTCCTTTCTTACCAGGTGGGTTGGAACTTTGGCAGGGTGCCAGAAAAGTTCTGCCAAATGCTCATCTATGCCTAAAAGGAGTTCCAAATTTCATAGAAGAAAACGCAGGAATAGTTCTTTTATTGGATCAAATAGATACTGGGGGAAGACTTGTTGAAGCACTCTCTGTTCTTAAAAAGAAAAATGTAGATACTCGGAGAATCCGAGTCGTGACAGCACTAGCTTCAAGCCCAGGACTTGTAAGAACTGGAGAAGAGAACCCAGAGTTGAATATTTTCACAGCCTGCATTGACCCTGAACTTACAGAAAATGGCGAAATCAAACCAGGAATTGGAAATCCATCATTACGTATTAACACCAGGACCTAAGGCCTGAACTAGGATTAGAGCAATCAAGAAATAACAATGAATCAGTATCGAGATGGTACAGGAGGAAGCCTATCCTCATTGATTAGTGGAGCAGTATTAGGAGCTGCTGGACTTGCCTGGTGGTTATTCTCGGAAGCGGAACGACGCCAAAAAACTAGAAAACAACGAGCGATGCTTTATGCACCTCGAATGCAGGATGGTTCTGAAGCACTAGACACCCCTGCTCCTACAAAAAAAATAGAAACCAGCGAGCAACTAGAGCAAAGAGTCGAACAACTGAATAATGCCATCGCAGATGTTCGCCAACAGCTAGAAGATCTAGGAGCAAGAACCTAAATCAAGGTTAATTTGACCAATAAAGAACAATCTCCAAACAACATGCTCAGATCCAGTGCAATAACTCAGGGAATTCAGCGCTCCCCTAATCGAGCAATGCTTCGTGCCGTAGGTTTTGGAGATGAAGACTTCAACAAGCCAATAATTGGCATTGCCAATGGATTCAGCACAATTACACCCTGCAATGTAGGTCTCAATAAACTGGCTCTAATAGCAGAAGAAGCTGTCAAGAGATCAGGGGCTATGCCACAAATGTTTGGAACAATAACTGTTAGTGATGGGATCTCTATGGGGACAGAAGGAATGAAGTATTCCCTTGTTTCTAGAGAAGTAATTGCTGACTCAATTGAAACAGCTTGTAATGCTCAAAGCATGGATGGAGTTATTGCTATTGGTGGTTGCGACAAAAATATGCCAGGAGCAATTCTCTCGATGGCAAGAATGAATATACCTTCTATATTCATATATGGTGGAACAATTAAACCCGGCAAACTAGATGGTAATGACCTAACAGTTGTCAGCGCTTTTGAAGCTGTAGGTCAACTAACAAGCGGCAAGATAAGTGAAGAAAGGTTAATTGCTGTTGAGAAAAATGCCATACCAGGAGCAGGTAGTTGTGGTGGTATGTTTACAGCAAATACAATGTCAGCGGCTATTGAAACAATGGGGCTGAGCCTCCCTTATAGTTCAACAATGTCAGCTGAAGATGAAGAGAAGAAACATAGCACCTCAAGAAGTGCAGAAGTTCTAGTACAAGCCATCAAAAATAATATCCGCCCCCTAGATCTTCTTACAAAAGAAGCCTTTGAGAATGCAATCACTGTGGTAATGGCAATAGGAGGTTCAACCAATGCAGTGCTTCATCTTCTGGCAATTGCACTAACATCCGGAGTTAATCTGACCCTCAATGATTTTGAGAGGATTCGCCAAGAAGTTCCTGTAATTTGTGATCTCAAACCAAGTGGTAAATATGTAACTGTTGATCTTCACAAAGCTGGTGGTATTCCCCAAGTAATGAAAATACTTCTTGATGCTGGATTAATTCATGGAGAATGCAAAACAATTGAAGGGAAAACAATTAGTGAAGTTCTCAAGGATCTACCTTCCTCACCTGATCCAGGACAGGACGTTATAAGACCTATTGATAATCCAATTTATAAAAAAGGACACCTAGCAATACTCAAAGGGAATCTTGCATCTGAAGGCAGCGTCGCCAAAATCAGTGGAGTCAAGACACCAGTTCTTACAGGTCCTGCGAGGGTATTTGAAAGCGAGGAATCATGTCTCAAAGCAATCCTAAGTAAGGAAATAAGTGCAGGAGATGTAGTAGTTATTCGCTATGAAGGTCCTGTGGGAGGGCCAGGAATGAGAGAAATGCTTGCCCCAACATCTGCGATAGTCGGTCAAGGTCTTGGAGAAAAAGTCGCACTTATTACTGATGGTCGATTTAGTGGTGGAACCTATGGACTTGTAGTCGGGCATGTCGCACCGGAAGCGGCCGTAGGTGGCAATATTGCTCTAGTTCAAGAGGGTGACAGCATCACGGTAGACGCTCACAAAAAGCTTATACAGCTAAATATTGACGAGTCCGAACTCCAAACAAGACGTTCTAAATGGGAAAAACCTAAACCACGTTATAAGACAGGCATTTTAGGGAAATATGCCAGGCTGGTAAGCAGTTCAAGCAAAGGAGCTGTTACAGACATTCTCTGAGAACCTCACAGTTCTCTAAAAGACGAGATCGAAGACCGCAGTTTCCTCGCCAAAGCTTCCATTGGCTCTGAGTCATTTGGTGGTTTACAAAGACGTCCTGATTCACCATCCATCCAAACAGGATGTTGACCTTGCCATAGGATTGGGTTTTCAGGCTTATAAGACCAAGAAAGTATGAGGTTCAGTTCATCTCCACTCTGAAAAATTTCAAGCTCAAGATCTTGTTCTGGACACCTAGTCCCATCAGGACTTCGAGATTCAATTCGTAATATGAGTTCGATCAAATCAATGCTATGAGAATGAGCCTCATCCATTGATCTCTGATCAACAACTGCATGTCTCCAAGGTTTTATGCACAAGTCAGCAGCAGCAGCCACCAAGCTCGCAAGATCGTCAAAAGAATTAGTATGAGTAAGCACTTATTGAACGAAGCACAACTCTTATTTTTCCGGGCATAAAGCCTGGATTAATATCATTCTGATGGCCAAATTTTGAATGGAGCACTTGAAACTGTGTAATGCCAGATGGATCAAAAGCAATAGGTAAAGGGACTCTTTTTGCTCTAATTGCTGGGACAAGTTCATTAAACGGTATTTGAATTTTTGTAATTCCAAGGGTATTAGTAGGAATAGAGGCAATCCAACGAAGACCAGAAGCCATTAATTCATTCAGGCCCAAAAGGCCCTTACAAGCAAGCGCCAACTTAAGAGTTCTGCCTTCACCGTCGACTTCAAGCCTTAGGCCTTTAAACCTAGAGAGATCTAATGAAGGGCTCAGAATCGGTGAACGACAACTAACAAAACCTCCACCCTCTTCAATCAATTCTCCTTCAAGAAGAAGTCCTTTAGAAATAAGCCTGCAAGTTGCTTGACTACTTCCTCCCATAATCGAATCATTCAAGGAAGTCCATTCTGAAAAGTTCTCAGAAGAGAAAATCAAAGCATCAGTATTGTTTGGTGGCAAGTCGTTAATCATAAGAATCAAACCAACATCTAATCTTGACTGAAATCAAACAAATCGGAACTAGAAGTTAATGTTTAGATTAAGGCCGATGCGGCCTCATCTACTAAAAGCAAAATTTCGCTATTTGGTTGAACTAGTCGTGCTGGTGTTCTCTCTGATGATTCACAAGGGTCGAGTAATCTTTTTAAAGCATGTTTTTTATTCGAACCGCAAACCAAAAAGATTACCTTATTTGCTGAGCTTAGAACAGGTGATGTGAGAGTAATTCTAGCCAAGCCTTTACCCTCGCTTACTGTTGTCCAAGAATCCTTGACTTTTAAAGATTTGGTGCCCGGAAATAATGATGCAGTATGTCCATCCTCACCAAGACCTAAAACCATAAGATCAAAAATAGGTGGTTTTCCTATACATACTTTTTGAATAAGACCAGAGAAAACTTCTGCACTCTTGTTAGGGTTTAATTGTTCGGTAGTAGAAACTGGGTAAAAGCTTGCATTGGAACCAGGTTCAGAGGATAAAAGAGTTTCTCTAAGCATACGCGCATTACTAGACTCGTCATTGCTATCAACCCACCTTTCATCTCCAAGAAAAACATCTACACGTTCCCACGCCAAATATTCCTTACCTAACAATCTATAGGCTGATGCAGGCGTTGAACCTCCTGAAAGAGCTAACTGAGCACGTTCTTTTTTCTCAAGGGTTAGATTTATATAAGAAGCAATAATTTGAGAAGCCAAGTAGGCTAACTGAACGGGATCAGAAACCTTTTCAATAATGTAATTAGCCATTAGTAAAATTCAATCAATCCAATCAGTATGAAATACACCTTCTTTATCCACACGTTGATATGTATGAGATCCAAAGCAATCTCTCATGGCTTGAACAAGATTCTGAGGCAAACGACCTGTTCTATAGCTATTTATATAATCAAGACTACTACTAAGGCATGGCACTGGAACACCAGCTTGAGCAGCTCCTGCTACCACGTTTGCAAGATTCGAAAGTCTTTTATTTACTTGATCGGCAAACCAAGGATCTATCACTAAATTTGGCAGCTGAGGATCAGCACTAAAGGCTTCTTGTATACGTTTAAGAAGTCGTGAACGAATGATGCAGCCTCCTTTCCATATTTGAGCAATAGAAGGCATATTCAAACTATAATTATATTCATTTGAAGCTATTCGCATTAACTCCATTCCTTGTGCATAACAAACAATAGTTGAAACAATAACTGCATCCATAAGTGGAATCATCCCTTCCGATGGGTCCCCAATATCAAAAGTCTTTATTGATGGACCCTTCAAAATAGATTCTGCAAACAGTCTTTCTTCTTTTAGTGAACTTAAAACTCGCCCATTAAGTGAAGCATAAATTGTAGGAACAGAAGCACCAAGTTCTAAAGCACTAAGTACTGTCCACAAACCAGTACCTTTCTGACCTGCCTTATCCATTATTTTCTCGATAATATCGCCACCATCAGTATCTTTTGTACGCATACATATCTCAGTAATCTCAACTAAATAAGAAGAAAGTTCCTCAGTCTTATTCCAATGGCCTAATACATCTGCCATCTCAGATCCGGTCATTCCTCCAATTCGCCTCATAAGGTCGTAAGCCTCAGAAAGGATCTGCTCAATTCCATATTCAATCCCGTTATGAACAGTTTTAACGAAGTGACCTGATCCTCCTGGGCCGATATACGTAACACAAGGGCCATCTTCAACCTGGGCTGCCATTTTCTTAAGAAGGCTCTCAATAGCTTCATAAGAAGCCTTTGTCCCACCAGGCATCATGCTTGGGCCTTCTAATGCTCCTTTGGCTCCTCCAGAAACACCCATTCCTATATAGCCAAAACTCTGACTTTCTAATTTCTTAACCCGTCTTTCCGTATCTCTAAATTCAGAATTCCCACCATCAATCAAAAGATCACCCTCCTCTAAAAATGGGGAGATCTGATCAATCACTGCATCAGTTGCAGAACCAGCTTTGATCATCATCAAAATTCTGCGAGGCCTTTCTAAGCGATTAACAAAATCTTGTAGGTCAATTGCTCCAGAAATATCCCGACCCAAGCCTCTACCTTTTAGAAAGCTTTCTGTTTTTGAGTAGGTACGGTTGTAAACAACGCTTGAGAAACCTTTACTCTCGGCATTAAGGACAAGATTTTCACCCATTACACCAAGACCTATTAGACCGAAATGAGCCTTGGACATGGGAACGAAGTTTTATGCTCCAATAGTGTGACTAGCCAAACAACAAAATGCTGGCTTAAAGGGAGCTATGTCAGGGTTGAAGAATCCCTCTTAAAGTTAAGCAATTAACAATTTTCGCAAAAAGCTTGTCCTGACAAGTAAATGAAAGAATTAAAAGCTTGCAGAATTAAATAACAGTGCCATCTGTAATAGTTGCGTTTTTCACCACAACCACAATCCCATTGCGAATATAAAATCCCTGATCAGCTCTATCAGCTTCTTCAATACGATCTTTATTCACAATCGTCACATTATTTCCTACACGAGTGTTCTTATCAAGAATTGCTCTTTTAACAGTCGTTCCTTTACCAACTCCTAAAGGGATTCCCCCTCCCTGTCTCAAAGCCGATCGTTCCTCAGAGGACTCAAAGAAGTCAGACCCCATTACAAGAGAATCTTTTAGGACTACATCACTTTCAACACGACTTCGTACACCCAAAACGCAGTGATGAATACTGCAAGATTTGAGGATTGATCCCTCTCCAATAATTGAATCAGTGATTTGTGCATCTACTAACTTGGTAGGAGGTAAATAGCGTGGACGAGTGTAAATAGGAAACTTCTCATCATAAAAACTAAAAGGTGGCATTGGCTGCTGCGTCAGAGCCAAGTTAGCCTCATAGAAAGCTCCAATAGTTCCAATGTCCTCCCAATAATCATCGAAAACATAACTTTTAAGCACATCTCCCCGTCTAAGGGCTTCTGGTATAACTTCTTTACCAAAGTCCTTATGGGCGGGATTCTTCTTAAGTAAATCAAATAACGTCTCTCTACTAAATACATATATGCCCATAGATGCCAAATATGGCCTTTCTTTAGAAGAATCAGCTGTTAGTCCAAATCTGGAAGTATCAACAGCCATAGCCCTTAAAGCATCGCCTGAAGGCTTCTCTCTAAACTCTTTAATATTGCCCTCATTATCTGTTCTCATCAAACCAAACCCTTGAGCCAAATCAGCATTAACAGGAAGTGCTGCAACTGTTAAATCAGCCCCCGTTGATCGATGATGTTCAACAAAAAGGCTGTAATCCATTCGATACAGTTGATCTCCCGAAAGAATTAAATACTCGTCTACGTCCCATTCCTGGAATAACCATTGGTATTTACGTACAGCATCTGCAGTTCCTTCAAACCAAGAAGGGCTTTCTGGGGTCTGCTGAGCTGCCAACACCTCTACAAACCCCTGCCCAAATGGTGCGCTGAGGTTATAACTTTGGGCCAAGTGCCTGTTTAAAGAAGCACTATTGAACTGAGTTAATACGTACATCTTATTGATGTTCGAATTAATACAGTTGCTGATGGGGATATCAATTAGTCTGTATTTACCTGCAAGAGGCACTGCAGGTTTGGCTCTCATCTTTGTTAAAGGATAGAGACGTGTTCCAGCCCCCCCTCCAAGAATAATTGCAAGTACACGCTTCATGCCGCCCCCAAAGATCGGCTTGACGAAGCAAACCTACTGGATAACTGACAATTAAGGCCAGCACCCTCTTGAAAAGAACAAACAAAGGTCACTAAAAGTTTTTTATTTACTTCTTTCATAGAACTAACCCTCCTCATTTGACTGAACCAAGTCAAAGATTGCTTCAACTACCTTCAAGGCCTCTTGCCGCTCTGATCGCGCCTGAGGGGCTCTTAGCTGAGTCACAGGTGTATGCAAAATCTTATTGATAATTCCTTTGCTCAGGGCTTCAACTACCTTTCTTTCTCTAGCTGAGAAATCTGGCCCCATTCGACTCAATGCCTTCTGTAACTCCTCAGTTCTAATTGCCTCTAGTGAAGCTCTCAATAGATTAATGGTAGGAACGGCCTCAAGACTATCCCACCATTCAAGGAACAATCGACATTCCTCTTTCAATAAGCCCTCAGCCTCCTGAGCAATTTGCTGTCTTGCCTCTTGGTTCCTAGAAACGACTTCCTGTAGATCATCCACATCAAAAGAATCAACTCCAGGAATATTTTCAACATCAGCAGCAATGTTCCTTGGCACTCCTATATCAATCAACCTCAAAGAGCTACGAAGACTCAAATTCATTAGCCTGGATGCATCAATAATCGGATCGTCAGCTGCTGTACTCGTAAAAACAAGAGAACATCTGCTAAGACAGGCATCTAAATCTGTTAATAAAGAACACTCCACCTCAAGCGTTGCAAAATCTGCAGCAAGAGCTTCTGCTCGTTTCAGAGTCCGATTTATCAAGATCACCTTTGAACATCCTTTGGCGAGGAGATGTTGAAGCAAAAGTCGACCCATACGTCCAGCACCAACTACAGCAACCATCTCAGACTCAAGAGTCATCAATTGATCTTTCCCTAAAGATTGACCTAACTTCAATTGAGCCAATTCAACTGCAGCGGAGCTAATTGAGACAGCTCCAGTCCCAAGATTGGTTTCACTTCTTACTCGCTTCCCAGTACTAACTGCCTGAGTAAGAAGCCGATTAAGGATGGGGCCCAAGGATTGATGTTCTTGACCCAATCGAACCATTTTTTTGACTTGAGAAAGGATCTGTCCCTCACCTAATACAAGGCTGTCAAGACCAGCAGCAACTCGCATTAAATGCTCAACGGCATCTTCTTGATGGAAAGTAAAAAGATGTGGAGAAAGTGTCTCCTCAGGAAGTCCAGAATAATCACTAAGAAAGCTATTAACAGCAGAGACTCCTAAAGAAGGATCTCGAACCAATGTATATATTTCAAGCCTGTTACAGGTACTTAGGATAGAGACCTCAAGTACCTGATCACTTCCTTTAAGTTCCTTGAGGGCCGTATCTATACTCTGCTCAGTAATACTGAGCTTTTCACGGATTTCCACAGGAGCCGTGCGATGACTAAGACCGACGACGGCAATATGCATAGAAAAATTCCTGAGGTTCTTTTCTTTAAGTAATCAGCTCAAGGCGATGCTCTTGGCACCAGGCTTGATGTGCACGGTATTAGTAAAGCGTGCTGAATCATCAAGAGTGCTAATTACTAGACTGCTTGTACGGGTGCAGTCGCTTTCGAACTTAACTCCGTGGAACAAAAGTCCATCGGTAATCCCGCTACCAGCGAAAACAACATTCTCCCCTGAAGCAAGTTCTTCTGCCTCATAAATCTTGTCAATATCAGTTATTCCCATTTCATTGAGGCGAGCAATATTCCCTTCCTTTGTGTAATCAGCCCATTCACTGGTCTGAGCTATTGCTGGGTCATAAACTAATTGCCCCTGAAAATGACCTCCTAAAGCTCTCATTGCAGCAGCAGAAATAACGCCCTCAGGTGCAGCTCCTATACCCATCAAACAGTGGGTTCCTGTGCCAGCAAAACCACAAGCAATTGCAGCTTGAACATCACCATCAGATATGGGCTGAACTCTTGCTCCTGTAGAACGAATTTCTTTAATGAGGTCTTTATGACGTGCTCGGTCCATTACAACAATAGTCAGCTCATCAACTGCTAATCCAAGACATTTACTAAGAATATTTATATTTTCAGTAGCTGATTTACGAATATCAACTTTGCCTTTGGCTGAAGGAGGTGCCGCCAACTTCTTCATATAAAAATCTGGTGCATTAAATAGCCCTCCTCTATCAGAAGCAGCTAGAACAGCCATTGATCCACGCTGATTATTAGCGCAGAGGTTTGTTCCTTCGCAGGGATCAACTGCAAAGTCGACTCCAGGTCCAGAGCCACTACCAACCTCCTCTCCGATATAAAGCATAGGAGCCTCATCTCGTTCACCTTCACCTATGACAATGCGACCTTGCATTTGTATCTTGCCCATACGATTTCGCATGGCCTCTACAGCCGCTGCATCAGCTTCATCTTTTTTTCCTAAGCCTGTCAGTTTTGCAGAAGCAATAGCAGCTTGCTCTACAACCTCGAGAATTTCCTGGATAAGAGTGCGGTCCACGTGCAGAGGCGGGGGATAGTTTTGCGACAAAAGAAGCGAGGTGGGCAGAACTCTTAAGACAAGTGAAGGGGTTTCGCTCGTCAATTAAAAGAACGGATACCGCAATGTTGCTCAGCTCTTAAGCGGGGCTAACTGTATCAGTGCAAGCAACTTCAAAAGAAAGGAGGGATGAATTAATAGAATCTTGATCTATCAATCAACTAAAGATGAGTACCAAGCCCCTAGTAATAGCCCCTTCAATCCTCTCTGCGGATTTTTCTCGTCTAGGTGAGGAAGTTCGAGCTGTTGACGAAGCAGGTGCTGACTGGATCCATGTGGATGTGATGGATGGTCGTTTTGTACCCAACATCACCATTGGCCCTTTGATTGTGGAAGCACTCAGACCTGTCACCCAAAAGCCATTGGATGTTCATCTGATGATTGTTGAACCTGAGAAATATGTAGGAGACTTTGCAAAAGCAGGTGCAGACCACATCTATGTCCAAGTAGAAGCTTGTCCACACCTGCACAGAAACCTTGCCCAAATAAAGGACTTGGGAAAAAAAGCAGGTGCAGTTTTAAATCCAAGTACAACACTTGACTCTCTTGATTATTGCCTTGAGTTATGTGACCTTATTTTGATAATGAGTGTTAACCCTGGATTTGGCGGACAAAGCTTTATAGACAGTCAAGTAAATAAAATAAAAGACCTAAGAAGGATATGTGACGAAAAAGGACTAGATCCTTGGATAGAAGTTGATGGAGGAATAAAGGCTAGCAATGCATGGAAGGTTATAGATGCTGGTGCAAATGCAATTGTTAGCGGCTCAGGAGTCTTCAATCAACCTAGTTACGAAGAAGCCATTAAAGGAATACGTAATAGCAAAAGACCAGGAAGCTAGGAATAACTAAAGATATATTTCCTTGAGCTTTAGTTTGATAGATTTTTCGTATTTCTCAAGCTAAGAAGAGAAGAACCATCCATAACTATGAAGACCAATTCCCATAAGATTAACTCCTATATAACAAATAGAAATAACAAAAAACCCACTTATTGCAACTAATGCAGATTTTCTACCCTGCCAACCCCTACTAAGCCTTGTATGAAGATAGGCCGCATATACTAACCAACAGATGAGGGCCCATGTCTCCTTCGGGTCCCAACTCCACCAACTACCCCAGGCCTCATTTGCCCAAACAGCACCACTGACCAAACCAACAGTAAGTAACAAGAAACCAACTGTAATTGTCCTGTAGCTCATACTATCAAGTTGTTCTATTTTGCTAAATAAGACTGGTTTAACCTCTATGGGATCTAACAAGTTAGATCCAACATTTAAATAATTAGGTTTACGATAACCCCCAGTGCCAAGTGAATTACTTCTAATCTCAAGTTGGTGGGAGTTATCACTAAATAAGACTAAAAGTGAAAGCAAAGATCCAACTAATAAAGCAGCATAACTGAACATAATTACACTCACATGCATAACTAACCAACTTGATCTAAGTGCTGGGACCAAGGGAGAAGCCTCTTGAAGACGGTCCGGCAAAGCAAAACTTGCAAAGGAAATAGAAAGAAGAGCAACTGGCGTAACACCAGCAGAAACAAGTGGAGAAGGCCAAGAACGCTCAATAATTAACTGCGTAAAAGTACAAGCCCAACTCAAAAAGCAAAGAGATTCATAAAGGTTGCTTATAGGGAAATGTCCTGATTGCCACCACCTCAAAACCAACTGAGTCGCAAGTGCAAGATTTGCCAAAGCGACTAACAATCTGACACTCGAGGAACTTTTATCCCCACCCAAAGACCAAAATGAAAAGGGCAAGGCTACTAACAAAAGGAAAAAAGCGCCCAAACCAAGGGCTAATACTGGGTCCCCTATTGAAAATTGGAAATCAGTCAAAGCCATAGCGATAATGAGGTTCAGCGACTTGCTTGCTTGAGCAATAACCCACCACCCAATATTGATATAAAAATAGGTGACCATGCAGCAACAAAAGGAGCAAAGGTTCCCTTCACACCTAAAGAGCTAAAGCCAAAACTTAGAACGTAATACAAAAGAATTAAGATCACACTTAGCCCGAATCCCTGACTTCTACTAGTTCTTGAATTTGGCTTCGATCCAAGACTGCTCCCTATAAGCGCAAAAACAATGCAAGCCATAGGCAAAGTGAATTTCTCTTGGATTCGGACTCTCATTCTTCTTGATTCTTTGATATTCCCAGCTTCCTGATACAACCTCTCAGCTCTAATGGCTTGAGAAACTGTCATATCATTTGCATCCTTAGGAAGTCGAGCAATCTTTGATGGCCCCCTACCAAGTGGATAAAGATAACGTTCAAACTTGGCTGCTGTTGTTCTCCCATTAGGTGAAAGGGTAAGAATTGTCCCATCGAGAAATTCCCACTTTGCTTCACGCTCATTCCAAAGTCCTTTTTTTGCAATGAGCATTTGCGTATAACCAAGTCTGGAGAAATCAAGCACAGTCACTTCCTGCATAGCACTTCTGCGGAATTCCCTTGCATAAAAAAGTTGAACCAATCCCTTTATATCTTCAGAGGAATCAGAGCTCGCAATTCTTCCAAAACGGGAATAAATAATGTCATCACCCTTTTCAGTAGAAATAGATTTACCAAGAGCCTGTTTTAAGGTAATTTCAGCCTTACGATTAGAATGAGGAACAATAATGTCATTGAAAAGGAAGGTAAGTCCTGTCATTAATAAAGCCAAGATAAGAGCTGGGACAATCATCCTTTTAGTTTTCACACCAAGGCTTCTAAGTGCTTTTAATTCACTATTAGAAGACAAGCGGCTGTATGCAAGTAAGGAGGCCATAAGCATGGCCATTGGAAATGAAATAACTAAAAATCCAGGAAGCTTAAGCAATAAAACCTGCAAAGCTATTTGTACAGGGAGTCCTGATTCAACAATCTTTCTTACAAGATCAAACATTACCCCCACAGAAAGGGAGACAACAGTAAATGCAGCAATAGCAAAAAACAAAGGGGGGAATAATTCTCCTAAAAGCCATCTATCCAAAAGTGGGATCAATCTCCATTTAATAAGAGTCCATCTAATTGACTTAGACAGAAATGGAATATTTTGGATTAACAAAATAGGATTAGAGCTTTTCATAACTGAAATTCCTCTCCTAAATAATGCCTCTTAACAAGAGGATCGTTGGCAACTTGTTCAGAAGGACCCGCGGAAAGTATCTTGCCATCATTAAGAATGTAGGCACGATCTGTAATGGCTAGAGTTTCTCTAACATTGTGATCAGTAATAAGTATTCCCATCCCTTTGTTTTTGAGGCGTTGGATCAAGTTTTGAAGGTCAGCAACAGCTATAGGGTCAACTCCAGCAAAAGGCTCATCAAGAAGAAAATATCTTGGGCCTCTTGTACCAACTGCTAAAGCCCTAGCTATCTCACAACGTCGCCTTTCTCCTCCAGAAAGTTGATATCCGTATCGATCGATAAATGAAGTCAATTGAAAATCTTCTATTAGTTGTTCTCTGCGCACTCTGAACAAGCCAGTGGAAGGATTGCTTTGGGAAAGAGCAATATCTAAATTCTGCCGGACTGTCAACTGACGAAAGACACTAGGCTCTTGAGGGAGATAACCAATGCCCATACGCGCTCGCATTGGCATAGACAACTTAGATATATTGCTCCCATCAAGTTCTATTCGACCAAAATCAGGGCCTAATAATCCAATTATCAGATTAAAAGTTGTTGTTTTACCAGCACCATTTGGCCCCAGAAGGCCAACAACTTGACCTGGTTTCATTATTAAAGAAAGATTATTTACCAATCGACGGCCATTAATATTTACTGCTACACCATCAAGCGAAAGGCTCATTGTTATGAAACTTCTATAGAGATAACTGGCAATGGACAATTATCTGTTTCTCTTTTCTGCTGAAGGAGATTAAGTCTTTTCTCCACACAAAGGCATAGTTTTTCTACATCAAAGCCTAAAGATGGATTCCCCATTTTTCTTAGACGACCTAAACCTTCTCCATAAAGGATTGTTGCTCCAGATGTGTTTCCCCGTTCCAAATGCAACTGAGCAACGGCAACCTGAAGAACACCTTGAATAACATCTCTTTCTGGACCAAATGTCTCGTGCCATAATTCCTCAAATGCATCGTGGGCCTGGTACCATTTTTCAGAATTAAAGAGCTTTATTGCTTCAAAGAAACGAGAGTCATCTAGAAGGTTTGAAGTTTGGTATTTATTATTTATCATTATCGCTTTGCTGTTTTCTTATTGGGAAGTTTTCGCAATCTTATTGACTCAGGAGTGACCTCTAGCATTTCTCCCGGGCCAATATATTCTAGTGCTCTTTCAAGAGTGATCTCTACAGGCGATTGCAACGTATCCAATTCCTCTGCACCAGCAGAACGCATATTTGTAAGCTGCTTACTTTTACAAATATTGATTTCCAAATCCTGAGGTCGATTGTTCTCACCAATAATCATTCCCCTATATACCTTTGCTCCTGGGGAAATAAAGAACTGTCCTCTATCTTCAGCATTTTTAAGTGCATAGAATGTTGCTACACCCTCTTCAAAAGAAATCAACACTCCATTCCTACGGGCATCAAAATCGCCCATCATTGGACGATACTCAAAGAAAGAGTGACTTAATATCCCCTCTCCTCTAGTAGCTCGAACAAACTCTCCTCTAAAACCAATCAATCCTCTAGAAGGAACTATAAATTCTAGTTGAGTTCTACCATCTGTTCCAGTCTCCATATTCTGCATCTCACCTCTACGAACTCCAAGTTTTTCGATACAAGCCCCTACAGCCACTTCAGGCACATCCATCACAAGAGTTTCTACTGGCTCACAGGGAGTCCCATCAATATTTCTGAAAATAACCTGAGGTTGCGAAACTTGAAATTCATAACCTTCACGTCGCATTGTTTCTATCAATATTCCTAAATGGAGCTCGCCCCTCCCACTAACAGCAAAACGATCGGGGGAGTCGGTATCCTCTACACGTAAAGCCACATTAGTTAGTAATTCCTTCTGTAATCGGTCACGCAATTGTCTGCTAGTCACAAATTTCCCTTCTTTTCCAGCAAAGGGGGAATCATTAACAACAAAAGTCATTTGCAAAGTGGGTTCATCCACCCGTATCAAAGGCAAAGCCTTTGGCTCGTCAGGACAAGCAATAGTCTCTCCTATATTGACCTCATCGAAACCTGCCAATGCCACCAGGTCTCCTGCACTGGCTTGTTCTATCTCAACCCTCTGGAGGCCTTCAAACCCTAAAAGTTTACTTATTCTCCCTCTTTTAATGGTCCCATTCTCTTTAATTAGAGATGCATTCTGACCATTTCTTATAGAGCCATTATGAACTCTTCCAATAACAATTCTTCCAAGAAAATCAGAATAATCTAATGTTGTCACCTGAAGTTGCAATGGCTTCCCCTCATCACCGACAGGAGGAGGTACATGTCTAATGATTGCATCTAGAAGTGGCATCATATTTTCACTATCTGTTTCCATATCTGGCTTAGCAAAACCTCCCAAGCCACTTCCAAAAAGATAAGGAAAATCACACTGATCATCATCAGCACCTAGCTCTAAAAACAAATCAAGAACCTTGTCAACTGCTGTTTCAGGAACGACTCTTGCCCTATCGATTTTATTCACAAAGACTATTGGCCTTAATCCTTGTTCGAGAGCCTTTTTCAAAACAAAACGAGTTTGAGGCATGGGACCTTCATTAGCATCAACAATTAGAAGACAGCCATCGACCATGCCTAAAACTCTCTCTACTTCACCACCAAAATCGGCATGTCCAGGTGTATCAACAATGTTAATCCTCGTGCCTTTATATCTAACTGAAGTGTTTTTAGAGAGAATAGTAATTCCCCTTTCACGTTCCAAGTCATTAGAATCCATTACACAAGTAGGAACTGTCTCGTTTTCTCTGAAAATTCCCGACTGAGATAAAAGCGCATCCACCAACGTGGTCTTGCCATGATCGACGTGGGCAATAATGGCAATATTCCGAATAGCCTTTATCTGAGAACTCATACGACTGGAAACTTTTAAAGGCAAAAAAACGCCCTTAGGCGAGTTTTGAAGGTTATATCAGCACGAGATAAATTTGAATGGTTTAAGGAATCCCTGAAATTTCCCATTAACAGTTAAACAACTGAATAGCCCCGAGATGCCATACAAGAAAGTTATTGGAGTTAATCACCTCTCAAATTTCATAGAGCCTCAAGAAATAAACGTGCGTCTTCAAACTGCCTTAAAGCTTTGGCTGACCCCTCATATCGCCAATGCCAAGGCTCATAGCTAACGCCCTGAGCATTTCCAATAGGGAACGAGAGGGTGAAATGGTATCTAGCTGCATTTTTTTGCAACCATTTAAATGCTTTGGTAGAGGCAAATTCCACTTCAAAATCTGTTTCTCTCATTTCCCCATCTCCCAAATCAATCGCATATCCAGTGCTGTGTTCGGAATGACCGGGTGGTGCTGATACTTTTGATCGTTCAAACGCCGTCTGGTTGCGATGGGATTTGATCTCGAAAAAGATTTCTTTTTGAAGTTGATGGGATCGATATCCGCTTAAAAGGACCAACTGAACACCATCTGATGCTGCAGCTGCTCGCATCCGCTTCATAGCCTCATAGGTGTCCTTATGAACCTGGAGGCCTGGATAAACAGAAACCAGATCTTCAGGTTTTGCCTCTGGATAAGGGAAATGACCCAGTAGTCGGCCATCTAAGGAAGGAAGAGGCTGTAAACCTTTAAAACTCCCTTGAACTATTACAGGTCTTATCAAATTTGTTCGAACCAAAATTGCAACTATTGAACTAAATAAGGCAAAAGCAAAAAAAGAGATGAATCTCAATTGCTTTGTAGAAAGTCTTTTGTAAGAACTAGACCTACTAGCAATAGGGATGTCATCTGATTTATTGCTTCGAGCTTTTGCTGCTCGAGCCACGAAATCAATGCGGAGTGTTGTTTCGATCGTAACGGGCTATGCCAAACACCTCCACGAGAACAGTTGCAACAATGTTAGTTTTCAATTAATAAACACTAGATTAAGGTCAAAAGATGTTGCGAGTAGCAGTGATCGGTGGAGGACCTAGTGGGTCATGCGCCGCAGAGATTCTTGCTAAGGCTGGAATTAAAACCTGGATTTTCGAACGAAAGCTTGATAATGCAAAGCCCTGCGGAGGCGCGATTCCACTCTGCATGGTTTCTGAATTCGACCTCCCTGAATCAATAATCGATAGAAAAGTCCGAAACATGCGAATGATATCCCCTTCGAATCGCGAAGTTGACATAAGCCTAGACAAGGTATATGGCACGGAAGACAAGGGTGAATTTATTGGAATGTGCAGAAGAGAGGTAATGGATGCATTTATGCGAGATAGAGCGGCTGAATTAGGAGCCAATTTGATCAACGGACTGGTAACTAAAATTGATACAGGATCAAATCGTCAAGGCCCCTATAACCTGACTTATTCTGACTATTCAAGTGGTGAGAAAACAGGAGAAACTAAAAGTCTTGAGGTTGATTTGATAATTGGTGCAGATGGCGCCAATAGTCGTGTAGCAAAAGCCATGGATGCTGGAGATTACAACGTGGCAATTGCATTCCAAGAGCGGATAAAACTACCCGAAAAAGAAATGACCTACTACGAAGACCTAGCTGAAATGTATGTAGGCACTGATGTGTCACCAGACTTTTATGGCTGGGTTTTCCCTAAATACGATCATGTTGCAGTGGGAACAGGCACAATGCAAAAAAACCAGTCTTTAATAAAAAGCCTGCAAGAAGGTGTTAGGAATAGGGCTAAAAAGCGACTTGTAAATGGTGAAGTAATTAAGGTTGAAGCACATCCAATCCCTGAGCATCCTCGACCTAGACGTGTTGTTGGCAGAATGGCCTTGGTAGGAGATGCAGCAGGTTATGTAACAAAAAGTTCAGGCGAAGGTATTTATTTTGCCGCAAAAAGTGGACGAATGTGTGCCGAAGAAATTGTTGAAACGAGTCAGGGTGGGAAAGTAATCCCAACAGAAAATGACTTAAAGAAATATATAAAGAAATGGGATAAGAAATATGGAACTACCTATAAGGTATTAGAAATACTGCAAAACATTTTTTATTCCAATGATGGAGCTAGAGAAGCATTTGTAGAGATGTGTGATGATATGGATGTACAAAGGCTTACGTTCGACAGTTATCTTTACAAGACCGTGGTTGCCATGAAGCCCTGGCAACAATTAAAGCTCACATTCTTAACCCTTGGATCTGTATTAAGAGGAAGAGCTCTAGCTCCTGGTGGCAGCTATAAACCAGTACCTAGTGCAGTAAGAGATGATGATGAGGTAAATTCAATGCTTTCTGTTAGTACTATAAAAGGTGGGATAAAAGTAAAGGCTCAAACAGACTGAACTTATAATCATATTTTAGGATTTTCTTAGCTCTAATTTCAGCAATTTCTTCCGTATTAGCCAACTATTTTGTTAAAGTCGCCTAATACACATGCCTGATTTCTTAGTACACCTAATAGGTTTAAGCGGTTACATCTAATTTGTGGGTCTTCAACCATTACCATTACACTTTGTTCACCATCAAAAAAGTTAGATAGGACTTTAGAACCGGCAGCAAGACCTTGAGCTATTTTTAAATATCGTTCTTTTGATTGACCTTTAACAATTGGTTCTATCGAATTGAGGATATGAAGCATATCCTCTTCACATTGTTTCTCAAATAGTGCACTATTCACCACTCCAGATGCTCCCAAGACATTTATAGGCAAGTCCCCTTTCTCTGCAAGCCTTGAAGCTCTTGTGACAACGGCCTGTACATCTAAAAGCTGACCAGACTCGCGCATATTCATTAACAATCTTGCACGCAATTGGGCATCAGCAGTATCAGATAACAATCGAGATAAAGGCAATGTTTCTCCAGCAACGGCTTGCACGAGGTCATAGTCTATTCCAGTTTCCTCAAGTAAGCTGATAATTCTTTGTCGAAGAAAGTCAGACAGCTGATTATTAAGTAATTGAGGATTTATATCTAATTCGGGGAATAGATCTGACCAATACTTAGATGAATTCAATAGCAATTCAGATATATTTAATTTCCAATTTCTATTCCACAGAATCTGCAAAATGCCATTACCAGCTCTTCTTAACGCATACGGATCTGACGAACCGCTAGGCAGATCACCTTTTGCAAAAATACTAAGCAGCAATTCAAATCTTTCGACTAGGGCAACTACAGCTCCTGCCTCTGATTTAGGCAATTTATCTGCTGCAAACCTTGGCAAGTAATGTTCCAAAACTGCCAAAGAAACATTATGCCTTTCACCTTCATCTAAAAGGTATTTAGCGCCCATTATACCTTGCAGTTCAGGGAATTCTCCGACAATTTGACTTACTAGATCATGCTTACAGAAATAAGTTGCCCTCCTAGAATCTTCTTCAACAGAATCCAGTAGATCTAACAAATTTATAACAACTTCCACAAGCCACTCCATTCTATTTACACGATCCAATAATGAACCCAGTCCATTTGCAAAAGTAACATTTGAGAGTTGTTCACGTCTCTCCAAACTGGAAACAGAGCGGTCTGAATTAACAAAAAATTTGGCGTCTGAGAGGCGTGCACTAAGGACCCTTTCATTTCCTTTCTTAACTACTTCTTTAGCATTCTCTAGAGCATTGGAGATACACAAGAAATTAGGTAAAAGGATTTTCCTAGCATCAAGCGCCAAAGGATTGTTCTCCTTATCTAATCGATAAAGTGGGATATACCTTTGATGTACTCGCATAACAGTACTTAAAACCTCGGCAGGTAAATCCAAGAAGGACTTCTTGATTTCACCCTTTATAAGAGAGGGCGACTCGACAAGATCTATTAATTCCTCAAATAATCCATTAGATAAATCTTCCTTGCCATTTAACTCAGAGGACGCTTTAGCAACAAAATCTTGTATCAACGAGGCACGTTCTTGACGGTCTACATGAACTCCTTGATTTAAAAGAATTTGGCAATACTCACTTGCTGAAGTGATCGGAACCCTTTCACTGTGAAGTCTGTGTCCTCGGCTAAAATTGCTAGATCTAATTTCCGGATCGGATCCATTAAGAGTAAAGGGAATCAACTCTTTTCCAT
Organism: Prochlorococcus sp. AG-409-L18; assembly: GCA_003215535.1. GTDB lineage: Bacteria > Cyanobacteriota > Cyanobacteriia > PCC-6307 > Cyanobiaceae > AG-409-L18. The sequence goes on from QCKG01000006.1 coordinate 62,495, forward strand.
ATAAAGCGACAATCCACCTAATTGGCCTTGAGAAACGTCTATCTCCGTCACCCCAGCGCATAAAGCGACGGCCTTGAAGGCTACTTATCCAATGAGATATCAAATGAGGGAGCAACTCAACTACAGACTCTCCTTTTTGAACAACCTTGGCAAAAACAAACTTCCCTTTTGATGTATCACGAATTTCAAGCTCCTCAATTGGAATATCAAACTTTTTCGCGAACCCAAACGCGGCTTTAGTAGGGGCTCCATCATTAAAAGCCTGTTCAAGGGGGGGGCCTTTACGTTCTTCCTGAAAATCCTTTGCGAAGCAAGCAAGGTCATCTACAAGAAGAGCGGTTCTCCTTGGAGTACCTGTACAAAGAATTTTGCCGTGCTCCAGACGACTTTTAGCCAGGTCACCACAAACCAACTCTTTCAATTGATTCAGAGCTGACTGCGCGAAATCCGCAGGAAGCTCTTCGGTGCCGATCTCAAGCAAAAAGGTCGTCACGGAGAACTGGCCTATAAAGTGAGTACTCTATTAAGGAAGCGGCAAGAAAAACTTTGTCCGTTTAGCTACCGTGTAAAAGAAAAAAAAAGACGCCGTGACTGAAGGAGAGAAAGTAGCTGATCAGGTTCCAGATACAAGGATCTCTCCATGCATTGCGTCTGGAGCAGAGAGATCAAGATTCGAACAATTTAAAGCCGATAGCAATTATCTTCGAGAGCCCCTCGCAACAGAACTCAAAAACTCTTGCAACCACTTTAGTAATGATGCTGTTCAATTACTGAAGTTCCACGGGAGCTATCAACAAGACAATCGAGAAAATAGGAAGAAAGGCAAAGATAAAGATTGGCAAATGATGCTTCGTCTAAGGAGCCCTGGAGGAAGGATTCCACCCTCTTTGTTCATTGCCCTAGACAACCTTTCAAACCAACTTGGGAATGGGACCCTTCGCGCAACAACACGACAAGCCTTTCAAATGCATGGCATTCGCAAGGAGAGCCTCAAAGAGGTAATCGGAACAATTGTTCGATCCATGGGATCCACCCTTGCTGCCTGTGGGGATATCACGCGCAATGTCATGGCCCCTGCAGCTCCTTTTGAATTTGGAGGCTATCCGGCAGCACGAAAATTAGCAATTGAGATAGCAGATCTTCTCTCACCACTAAATGCCGAAACCTCTTATCTTGAACTTTGGGCTGATGGTGACGTTCAGTATCGAATCAAACCATCAAAAAACGTTCAAAAGAATCGCACCAAACAACTTGAAGGGAATGTATTTAGTGGTGATCTAAATGAACCTCTCTATGGAACAACCTATATGCCAAGAAAATTCAAATGCGCAGTAACTGTTCCTGGAGATAACTCAGTAGATTTACTAACTCACGACATTGGATTAGTTGTTTTTACAACTAAAAAAGGAAAGATCAAAGGATGCAATGTATATGTTGGCGGTGGAATGGGAAGGAATCATAATAACGATGAAACATTTGCTCGGATTGCAGAACCATTAGGTTATGTATCTGCAGAGAATATTTTAGAACTTATGCAGTCAATCCTGGCTCTTCAAAGAGATTATGGAGATCGCAAAACCAGAAGACACGCAAGAATGAAATACTTACTACATGACAGAGGGATTAAATGGTTCAGAAACGAAATCCAAACCAAATACTTCTTCAACCCTATATACGAGTTAGAACCTGAACCAACTATCAAATTAGAGAACTATCTTGGATGGCATAAACAAAGCCAAAACAAATGGTTTGTTGGAATTCCATTGGCCTCTGGGCGTTTAAAAGGCAATGCAAAGAAAGGTATTAGGAATATAGTTGAAAAATACCAAGTTGACATTCGGTTAACACCTAACCAGGATTTGTTAATGTGTAATATTGGCACCCATCAAAAGGTAACTATACATAATGAACTTGACAGATTAGGCTTAAAAAGCTCTAAATCACCTGAAGACTTATCCACAAATGCTATTGCCTGTCCAGCTCTACCTCTCTGTGGACTGGCTATTACCGAAGCAGAAAGAAGTATTCCAGAAGTGCTCAATCGCATTGAGGCTCAATTACAACGGCTAAGCATCAAGAAAACAATACTTATAAGGATGACGGGTTGTCCCAATGGATGTGCTCGGCCTTATATGGCGGAACTAGCCCTGGTAGGAAGCGGTGTAAATCAATACCAACTATGGCTTGGAGGGACTCCAAACCTGCAAAGGATTGCTAAACCTTATCTACAAAAAGTGTCTCTAGACGATTTAGAAGACACACTCGAACCATTATTAATTAGTTGGAAAAATGATTCAACAAAAACAAGCTTTGGCGATCATATAAATAATCTTGGTGATCAAAAGGTCCTTGAATTAATATCAAGAATTTCGTAATTACCATAAATAGCGTGACTCGATTTCGTTATCCATGCCCACAACTGATCACCATAACTATAATGCCACCATTCATTAGGGTGTTGGACAAACCCAGCATTCAACATGACATTTGACAGAATATTCCTTCTTTTATGAAAGACAAATTCTTTTGAATCAGGAGAATATTTCACTGCTTTATAATGATTTGGTTCGGAAACTGAACTGATCTGATCAATTTCTCCACCCATATCAATCAGCAAACCTTCTGAGTTGGCCAGAGTGAGGTCGACAGCACCACCAGTGCAATGAGGAGGAGGGCTAGAAGGATCCAAACTTGGTTGAGCCCAAAATCTTTCAACCTCATCAATAACCAATTTCACCGCCTCAATATCTCTGACTTGTCTTCTGCTCAAACCCCTAGAGCTGCATTCCTTTTCAATCTCATGGTCAACCATAAAAGCCTGGACTTGAATAGGTCTCCAGGCATCAAAAATTGCCAATCGAAGTGAAGGATTATTTAACTGCAGCGCTCTATCTGCATCTAACAATCTATGAATTACGCCTACTCTGAGCCTCCAAGGATCACAGTTTCTTCCATATGGAGCTCCTAATGAGACGTAGGGATGAGGTTCAAGACAAAGAATAGAAGAAGGCAATTCTTCAATAATTTCTAGACAATCTAGAATCTTCAAATCATTCCAAAGTCTGGACATAAGATTTCCTCAAAACATTTATTTCCACAGCAATGGAAAGTTTTTCCACAGAAGAATATTCTGTTTTTTGGGATGAATGGGATTTTGTTCAATTCATAGAATGACTAACATGGACCTATTTTTCAAGCTTTATCGATAAAGACCAAAAAAGAAAAATCTCAATATGAATTCTACGAAAACTGTTGCAAAAAGGAACTTTTTCTAGTCCTGATTAACTAGCTGCACAAAATATAGCAATAGATTCATTTATTGAATTAAGGCCACCTCACGTCTTTTAAAAGATCCTCCAATCAATTCCACAGGTCTGAGACCTGTATGAGTCTCAGGCCTGTGGAAAACCTCTGCTTCTAATTTAAGTGCAAGGTACCTATTAACCTTTTCTGCTGGTCTTCAAGCATTTTTCGTAATACTCCATGAGAAATCAACTCAGGGTCATTCTTTAAAAACCTCTTGGCTTCTTCTCTTGCTAATTCAAGAATATCAGTATCATCAGCCAAGCTTGCCAAAGCCAAATCAGGGAGGCCCGATTGCCTAGTGCCTAGGACTTGACCAGGTCCGCGAAATCTTAGATCTATCTCGGAAATCTCAAATCCATCATGGGATCTAACAAGAACTTCTAACCTTTCTCGTGCTAATGCATTCTTACTATCGTTTATCAACAAACAATAGGACTTCTTTCCACCTCTACCTACTCGACCACGTAATTGATGCAATTGTGCCAACCCAAAACGATCAGCATGATCAATCACCATTACGGTTGCTTCGGAGACATCCAAGCCAACTTCAATAACAGTTGTAGACACTAATATTTGACAACTAGCAGACCCAAAATTGCTGATAACTGATTGTTTTTCCTGGCCCGACATTCGACCATGTAAAAGACCTACTTCAAATTCTGGGAAAATTTCTTGTGATAATTGGGTATAAACCTCTTTGGCAGAGCGAAGATCTAGTTTCGCTGATTCTTCTACTAAAGGTAAAACAAAATAGGCATACTGTCCCCTTGAAACTTGATCTCTGATTAATTGATAAGCCTTTTCCCTTTCGAAACCAGACAAAAGACTTGTAGTGATCGGAGTTCTACCAGGGGGCAATTCATCTATCTGACTAACGTCCAAATCTCCATGCAAAGAAAGAGCCAATGTTCTTGGTATAGGAGTAGCGGTCATAGTTAGTAAGTGTGGCTGAATTCCTTTACTCAGGAGTCGATTGCGCTGATGAACACCAAACCGATGCTGCTCATCTACAACTACTAATCCAAGTCTATGAAAAGAGACAGGATCCTCAATAAGAGCATGCGTTCCTACTAGAATTTTTAAAGAGCCATTTGAAAGATCATCTAAGATCTGACGGCGTTTGGAACGTTTAGTAGAGCCAGTCAAAAGATCAACAGTTATATGCAACTGGGGCAACCAAGCACACAAAGTCCGGAAATGTTGTTCTGCCAATACTTCTGTAGGAGCCATAAATGCTCCTTGACAACCACTTTGTACAGCTTTTAGCAAAGCAATTATAGCTACTATTGTTTTGCCACTTCCAACATCTCCTTGCAACAAACGAGCCATCGGTTCTGATCGCATTAGATCAGAATCAATATCAGCCAATACTCTTAATTGGGCTTTTGTTAGAGAAAAAGGTAAAGCTTTTAAAAAGCATGAGACTAAGCCTTCTTCTTGAAAAGAAATATCTAAAGGAGGTGCAGAACATTTTCTTAGCTGAGCTCGGCGTCTAAGTAGACCTAACTGAAGTAAAAGGAATTCATCAAAAACTAATCTTTTTCTTGCAGATCTCAATTGATCTGCATTGTCAGGACGATGAATAGAAAATATTGCCTTATCTTTTGTCAATAAGGATAATTCTTGCAATCTAGATTTAGGCAAAGGTTCTGGCCAGTATTTTGATAATGGCAAAATACTGGCCACAAGATCTCTAAACCGTTCAGCCGAAACTCCTTCCGTTAAGGCATAAATAGGAACCAGTCTGCCAATATAACGTGAACGCAAAATAGAATTAGAAGTTTCCATCACTTCAATAAGAGGGTCCTGAAATCCTTTCCCATATGGGCCACCCCTGACCAAACCACTTATTGCAACTGTTGTCCCTGGTGGATAAAGACGAACTTGACTTTGTATATAACCTGAATTAGTAAACCTTCTTCCTGCGAAGAAGCGTGTAACTTTTAGACGACCTGTTGAATCTTGTACAAATAACTCAAGTATAGATAAATTATTATTCTTTGGGCTTACATATCCGTTGCATCGTCTTACTTTGGCGATAATAGTTGCCGCCTCTCCAATCTCTAAATCATTAATATGTCGTAAAGATGAATAATCGACATAATCTCTGGGATAATACTTAAGTAGATCGCTAATAATTAAGATTCCAAGTCCAGCCAATCGTTGTGAGAGCTTAGGTCCAATACCCTTAACAACGGTTAGAGGACTTCTCAAAGTTAAGCTGTCTTTTAAAAAAGGGCCATCTAACAACCTCGATTCATCTTGAGAAGATCTTCTCAGTGTTAGTGGTTTAGCTGGAGATTTAAGATCAAAGTTCTTACTGAGTTGATGTAAGAGTTGCCTAGAATTGGCGACAAGACGACGTCTCCTGTTATCACTACAATTTGGATAAGTAATATAAGAATGAGAAAGTTCTTTCAAGCGTGCCTGAATATTTAAGGGGAGAGGAACCTGAGGGGGGTTGGCAAGGGTTCTCTCTAGAAAAACATTGAAATGCTCTTTCCTACCCTGTAGATTCTGAAATCCTCTATCAGCTTCAAGCGTTAAGGCTTGATGTATGGGCCTAACCCAAGCCTGTACATCATTAAAATTATCCGCACTCAGGGACTCTTCGTTAAGGTCCCAGAACTTCTCGGAGGATTCTGCCACCACTGTTGCTCTGCTTGCTTAGCTATGGAACGATTCTTCCAATGACGTTGTTGTCGTACCATTTTTAGCAACAAACGACGATGTCGTTTGAGTTGATAACGACATCGTTGCAAGCGAGGATCATCAAATTCAAAATCACTAGCTCTTAAAAGAATACATGCAATATCTAAGTCTTCTCTTGATAAAGGAGTCTGCAAAGGCATTTTCAAAGTTAAGAGATTAGAAACTGAAAATTCAGCTTCAACATGACCAAACGTTACAGCCTCCAGCAAATTCATAGGAAGAAGTGTATTTATAATTCCCATACGGATTAACTCAACATTCAGAGCATAGGAAAGATTACAAAGCCTTCTTGACAAGGCTATCTCAAAAGAATCAGTCCAGGACAAAAGAGAAATAGGGGTATCAGGAAAGAAAGCATCAGAAATATTATCTTCAGTTCTTGAAGAATTTAATTTAACACCTGAATTATTATTCTTAATTAAATTATTATTTTGATCAATTGATTTAGAATTCGTTCCATTCATCGCATTACCCGCTATTCTAAAGAGTGATTTCAAGACATCTAGGCCACTCTTACTTTTATTGGAACCATCTGAATTCTTCTCATGGTTTTTATTAGGCAATTCGGAAATAAGAGTATCCTTGATTTCGTCTTGGTTGTAATTAGTTTGATCCTTTAAGAAAGTTTCAGAGTCAGGAGGTTCTACTACTTCATTACCTCCTGAGTAATCAACCCATTCATCAAAGCGTGCGTCTATTTGTATTGGGAGATCAAGGCCTAATTCAACGGAACCTTCTGGCAAGGATTCTTCAGATGTTTCTAAAGTCAAAGAACTTAAAAGATGTTTCTTTAAATTCTCTCTTTTGATTTCTCTTTCTTGTTCAATCTCCTTTGCAAGATTCATAAGTTGTTCAACCGTCAAAAGAGAAGAGCAACGGTTGATAAGAGTTTCTATGTTTTTATGAATGGATTCTTTTGTCTCTATGGGTAGCTGATCAAGTAAATTTTCTCCACGATCAGTTATTAATATGAAAACAACCTTGTTAACAATCTTCTCAAGAGAATTCCTTATTAATTGCAGGTAAAGTGCATAATCATGATATATATCTGGCGAATATTGTTTACATTTCTCTCTTAAAAGTTCAAGTTGCTGCTGAGGATCGTACTGCATAAATCTCTCATTTTCTTTATTGGTCAAAATCAAACTTCAGACATTGACGCCACTTCAGTAGCAAAGTCAGCCTTCTCTACCTCAATCCCTTCACCAAGGGTATATCTGGTAAAACGACGAACTTGGATGTTCTCACCAATTTGTCCTGCGACTTGCTTAACAATCTCTTCTACTGTCATTGAGCCATCGCGAATAAAAGGCTGCTCCATTAAAGCTAGTTCTTTCAAACGTTTTCCTATCCTTCCCTCAACAATTTTCACCTTCATTTGTTCAGGCTTTCCTTGCAAATCGTCTCTACCTATTTCAATTGCTTTTTCTTTCTCAACGACTTCAATTGGAATCTCATCAGTTGTTACATATTCAACATTTGGGCAGGCAGCAACTTGCATTGCAACATCTTTAAGAAGACCTTGAAATAAGTCCCCACGAGCTACGAAATCAGTTTCGCAATTTATCTCTAAAAGGACACCCACTCGGGATCCCGTGTGAATGTAACTGCCAATTGCGCCTTCTGCAGCTATCCGTCCTGATTTTTTTTCGGCACTTGCTATACCCTTTTGACGCAACCACTCAACGGCCTTATCCATATCGGCCGCAGTCTCAACAAGGGCTTTCTTACAATCCATCATTCCCGCGCCAGTCTTGTCACGCAAGTCCTTAACAAGCTTGGCTGATACTTTCGCCATTTCAATTCAAGAGAGGGTGAACGTTTTAAGGATGGAGAATCACAAAAAACTTTTTAAGTCTTTTGTGAAGTAAAAAACCTAAGAAGAAGATTAAACCCAGCTAAGAGCCTCTTTCCTCAGAAGCCCTTTGATCATTAGAGCCATGACGACCTTCATTTATCGCATCAGCCAATCTGCCCAAAACAAGCTGAACTGAACGAACTGCATCGTCATTGCATGGGATGGGAACCTCACATAGATCTGGATCACAGTTGGTATCCAGCATCGATACCAATGGAATGTCTAGTTTTCTAGCTTCCAAAACTGCGTTAGTTTCGCGCCTTTGATCAACAAGCACAACCACATCAGGCAAGCGCCTCATTGTTTTTAATCCTCCAAGATATTTCTGGAGCCTTTCTAGCTCTCTTCGTAAAACAGCCCCTTCTTTCTTCGGTCGCATTGCAATTGCTCCACTAGATTCCATTCGCTCCAAATCTTTTAACCGATCAATTCGCGCTTTCATCGTGGTCCAATTAGTAAGCATGCCACCAAGCCATCTCTGATTCACATAAGAAGCTCCACACCTAGTTGCTTCTTGTGCAACAACCTCAGAAGCTTGCTTCTTTGTTCCAACAAAAAGAAATCTTTTACCGCTTCTCGCTGCTGATCTGGTCCATTTATAAGCACTGTTCATACAAACAGCAGTTTTTACAAGGTCGATGATATGAACACCATTACGCGCACAGTAGATGTAACGCGACATTTTGGGATTCCATCTACGGGTCTGGTGGCCGAAATGGGCACCAGCTTCCATCATCTCGGACAGAGTGACAACAGCCATGATTTTGAGGTTTCGGGTTCGCCTCCACTTGCCAGGGATAAAAGAGATTCAAGAGAAAGCCTTGATAATCTCAATAATCACCCGAAACGGACAAGTGTGCGGAATTTAAGGGACAAACAAATTTAACAAAGAGTGTGTTCAACGTAGTCCCTTTAAATGAGCTTCTTTAAACAATGCTTCTACTGCAATGCGATTGAGGGGCAAGCGTAGTAATTCCATAGCTATTCCTGAGTGGCCTGCACGAATAAGCCAAGCCAATAATGGCCTAAGACTTCTCTCATTAATCAGGCCACCAAAAGTCATTATTTCCCAGATTGTCCTATGAAGCCAGGTGAATTGGATTATGAAACGAACCCTAAGGGTTGGATGCTTACGAAAAAAAACTAGTCCCATCTTGGCTCTTTCGCGTTCAACACGTATCAAATCTGGAATTTGTTCAAGCCTCAAGGCCGGATGCCAATGGTATCCAACAGCCTTTGGGCATTTAATTAGTTGAACACCCATCATTCGAAGTCGCTCGCCAAGCTCTAAATCCTCCCAACCATATAATCTAAAGTTATCATCAAATAGGCCTGCACGTTCTAGTAATTTCTTATCTATTGCCACATTTCCTGTAGCGAAATAAGCCCAGGAGATATCCTGTATTTTATGCTTCTCATTAGTAGGATTATGAAAATTCGCAGTATTTACGACCGCACCATAAGTAAAAGAAAGTCTATCTCCCCTAGAAAGCCAACTGTTTTTCAATGCACGAACATGGGAAGCTAAAAAAGAATTTGTGACTACTAAGTCACTATCAATAAAAACAATTACCTCTCCCTTCGAATTTTTCACTCCCTTATTACGGCCTACAGCTGCTCCTGAATGCTCTTGTTCGAACAATTGAACATGAGGGAATAGCTTGGATGAGCCTTTTAACCATTCAAGAGTTCCATCAGTAGATCCATCATCAACAACAACAACTTCATATCCTTCTATTCCATAGGCCAACTCCTGTTGCTCAAGTGCCAGAAGGCACTTTTCAAGAATTTGTCGACGGTTATACGTGGGGATGACGACGCTTACAAACATCCTCAAACACCACAATTGGTAATTTCCAAGAGCCTATAGAAGTAAGTGGATGGTTGTGGTATTAAAACCGACCTTGATCTAAAACAAGCCTGAGAAGATCTAATCAGCAGCACCACCATTATTTGCGGTTCCTGTTACTCCATTACCGGCTCCTTCGCCACGACCGTCATTCCTTAGTTTCCTTTTCTTAAATTTGCGAGCATATGCGCGGTTCCTCTCTTGCTTTTCCTTTTTCAAGTTTCTTCGCTTTGCCATGTCGTTAATACCTTCTTCCTAGATTATCTCAAACAACCTACCCAAAAGGGGAAATAAGTCTCCCATCCTCCATTTTTAAGAGCCGATCAGCCACATCCAGAATCCTTGGGTCATGAGTGACCATTAAAACTGCACAGGATTGTTCTAAGGCCAATCTCTTTAAAAGATCAACAACTTCCCTTCCTGTCACACTATCCAAAGCCGCAGTTGGCTCATCAGCCAAGAGAAGCTTTGGCCTTGCCGCTAGTGCTCTGGCAATAGCAACTCTTTGTCTTTGGCCTCCTGAAAGATCATGAGGTAATTTCGCCATTTGATCTTCTAAACCAACAGCCCTCATCCACTCTCTTGCTTGATCTCGTCTAGCCCTATAAGTAAATCCCTTTAACAAATCTGATCCCATTTGAACGTTTTGCTCAGCCGTAAGACATCTCAAAAGGTTATGTCCCTGAAAAATCATTCCAATTTGTCGTCGTATTTGTTGTCGAGTCTTCCGGCCGGAACCATTCAACTGATTCCCAAAAACTCGTAAATCACCTTCCTGAATTTTTCTAAGCGCACCTATCAATGTAAGCAAAGTTGTCTTGCCACAACCCGATGGGCCTGTCAATAAAACCACCTCCCCAGGAGAAATTTTCATCGAAATCGATTGAAGAACTTTCCTACGCATTGCACCCTTCCCAAAACTATGGCTTAAGCCTTGAATTTCGACTGAAGGCAATACTTGCTCCCTTGAAAAGCTTGATAAATTCTCAGTCATTAAAAAATCTCAGCAGGATCAGCATCCACCAAACGGCGCATTGCAAGTAAAGCTGATCCCATACACATCAACAAAATCAAAATGAACACAACAATTGCTCTACTCGCATCCATTTCTACAGGTAATTTTGTGGAGCTACGAACTAGAGAATAAAGTCCCTGACCTGAAAAATAGGCAGGTATATATCCCATTATCGCAAGTAACACTCCCTCCCGAGCAACAACACCTAGCAAAGTCTTAATTCGATAGCCCATAGCCATCAAGGTGGCATATTCAGGGAGATGATCACTCACATCGCTATAAAGAATTTGATAAACAATCACACATCCAACAACAAAGCCCATTGCCGCCCCAAGAGTAAATATAAAGCCAATAGAAGTACTTGTTCGCCAATAATTTTTCTCAAATTCTATAAAGGAATTACGTGTTAATACCTTTACATCTTTTGGCAAACTCTTTCTAAGCGCTTGAGCTACCGATTCTGAATTTGAATCAGACTTTAATCTAACCAATCCAATTTCTATACTCCCGGGAGGATTGCTTGGCAAAAGATCAAGGAACGTCTCACGACTTGTTAATAGATTGCCATCTGCTCCAAAACTTGGTCCCAGGCTAACTAAACCAACAACACGAACTCTTTTACCAGCAACCTCAGTTTCTACAATCTGCCCCTTACTTAACCATTCAGGAATAGGACCAAACTCGTCTCTTGATAATTCATCGAACAAGACTCTTCCTTTTCTAGTAAGTGCTTGAGCTTTCAAAGAGAGTTCAGGATCTACCAAAAGTGGATCACTTGGTTCAAATCCAAGGGCCAAAATTGATCGCGTAGTCAAAGTCTGAGGATTGCGCCAAAGAAGAAAATTCCAATTAACTGGGGTGGTTCCAACAACATCCTTATGTGCCATTGCTTGTACAAGTCTTCGCCGTGGGAACCCACTCATACTTATAGAACTCATAGACCTAGGACTCATCAACACCAAATCCGCATCAAATAATCTATGAACAGTCACACTTGCATCAAAAAGTCCATCTCGAAAGCCCAATTGCATGAACATCAAAATTCCTGCAAAACAAATCCCTGCAAGAGCTACTAGCAATCGCAAAGGTTGCCTTGTAAGCAATAACCAAGCTAGCGGTATTTTTCGTCTCTGAAAGGAATAAGGTTTCACAATTACTGGAAACGAGCTATTACTTTCATCCCTGTTAGATGTTTAACCATAGTTGCTGAATTTGAATCAAGGCTGACTCGAACCTCAACGATTCTTGCATCTGCATCTCCAGTAGGGTCAGTAGATAAAACTTTTCTCTGTCTTACTTGAGGACTAATGCGCTCAACAAATCCCTTAAGAGTCCCTTTAAATCCTCCATTCTCGCTAATTAATGTAACAGGCTGACCAGGTCTAACCCTATCAATATCTGATTCATATACCTCAATTAAAGCTTCCATTTCTTTGTTTGCACCAACTTCAACAACACCTTCAATACCAGGCCTTTCGCCTACTCGAGTATTAACTCTAAGCACAATGCCATCAATAGGTGTCTTGAGTTCACTTTGTTCAAGGTCAACATTCAGGCTTGAAAGTTCAGCTAGTAGCTGTTGTTTTCCCCCCTCTAATTTAATCAAACTATCTTGTTTCTCCTCTAAAACGACAAGAGATTCAGCTCCTTGAAGAGCTGCCTTCTCATATCTAGAGATCTCTCTCTTTTTCATAAGAGTCTCCATAGCAAGAGTCTTTAAACGAGCCTTCACTCCAGAAATATCAGCCAAGATCTGAAGACGATTGTCGAAAACAGCTAGGACCTGCCCTCTTTTAACAAAATCCCCCTCATTGATAAGCAATTTTGCAACCCTGGGCGTGCCACCGAAACCACTTGTAGGTGCTGCGAGACGTCGAACATCACCAGCAGGTGCCAACTGCCCCAAAGCAGCCACAGCTTCAAGAACTCGAATTTCTTGAGTTTGCTCAATCGCAGAAGGTAAAGGTTTTATTCGCTTAATACAGCCAGAGAGGCCAATCAATAAAAGCCCCCCACCAAGGCCTGGAGCAAAAACAAGAATCAAAAACTTGCTACTTAAAAATTTGGAGGCATATCGAACAATACCTCTGCCAGATAACGATCTGCCCATTGAGGATCGAATGCTTTTGCCAAAACACTTCTGGTCTTGTCGTTTCGTTTTTGTTGAAGGCAATAGGATGATTGTCCTTGATACCTCTCAATCGTAAAGGGCGAATCAGGTTGATCAGGAACAGTTAAAAGCAAAGAGGCTATAAGAATTTTCAAGTAATCATCTACTAGATCCAGAAAGCATCCTTCCTCCTTTTTGTTTACAGGCCTTATGAACTGAACATAAGGAGAGAAAATAGAACCCCAAGGAGGCAATTCTCTTGTCTGTGAAAAAAACGGAATAGAAAGTGTTGATAGATGTTCAAGAACACTTTCTGGTAATTCGGCCCGAACAGGAGAAAGGTCAACAATTGCAGCAGAAATGCCTCCAGGGCCTGCTACGAGGTCAACACCAAAGATTGGCAAGTCAAATGTCGGTTCAGGAAAGAACACGCAATGAAGGATCTGCAAACCAGTTCCCATAAAAGCCAACTCAAGATGCAGCTTGCGAAACCCTCTACAGAAATAGAGCTCATTACGAATAAACAAATCTTCCCCATCAATCTTTCCCCAAATAGCTTCTAAATCTGGATCTACAACAAATGGACTGAGATCAGGCAACTCCGATCTTCGCATCTTAATTCTGACTGCCATCGATTCCAAGGTTGGATGGAGTCCTTGGCCATTATTAAAAAAAGAAGAAAGCTGCACGGTCGCGATTGCGTTCAGGGGAAAGACTGGAGAGGAACAAAAAGCATATAGATCATTATTAAATCCCAAGGGTAAAGAAAATCATTCCCAAACCAAACCACTTTGAGAGAGTTGAAGCATCAAAGAGACTAGAGATTGCTATTGGTAATACTTCAATTAACAAGTAGTTGCATTCTCCTACTACTCTTATGCAGACATCTGATTCATAAGCACCACTCAAACTCCTTTAATTTCTTAACCGTTCATCCGAAGACATCACAACAGAGTTCCAGTCGAAACCAACAGCAAGATTCCCAATGCAAGGTCAATATATGAAAAAACAAAGAAAAAGCCCTAGCAAATGCAAGGGCTGGGTGATGGGGAACATCATTTTTACGGGATTTCTGCCATTGACGCAACCCCCCCCCCTAGAAATAGTGTCTACAAGATTTAAAGCTCCTATCGAAGCACTAGGAGAGCATCGCAAATAGCAACAAAAACAAAGGAACCTGAATATTGTCATGGGTTCCATCAATCTCCTAAACCTTAAAGGCTTTTCAAAAGCAAGAAACCCAAAACCAGATATAAAGGTTTCAATAGGAAGTCTTTATCCTTTAGGTAGCTATTTGATGATCTCTCTGCCAATGACTGACAGTCGCAGGAGAGAATTTGTGTCCATACTTTTTACCAACAGCCGCAATGCAGGTGTTGCTTGAACCACACTCATCTAGCTGAGATTTAAGTTTCTTATCTAAAAGGGCCCTCGAAAAGAAATCTTCCAATTGTTTCTTTGACATTTTCGTCTCCATAGGGAGTACAACTAATTATTAGCAAAGGAAATTCGCAAATGGGAACATCTATACATGTTTGTTTTCAGTTCCTTAACAGATCTTTTAATAATTTCAACTAATCTACTAAAAAAGCAGCCTCGACAACAAAATGCCATCTTATCTGCGGACCACTTAGACGATAAAACAATACCAACTGTGAATATTTTTACTTCATAACACAGGATTACATTCAAAATTTCTCAAAGGTTAGCTAGGCAACATGTTCTAAACATGGGGAATAGACCCATTTTTCACCAATATGAACCTCTCCTGTCAAATCCCCAACTAAAATATCAATAAATATTTTAATTTTATCCCTGATTAGCTTAATTGGAAGTAACAATGACACATAGCCTTCAAAGTGCCTTCAAAGTAACTTCTTGAAGTACAAATAAAATCGAACCCTTATTCAACTCAAGAAAGTAGAGCAATCTCCTGATTATCATTTTGATAACTCAATTCTTTAGGTAGTTAAAGAGGTCTCACTAGAAGGATAATCCACAATCAATTAAATACTAGCCTGAAAATGGAATTCCTTGTCTAGCGCCATCTAATCTTATTTGGATTTTTCTTCTCAATCGTTTTAAGTACAGTGAGCAAGCCAACAATTGCTATAAGCCCCAAAACAACTGAGCTTAAAATAAACAGCTTAATTTCAGGCCCAAGAGTAGATAAAAGATTAGATAGCATTGTAAATTAAGTAAAGTTTACTCTCTCAATACATCTGCGATCATCTGTAGTGCCTCCCTCGCAACTTTCATTTTTGTATTGAGAACAATGAAGATGCCAAGGGTTGATGATGCCTGCCAATGCTCATGCTTCGCTGAGGAAAGAACAAATTTTTTTCCCAACGTTGAATCAACTACCCCATAACTTTTTTCTAGAACCAATAAAAAATCAATCTCGCAAGAACTTCTATCAGTCAAAGAGAGAGCATCATGCCCCTCTGACTTTCACCAGAGGGGCATAGTGACCTTTTAAAGGGCACCGCCTCCGCAATTGAGCACCGCGCAGGCTGCTGAAGCCACAGCGACTACCACGCCACCCCATTTGATGACCTTTTGTTGGCTATTGAAGGTTGTTCCCACAAGAATTGCGGCGAGATTGATAACAATCAGCTGATCAGTGTTCATAGTGAACCTTTTAGAGCGTTGAGACCCTAAGGGAAATGTCATCTCAAAGCCATCTTTCTTAGTAAGTTTTCAAGGTTCCGAGGTTCCTATCCCAACCCAAACAGAGCAACAGCAAAACGAATCAGCATATTTAGATGATCAAATCACCTAGTTTTACGTTTCTCAAGGCATCAAATGAGTGCCATTTCATAGCACCAAACAAAGAACTCGTGAAGTAACCAACAAATATTACAGATTGCTTTTATTCAAAACCTAAAGCTTTTGCTTTCTGCATAAGCATCAAAGGGATAAGTTGCCATTAATACCCTCACACTTAATTGGCCTAACCTTTTCTGCAGAAGAAAATAACAAAAGCTATAGATAGAAAGCCCTTTATCCTTTTAATTCCTAACCTCAGTCGTCTTAACTGGATGTAGCCCTACATCGTCATCAACATGTCTCTACTTGCCACTACCGAAGCTTTTGGAACATCCGTTTCCACCGATCAACTCATAGTTATCAATCTCGCCGCAATTCTTGTGGGAACAACCTTCAATAGCCAACAAAAGGTTATCAAATGGGGTGGTGTAGTAGTGGCTGTAGTCACAACGACCTGCGCACTCTGGTGCTCGCACCACTAGAAACGATTCCGTTGCAATGCCCTACATAAAAATATAAGCAGCCCACATTGACAAGAGAGACTTTCTCGGATAGTACATATGTATTTACCTGAGAGCCATGTCTTTTGTTGCTCCCGCGTCTTCTCCTATCTTCCTTTCTGCCCAACTTGGGGACATCGTTGTCGTCGAAGAAGACCCAAAAGCCTCCGGAGAGGAAGGGCTTAGCTGGTGGCTAGGTCGCATTATTCACGCGACCGGAGGGGCCAGGAATCCCCGGCATAGAAACATCTTTCAAGTAGTCGACGTAGATACAGGTCTAATCAAAACTATCAACGCCGATCTGGTGAAAGGGATTCTCAAATCAAGAGACGTGGGGCCATTCAGTCAATAAAAAAGACCCTAGCGAAAGCTTCGGGCCTGGGTGATGGGGGAGCTTGTTTTCTAAATGCAATTTGCCTCAAAATCAACCCCTACTACATCTAGTGTTCGAAGTTAAAGATAGGTAAAGGCAAATCTATACCTAGTGTTACGAAAAGGGGTACGTATCTTGACATTGCCTAGTGTCTTCAAGTGGCCGGGTGATGGGGATCAGTCGGTCGTTACGAGAAAGGTCTTCTCTCAAGTTATTCGCCTAAGGGAAGATCCATTCAAATCTCATCGATCAGAATCACAACTATGAACCTTGGATTACTCTTCCTTGAATCGCTCTCTAGTGGTGTAATCACAAGAGAGGAGATGACCTGGATCACCAACCATCAACGAAATTTCTCTCGCCTAGAAGAAGCCACTGCACTGAAGCTTGGACGACTACTAGATAAAGGTCTGATTCAATTAGGTTGTCGTATCTCGATGCCAATTAAAAAAAGAGACGAGTAAGTAGCAACGCATAAACCAAGTAACGATAAAGCTATCCCAGCTCACTTAATTAGAGTAGTTTAGACAGCCTTATCAGCCTTTAGGGACCGAAGATATCTCTTACGTTGTCCACTGCCTTCTATATCAACCTGCCAAGCAAGAGTCGGCCTCGCATACCTACTCTCTATTTCTGGTTTGGGAGTAATTGAGCCCTTTGAAATTCGTTTGATTGGCTTGTCCATATAAGAATTAAACACTATTGACCTCCCTAAAGAAAGTTCACCAAGCACAAAAGCGCAGAATTTCTCGATAATTAATTAAACAGGCAAGCAAACAAACCTGAGAAGGAAGGGGGTATAAGTCTGTTATTTACAGAGCAAAAGGTAAAGCTAAGGAGTCCTCGAATCATTCTGACGAACTAATTTATGTTCATATATCAGAGATGCGATCTCGTATGTTCCTCTATACAAATAGGAGTCAAGACCTCGGAGAAGAGATGAAAGTTTGCTTAATTCTGTAAACGAAAATCAAGTGAGATGTAAGCTCGAAGCAATAGTCCGATCCAATGACTTACAGGAGCTTGACTAAATGCCCAAGCTAAATTGGCTAAAAGGTCTGAGACTCAATATTCATGCACCAGGCACAGGATTTGCATTAATCGTGTTAGCACTAACACAAATACCTGTTGCATTAAAGACTTCAGCTGAAATTTATTGCATAGAAAAATTATGGGGTACAACAAGATCTACTGTCGCCGCAGTTCAAAGATGCAACGGAGGTCAATAGGGATCCAACACACTCAAATCATTTAGGAGTAATTATTTTGAAAGCTTTAATAATTGGATCATTAATACCTGTATTCTTGACAGGTTGTATGACCACACAGATTGAAGAACCAAACCAATCATTGGATATCCCTGCTGGTTTCTATAGATACAACAACAATATTGCCTGGAAAGGAATAAAAGGAAATGGAAAAGATTGTCCAGTCAAAAGGTGTATGCAGATGGAAATAATCACAAGAAGAGGATGCCCAGCAATGCTTTATGCGAAAATATCAATTATTGACAATAAAGCTAAAAGAATAATTGGCTATTCCAGCGACAGTACATCAAATGTCTTAGCAAATCAGAAATCAACTCTAACGCTCCCAGATACCACTGGAGGCTTAAGTCAAATAAGCTCAAGAATTGCTGAAATATTATGCTACTGAACCTATTTTGCAGTTCTATTTGATCACAATCTGTTCGAATTTAGAATAATCAGATCGGACCGAAGAGCACAATGTCTCTCACTAACTATTGACTTTGATAAATGCTAAGGAAAACTAGATTTGGTAATCATCAATTTTCTTATGCTAGCCAATTTTTCAACTCAGCTTTCCATATCACACTTACTCAATCTAAAAGGGTTTATCATCAACAGATTTATATAGCTCATATAAAGTTGGTTTATTGATTTCAAATGAGCTAGATCAGCAATTGACTAGCTCATTTTTATTAGCTACTTTGTCTTTCGTTGTTCAAACCACTTATAAGCTGAGTACAAGGCAAGCAAAAGAAGAATAGCGTAGGTGTATCCTCTTAAGAAAATAAAGACTCCATAGGTAAATAATGGAAGCAGGCAAAGCCTTTTGATCATCAACCTTTCTTCGGTAGACATAGTCTTCCAATTGAGATCCTTCCACTGAAAAATTTTTTTCACTTTTTTTAGAATTTTTTTGAAACTGCCAAAGCAAATAGTTCAAGAGGCAATAGTAACCTTTTCAGAATCTGCATTATTAAAATCCTTCTAACTTGATTTCTTGATTAATTTCTAATATTATACTTGTTATTAATGTCTACTGAAAATAAGATTTTTATAAAATATTTAGCAATTTGCTCCTTTTGTAGATGTCGGTAATGAACTAAGCTTTTATGAGCGGGGCGTGGCGCAGCTTGGTAGCGCGGGTGCTTTGGGAGCACTAGGTCGCAGGTTCGAATCCTGTCGCCCCGACTGGAGTCTCATTGACTGACCAAAGGCCATCCGTGGAAAAATCCGTGGAATGGTCTTTTTTAATGGTCTGCTGTAGCAAGGTTTCCACGCAGATATTCGGCTCTCCTCTATGCAATTCAATTCTTTTGTCTAACATTTGCCCAAGATCGATATGTCTACGCAGGCATATTGATTTCCCTGAGAGTTCAGGCGCACTGTTTGTCGGATTCATTGTCCCGCAACAGCAAGGCTGAGCCACCAACCTTCGGGTTCGGTCCGTAACCGGCTCCCTGCTATGGAGTCTGGGACATAGATGGTCAGGTCATAAGCAAGAACGAACACCGATTTCGTTTGGTTTTTTTGTTCCTACTTTTGACGTGACTGATGCCTAGACCTAACCGATTCTCCGAAAGGCGTACTACCCGAGTAAATGGGCAAGATATTCGCTTCCCGAAAAGGGAACCTGGAGCGAAGAAAACTTCGCGTGAATATCAAGCAGTTCGGGATGACCCCAAGGAAGCAAGGTTGAGTTTGGATGCCGCTGCTAATTACCAAGACATTGCACGAGCGCGGACTCCTGGTTTTCGGGTTATGCCCGAAGAAAAAATCTCTATTAGAAGGACTAGGCAGATGGGACGGGCAAAAGGTCTTATCCCTTGATTCTCATTGGACAATGAAAACTGGATGGACATCCAGAAGCTTTCAAAAGCTCTGGGTTGCTCCGATCGAACGATTAATGAACTAAAAAATCTTGGCGTGTTGATTCCTGGGGTGCATTTTTACGCCGTGGGAAATGGAACGATTCGCGGGAAACACATGTATTCCCTAGAAGATTGTCGTGCTGCGTTGCTTGAGCGAACAGCAGAACTTGCCAAGAAAAAAGCAAAGGCTGAACAGATCAAACCTGCTGAGACATACAGCGACAGCTACTTGAAAGAACTCATTAGCCGTAGGTGTAAAGCATGAAAAAAGCCACCGCGCGAACGGTGGCTGGAGCAGACATCAATAGCCCCAGTTTACCGAGAGAAGTCTCGATTGAAATTGCTATTTGGCAACTTCGGATTGAGCGAGCCAAGGCACACACAAATCACTGCTTGCCTTGGTGCCAGTACACCATCCAATTCATGGAGGAGTGGATTCAGCTACTTCCTATTAGGAGGTTGCAGAGATGACAACTTCTCATCAAATCGAACCCGCTGGAGGAGGGGGTAAAGATGTAGGAAAAATCGATTGGGTGATTCGCGATTTCCTTGCAAGAGGTGCTTTCGTTTTGCTTGGCGCAGAGATGGGTAGCGGTAAAAGCACCCTGATTTATCGAGCCGCAGAAGCTATTCAGCAAGGTACTTTCTTTCTAGATCAGATCTCCACTATCAAAGGACGTGTACTTGTCATTCAAGGTGATGAACCACCTTCTGATGCAAGGAAAAAGTTCAGACGCATGGGATTAGAAGCTGAATTTGAGATTTGTTTTACAGAGCCTCCTCTTGATTTGAGATGGCTTGAGAAACAGATCCAATCGAAGGTTTATGACGCGATCTTTATTGATTCCGCTACAAGCCTATTGGCAACAAATGAGCTTGATGTCACTGATCTTGGTTTTCCTCGAAAGCTTTATCGGATTGGCAAATGCTTTGCTCAGTCAAACGTTGCCGGTGTACTCACCTCACATCTGAACAAACCACCAGACCACAAGATCAGAGAGTGGGTTACCAAGCACGATTTGCAAGGTGTATCCACAATTGGGGCTGCTATTACTGATGCTTGGGGGATGTGGAAGCAGCCAAAATCAGATTGGTGTAATCACTTCAATTTGATTTGTTTAGGTAAGAGGAATTGCCTTGAGAACACCTTATGGAAACTTCAAGGCAACTTGGAGGACTTTCACTGGTCCCTTCTTGAGGTTGGTGATGGGTTAATGCCACAAGAGCGTTTAACTATGGAAGAGAAAATTAAAACTCTCTTTCAACAATCCCCTGAACCTCTCTCAGTCATTGATATTGCCAAGAAGATCATGACTTCTGAGGAATATGGCAGGCGTATTTGCAC
The DNA here is from genome assembly GCA_003215535.1 of Prochlorococcus sp. AG-409-L18. GTDB lineage: Bacteria > Cyanobacteriota > Cyanobacteriia > PCC-6307 > Cyanobiaceae > AG-409-L18. Next base: position 83,450 of record QCKG01000006.1, read on the forward strand.
AGAAATGTTTGATCAAGGTCTCCTTGAGAGAACAAAGGTGGTCACAAGGAAGAAAGGTAGGCCGAGTTATCTCTACGCCCTTGAGTAGTTGATAAGGGGGGGAGGGTATTTCCCCTACCTTCTTCCCCCCTTCTTGCTCTAACACTGAGGGATCTGAGATTCCTCTTCATTACGAGTTACAGAAGGGTTGCGATAGCAGCGTTTTTCAATGATCGGTAAGATCCCTTCTTCTAGTTCCTGGATTAGTTCTTCCTTAAAGACATCAAGGTTTTCGAGTGTTGGGTGTTCATAGCCAGCCTCTTGTGAATCCCAAAAAAGAGCAAGGATTGTTCTATGGAAAAGAGGGTGACGTAGCGACATGTTTTAAGTACTTCTTAACTACTGTCTAACGTGTTTTTGGGGCCCCTCATGGCGAAAAGTCTGCATGTGTATTCGGGCTTCAAATTATTTTTAGCGATACCCTTTTGAGTAGTAGACAAATGGACGCCCACCTCGCAAGTCCTTGCAAATAAGGGGGTTCAGGGAATTAAGCCCATTTAATTCATGACTTTCGCCACGATCAGCAAAGCTGCCAGAGTTCTCGGATATAAAAGTCGATCGACGCTTTATACAAAGATTGACCGAGGTGAACTCGATGAGTTTCTGTGCCCCAATCTCAGAGGCAGACGCTTCTTAAAACTGGAAGGTTTAAGGGAGTACCTAATCGCTACTACCGTGCCACGCGCTAATGGGAACGTGTTAAGTCGTTAACTCCATTTGTTAACCAACTGTCCATACTTGTTAACCGTCGAGCCTAGGAAGACTTCGAGCCTTCGGATGACGCTCAGCTAATTCCCCACAAGGGACCCAAGGTCAGATCCAGTTATTAATCGCACAGATAGAACTAGTTAATTTCTTACTCTCAAAGAGACAAGCCACTGCTGATCCTGTTGGGTTTTGATAGGGCTTTAGGAGTTGATAACCCTCGTACCTTCTATCAACAACGAATTTCTTTCTGCCTTTGTCTGGTTTATTTGGAACAACTTTGATGCTTGTAACGCTGAACTTATCTTCAAGTTTGACTTTGCATGGACCAAGTAAATCCCACTTAATCCCTTCGCTCATACCGCCTGTGTAATACCTCCCAGAATCCATACGAAAACAGGTGGTTTGTATCTCTTTGGATAGATCAACAGGATGAGCGAGAACAGTAATAGGTAAGGCAGAAGCAACCAGGAGTGGAATTAGTAAGCGATGCATGATTATTTCTCCCAAGCACAGAAGACTTCACCGCTACTCATTTTGTATCTAGCGGAAGCCCCTGTCCCACCAGGTCGGCATTGCGCATCAACTCCTTTAGTGAACTTCTCAAAAGTTCCTTGCCAAATCACTTTTCGCTTTGACTCGATGATGGCTTTATAAAACAGAGGTCTTCCATCTTTCCCTTGAGTTATCCCAGCTTTTTTAGATGCCCAAGGCTCATTCGTCGAGAACCTAAAAATCTTCTTTGACCTAATTGGTTCGTAAGAAACGGATTCAACTCCCATATTTACGATGCTGTTCTTCAGGCATACATCACTTACTCTCACCTTCTTCTTATGAGGCTGATAATCACAAGCAACGACCCTTGGACCTGAATCAAAAGCAAATACAGGCAACCCAATTATTAAGAGTGAAGGAAGTAAGAGGCGAATCATTTGAACATCACTGAAACGTCCCGTAAGGACGAGGAGATTACGGCTGCTTGCGAGTTGGTCGATCAGCAAGACGCAGCAATCAAAACCCTCAAACAACAACAACAAGTCCTTTTCTATTTACTAGGAGGTCTAACGATTACCTCTCTGATCTTTTGAAATTGCTTTTGCCAAAAGCTAATAACAGAATCTGGAATTGGTTTGTTGATAGGCATGATTAAAAAGGGACCTGAGTTGGTCCCTTGAAAGTCGACTGTCAATCAAATACAGAGTAGCTACTGCTTTGCTCTTGCTTATCTCCTGATGGCTCAGTGACGGTGAGGTAAATCAACAGGATTGTGAGCGGGCAGAAAACGATCCGCGCGATAGGCCAGAAGTAGCGCATTAGCCATCCAACCTATCTGCGTAATCCCTCAGGACTTCAGCCATTTTGTGCGGAGGTATTTCTTGCTGGTATTCCCTGCATAGATCAAAAAGCTTGTCAGTGAAATCCTTCATTGGAGCTGGTTTTTTGTCTACTGTCATTGATTAATCTTCTACATCACTAATGCTGGCACGGTTAGCAAGGGCTAGAAAGGGAATATGAACCACCTCACTGCCACCTACATCGATTTCATTCAGACCATTGGTGTCTTGGTGATTTTTGGTGTGGCTGCCTATGCGGTTAAACAGATGCTGGTTAAAACTGAGCAGCAAATAGAACGAGTCGATGTGAGGGTTGAAGAGTGAGCATGCTCAACACCTATCTATTGGTTGATGGGAGCTTGATGCTCGTTGGCTTGCCACTGCTCCTGATTTGGAAAGGCAGGAAAGAAGCCAAGTCATGACTATGTCTGAACGCAACTTTGATGAAGACTCGTATGACGAGGTAGAAGAACGCCTCAGGGATCAAGATCCATATGAAAAAGATGATTTAAATATTCAGCGCTTTTTAAAAGCTCAGAATTCAGGGAACCCTTCAAAGTATATGAATGCAATAAGTGAAATTAGAAACGGCCTAAAAGTTACTCATTGGATTTGGTATGTTTTGCCTCAGTTGCGTGGATTAGGTGGCTCTGCAAGGTCAAAATACTATGAAATTAGTAGCCTGAATGAAGCCATTGCTTACCTCGATAATCCCATTCTTAAAGAACATCTTGAGGAAATAACCAATTTGATTTTTGCCCAACTTTCTAATCAGAAACTAGAGAAATTAATGGGGGGAAATTTAGATGCCATGAAAACAATAAGTAGCCTAACTCTTTTTGAACTTGCCGGATTAGAATGTGCTACAAAAGTTCTAAATAAGGTTTCTAGAAGATGTTCATTTACACTGAACCTTGTTAAGGAATTAGGCTGAATAATAACCTTATATAAAACTTTTGATATTCCAACCATAAGAAGTAGCGAAATAATATGGAGAGAACTATCAAATAACTGTTTCCAAGACCAAAGTGTTCATTTAGCTATTGATGCTTCCCATTTCAACCGTTCTTCAAAACTGGTGATTTTTATGTAGTTCCAACAGTAGGAGTTCTCAAGCTTTTCTTTGGTTAAACAGACGAATGACTTCATCCATGCTTCTCCTGTTCTTTTAGAAATACCAGGACTTGCCTTTTGTTGATTAATGGCCACATAGGTCGTATTTGGTCTGGTGTTTTTCACCCAAGAAACTGATTTGCAGTCTTCCTCTGAGTGACAAATCATGGAAGTTGCTGAGAATTCCTTACTAATGAATGAATCACCTGCACTTCGCAGGTTTGCGCAGTGCCAACTTCTCCCGACAACATCTTTTGAACGCTTACCTGAGGCTTTATTAATGACCCAACCCACTGACTCATAGTTCTCGCATGCAGCACTTACTGGTTTTTGTTCAACGCCAAGCAGAGCTAATACAGCGAAGACAACCAATAAGAGTTGAGGGGTTCTGTTTTGTAGATGCAGCATCTACCTCACGACGGTTCTCTCACGATGCCGTCTTGTGAGCCTTACGGCAAATTTGGAATATGCGTTATTTAGCCATCCTTACAAGTGCGTTATTTTTGCTGGCTCCTTTGCCTGTAATTGCATGGACTGTCAGGATTCAAGACTGCTACGACGGTGATACCTGCACAAGTACTGAAGGAGAGAAAATCCGGCTGGCTTGTATTGATACCCCAGAGCTACGAGGAAAAAGAGCTGATCCAATCCCAGCTAACGCCGCTAGGGACTACCTCAATGGTTTAGTTGCTGGAGAAGAAGTCTCAATCAGACGGATTACGAAGGATAGATATGGCAGAACAGTGGCTGAACTCTCTAAGGATGGAGTGAATATTCAAGAGCTGCTGGTCTCGAAAGGATTTGCACGGTTGTATGAACGTTACGCGGACCAATGTGAGTGGAGTGATGGCACTAGATAAAGAAAACTGGCGAACTCGAAAGTCATCCGTTTCGATGAATATCCAGACAAACAGATCTTGAACGAACAACTATTAGAAGGCCTTATACCAACCGCAGAGATTCTTAAAAGTACGTTTAACGAAATTGAAAGCGTCTCGCTCGGCAGCTCAGCTTCACGAATCTCAGTTGGTTTCAATGACTTTGACGCGATGACGGCCGGTCTTAGTCCAGGAGATCTCATCGTCATTGGTGGAAGACCATCTATGGGCAAAACATCTTTAGCGCTCAACATGGCTAAGAATGTTGCTCAAGATCATGCATTGCCTGTCTGCATCTTTGGCTTCGAGATGAGCAAGGAACAACTGGCTTATCGACTTCTATCGATGGAGTTTGGTATAGAGACTGAAAGACTCAAGACAGGAAGATTGTTGACAGATGAATGGTCACAGCTTTCTGAAGAAATCGATCGTCTTGGGAAGCTCCCGATTTTTATCAATGACAGGCGAAAGATAAGCGTCAATGAAATGCTTTCACAATGCCAAGAAATCAGTGATAGGAAAGGAAAGGAAGGCCTAGGTCTAGTTGTTATCGACTATGTCCAATTAATGGAAGGCTCAACTGATGACTCACGTGACGAAGAACTTTCAAGAATTGTCGTTGACCTCAAAGAGATGGCAACACAGCTAAAGGTGCCGTTAATTCTGCTTTCCCAACTCAATCGTGATGTGGAATTGAGAGAAGAGAGACGCCCAATGCTCAGTGATTTAAGAGAAACTCAATCACTTGAAAGTCATGCAGACATGGTGGTGATGATTTATCGAGAGGAGTACTACGTCCCTGAGACAGAAGATCGAGGCATTACTGAGTTGATTACCTGCAAGCACAGGAATGGTCCACTCGGAACTGTGAAACTCCTTTTTGAACCTCAGTTCACACGGTTTAGAAACCTTGCTCATGAATAATTGACCCTGGCATATGAAATTCCTGTTAACTGGGCTGACGTCGTTTGCGCTGTTCTCTGGTGCTCATGCTTTGGGCATGACACTGCAAACAGATTTATTGGATGAAGTCGATGGCGGTTCAATAACTAAAGGAGCCGTGACCGCGTCTTTGAAGCATCGATATGAGGAAGGTAAATCGCGATTATCCAATCAGATCAAAAGCTCTACTGCTGTCGTCACCGTCAAAGTGAAGGGGAAAGTTGTCGGGACCTTAGTAGGACCAAAGAAAGGAGGGCAACCATTTTCCTTGATGCAAGTTGTTGAACTTGATCGATCAAACCCTTATCCAGAAGTCATCCTGTCAGCTTTCAGTGGTGGTGCGCATTGCTGTAATCACACAACAGTTCTTACGAGTAATTCGAAAGGGGAGAACTGGAAGGAAGTTGTTTTAGCGAAGTGGTTGGATGGAACACATAAACCAGCTGTTTCTGGAAGAAGAGGAAAACAGAGTATTTACCATTTCGCGGATTGGGATAACCGCTTCCATTACAAGTTCGCTAGTTACTTAGGAAGCAGAGCACCTCAGCGTTTTTGGCGATTAGAAGGAGATTCCTTCATTGACATTTCAAAAGAGGAGCAATTCAATTGGCCGTTTAAAAAAATGGCTCGGCGAATGGAGACGAGTCGTCTCTGGGAACAAGGGATGGCAGTCGAGCGAAACGGATACCTTGCTGGATATGTCGCGGTAAAAGCTCGCATCGAAGAGTTCCCTGATGGGTGGAAAAGGATGCTTGAGAGTTATGACCCGGAATCAGATTGGGCATTTGGGGAACTGAAAGATTGCCCTTTAGGAACAGTCAATAACGTTTGCAGTGAAGAAGAGAAGGTTCTGTATGAATCGTTTCCCAAAGCACTTCGAGCGTTCCTATTTAATACGGGTTACATAGATAAGAGATCGGACTGGGTCTTTAAAAAATACGGATTCACAAGGACGAAAAATGATGGCGATAACTGAACTTCGAACTAAAAGCAAATGCTCCAAGGTTGCTGCAATGGTGTCTTTGTTGGGATCTATCTCCATTGGAACCGCTTTGGCATTGCCAACTGCTTCTCAGCAGGTGATGGCTTGGTCAAGGATGAAAAGTCAAGACGCAATTTGTGACTTCCCCAAAGACATCAAGCAAGTCATTGCCCAATATGGCTTTAACGCCAAACAAGCTGGGAAGGGTGAATTAAACGAAAAACAAATCCAAGAAATCATGCGTAAGGGAATCGTCGAAACACGTGGGATATATCAAAAGACCATCAAGGATTTTGGGAAAGACAAAGGTGAGCGTATTTTCTGTGCAGTCACGCTTCAAGAACTGCAGAAAGCCATTGGTTGGTCGAGGTAAAAATGAAAGTTTTTTCAACTGCAACTCTTAGGCATCTAGCCCAACGTCATCTGCTCGATCAGGTTGTTGACCTATTCCCTGAGAGTCTCTCTCCAAGTCTTTTACGCAGTCTTGCCGTAAAAAAATCAGGTCTAGAGGAGGAGTTGCTTCCGGCCCATGTTGTTCAATCACTAATTAGTAAGGGCCTTGCGCAAAAAGATCAATCCTCTGAAAAGGAAGCTCGCTTGCCATTCCTTTTTGTTCAAGGAGTGAACATTGAGCTGACTTACAGCTGCAATCTTGCTTGTTCTCACTGTCTACAAGAACCATTGCGGCCCAAAGGAACAGCGAGTTGGCAATCGGTTAAATCGATTGAGAAAGTTCTAGAGGAAGCAAAATGGCTCGGTTTATTTGTTCAAGGCTTAAACGTCACCGGTGGAGAAACGTTCCTTCCGGATAGTCCTGTCCTTGAAGTCATAGAGCTATCTCAAAGGCTGGGCATCCCAACTCGGGCTAATACCAATGCTTGGTGGGGAGAGCAAAGCCGAATCCAAATTGGTGAGCATCGATTTGCTGATGATCGTTCTGTTGTCGAAGCTCTAAGAAAGAGAGGTTTGATGCGTTTAGCCCTCAGTCTTGATGACCGTTACAAGCAATACCCACATCTTTTATCAAGAGTGGTCCAAGTAGCGAGTCTTTGTGAGCAGATTGGTCAGGACTATGAGCTAGTTGCGACTGATCCTTCAAGGCACGTCCGTGAATCGTTTCTAGCAGAATTGTTTGTTGCTCTTGGATCACGCAAGCCCAAACACCTCGGGCTTACCCCAATGTCTGTGGTTGATGTAGGAGGAGCTTCGCCAACAGCTGTCAAAGCCAATGGCGTAATGAATCTTGCGAGTTTGGCAAGAACCTCTGATTGCAAAGGGGAAGGCTTTCATCGGCCCTATTACCTCCACATCAATCCCAGTGGTGGAGTGAGAAGTTGCATGTATGCACCGGGCAGCGGCTGGCATGGAAACATCAAGGATCAATCACTGATCGAGATTCTGAACAACGCTGCTCTCAACCCTGTCTTTCGTCTTTTTGAACAGGACGATTTGGAGGGTTTCGTCGAACGATATTTCGAACCTTGGCAGCATCATTACCGTCAGATCGAACATGGCTGTGCTGCGAGTGCACTTATTGCAAGGTTGGCGGAACAGGTCTCACAGACTGTTGTCACAGAGGAAGCGATGAATGAAATGCATCAACGAGTGGCTAGGGAAATGGGTATGCAGATGAACTAATGAGCGAACAGCAACTTCTTAAGGATCTAACGCAAATTGCGGTTCCTCGTCATTCCCAATGGGATGCCCTTGGCCTGATGTCCGTGCGCAGCTATGTCCAAGAACGACTCTCTTCCTATGGACAAGTAGAAGAGCACTTCTTCAAGGAAGGCTCAGAAGAAGGTGTGAACTACATCCTTAAGCTGCCTGGTCAGGATCCAACACTCGATCCAATACTCATAGGTGCTCATTACGACGGGCCTATCCAATCCCCTGGTGCTGATGACAATGCCAGTGGAGTGGTGGCATTGCTTGAATTGGTGAGGCAATGGATTGAAAAACCACCTAAGCGTCCTGCCTGGATGGTTGCTTTTGACCAAGAGGAGTGGGGAATGCTCGGAAGTAAAGCTCTTGCGAAACAACTCAAGGCAAAGGGACAAAAGTTGAAATTGATGGTGAGCTTGGAAATGCTTGCTTACACCAGTGAAAAACAGAACTATCCAATCCCTGCAATGAAAGCTGTCTTTGGTGAGAAGGGAAATTTCATTGCTTTGGTAGCGAATACAGGTTCTGCCACCATGCTTCCTGGATTGGCATCAGACATGGGAAAACATGTCTGTACGAAAGTCTTGCCTGTGCCTCTAAAAGGAGAGGTGTTACCTGAGGTACGTCTTAGTGACCACAGTCCTTTTTGGGATCAGGGCTATAACGCAATGATGGTGACAGATACCTCCTTCCTAAGGAACCCTCACTATCACGAGCCGACTGACACGGTGGAGACTCTTGATATGGATTTCTTCTCGAAGGTAGTTGAGGGTTTAGCTGAAGCTCTGAGGAAGTTCTAATGAAACTCAAGAGAACTGCTATTGCTCTAGGCGTTGGGGTCGCTACAGCTCTTGGTTTGTCTTTGTTGAAGGTAGATAAAGCAGTTGTTATTGGATCGACTGCTGCAGTGTTTGGGACAGGTTTATTCCTGCAGAAGGAAAAGATAAATAGTGCTGAAGACTTTCTAGAAATCGGTAAAGATTTAAGTACTGAAGACTTGCTGGGAATTGGTAAAGATTTGAAGGATAGATTTGAAAAAGAGGATTCCAAATCTGCTGAAAGATTTTTTGAAAGTGGAATTAGTAAATTTTTAAAAGAAGATTATCATGGTGCCATTGATGATTACACAAAAGCAATTGATTCTAATCCTCATCTTTACGAGGTATATTACAACCGTGGTTCTATAAAGAAAGACTTAAAAGATTATTTAGGAGCAATATCTGATTACAATAAAGCAATCGAGATTAATCCACAATATACCAAAGCGTATGGTATGCGTGCTAACACTAAGTTTATTTTAAAAGATTATTCAGGAGCTATTTTGGATAACACTAAGGCAATAGAGTTTGATCCTAATAATGCCAATTCCTTGTATAATCGTGCTCTAAATAAAGGCAAATTAGGCGATCATCAAGGTGCTATTGATGATTACAGCAAAGCAATAGATATTAATCCTAATCCTCCTTATTTCTATTATGATCGGGGACTAGCAAAGGCAAGGTCAGGGGATAATTTTGGAGCAATCTCTGATTTCAGCAAAGCGATCGAGATCAACCCAAAGTTTGCTGGAGCATATAACAACCGAGGAGTTCTAAAGAATGATTTGAAGGATTATTTAGGGGCAATCTCTGATTTCAGCAAAGCGATCGAGATCAACCCAAAGCATGCTGGAGCATATTGCAATCGTGGAATTTCCAAAAATGATTCAGGTGATCTCAAAAGTGCCTGTGAAGATTGGAAGAAAGCAGCAGAATTAGGCGATGATGAATCTGCTGAAATGTTGAATGAATATTGCCAATGAAGCTACGAAGCACTGTTATTGCTCTTGGAATTGGAGCCGCTACCGCTTTAGGGCTTTCATTGTTGAAGGTCGACAAACAAATAGTTATTGGGTCAACTGTTGTTGTTGCAAGTGCAGGATTGACCCTTTCAAGAAGAAAAAAAGGACAGAAAGATATTGAATATCAATTAACGGAAGAGGAATGGGAGTATGTAGAGATTTTTAGAAACTATGATGAGAAGCTAAGCCAGAAGGAATGGCAAGAAAAATATGCTATTAGGACTAAGGAGGATTGGGAGAAACTAGAAAAGGAATTAAATAAAGAATGGAAAGAGATGTGGAAAGAGAAAAAGCCTGCCAAAAAAGAAGATATAAAAAAAGTTTCACAAGAGCAAATACCAAATGAGAATGAATTGCTTAGCAAAATTTATATTCCAGAATTCGACTCATCCCTAATTAATATGGATTTAAAAGAATTAGATTTAAGTGTCACCACATATAACCGTTTAAAAAGAGCTGGATTTAATTCAGTATTTGATCTAAGCGGACTAAGTTACTATGCTCTATTTGAAATAAGCTATATGACGAATAAGCTTATTGATGAGATTTTTATAGCTTTAAGTAAAAAAGACCTTCTGACACATAAAGAGTTCGATGAGTTTCGATTTGCGTTTGATGAAGCTTATAAAGATGTTGAGATAAAAACCAACACAAATGAAAACCGCCCAGAAGACTCTTTGAACAATAAAGAGCCAATAGATCCTCAGGCAAAAATAAGCTTATTAAAAGAAATGTCTATGGATCTTTTTAAAGGTAGATATGCACAAACGGCAAGATATATAAAAAATGAATTAAAAGATCTTATCACTCGAAGGCATGGAAAATTATCAAATGATATTCCAGAATGGGAGTTTGAAGCTGCAGTCCTATTAGCTTCTATGTTATGTAAATCGTGGTACAGAAAAGATAAAAATACATTGCTTGAAGGAATTGCCAGTCGTTTCGAGCTTACAGAAAAACTGAAGGCTTTCGATAATAGATCGTCACTCACATTATTATTTAGAAATGCTACTTGGCTTAGCTTAGTTATAACAAATGAATCTAAGAATATGGAGGAAATTGAGACTGAAATAATTAACAGCACTATTGAACTAGTCGACAAAGGATGGCAATTATTTACAACCAATTTTAATGAATATGATTCTAAAGAAGAGAAAAATAAAAATCCAATTAACGAGAGTCAAAATATGGAGAAAATTGATTTAGATCAATACTCAAAAGAGCTTCAAGAATTATTTGAGAACTTACTTGGTGGACATGAGGAATACTTAAAAGTAATGGATTGGCAGAGAGAAAATTTAGCTCTTTTAGAAGTCCAACAATTTAAAAAAAGCCTTAATTCAAGTAGCGTTTTTAGAATGTTATATGCATTAGGAAAACTTGCATTTAAATATGATGAGTTAAATGAGAATAAGACAAGAGAGCTAGGGGACCCAGAAGTTCAAAATATGATCCAATATAAAAGGCATATTCGTGCAATTGGGAAAGACGAAAATCAGCTTGAATTTGCTTACACAATGGGGAATAGCTGCCAGGAACCAGCGACACCTGAATTATTAAGTTTTTTCCCTGGAAAAGAAACAAACTCTTTTATACTTAATTCAATAAGTAACTTACTCATAAACGAAACAATCAAGCCTCTTGTAAAAGGTGAGATTCGGGAGATAACTGGGGTGCTAGGGCAAGATGGGCAATTCCCAATTCGTTTGAGATTACTTAATCAACATGAATTAAAGAAATCCAAGCAAGAATGGACTACAGGCATACCATTCGATTCTGAGGTAATACTCCTTGACATACCAGATACACGAGGTTTCTTTGCAAATGAACCACAATGCCAAGAAGTAGTTAGAAAGAATTTTCCAAAAGAACTTTTTAGGGAAGATATAACATCAAAGGTAAAGGATATAGCAAAGAATAGTTCTTCTGGACCTGTTACTGATGATGCCTTTTTCATTTGTTTAGATGCATACGCCAATTCTCTAAGCCCAGCGATAGAAAACGATGGTCAACCATCATCATGGGCAACTTTTATAACTCTATTACAGATGGCTCATGCAATAAATCCTCAAGTCGCTTTAATTCCAGAAGATAAAAACTATGAGGAATTTGTCGATTATTTGTATCAGATCTTTTCGATTAATAAGTCCGCTATTAAATGGGTAGATGATAGTATTAATTTATGCACTGATGAAGATTTAGAGACAAATTGGTGCATAGGAAGTAACATATTCATAGATTCCTGCAGGTATAAGGATACTAATATATTTATATCTTCAATTGACTGGGTTCAGCTAGATAATGTAATCGCCCTAGCGTGGAAGATGTCATGTTCAATGGAATTTGTTGAAAGGATAAGAAAGCTCAAAGTCTTAAAAGAAGAAATAAATACAAAAAAGCTTAAAGACTTAAAAGAAGAAATAAATACAAAAGAAACTAGAAAAGAATTAAAAACTTGGATCTCCGAATTAAAAAATATTAATCAAGCCGGCGAGGTTTATCGACCAGTTGATGAAAATGCTTTCAAAAAATCCTTGGAGTCTACCCTTGATAGGTTTCATCAAAGACCATTAATTGACAGATATAATATCTCTGAATCCTTAGTAGCAGTCTTATATGAAATTATTGAATACGTAGATCCGGAGCAAGATTTAATCCAAGATGAAAACAATGAATACTTAACACGAATGGAACAAGTTATCAAAATCTACTCAATAACAAATAATATTCATGATTGCAAAGAATTTGTGAAAGAGGAGCTTCAATGTTCAAAAGAATGGCTAGAGGAAGGGTGGAAGATAGGGGATACCTTGGGTTGCAATTACAAGGACATCAAATCATTCCTTATGGATATTGATTGGGATTTGCTTTGCTATATCATTAATCGATCTTGGTTTGATGCTTGTCAGATTGAAACCTTGAATGATAAAAACTAATAGGTCCAGCCTATGAGGATTGGGAAAAAGCAGCAGAATTAGGGAATATGGAGCAGTAGAAGAGCACTTCTTCAAGGAAGGCTCATAATTTTCAACTCACATGGATTGAAGGAATTTGGATGCTCTGTTTTGAAGCGTTACCAGAGCGTCATTATTAAAATAGTCAGGTAGAGTTAAAGTAAGGTTTAGCAAGTCTAAGATTATTTTGGAAATCATACTTGCTATATTATTTTTTTTATATCTTGCTTTCTTTGCTGTTTGGGTAAATAAGTTTCAGAAAAAACAAACAACAAAGTTAAGACAATTATCAAAGAATAACCCATACTCTAAAAAAACAAATAAAACTACTACTAGTGAATATAAAAACGATAGATATGAATCGCAGAATCAAAAACCTAATAATTCACCACCCCAGAAATCATATTTTACGCAGTTGCTCAATTCAACTAGTAAGGAGGAAAAGAAAGGTGCTTTTGCAAGACTCCTTCCAGAAAGAATAGTCGTTCTTGATGAACCTATTACAGATGACTTAGCCAATCGTGTAGTTGCTCAATTGTTGTCCTTAGAAGCTGAGGATCCCGATAAAGATATTTATTTGTACATCAACTCGCCAGGGGGCTCTGTATACGACGGGCTTGGCATATTCGACACCATGCAACATGTAAAGCCAGATATTCAAACTGTTTGCGTTGGGCATTCTGCTGGTATGGCAACATTTCTACTTTGTTCTGGCACAAAAGGTAAAAGGAGTAGTTTGATACAAGCGCGCATTTCTCTCACTCCTCTTGTTAGAGGAGCTAGCAAACAGACTAGTGATATAGCAATCAAAGAAGATGAAATTCTTTTCCTGAATTCACGTCTATACAAAGAATTAGCAGAAAGGATAGGACAAACTATTGAACAAATAGAAGACGATAGCGTTAAGAACTTGAGCATGAGCCCAATTGAGGCAGTTTCATATGGAGTTATCGACAACGTCATCGAAGGCCGACCGACTTAGGTTTGCACGAAATGAGAAGTTATAAATCAGCTATTTCATTAGCAGTTGTCGCTGCTACAGGACTGCTCCTCTCAATAGATGTTCCTAAACCATTAAACGCAAATGCATCAGAAATAGAAATTTCAACAGTACTTCTTGACTCTGGCAGTCGCAGTCAAGAGATAAAAGAAAATCACCCTGAATGGTTGAAGTCTTTAAGGGGTGTGTACTACGGAAAACTGGAAAGTGCCGGTTCAACAGTCGACGTTGAGACTACCTTCAACTTTGTTGGATCAGTACCGTTTACTGGATCATATTTATATGCAGAATCTGGAGAGTTAGTGCGTGGCTCTCTTCAGGAATGTTCGCCATTACCAGAGCTGAAATTAGGCTGTGAGTGGCACGACAAAAATAGGAAAGGTTCATTGAATATTCAATTCTCTACTTCTTTACGATCGTTTAAAGGTATGTGGACGCCAGCCATCGGGTGGGGACTCGGAAACGTACCTAACGAGAGCTATTTATGGGAGGGCAAGAAATGATTTAGATTAAAGCCCTTAATCAAGGTCAGAACTACCATTGAGGAACAAAGAAGTATTTCTTTTATGGCAGACCTGAGCTTTGAAGATCCATATGAATTTGAGAAGCATGTAGCAAGACAGTGCGAGGACCTTGGCTATGAGGTCATCATGCCTCCTGCTAATCAACCTGGATATGACATAGAGCTGGTCAAAGGAAAGGAACGGATTGCTGTTCAGGTCAAATGCTATAGAGCACGCTGCCCAATTTCAGCTCTAAATAGATTCCTAGATTTCCTTGAACTGCCAATAGCCTCGACATTTACTAGTGGATGGTTAATCACTCAAAATGGTTTTGGAAGACCATCCTTGACTCATGTAGAGACTGAGCGACCCAGCAACTTAAAACTTGGAACCTCAACAGGTAGAGCAATTAAATGGAATTATGACCCAGAGAATAAAGAGCCTCAGGGTTTAGAGCCTGAAGAACCAACCCCTGAAGAACAAATATCAGACAGTGGAGTCAAATATTTTGGAATCTTTACTTGTAAAGGTGGTGTTGGGAAAACAACTGTCGCTGCGCATTTAGCAGGTGCCTTTGCGCTGATGGGATACGACGTAATCCTTTTAGACCTCGACCCAGATAAGAACTTAAGAAAACTCTTTCTGGAAAACCCGGCTTCAGACGATGAGGATGAACCAGCTTCTCTTTATGTCCCACCCCATAGAAGAGACACAATGGGAACAACTATCACCGTTCTCAATGCAGACCAATGGAATGAAAGATCTTATCCAGAAGTAAAGGTGGTTATATGTGATTGCTCACCAGTGTTGAAGGAAAACCCAATGAACTTAGTGAAGCAGTTTGACTATTGCGTAATTCCCACAACACTCAACCCTCTTGGTATAGCTAAAGGTGGAGATGTCATAACTAGAACATTCGCTCATATAAGAGATAAAAATAAAAAAGCAGAAATGTTTGCTTTGGTTAACAGTTATAATGCTTCTCAAGCCTATGAGAGACAGAATAAAACCCTTCTCTCGATGCTTCAGAAAAATGTAAGCAAATACAGTGATTTAGATCCTAAGTGTCAATTAATTGATCCCAATTATGCAAAGATAAGGCAAAGCAAGTTATTGCAATACTGGGGTATGCATATCATTGATGGTTCTCCACCAGCTCTTGCCTTTAGAGAGATAGCTGGAAGGAATCATCCTAGAACTGACTTCCTTATGCTCGCAGACTTCCTACAAAACCATACGGCTATAACTTCAATAAATGAGAAGTAGAACGTATTAAAATGCGCATGGAGCAGAAGAGGACATGGAATGGAACTACTCGTCATTCTTCTATTTGCTGCTTGCATCTACCTATGGCTGAAGAACAATCAGCTCAAAGAGCAAAATTCTCATGCCCCGAGGATTGAAACCAAGCCAATACTTAAGACTTCAATACCCAAGCTTGAGAGAAACCCTGTTGTAAAGGTCGAAGCCCCTACTCCTGTTAAAGGGCCCAGAAACATCACCAAGACAAGTGCTCCTGAACCTCAGTCAGCACAACGAACAAGACGAGCGAGCAGCCCTAGGTATCCAACGTTTAATACAGGCATCCCTGAATTGGATGGCCCTGGCGTTTGGCACAGACTGCATCAATACCCATCTGGCCATGCTCTTTATCTGCTCTATTCGGAAGTGCACAATGCTTACAAGGTTGGAAAAAGTGAGCCAGACAGAATTGACCGTCGCATCAAAATGGTGCGGGAAGAAGTCCCTGATGTTGTACTTGATGGACTTGCAGTCTTTACTTGTCATCAGAATGCTTTCGACAAGGAGCAAGAGGTTCTGACCAGATATAGAAGCAATCAATACACAGGAATTAAAGGTCGAAACTCAGGGAGAACAGAGTGGATAACCGTTAGACCGAGAGGAAGGCCCTACTTCACCACCCCAGCAAAGATTGAGGAGAGGTTTCGAGAAAGTATCGAAGCAGAATTGCAAGAACTAGATATACCTGACCTCTACACGGTTTATTTGCTTCTTTCCAAGTCGAAGAACATGTACAAGTGTTCTTGGTGTAATACCAACAATCTTCCTGAAAAGATCAGACGGGCTCAAAGGAATGAAGCCGCCGACGCTGAACTTGTTTCAAGATTCAAGGTAGAAAGCCTAGTAAGAGCTAGAGCTATCACTATTTCCACGAACGAAATGGCAGGAAGTTATAGGAGAGAGGGCAGGCAAGAAATTTATGAATGGTGTGAGGAACCTGAGTATCTATATCTTTTTCGTAACTGGGATAAAAACGGCTTAAGAAGGAATCCATCGAATTGATGACTTGAGCTTAAGGATCTTGTTTTCCCTCTAAGTAGTAACGAGTGAGCTTTTTGATGTGCTCATGGCTCAGGCAACTAATCCTTGAAGTCGCTGGTATTTCTAGAAGCGTGCAAACAGCAAGCAAGTCATCAGTACCAACCTTGAGCTGCTCAGCAAGCTCTAAAACTCTGATCGTCATTTCGCTACAGGATATTGATCGAATGATTCAGCCAAATCTCTCGTCTTAAATCTGGCATAGCTCAAAAGGTGAGTATCCAAGGTATGCCCCATTGCATCAGCTATTTGTTTGGGTGCTCTGTAACTCCCATCTAACTGAGGACGGTTGTGACCGTAATAGGCATAGCGATGCCTAAAGCTGTAAGGGGTAAGTTCCTCCTTCTCTTTGGCAGCCTCAGATCGCAGAGCCTTCCATATTTCTTGCCTTCTTAGATAAGTACCAATCGCTTCACCTGCCTTTCCCTCTTTACCTAAGGGTGGCAATGACTCATTAGCTGCAACTCTTCCTTTCAGTGTGAAATTCCAATCCACTGGAGTGCCGTCAATATCAAGAACCCATATAGGAAATAATTGACGAGGTTCCGTAGTTTCACCTTTGCGACCTCCTTTGGATTTTTGATAGCTGGTCCATAGCTCTGCCCCATTTTGCTTGGTATGGATCTCACGTAGGTCTTCTGGTCTTAAGCCGTAAACAGCCATTAACTGAATAGCAAATCTCCATCGATGACCAGTGTCATTTTGAGGTAACCCCTCAACCAACCTGATGATTTGAGAATCAGTAAGAGGGAACCCAATTCTTTTGGTCTTAGTCACAACCTCGTCATCACTCATTGCTGGTGGAAGCCATGAGGAAGGAAAATCACGACGCTGAACACAAAAATTCAGGAATGAATAAAGGGCCAATCTCATATGACGACGCTGTGCTGTCCCTTTCCCCCATTGATCAAGAGCTATCTCACAAAGCTTTGGGCCATTCGATGATTTCTTTCCACTATTCAGAACAGCAATAGCTCTATCAAGAACAGGTTTGTACTTAATTTTCCAGGTCGAATCCTTAACTCTGGTTTTGAACTTCCGGAAGTTTCTTATTGCCTCTTCCCAATCCAATTCGACTTTGCTGCTAGCTGAATCTGCAATTTGAAAAGCAGTTCTTAAATCAATCTCCTGATGATGTTCTAAATAGATCGTTGCTGCGGTTTCGATTCTTTTTAAAGCTGGTATCCAATCGGATTCTTCCCAGTAGTACGGGAGAGAGATGGATTTGATTTTTGGCTTCTTCCCAACTTGAAGACGAATCTTTCCTCGATCATTCATCACCATCCATCCAACAGGACAAGTTGCCTTGAGTCCTTGGCGGAAACTTTTCACCCAATTGGCATCTTCTGCACGTTTAGGCATAGATGACCTAGTGCTGTCTTAATGGTACCCATATTTTCCACGCAAATCCGTGGAAACGGGATCATTAGCGTTCACTTACGTTCAATTCAATTCCGTCTCATGCAAGCCGTTAACTTAGTTATTGGTTAGCTTTTCTGTGTATCGCTTGAGATGACCGTATGCTTTGGGAGCACTAGGTCGCAGGTTCGAATCCTGTCGCCCCGACTGGGTTCTCACGTATTAGGAAAAGTGGCGGGTGACGTTTGGGTGACGTTTCCGTCTAGCGTTCTCTACTGGCTTGTCGTCTAGAAGCCTTGCGGGGACTTAGTCCTCGTCTATTTGAACGACTCTGATTCTCAGCCCTACATAGAGAAGAATCCCTCCTACCAATGGAGCCCATAATTGCCAGTGACCAAGGCCATCCATTTATCTTTTGCCCATCATTGCTTTGAATTGTTGGAACTCTCTGAACTGTTCCATCATTTCTGATTCCTCTACGTCGTCTTTCAATTTGAAAGGAGCTTCAGTTGTGTCTTTCTTCATTAGTGACTTTGCTTGAGGTTTCCAATTTGGATTTGCTTCGAGACCTAGAACGCTCATCACGACAAATAATCGGGCGTAATTATCAGCAAAATTCATTACCAATCTGGGTAG
>QCKG01000007.1 GCA_003215535.1 Prochlorococcus sp. AG-409-L18
AATAGTTTTTCCTTCCCAAATAAAAAACCCCTGACTGAGAAGGGGTTGAAAAAGTTTGAATAAAGTTTGAACCAGAATTCAAACTTTCTCTGAGAAACCTTGGTATGACTCGGCGTCTACACCTTACGTGAGTAGTACTCAACGTCGCTGAGATCGATTGATATGACTAGGTGACAAAGGTGAAATCAGGGTTTGTATAAAGTTTGTCTAACTTGAAACTGCCATTTTGGAAGTTGAGTAAAACCCCTATAGGGACTGGGTTGTTTCTTGATTTCATTTAGGCAGTAAAACAAGCGATCAATCGCTTTTAGCATTGAGCTGTATGGAAGAGAGTCCCGATGGGGGGACGATCCGAAAGTCTTTCAAAGGGTTATTGCTCTAACAGTTTTCTCTCAAATTCTCGACGGTCCATGGGTCCGTTTTGAAACCCCAGTCTGGGAAAGGGTTCTTGATTTAGTGGGTCGAAAATATGTCGCAGTTACCCTTGAAATCTTGTTGAAAGAGTGCAGCGTGACCAAACTGAAGAAAGAATGGCATTAAAAGTGAAACAACGACTGATTCAATACCTGCTTTCAAGGAAAGAAGAGGACGGATTCACGTTGGTTGAATTAATAGTTGTGGTGATGATTATTGGAATTCTGTCTTCTATAGCAATCCCAAGTTTTATGAGTGCAGGAGATAAGGCTAAGCAACAGGAGGCTTCAACTTTGATTTCTTCTTATATTAAAGCTGCTCAATCTTTTTATATTGAGAACAGTAGTCGAGTACAGAATGCAGGAGACCTTTCACAGTATGTTGCTGTTGTTGGATGCCAATGGGATGCTAGTGATAAAGGAACTGAAATATGTAAAACAGATCCGCCAGTGATAATGGGTAGAGATAATCCAGGGACAAATCAATGGAATAGTCCTAGTGGCCTTTATAATATTAGAATAGAAGCAATATCATCATCGAGTCAAAACATCAAGGCCATACCCTATTTTGATAACTTATATGGAGTTAATGGATGCATTAATTATGAAAAGGGCTCTACAAAAGTTATCCTGTTGAACGATAAAGGTTCTAATGTTCCTAATGCAGATTGCTAGATCTTTTTGTAATTAATAATGAAAAGCTGCTTATTTAGAATTGCCGTATTTTTTGTTATTTGCGTAGGGCTAGGAGTGCCTGTTGAATCTTATCTGGTAAGCAAAATAGGTAAGATCCCTCCATTATTTTCTTACCCTAATCAACCAATAACTAAGGAAGAGTCTCTGAAGAGGTATGAAGCTAACAAACCACGTTCTGAGTGGTTAGAAGCACGAAGAAATATCAGTGGGCTTACGCCTCTCTACACCATTCCACCAGCGTTGCTTCTTACTTTTTTGTTCTTTACTAGAAGCAATAGGTAAATCCATTGGTATGACTAGCCCATAACGGTAGAAACAGGGTTAGACAAAAGTTAGACCAAGAACAGCTAGTCGGTTTCCGCTTGAGCAAAGCCCAATGGGGGACTTGCTTGTCCCTTGATCCCAGTAGAGTGGCAAGTCTACTGATAAACGCCTTTTGCAGACTGGGTTCTCGAGAACGACTTGGTTTTAAGCGAGTAGATCAGGTGCTTTGGTGACCCCACCTCGGTAATCCCATTGGGTGGTCAGGGCCCCAGTGGTCATAGATTGAATCTGAGCCGTGGTTAAATCACCTCCGGTATAGAGCCCTTCTAAAGCTCCTTTGGCATAGATGCCAACACCACTGACTCCTTTGGCTGACGCTTCAGTAAAGGAGAGATCAGACGTAAAGACTCCAACAACTTTGATTTCATTAAAGGTATCTAACCCCTCGAGGTTGTTTATAAATAGTCTTGGAATAAATTAACGTCTAATCGATTAAAAGAATAGATCAAGTCTATTTCCTCTTTTGTTGGCTCGATATATTGGCTAGACCTTATATGCGGTATATAGTCAATTTTAATTTTGTGACTTTTTAAAAAGCTCAAAAGATCCTTTTCATATGAATTGAATCTAATTACAAATAGAAACTTTTTTAAATTTTTAGTTGCAATATTAAAGCTTTTACTATCTGGCTCTTTCCCTATTATCCCAGAGTAATAACGACAACCTAGGTTTCTAACTTCCCAGCAATTTTCTAAGAAGATTTCAAGGCCTTTGGAAGCAAAATAATTGTAGGGATATTGAGCTCCATTGCGCAGAACCATCTGATAATAAGACCAAACTCTCGCGATTGGATTCCTAGAAATAGTAAAGTATTTATATAATCCAGGAGGACATTTTTTTGATATTGGTCTATGAACTCCTTCTGTACAAATATTTTGGAATAAGTCTACATAATGATTTTTTGTCAAAAGCTTATGAAGACTTGACCCCCCAGTTTTAGGCAAATGTATAAAAGCAAGTTTTGATTTATTAAAAAGATAGTTAGTACAATGAAATGTACTTTTTGTATAATCCCTATCTGAAAAAGAATTTATTGCTGTATCAAGAGTAGACATGGACCCATGCTTTCTCTGAAGACATCATTAATAATAAGGTGTTTATAAGGTTTTATTATTACAAGGACCTGACTTGAGTAATCATGCGCTGGCTTTTACGAAATCAAGCCTTGATTTGGAACGTTGGAATAGGTCTATGTATTGCGCTTGGCTTGGCTCGCTATCTAATGAATTAGAGAAATTTGTTGGCCAAATAAAAACCCCCAGAAGGATGATCCGGGGGTGAAGAAGTTAGACAAAAGTTAGGCAAGAAAGTCTAGCTTTCGCTGAAAACCATTGGTATAACTGGGTTCTTATACTTTACGTGAGCAGGTCTCTACACGTGGTTAAATCAATTGGTATGACTAGAGCTCAACGGTGGAATCAGTGTTTGTGCGAGGTTTGTATGGCTTGAGGAGCTCGTTCGTAGGTTGAGAAAAGCCCAATTGGGACCTGGCTTGTCCCTTATCCCAGTAGACACGCATGTCTACTGATAAACGCCTGTTGCAGAAAGGGTTCTGTGGGCGAGTCGAACAAGGGCAACCTGCTCAATATTGGACAGAAATCTCTGAGCAGCTTTAAACGAGCTAGCCAGGAGATACAAACCCCCATACCTCCCCTTTAGGAAGGAAGGCAGGGAGAAAGAAACTTGAATACTCCCTGACAAAACACGCACCGACTTGGCATCACTGCATTAGTCAGCCTTGTATGGATAGGTTCTGAAAATTGTGTGGATATGAGCCTGAACAAATCAAGTAAATCATTTACTTAAAGTGCGATGTCATGAAAAATCCTTATAACATTAAATGGTTCATAGCTACTATATGCATTCCATTGATTTCCAGGTTTAGAAAATTCTTTTACTCTTGAAAAAATTTCTCGTAGCTCAGATGAGTTTTTATAAATCATGCACTTATCACCTAAGATCCTTAGATGCTCAATATCACCACCCGAATAAGTCACAACAGGTTTATTTGCCGCTGAGAATTCTGCTACAGCAAGTCCAAAAGTTTCTCCCTCTGCTCTAGCGTGAATCATCAAGTCACAAGTATCTATAAATCTATTTTTATCCTCTTTAGAGATGAGCTTATGTAAATAGAAAATCCTCGGATGAGAAAAGAACGGGGCTGTATTCATAAAGACAAAATAGATATTATTGTTTTGAGCTAAGCAATACTCAATTTCATTTTTTACAAAAGCTATGTTAAAAGTATTATAACCACCATGCCTTCCAAAAACTAAACCATCCGAGGGTATACCTAACATACTCCTAAGGTCTCCGCATTTCTTATGTTGCTCTACAATATATGGTATAACTGGTAGATTAGTTGAAAACTTGTTATTAATATGATTCCCAATAGTGCATAGTATAGTTGAATTCTGAGAGCATACGCCGAATACTGTGTGATAAATAGTTGTGCATTTATCCCAAATATGATGGTCTTGAAACTGATATATATCTTCTTGGAATCCAGAACTTTGTGTATAGAAATGTGTGATGCCAAAGTGCTTAATAACGATTTTCATTTCTGATATATCGTCAATTTCAATAACACGAAAACGTTTCTCAAATTTAGATCTTGAAGGTTGACCTTCATCATAGATGTTCCATCCAAGTGCCAAATGTCTGGCTTTACTATGACAAACTATAAGAGATTTATTTCCTAAGATCTGTTCGTTATAATGGGCGTAATCATATGTAGATACTTCAGTACCTCTTTCAGTAAAATGGCGAATGAAAAATGCTACTATTTTCATGTCAAAATACTATGTAGATTCATCTTACATAAATTTATATAAATCATATTCTCAGGAAATCATTATAGTTTGTTGTTAACATTTTATCTAAGAAGTCTAC
This sequence comes from Prochlorococcus sp. AG-409-L18, assembly GCA_003215535.1. Lineage (GTDB taxonomy): Bacteria > Cyanobacteriota > Cyanobacteriia > PCC-6307 > Cyanobiaceae > AG-409-L18. The sequence continues at coordinate 4,326 of QCKG01000007.1, forward strand.
TCTAAATCTGTTCATCAGGGATTCCCAAAAAGGCATTATGTAGTTTATATCGGTTTGACTTGTAAGTGAAATTTCTCGCCAAAGATTATTGGCTTTCCTCTGTAAGTTACGATCCCATTCGACCATGGTTGAATATGGTAGATCTTCTATGCCCGGAAATATAGGAAGACAATTACAAGCAAGAATTTCATAATGTCGAAGACAATCCCATCCTCTCTTCTTAGTAGTTATAGCAAATAAGGACTTTTGATAGCTTTGATAATATGAAATTTCATCGGTAAACGTGTATGATTTAGTAAACCTAGGATCACATGGAGCTAAGATTTGTGTTTTAGCTAATGGTTGCTGTATGACTAAAGGATGAGTGCTGGGAAATTTAAAAGAGATAGGTTCTACCCCTAATCTATAGGTTGTTTTCTCAAGTTCTCTTTTAAGATACCGAGTACTAGACAAAAGATCTATATCTGAAAAGAATTGCAAAACACCTTGATCATCCTCTCCATCTATAACTATCAATTCATCTTTTCTGTATCCTGCGCTAAATGCATAATCAAGATATTTATTAAAACGTCTTACACTAGTCCAAATAATTTGTTTAAAGTGCTTATTAGCTATAGCTTCTATGATCTCTTTTGGGCTAAGGATAACTATATTTTTTCGCATATGGTGATCTAATTTTGTATAGATCGTAAATCCTCGTCCATATAAGTCCTTTGATTTAGGATAGTCATCAAAGATATAGAATGGATGTACATTAGTAAATAGGGAGATGTGATCTTGGTCAAGCGTATAAAAGTAGTGACTAACCATATCTGCCATATAATCTGGCGATTGGCCATGATGCAAAATCAAAACATTAGGCAAACCTGATTTAGGAGTAAGCATTCTTAAGCATTTGTTTTTGATTTCTAGCAACTAGAAATCAAAAACAAATAAATATTAAGCTTTAATATTAGGTAGTAAATTGGCAAAGCCCCCTTAAAGGAGCGAATAATTTAATAATCAGATGGGGGACTTAATAGCCCATTCTATAAGGATCGCGAATAAAATTAATACTCTCCTCCTAAATAAGATCATTAAAATGATAAAATATAATCTATATTATCATTAATATCTTTCGAGGATTCGCCCTTATACGATTTAAAAGGATTCAACGCTGAATAAAAACTACATTGATCCTCTTTGCATAATTTCAGTTCTTCTGCCAACCAATCAGCTTGACTTCCAACATTCACGGTAAAAGTGAATGGCCTATCTCCTAGGTCATTCTTTGCTGCCAACTTCTTGAAGACTCGTTTAATCGTCTTGTATTCCTCTGGCATGAATAGCTGAGAGGTTTGCCAAGTCTTGATGCCTCCAAAAACGGCCAAGGCACTACCAGCGATAGCAGCTATATAAGTCGGCCAGCTTTTTCTGTTTCCCATCTTGCTGCTCATAAGAAGCCAGTGTTGCTTAGAAGAACGCGTCGATCAAGGGCAACCTGCTCAATATTGGACAGAAGTGTCTGAGCAGCTTTAAACGACCCAGTCAGGAGATAGATGCCCCCCTGCATCCCCTTCAGGAAGGAAGACAAGGAGAAAAAGACTTGAATACTCCTTAGAGAAAAGCGAACCACCTTGGTATCACAAGCAATTACCGATACCAGTTGCTCCACGGTGGGTGACATTGTCGGCAAAGGTTAAATCAGACGTTGCTGCACCAATGATTTTGATTTCATCGTTGGCATCTAACCCTTCTATGAAATCTGCTTTCTCTCCATTAGGGCTATTTCCAGATTTGCCATACCACAAAGTTCATGATGAGAGAAGCATCCAAAATTAGACTTGTAAGTTACAGATAAAACCTGGATTGGCTAGAAGCAACTTGATTATTTCAAAAGCAAAGAAGGAGCTTGGATGACATTATTTTGAGATGTAGGTTCTCCTATCAAGAGAGGCTGATTAAGCATCAGACATTGAGCAGAGGGTGAGCCCGGTAGCCAATTTGTATTTCGCAGAACAGTTTGCTTGGAACTTGTATTTAGATTAAATGCTTTTAATTCAGTAAAAAATTGATCAAGCTTTGCTCTGCGAGCCATAGACGGGTTTAGCTTAGAGGCTGGCACATTGACCACCTGCCAAAGGAAAGAAGCAATAACTAATATTAAAGCAACTGTGAGAAAGCCTGAAGCTATTGAAGGGAATAAATTCGATACTAAAAGACTTAGTGATTCTGCCACTGCAGAGAGGACAAGACAGAAAAAAGGAATCATTACCATTGCAGCATATTCATGAAATACTAAAAGATTTTTCATAGCTACAATCCAGATAATTGAGCTCAGAAAAATGCTTTGCCAGGCCAAAACACGAGCAGGATTTTTATCTATTACTGCTTTAAGATATCCTATTAAAGGGAGTAATCTTTTTCTCTTAATCACTGTCAATAAGAACAGTAGGAATGTAAGTACTAAAGATATATCTAAGACTTTGCTTGCATAAAAACCAACATGCCTCATAATAATTTCCGGAGCTCTTTCGGTCCATAAAGTCTTTGATAATTGACTTGGGCTAAAACCTTCCTGATGAAAATCTAGACGTCGGAGCGCAGAGATAAATATTTCTGTTTTTTGTGGAGCAACACCTGTAATTAAAGCTTCCCAAACAATATTATAACTAGTAGCTATACCTACAAGGATAATTGCCATAATGAATCCACTCCAAGCAAGTCGAACCTTTTCATTGCTGAGGAATAATCTGGATTTAATTAATGACTTAATGCTTAAGATCAACGCTAAAGAAAATCCATAACAAAGGACTATTGCTGAACGACCTGTAAGAGAACCTATTCCTAAGACTGTTAAATATTTCCATTTGCTGAATGAATTCGAACCAAAAGTTTTAAGTGCGGTTAATATTAATAACGAATATAAAAGAAGTGCGGGCTGATCGAAATGAAACATTGATTTGTAAAACAATGTTGTGGAGTCAAGGGCTGTTCCAAGTACAGCAAAAATTGCAATACTACGTGAAGTCCCTATCTCTCTCAGGATTAAATAAATTGTCCACAAAGTTGCTAGAAATATAATGTTCATCCACTGTCGTGAGGCATAGAGATAGGTAGGCCAATCTCCCTCAAAAGGTATTAAAATCCATCGAGTCAATACTGCAAAAGGAATGGGATATCGATTGAAGTTTTCAAATTGAATATTTCCATCTCCAGGAGTTAAAGAGCAGGAATAGCCTACACCTCCAAAATTTGAAAGACTGTGGCGAACAATCGCAAGAGAAGAAAAGCTAACCCAAGTAAAGTGACCACTTCGAAAAAGATCAACTATCCATGGTTCACTTAGAAAAACAGTAAATGCTACGAAGATTGATGTAATGATGAGCAAATTTGAACGAATAATTTGTGCTACTGATTTCATAGTGAGAGGCTAGACTTAGAAAAATAAATCATTGATCGTGTTCAATTTTAAAGACCAGTAGATTTTGAAATCCAGGAATTTGCTTGGTCTCTTTCCCTTCCTGAAGCATGTCTAGGCACTGATCTAAATCTTTAATTGGCCAATGTCTCAAGCTTTTGTCTGATGAGATGGCAACAATAGATTCGTTGGGAAAGGAATTTATCTTGCAAGAATTTAAATCATAAGTGGACTTTCGATTGACATGAGTAAATAGTGGGTGTTGAAGGTAAATAGGTTTATCTGGAAATTTATTCTCTAGCCTTATTAGGTCACCTTTCAGTTGAGAGTGGAATTCTTTTTTGGGATTTTCCCAAACTTTCTTTAAGGGCGAGGGCTTTGAAAGGAAAGTAAGTGATATAAATAAAATAGTAAAACAAATTAGTCTTATATTAAGATTGTTCCTCTTTAAAAAGGGAATTATCTTGTCGATAATTATTCCAGGTAGACAGACAAACAATAGAGGCGATATTAAATCATCATAATGATTATTTAAAGAATACATTGGCTCATAATTTGCAACTATATTTTGCATTATTGCAGGCAGAGCTATTATTCCTCTTCTCCAAACCATTAGAGGCAAAAAGAGTAAAGGTAAAAGTAGTTTGAATAGATACTCTAATTTAGGAACTGGATCAACAAAAAATCCTACCCTTGCTAATTTTGTATATTCACCCCCTTCGAAATATGGGATCACTATTTGCATAAGTAAAGCCATTAGAAATGACCCTAAAATTAATGCAAATAGACCTTGTTGATATCTTCTTCTATGGAAGGAAAGGTATAATCCAAAGCCACAAATTACAAAGGGAGTGTTTTCTTTGAATAAAATAATTACACCAAGGACCAACCACATTTTCATATATCGCTTTTCTTCCATGAATAAAAAGGCAATAAGAATCAATGGCGCGACTAAACTCGATGGATGAAAAGTAAAGTCCATTGCCGAGCGCATTGGTAAATATAAAAACCAAGCAATTGCTAAGCTGAAAGCTACTGATGTTTGCTTGGCTTTTTCAAGGGTATATAAACCTGCAATTTTATATAGGATTATAGGTACTGTGCAATAAGAAATTGCTTGAGCTAAAAGAAGCCATCTTGTGTCAGGCGATACCCAATAAAGGGGGACAAATAAAATCATTATAGGTGAAAAATGTTCCCCTAAATGATTTTTATCTAGAACAGATGAATAAAATGGTTCGCCTTTTGATGTATTAAAAACTATATTGCTGTATATGCCGGCATCAAAAGTTCGAATATCAAATATTGAGAACAAATGAAAGTAGCTTATTATCCAAGCGGTAAGGAATATTAATGAGATTATGTAAATGTATGTAAGCCCATGAAAACGATCAAAAAATTCCCTGATTAGAATTACTCTTTCTCTCAGTTTGCTTCTTTTATTCTCCTGAATAAGGGAAAAAGAGGCTATGCTAATAACAGGAATTAAAAGACTGATAAGGTGTAAGTCTTCTCCTCCTAGACCTGTTAACCACAAGCCGATTGCAGAAACAAGGTAAAGTCCAAAAATTACATCGCAAGCAGCATACTCTGTTGTCCTTTTAGGGGTTTTCAAAATATCCATTGACCTTAGCTTCGAACATAGGGTGCTTCCAACTGATCTTTAAGGATTCTGGTGAGTATTTCTTTTTTGTTTCCTTTGGAGGTGCACCACATTGAGGACAAAAGGGTGCATCTTCAGAGATTTCCTTGACACATTCATAGCACTTAATCAAAGACATTTAATTTGTACAAAGTAACTAAATGAATCGTGAGGAGATTTTCCTCACGCCTAAGTGAAGGCTCTCTTAATCTAGGCTTGATCTACCTCTTCGACACCTCAAGCTTGTGACTTAGATAGACCCAGTAAATTCCAACAGAAAAATCTGAGGTACATAAACGCTCTAGAAGGACCAACCTTTCCCCTTATACCCCTTCAAGACCTTTTCTCTTCAACACATCCATGCCCCCTCCGCCCTTGAGGAGTGATCTGTGCACCCAAGCAATTCTTTTGCCCCTCAATTCCGACGCCGATACAGTAAAGAAAAGAGATGAAAGGATGAGGTTTCATTCCAACTTCATTCCAACCATCGAGAATCACCAAGATTACAGACTATGACTGAAATTAACTACTGGCTAATGAAAAGCGGCATTTGAGTGGTGGATTGGGATCTCAAGAAATTACTGGATTATGTTCACACAAAGTTCACACCATTCTTCTTTAATAAGTACTGATTGATGAATAGGTGAAAATGGAAGAAGAAAAACCCCTCACCAATAAAGAAGAGAAAAAAGAAAAAGATGAGAACTCTCTACTCAATTATGAATACGACGAAGATGACGATGGTGTCGACTGGGAGACCTAATGAGATAACCGTGAAAAAGTCTTTTGATTTGCTGGTATATGAAGCTGTTTCACGCATACCATTTGGTCAAGTCGCTACCTATGGTCAAATAGCTGAATTAATTGGTGCATATGGTTGTGCACGGCAAATTGGATGGTCCTTAAAGAGATTGCGCTTGCCTTCAAAAATTCCTTGGCATCGAGTCATAAATGCCAAAGGGGAAGTATCAATGAGTATTGGTCGAGAGGGAACTGACTGGATCCAAATAGATTTATTGAAAAGCGAAGGTGTTTTTATAGATCAGGAATTAAAGATTCAACTACGCAGGTATTTATGGAAACCAGATCTATTGAAAGATTCGGAATAGAAAGACGAGATGACAACTAAAGAAAGCAATGAAGAAAGGAAAGAACGCTTCAAGGCAATGTCTAGTGCTGATAGGAAAGCATTAATAAGAGCAAAAATGAAAGCCGAGGGGTTACAAGAAGGGAGTGGAGTCCCAGGGAAAGACTTGTCTTCATATGACCGAGATGAGATCTGGGATCTAATCCAAGTGACTAGTTGTTTCTCTGAGATGCAAACCAAACCAACGACAATAAGAGCAAAGGCTCCAAGCAAAAAGAAGTCTTTAATTACTTGGATACTGATTGCACTAGCTCTGACCGGTGGAATGGTCTTGTATTACAGGCAATATCCATCGCCAGATACAAGAAGAGAGCTATCAGTAGATGGAATGTTTGCTGATTAAGCAAATAAAACAAGTCAGAGCATTACTTCTGATATCAACTAAACGTGATCTCACATAGATAGCAAATTTGAGCGATCTCTCCTTTTCTCACGACATAAAAAGAATTGTATACTGTTCAACAGTATAATTTTCTTCATACGCACTTTGGTTTTTAAATAAATGAAAATCATAGGTTTTCATAATTGGCATGATGCGGCTTATTCTGTACTTTCTAATGGGTTACCAAAAGCGCATATTGAGTTAGAGAGATATCATAGAATAAAAAATGTCGCTGCAGACGCAGTAAAAGAATTTCTTGAGACAGAAGAACTTGATGAAGATGTTAAATATTTTGTATTTCAAAAAGGCTCTGGTAATAATCGATTTGCTTCTAATTCTATAAAGAAACTAGAAGGGATGATTCAGAATAAGAAGTCTAAATTAATAATAATTGGACATCACCAGTCGCATGCTGCTAATGCATTTTTTACTAGTGACTATAAAGAAGCATTAATAATAACTATTGATGGAGGTGGTTTCGATAATAAGGACGGCTCTGAATATACAAGGAGAAAAGATGAATGGGAAATAGATCCAGAAGAGGAAATGACTTCTTTTACAATTTGGATGGGAAAGGGCAATCAGATCTTCCCACTAAAAATGATTCCTGCGATTCGATTTAATCCAGGTTATTATTGGTATTCAGTAACTAAGCATATATTTGGATTGGGAACATGGGACGATCCAAGAGGAGACCAAGCTGGAACAGTTATGGGTATGGCTGCTCTAGGTAATCCAGAAAGATATTTAGATCATTTTAAAAACTTTGGTGATCTTCAAGGGGGAGATGCATTTCCTATTGATGATCAAACTCTCAAGGATGATGTAAAGAAATCAGATAAGAACAAATTTGATATAGCAGCAGCACTTCAAAAAGAAACAGAAGATGTATTACTTTCACTGATAACACCATATATAACTAAATATAATGTTAGGAACTTATGCCTTTCTGGTGGAGTTAGTTTAAATTGCGCTTTCAGTGGAAAAATTTTTGATTATCTTCCAGGTATAAATATTTTTTGTGATCCTATTCCTTATGATGCTGGCCTGACTCTAGGGGGCTCAAGATATGTATATCATCACATTCTAGAACATCCAAGAATTTACAATAATTCTCAAAATAGAACACCTTACTTAGGGAAAAAATATGGAATAAATGAAATCAATAAGAAATTGGAATTGGCTAGAGATGAAATAAATTTTCAATCAGCATCTGAGAAGGAGGTTGTGGAGTTAATGATTAGAAATTCGTATGTAATTTCATTATTTGGGGGTGCTTCTGAATCAGGCAGAAGAGCTTTGGGTAATAGAAGCATTGTTGCTGATCCTAGAGATATAAAAATGAAAGATATAATTAACTCCAAGGTAAAACATAGGCAATGGTTTAGACCGTTTGCCCCTTCAATATTACGCGAGGATGTTGGCGATTGGTTTGTTCATGATATTGATAGTCCATATATGTCTTTTACTCTGAGGTTTAAGGAAGGAATGGCAGAAAAAGTGCCAGCTGTTGTTCATTTTGATGGAACAGCACGATTGCAAACAGTAAAGTATGAAGACAATGAATGGTATTACAGTTTCATTAAGCTATTTAAGGAAAAAACAGGAGTACCAATGATATTAAATACTAGCTTTAATGATAGAGAACCAATCGTAGAAACCCCAGAGCATGCGATTAATTGTTTCTTAAAAACTAGTATTGATTATTTGTATTTTAGAGATTTTAATATCTTGGTAAGTAGAAAATGACCTATTTAAAACATACTAATCAAACGTAATATCCCTTTTTTTTACAAGAATTTGTTTGTTAGAAAACTAAAAGTTTGCTTCTAATTTCGATATTTTAAATGCCTTTATTTTCAAAGTCCTGAGTTATAAAGCTCTTGATTGCTTGGCTCATATAAACTCAATGGGGGTTACAACAGCACTTGCGGAATCATGCGCTGGCTTTTAAGAAATCAAGCGGTGATTTGGAACGTTGGAATAGGTCTATGTATTGCGCTTGGCTTGGCTCGCTATCTAATGAATTAGTGAATAAGTTGGACAAGAGTTAGATGGGTCCTTCCTAGAGCTTTCATCGTGGGCCATCCGAAGGCCCAAAATCTTCCTTGAGTCGTGCCCTGGAAATTCCAACAGAAAAGTCTGAGGCCATATAAACGCTCTAGGAGGGCCACCCGCGTCCCCTTATACCTGTTCAACTCCTTTTCTACTGCTCTATATGGTTACCTCCATGAGGAGTGATCTGTTCAACCAAGTAATTCTTATGCCCTTCAAATCCACAGTCGATACAGTAAAGAAAAGAGATGGAAGAATGGGGTTTCATTCCAACTCCATTCCAACCACCGAGAATTACCAAGATTACAGACTATGACTGAAATCAACTACTGGTTAATGAAGAGCGAGCCAGATGTTTATAGCCTTGCAGATCTTAAAAAAGAAAAAACGACCTTATGGGATGGGATTCGTAATTATCAAGCCCGCAACTACATGCGTTCAATGAAAGCTGGGGACAAAGCATTCTTTTATCACTCAAACTGCAAGGTTCCTTGCATCATTGGGCTTATGAAGGTTACAAACATAAAGATTCTAGATCCAACCCAATTTGATCCTTCTTCCAAATACTTTGATCCCTCTTCATCAAAAGAAAATCCCAGATGGGATTGTGCAAAATTAGGATATTTAGGAGAATTTGAAAATCAATTAACTTTAGCTGAGCTGAAAGAAATATATTCTGGAGAGGAACTAAAAGTAGTCAAAAAAGGGAACAGGCTATCAATAATTCCTGTTCCAAAGATCACAGCAAATGATCTCTTAATTAGACTAGGTAAGTTAAAGTAAGGAAGAGAAAAAGCATTAATCTAGATCAAACCTCATGCATTAATGCCTCAGAACCAAACATATTCCCGATGTAAAGACGAGTAATAGATCTAGATTCAACTCCATTTTGAACAAGAAACCCAGCGAGCGCAGCCTGAATAAGCCTGTACTGATCCCAATTTGGATAACGCTCGATAAAGCTTGTCATCGCCGCTTGCAAGGCAATGGGAAGCTCCGTATGAAAGCTAACCACCCCTTCTTCACTTGTAGAGCCTTTTTCACAGGCTTCTACTTCAAGATCTACTAAAGGAAGGCTGCCTCCCCTGGATTCGCATAAAGAACTTTCTTTAGCAGTTTGCATCTAAAAAGACTTTCAATGACAACTAGTTCTCCACACCCAAGAAGAATCGTCAAGCCCCTCGCAACAACACCAGTCTCAGGCACTCCAATCACAAGACACAAGTACTGAGAAGGGTTTTACATACTTAGCATTACACGGTTCTATATATAGCAAGCACAGTTTAAAGTCAATATCCTTTCCCCTGAAGAACGCTTTTCCACAGTCACAAGCCCTAATAACCATTTAAGGCTCCTTCCTGTGGAAAAGCTGTGCAATAACCCCAAATTTAACGGGGAAAGATCGATGCTCTAACAAATGATCAGGTTCCCTAATGACTACAAGAATCCCACACATATCTCATTGAAGCAACAAAGCTTTGAGCAGAAGTCTGAGGCCATGAGAATTCAACCCCACGCCTTGAATCACTATCGCCCTCAAGTACAAACCTAAGATTCCACGAGCTTCGATCCCCATCTAGGCATCCCCACCATGGATGACGCTCTATTTCCAGTGAAATATTTTCTCCTGGCATCAATTGATTTTCTATCTTGTGAAGTTGATCAATAAGATCAATCACCAATTGGGCAAGAGAAGTCCATTCCTGCTCTGTGAATTCAATTGCCCAGCCATCTCCTCCAAGCAAGACTTGAAAAGGTTTTCTAGACGGATCCCTAGCCAAACGCCAGCCTGGACCCTCCTGCTGGATCATGCCAAATCAACCAGGCAACAAATCTGGCTGATCTTGCTCGTCACTTAATTCAACTATTGCCCTTTGAACAGGTTTTACATTCGACTCTTCCAAAAGACCATCAAAATCATCAAATCGCCTCTGCTTTGCTCGAAAAGCTATGCGAACTGTCGTTAAATATCTATTGCTGGATTGACGAATGAGGCTTTCACCTCGCTTGGCTAGATCGTTGGAATCCAATGACGATTTAATCACTTCCACCAAGTCTATATGTTCTTCAGATTAATTGATGACTTTGATGATTCAGGCAAAAAGATCTGTATTAGAAGGCAATTGCATGGGATAGACCCTCTGAATGGAGCCCGGCGCACGCAAAACAATCTGTTGGCCCATACCCAAAGCAATGAAAGGAGGTCTTAAATGCCTTAGCAATCCACAAATCTGTTTCAAATGGGCAAAATCAAGACAATCAATAGCGATAATTCCCAAACTTCTAGTCATCCTGCAAGCCTTAAGTGGCTTCAATACCTCTTCGATATGAGGATCCTCTCTGTAAAAAGAAAAGACCAACAACTGCAATCTATCCATAATAAAACCCCCCTTCTTCTGATATAGCACTCCAAATAACCATGACATCGGAAATACCTCTAGATACCAAGAACGCTTTACCCAATCTTCGAAAGAAAGGAACGCTTGCAATTGATCTAGGGAATTCAACAACAGTTGTCGCATTCCAAGGTGAATTAGAAAGCCAACCCACTCTTGTTGAAATTCCTTCTATCAGCCGTGTTCCTGGAGAGATCCCAAGTCTTATTTGGTACTCTGAAATCTATGAGCGAAATCTTCTAGTAGGACAACAAGTCTTTGATTTAGGCCTAACAGTAAAAGAAGATCCAAATCTGAATAGTGACTTCAAGCGCTGGATAGGAGCAAGTGAACCTCCTAAAAGCAATGGCAACAAACTCTCACCTGAAAGAGCAGGGGAAATATTAATCAAAAAAATCTGGGAAAAACTTCCCCCAGAATTAGAAATCAAAAGACTTGTTTTATCCGCTCCAATTGAAACTTATAGAAGTTATAGAGCATGGCTCAACAAAGTCTGTAGCACCCTTCCCGTGAGTGAGATTGCCCTTGTAGATGAACCTACAGCTGCCGCAATGGGTGCAGGACTTCCTCCAGGATCAAAACTTCTTGTAGTTGATATAGGAGGAAGCACAATCGATCTTTCATTAGTAGCTTTAGAAGGTGGAGAAGGTCGGGCAGACCCAGTAGCACAATTAATGAGATTCGGAGGAGAAGATCTAGAAGGCAAAAGTAAACAAGCACTGCGCTGCGCAAAGGTCCTAGGCAAGGCAGGTATACGGCTTGGAGGGCGGGATTTGGATAGATGGATCGCTCACCATCTCTTCCCCGAAACATCTATAACAGAAGTACTTCTAAATGCCTCCGAAAAGCTCAAATGTCGTCTTAGCAATAATGCAATTGATGCTGAAGTACTTACAGAAGTTTTTCTTGACAGTGCAACTGAGAGTCCAACCAAATTATCCCTTTCAAGAATTGAATTAGAAAAACTTTTTCTTAATCGAGGTCTTTTACAAAGCCTAGAGCAACTCCTAAAAAAAACTCTTTCTAGTGGCAGGGCCAATGGATGTTCATTAAAAGACTTACAAGGTGTAGTTCTCGTGGGTGGAGGCGCACGAATACCCCTTATTCGCAGATGGTTAACAGAGCAAATCAAACCTGCTCAATTAATTACACCTCCTCCTATCGAGGCCGTTGCCAAGGGCGCACTAAGCCTTACACCTGGTGTGAGGCTCCGTGACGTACTTCATAGAGGGGTCTCTCTCAGATGCTGGGATGAACGCTCTAAAAGGCATAAATGGCATCCACTTTTTCTTGCTGGACAACCCTGGCCAACCTCAAACCCTCTAGAGCTAGTTCTCGCAGCAAGCAAGCCAAATCAATCCGAGATTGAATTGGTAATAGGGACCCAAGAGCTAACTGGAATGAACGAAGTAATTTACAAGAATGGAATGCCAATAATCGAAATGAATTCGAGAGATCCAGGGTACGAAATTTGGTCTAACGAACCAATTGCTCTTTCACTAGATCCACCAGGTCAGCCGGGTGAAGATTGTCTTCGCTTGCAATTTAGTATTGGTGAAAACTCAAATCTTATTATGGAAGGAATAGATATTCGCACTGATCATATGTTGAGAAAAAATGTTCTTGGTAGTGTTAGATAAAAATGAATTGCATGCCTGTTTTAAAAGTTTGCCAATACCTTTACTTATCAATTGCGCGTAAATAAACCCCTTCTTCTCCATCAACATCTCTTAGCCGCACTTCAATTAATTCACTTCGCCGAGTAGGAACTTCCCTACCACAAAAATCAGGTTGTATAGGAACTTCCCTATGCCCACGGTCAACCATAACCAACAACATCACTCTCTGAGCTCTCCCCCATGCTTGAAGTGCCTCTAGTGATGCTCGAACAGTACGCCCAGTAAAAATGACATCATCTACCAAAACCACTTGTCGCCCCTCTACAGAAGTAGGTAATTCTGTCGGCTGAACCATCCTGGTCCCTATCCTTATTAGATCGTCACGATGAAATGTCGGGTCGAGACTCCCATTTGCAATTGGGGCCCCAGTCAAAGTCTCAAGCTCTGATGCCAAAACCCTTGAAAGATGAACCCCTCTGGTGGGGATGCCTAGCAACAAAAGCATTCGGGTATCAGAGACTGTCTCTAAAACCTGAGAGGCAAGTCGGGTAAGAGTCCGCCCAAGCTCTTCCTCTGAAAGTATCTCCACCCTTTTTTCGTCCGGAGTTTCGTTCATATAGAAATAAATTAGGAATAAATTTTATTCCTAAGCAGCACAACCAATTAATTCATTGCATTCGCAAAAGCTGACGGAACTCTCCACAAAGACAACTCAAAACCTAATGAGGCAGTAATTTGATATTTAGGCGATCAATAGGCAGAAATCATCCCGCTTAAAATGCCTTCCAGCAGTCCAAGAGACTCAAATCATTCCGACCGAGTATCGCCTGTGGTGCTGGCAATTCTCGATGGATGGGGACACAGTGATGAATCCCAGCACAATGCAATACGCAGCGCCCATACTCCTGTTATGGATGCACTCTGGAATGCCTACCCACATGCCCTAATACAAGCAAGTGGAGCAGATGTTGGTCTGCCTAACAATCAGATGGGCAATTCAGAAGTTGGGCATCTCACCATTGGAGCTGGCAGAGTAATTCAGCAAGAATTGGTTCGTATTAGCAATACCGTTAAAAATGGCGACTTAAACAAAATACCCTCATTAATACAACTAGCAAAAACCTTGCAAGCCAATGGTGGAACCCTTCATTTAATTGGGCTTTGCTCTGACGGAGGTGTCCATAGCCACCTAGACCATTTATGCGGGCTTTTAGATTGGGCCTCCACCTCTGAACTTCACAAAATTGCAATTCATGCAATTACCGATGGTCGAGACACTCCAACCAAAAGCGCAGGAGATTTCTTAACTCGGATCAATCAGAAGCTCCAACAGGTTGGTGTAGGGGAGATTGCAAGCATCTGTGGAAGATACTGGGCTATGGATCGTGACCATAGATGGGAGAGAACTATTAAGGCCTATGAGTTGTTAACCAACCCTGAGATTCCCATCAGTCCATCATCTGCCCAAGATTTTCTTAAAGAAAGCTATTCCACTGGATCAACCGATGAGTTCCTCGAACCAGTTCGTTTGACTCCTTCATATATAAAAGAAGGCGATGGCCTAATCATGTTCAACTTCAGACCAGACCGTGCAAGACAGTTAATCCAAGCACTAACACTGGCACAATTTGATCATTTCTCTCGAAATAATCAACCAAACCTGAATGTAGTTACCTTTACTCAATATGAAGCAGATCTTCCCGTTTCTGTCGCTTTTCCGCCAGAGTCACTTGACAATCTTTTAGGCCAAGTCGTAGCAGAGCATGATCTGCGGCAATACAGAACAGCTGAAACTGAGAAATACCCACATGTCACCTATTTTCTTAATGGCGGTATCGAGAAGCCACTTGCAGGGGAAGACAGACATCTTGTCCCATCTCCGAGGGTTGCAACCTATGACCTCTCTCCTGCAATGGCAGCAGATGATCTAACTGACAGTTGCATCAAAGCTATTGCAAGCGGAACTTACTCATTAATAGTCATCAATTATGCGAACCCAGACATGGTTGGGCATACAGGAATAATGCAGGCAGCTAAAGAAGCCATTCAAAAAGTTGATTCCTGCATAGGTCGTTTACTTGAAGCAACTGGGAAAATGAGCGGCACATTGCTAATTACAGCCGATCATGGCAATGCCGAACTGATGCAAGGGCCTGATGGTCAAGCCTGGACAGCCCATACAACTAACCCAGTGCCGGTAATACTTGTTGAAGGAGAAAAAAGGAAGGTTGCTGGGCATGGGAATGGAATCACTCTGAGAGAGGGTGGAGGTCTTGCGGACATAGCCCCTACAATCCTTGAACTTCTTGAACTACCTAAACCTATTGCTATGACTGGCTCTTCACTGATCGAGGCGATACAATCACCATCGATAAATCCCAGAATGTCGCAAACTGTTTAACAGCAAGCGAATTTTCACATTAATCGTATCCGTATAGTCCTTAAGATAAGCAGATGCTTATCTCCGTCCTCTCTTGGTGCTGGGTTGTTTCTGGCCTGCTCCTGATTCTACTGATATTGCTTCACAGTCCCAAAGGAGATGGCATGGGTGGGCTTGCGGCAAGTGGTAGTTCAATGTTTACAAGTGCCAGCAGTGCAGAAGCCTCATTAAATAGAGCGACATGGACATGCCTGGCTATTTTTCTCACTCTTGCCGTAATTCTCAGTGCACGATGGCTAAACGTGAATTAAATATGCAGCAACCCGTTCAATAGAACTCCAACCCAGAAAAGTATGGAGCGTAAAAGTGAGCCTAAGCAATAAAGAGATCAGGGAGATAAAACACAACCTGGACTCAGGAAATCCCTTAAGCAATAAATATAGATACCTTCTATTTGGCAAACAAAATGAGATCGAATTAACCTGGAGTCAAAAGTGTTATGAGCCAAGTCAAGTCAACTTAGAGTTTGAGAGCATTGAATATTTTAGTTTTCATCAAGCCATAAAAGAAATTGACTTGAAAAAGAAACTTTCAGAGTCTAAAACTATCTCAACCAACAAAAATTGGACCGATAAGTTGATTCACGGAGAAAATAAGTTTACACTTTCTACATTGACATCAGGGAAGTTAAGTAAAGAGATCAATACTGTTGGAGGAATTAAATTAATATACATAGATCCTCCTTTTAATGCAGGCGTTGACTTCAAAATGAATGTAAAGATTGGGAAGAAGGGCGTCAAAGAAGAATTAAATTTTTTCAAGCAAATTGCCTATAGAGATAAATGGGGGAAAGGAAATAGAGCATTTATTGCAATGATCTATGAGCGCATTAGTCTCGCACACAAACTACTTAATGAAAAAGGTTTTATTTTCATTCACTGTGACTATAGGACTGATGCCTACATGCGTCTAATAATGGATGAGATATTTGGTAAATCCTGTTTTGTAAATCAGATAATTTGGAAAAGGAAAGGTGGCTCAGCTCTTAAAGAAATGAACAACCTCTCTACTGCACATGACGTTATCCTATGTTATTCAAAGAAAAAAGGAAGCAAGCTAAACTCTATCTTTTCTAATCCATCACAAGAATATATAGAAAGCCAATTTAAATATTCAGACTCTGACGGGAGAAAATATATGATAAATGTCATAAGGAGTCCATCACCTAGGCCAAACCTTCAATACGATTTCAAGGGTTACAAAACACCTCCAAATGGTTGGGCTGTACCCAGAAAAACACTTGAAAAATGGGACAAAGAAGGAAGACTTCACTATCCAAATTCAAAAAATAAACAAGTTTATAAAAAAATCTATTTAGACGAGTATCAAGGCCAACTCATTAATACTCTCTGGACAGATATTCCATTATTAAAAGGAAAGTCAAAAGAAATTCTTGGCTATCCAACCCAAAAACCAGAGGCTCTTTTGGAACGGATAATCTTGCTAGGGTCACAACCTGGGGAATTAGTTTTGGACTGTTTCTGTGGTTCAGGAACAACATGTGCAGTAGCCCATCGGCTTGGGCGGAAATGGATCGGAGCAGATCAGGGGAAGCTTGCAATTAATACCACAAAAAAAAGGTTGCTTAATGTCAATCACGAGTTACACAAGTTGGGAAAGGAATCAAAAGAGTTTGAACTTTTATGCCTTGGGAAGAATGAAGCAAAATATCAACTTAAAGAGCTTACAAAAACAAAAGCTCTAGGGAGACAAAAAAAGATGGGAATTGAGTTCAATAGACTTGTTTTAGAAGCCTATAAAGCAGAAGAAATAAAAGGGCTAAAAATGCTTCATGGAAGAAGATTAGGGGCTTATATCTCTATATTTCCTTCACTAGATGAGCCGTGCTCACATCAATTCATAGAGGATGTAATAGAAGAATGCCTGTCAGAGAACATAACAGTAGCAAATATTCTCTCTTTTAAATTCACGTCAGATTCAGCTCCTTTAAAACAAGAAAAGGCACAGGAATGTGGGATAGACCTAAAGCTTAAATATATTCCATTGGAAATATTTAATGACCTTAGTTCTCAGGATAAAAGGGTTGATTTCCCATTAGTCCCATACATCGATATATCTAATTCAATTGAAAATGGTTATATTTCTATCACTCTAAATAATTATTCAATTTTCTCAAGCAATCAAAACATAACAGAAGAGAGCTTGAACGAGAGCAGCAAGAATCTGGGCACTCTCATTATCGAGGATGGGAAGCTATTTAGGCTCAAAACAAATAATGAAACTAATTCATTAAAAAAAGAGTTGATTACTGGCGAATGGGATGATTTAATTGACTTCTGGTCTGTCAGTTTTGAACACAGGATTGATTCAAGCTATCATCAAAGAGTTAACCACAAGGGAGGCGATAGATCTTGCTTCGTTCTAGAGAATCAGTGGCAATCATTTAGAACAAAAAATTTAAACCAGATAGATCTAGTTACAAACCCAATCCAGATACCCAAGACAGCTCAGAGAGTTCATATAAAGGCAATAGATATATTTGGCAATGAAGCAAATAAAAGTCTTGAGCTAGAGCCAATTAAGTAACTCAATAATCAAAGCTTATACAGTAAATATATAAGATTCTTTGTAAGCTTTTCTCATTACCCAACAAAAAAGGGACCAGTAATAACCGGCCACTCATTCTAATCAACTTTGAATTCAACTCTAATCATCATTAGTAGTCAGAGTCTCCACATCAATAGTCGAAATCTCTCTGCAGAACTAAACACATTGGCATCACTGACTTCTTGAAAAGTCTAAAGAATCAAGATGGAATGTTCTGAACTTTTTTCTAAACCTCAAATCACCAGCAACTTCATAGCAATGCTTTTTGATTTATTCTGAACATTTATATGGGTGGGCAATAAAAAAGGGACTGGTGAAAAACCAGTCCCTCATTGAAAATGATGTTGGAAAGACTACTAAATTCAATCAGTAATCAAAATCTCCTCCCATTCCACCTCCAGCACCAGCAGGGGATGCATCCTTCTTCTCAGGCAAGTCAGCAACAATACATTCTGTAGTAAGAACCATGCCTGCGATAGAAGCTGCGTTCTGTAAGCCAGAACGAGTGACTTTTGCTGGGTCAACGATTCCAGCCGCAAGCATATCTACATATTCACCAGTTGCTGCGTTATAGCCATCGCTAATTGGCTTACTTTTCACATTTTCTGCAACAACTGCACCATTAGCTCCTGCATTCTCAGCAATTCTCATCAAAGGAGAGGTAAGAGATGCCTCAACGATATTTGCTCCTATCAATTCTTCACCACTAAGGCTTGTACTCGCCCATTTTTGAAGTGAAGGTGCAAGGTGGGCCAAAGTAGTACCACCTCCAGGAACAATACCTTCCTCTACAGCTGCCTTAGTTGCATTAATTGCATCCTCAAGGCGGAGTTTTTTATCTTTCATCTCTGTTTCAGTTGCTGCACCAACCTTCACAACAGCTACTCCACCAGCCAACTTGGCAAGTCGCTCTTGAAGCTTCTCCTTATCGTAAGTGGAATCAGTTTCATCCATCTGTTTTTTAATCTGCTCACAACGGGCCTGAACAGCAACCTCATTACCTTCAGCAACAATTGTGCTGGTGTCCTTATTAATGGTCACCCGTCTAGCAGTACCGAGCATTTCTAACTTGGCATTCTCCAACTTGAGGCCAGCATCTTCTGTAATTAACTGTCCATTAGTTAATACAGCCATATCTTCAAGCATTGCCTTCCTTCTATCACCAAAACCTGGAGCTTTTACTGCGGCAACATTAAGAACACCTCTCAATCGATTAACTACAAGGGTTGCAAGTGCTTCTTTCTCTATATCCTCAGCAATGATTAACAGTGGCTTACCTGTCCTTGCAATCTGTTCCAGAACTGGTACAAGATCTTGAACTAGTCCTATTTTCTTATCAGTTAGGAGGATATATGGCTCGTCAAGAATTGCCTCCATCCTTTCAGTATCAGTTGCAAAGTAAGGAGAAATATATCCCTTGTCAAAACGCATTCCTTCAGTGACCTCTAATTCAGTGGTCATTGATTTACCTTCTTCAAGGGAAATTACTCCTTCTTTTCCAACTTTATCCATTGCATCTGCAATCATTTTGCCAACCTCTTCGTCATTACCAGCGGCAATAGTTCCACATTGAGCGATTGCATTACTATCGCTAATAGGCTTTGCATTCTCACCAATCTTTTGAACTAAGAAATCTGTTGCCTTATCAATACCTTTCTTAAGAGAAATAGCATTGGCTCCAGCGGCAACATTTCTTAAGCCTGCTTTAACCATAGCGTGGGCAAGAACCGTTGCAGTAGTTGTGCCATCTCCAGCAGCATCATTAGTCTTTGAGGCAGCTTGGCGAATTAGAGCAACACCTGTGTTCTCAATGTGATCTTCTAACTCAATCTCTTTAGCGATAGTTACACCATCGTTAATGATTTGAGGAGCTCCAAATTTTTTTTCGAGAACCACATTTCGCCCCTTAGGGCCAAGTGTGACTGCTACTGATTCAGCCAAAATGTCGATTCCTCGCTCGAGTGCACGACGGGCTTGCTCGTTGTAAATAATGCGCTTAGCCATAGGAGGCGTGTTCCTGGGAGGGGAAGGGGATAGTGGAATTGAAAATCAGACTGATTTAAAGCCTGGATGAATAATCAGTTAACGACTGCAAGGATGTCCTTCTCGGACAAAAGCACGTACTCATCGCTACCGAGCTTGATATCGGTACCGGCATACTTGCTGTAAAGGACCTTGTCACCGACACCTACTTCTGGAGCTTGACGAGAACCATCGTCATTTCGCTTTCCAGGACCAACTTGGGCAACTTCGCCAACTTGGGGCTTTTCTTTTGCGGTATCGGGCAGAAGGATCCCTCCTGCAGTTTTCTCCTCTGATTCAGAGACTTTAATAAAAACACGGTCACCAAGGGGCTTAACAGTGGAGACGCTTAGAGAAACAGCTGCCATGGATGAATGCAGGAGCGACAAATAGAGCGCAATAGCGCTTCGAAAAAGCTCGAGTTAGCACTCGAAGCCGATGAGTGCCAACCTATGCGCTCATGTACCTAGAAGACCATAGTTTTCCTGTGCGGTTGACCGAACCCTGCATGCAAAGTGGTAAGGTTGCGCCGCTCAGGAATGACATGCGCTTGAAAGCGCATTAAATCTCTTTTTTGCTTTCTTATGGCTGCTGCTGCTACCGCCTCCACCGGCACCAAGGGCGTTGTTCGTCAGGTTATAGGCCCGGTATTGGACGTGGAGTTTCCTGCTGGCAAGCTCCCGAAAATACTTAATGCTTTACGTATTGAAGGCAAAAACCCTGCAGGTCAAGATGTAGCTCTAACTGCCGAGGTGCAGCAACTCCTTGGTGATCATCGGGTAAGGGCGGTTGCAATGAGCGGAACCGATGGCCTAGTTCGTGGCATGGAAGCCTTAGATACAGGTGCTCCAATTTCAGTGCCAGTCGGAGAAGCTACTCTCGGAAGAATATTCAATGTTTTAGGAGAGCCTGTAGACGAACAGGGGCCTGTAACAACCTCAACAACTGCTCCAATTCATCGACCTGCTCCAAAGCTCACAGATCTTGAAACAAAACCAAAAGTATTTGAAACAGGCATCAAGGTAATTGACCTCTTGGCTCCTTATAGGCAAGGAGGAAAGGTTGGACTATTTGGTGGTGCAGGGGTTGGGAAAACTGTTCTAATTCAGGAGTTAATCAATAACATCGCTAAGGAGCATGGTGGAGTCTCAGTTTTTGGAGGAGTAGGGGAGCGCACCAGAGAAGGAAATGATTTGTATGAGGAATTCAAAGAATCTGGGGTCATCAATCCAGACGACTTAACCAAATCAAAAGTGGCTCTTTGCTTCGGACAAATGAACGAGCCACCTGGAGCGAGGATGCGTGTTGGCCTTTCTGCTTTAACAATGGCAGAGCATTTCAGAGACGTAAATAAGCAAGACGTTCTGCTTTTTGTTGACAACATATTCCGTTTTGTTCAGGCAGGTTCTGAAGTTTCTGCACTCCTTGGTCGTATGCCATCTGCCGTTGGCTATCAGCCCACTCTTGGAACTGACGTAGGAGAACTACAAGAAAGAATTACATCAACCCTTGAAGGATCTATTACTTCCATTCAGGCCGTTTATGTACCTGCTGATGACTTGACTGATCCTGCCCCTGCAACCACCTTCGCCCATTTAGATGCCACAACCGTCCTTGCACGTGCTTTGGCTGCCAAAGGTATCTATCCAGCTGTTGACCCTCTGGATTCCACCAGCACAATGCTTCAGCCATCAGTAGTTGGGGATGAGCACTATCGGACAGCTCGTGCAGTTCAATCGACCCTGCAACGCTATAAAGAACTTCAAGACATCATTGCAATTCTTGGCCTCGATGAGCTCTCAGAAGAAGACAGGAAAACAGTCGATAGGGCTAGAAAAATAGAGAAATTCCTATCTCAGCCTTTCTTTGTTGCTGAAATCTTTACTGGCATGTCTGGAAAGTACGTGAAGCTGGAGGAAACAATTGCAGGGTTCAACATGATTCTTTCAGGAGAACTCGATCACCTGCCAGAACAAGCCTTTTATCTTGTAGGCAACATTGAAGAAGTAAAGGCTAAAGCAGAGAAAATAACGGCTGAATCAAAAGAATAATCAGCCGAACCTTTCAAAATTTAGCAATTAGGGTCAATCTCAATTGGCCCTTAACCAACCACTAATCACCCCTAAACACCCTCCTCCAATGTCCCTCACCCTGCGAGTGCTGGCACCTGACCAGAGCGTGTTTGACGGCACAGCTGAAGAAGTAATTCTTCCTAGTACAACTGGTCTAGTAGGGATATTGCCCGGTCATATTTCTATGGTTACAGCTCTAGATATTGGAGTTTTAAGAGTTCTTGCGAATGGCACCTGGAATTCAATCGCATTAATGGGTGGTTTTGCTGAAGTAGAGTCAGATGACGTTACGGTCTTAGTAAATGGAGCCGAATTAGGTAGCAACATTGATGCAAATACTGCACAAATTGAACTAGAAAAAGCGAAAGCAGAGTTCAACCAACTTGAGGGAGAACCTGCTTCTCCTCAGAAACTCAAGGCAGAAAAACAATTTCATAGAGCGCGGGTAAGAGTTCAAGCAACAAAGACAACAGTTTAAAAATTCCTTCACAACTTTTTGAGCCTTAACCTGCTACTTGATAGTGCTGATCCAACTATTTGGAGAAGCTTTTTTCAGTTAGGTCTTTTCACTGGGATTACAACAAATCCCACTCTTTTAAAAAAAGCGGGGCAACCATGTACTGTCTCCAATCTAAAGATTCTTGCAAAAGAAGCAGAAATAATTGGCTGTACAGAATTGCACCTTCAAGCCTGGGGTGAAACCTTAAATGATTTAACAGTATGTGGATTAACTCTTGGAGAGATATCTACTTCGAAAATGCAAATATACGTCAAAATTCCTATCACAAAAGAAGGGACCATAGCTGCCAAAGAGCTAATCAAAAATGATATTCCCGTAACATTCACAGCATGCTATGAAGTAGAGCAAGTGTTGATTTCAGCTGCGCTAGGAGGGAGTTATGTTGCCCCATATATTGGGCGAATAAACGACCAAGGTAGAGATGGCCAAAGTGAATTGATTTACATGAACCAAGTCTTAAAAAGTCTAAGCAGCAATT
This sequence comes from Prochlorococcus sp. AG-409-L18, assembly GCA_003215535.1. Lineage (GTDB taxonomy): Bacteria > Cyanobacteriota > Cyanobacteriia > PCC-6307 > Cyanobiaceae > AG-409-L18. The sequence goes on from QCKG01000007.1 coordinate 27,067, forward strand.
GCGAAATCCTTACTGCGAGCATAAGAGAAGCAAAAGAGATAAACTTCCTCGCAGCGAATGGAATCTCAACATTTACAATCAACCCACTGATTGTTGAGCAACTATTTAATATAAGAGCCACTAATGAAGCTGCAGATATTTTCAATACAGATACGAAATAAATAAGGGCAACCTAAATAAAGGCCGCGTCTTTATATGGCTAGGCAGTCCCGCAGAAAGTTACATCAGGAAACTTTAGTTTTGCCTCTTCAAGGCTCTTGCCCTTGCCTTCTTCCTGCCAATAATTAATAACTTCTGTCGCCTTATTAAGAACTTCAACCCGCTCATTATCAGTTATCCACCCCTTACCTTCTAATTCCCCTTTCAATGTTTCCCAAGCATCTTCTCTGGGCCAGAAGAAATAAGCCGTAAGAGGACTTGGCCCTCCTCCAACTATTTGATCAACAGCTAATGCAACATTATCTGGCAGCCAAAGGATCTTCAGCAAGAAACGGCCCTCATCAGCCTTAGGTGTATGCCCAGATGGGACCCCATCAGCATCAATAGTGGCACTAGCGAGAGCAGCCGTTGCTCCCAGCATCCCGCCTGGTCGTCCTGGCTTGGGATCATTACTACTTTCCTTCGCCTGATCTCCTTCCATGGGAGTAGTCGCAACCTCCTGCTCAGCAGCAGCACCTTCTGAAACCGTCATAACCAAGGCAATCAAAGAGTGGGGATAAACAACTAACCTAACAGCCCTACTCCTCTATCAATTAACTGAACTTGCGAGGATTACTGCTATTTGACATCGATGGAGTGATTCGAGATGTATCAGGAAGCTATCGACTAGCTATCCAAGAAACCGTTAATCACTTCACCCACTGGCGTCCTTCCATCGAAACCATCGACGCACTCAAAACAGAAGGCAGTTGGAATAATGACTGGAATGCAAGCTTTGAATTAATTAGGCGTCATAAAGAAACTCAAGAAGTCCCCATGGAGCTACCCGAACTGCAAAGCCTGATCAAAATCTTCAGTGATTTTTACTTTGGAGGAAATCCTGAAGGAGATTCGAAGGAATGGGATGGATTCATTAAAAACGAGCCTCTCCTCATTCAGGAAATATTCTTTAAAAAACTGAGTCAACAAAAAATCTCTTACGGCTTTGTAAGCGGAGCCGAACCTGCATCTGCAAAATATATTTTAGAAAATCGCCTAAAGATAAAGAACCCCTCATTAGTTGCTATGGGGGACGCACCAGACAAACCAGACCCAACAGGCCTCATTCAAATTGCTACTAAAATTTTTGGCAGCCCATTAGGGAGCAGTACACCACCAATCGCATACTTAGGCGATACAGTTGCCGATGTATTAACAATCAGAAGAGCTCGTAAAAACATTCCCAAGCAAAGGTTTATAAGTCTTGCTGTAGCCCCTCCTCATCTGCAAAGAGAAGAGAAGCATGAAGCCAGGAAAAGATATGAAAATAGCCTTAAAAATGCAGGTGCCGATGAAATCCTTTCATGCACTAATGACGCTATTGACTATATTTCGAGCTGGTAAGTGAAGTCTTTTTATTGTTGAATTTCATTAACTGATTTAGCCGCTCCTGTGGTCAGCACATCATTCCCTGTATTAGTGACCAGAACATCATCTTCAATTCGAATACCAATCCCCTTCCAGCGATCTTGAATAGAAGGCTGTCCCTCTGGAACAGGCAATCGGTCACTTACATATATTCCAGGTTCAACTGTTAAAACCATCCCTGGCTCCAGTTCAACAGGAAACTCACCTAAGCGATAAGCCCCAACATCATGGACATCTAAGCCAAGCCAATGTCCGGTGCGATGCATATAAAAATGGCGATATGCACCTTGCTCAATCAAAGAGTCAACATTACCTCGTAACAATCGAAGTTCTACCAAGCCTTCCACAAGCACTTTTACAGCAGTCATGTGAACAGCTTCAGCATTATTTCCAGGTTCAACTGCCTCCAATGCTGCTAGCTGGGCCTCTAAAACAAGCTCATAAAGGTCTTTTTGTTCCCCACTAAAACGACCATTAATTGGGAAAGTACGGGTTATATCTCCATTGTAATAATCACTCAAAGAGCATCCAGCATCTATCAACAACAAATCACCATCTAATAAAAGGGAACTATTAGATGTGTAATGCAAAACACATGCATTCTCACCGCCAGCCACAATCGAACTATAGGCAGGTCCTCTAGCTCCCTGAGAAAGAAAATAATGTTCTATTACTGCTTGTAATTCCCGCTCACTCATCCCAGGGCATGCTGTTGTTCTGGCTAATTCATGAGCTTCTGAAGAGATTCGGGCCGCCTCACGCAGCCGATCAACCTCCCAAGAATCCTTACGAAGTCTTAGCGAATGCAGGAATGGACAAGGTGCGACAACAGATGTTGCACCTTGTCCATTCCGAGGAAGCCTGTCAAGTTGCTCAGCCCAAACCTGCAGAACCAGGGGTTCTATCTTTTGATGCTTACCAACACGAAACGCAATGCCTTCGGCACCTTTTAAATAATAAGGAAGTCGTTTATGCAATTCGTTTAAAGGATGAGATATATCAGCTCCAAAAATGCTCACAGCACCTTCAGTACCCCATCGGAATCCATTCCAAACTTCAATTGCAGGCTCCTTTGGTAAAACAAAAAGCACATATTGTTCACCTACTGGACGATGAGGCAAAAACAACGCCACAGCTTCTGGCTCATCAAAGCCTGTTAAATACCAAAAATCACTGTTCTGACGAAAAGGATATTCACAGTCTGCATGATGAGTAACCAAAGAAGCCGCAGGAATAACCGCAGCCTTTCCATCCAATTTCTCTAGGAAACGATCGCGTCGCTGACCAAAAATTCGAAGATCCATATCAGGAAAACTTTCACCTATAAAGTTCAGGATGGCAGTAAAAAGTGATTTGCAGCAATTTGCCTAACGACCTCCAAACAAGCAAAAATCCCTTCCCACCCTTACAAAAATGTCTGAACACCCTTTTGCAAAGGATAAAGATTGATTCATTTCTTTTTCAATTCCAAATGTCCCAGCCTTTAAGACCATTTCAACTTCAACAAGAAAGAGACAGAAGACAACAAAAACATAAACTTCTTTGTCTGCACTTCCTAGAACTATCCATGAGCAGTACACATTGCATCCAACTTCAGTCAAGGCATCCTTACTACTAAATAGATCCTTGGTTCCAACAAGCCTCCTTTTGCATGATCCTGTCAACCTCCCCTAACAAAACCAACCTCATCTAAAGCATGGGTTCCGATCTCTTGCTCCTAGCCCTTCTTGTGTTGATTGTTGTCAGCGGCTCTGCCTTGTGCTCAGGAGTAGAAGCGGCCCTACTCGCCGTTAACCCTCTACGAGTTCACGAACTTGCGGCAAGAGCAAAGCCAATTGCTGGAGCTCAAAGGTTGGCACGTCTTCGAAAGCGTTTAGGCAGAACTCTTACAGTATTAGTAATAGCTAACAACGGCTTTAATATCTTCGGCAGCCTGATGCTGGGGGGCTATGCAGCTTTCTTATTCGAAAAGCGTAACATCAATGGAATTGCGTTACCCCTTTTTTCAGTAGGTCTAACCCTATTGGTCATTCTCCTAGGAGAAATTCTGCCCAAATCAATTGGGAGCAGGCTTTCTCTTCAGGTCTCATTAGCCAGCGCACCTTTGCTCCATTTTCTAAGCCTAATAATGCGTCCACTATTACTGCTACTCGAGCGCATCCTGCCAGTAATCACAGCAGAAAATGAAATCAGTACAGATGAAGAAGAAATTCGCCAATTAGCAAGGCTTGGCTCCCAAAAAGGCCAAATCGAAGCCGACGAGGCCGCCATGATCTCGAAAGTTTTCCAACTTAATGATCTCACCGCTCGAGACCTTATGACTCCAAGAGTGGCAGCTCCAACTCTTGATGGCGTATCTACCCTAGAAGAACTTCAACCCAGCCTCCTCTCAAACAATGAGGAGTGGTGGGTAGTACTTGGTGAAGGAGTAGACAAGGTTCTTGGAGTGGCAAACAGAGAGCGTCTACTTACCGCCCTCCTTCAAGGGAATGGGCATTTAACCTCAGCAGAATTAAGCGAAAGAGTTGAATTTGTACCTGAAATGATTCGCGTTGATCGCTTGCTTACAGGCTTTAGCAATGACAAAAGTGGAGTAAAGGTTGTAGTAGATGAATTTGGAGGTTTTGTTGGCGTCATTGGGGCAGAAGCTGTCCTCGCTGTACTGGCAGGATGGTGGCGAAAGTCAAGCTCATGACTCCCTCCTCATCAACTACTCAACTTTGTCGACGACTCCTCAGTCAGTGGAGACAAAATCTCAACCTTAACAACCTAGAACGTTATCAATTGGCTGGGGAGTTAAAAGCCCTTGATCGCCAACTCGAGCGGTTAATGCAAAATCGATTTAGAGTTGCTGTGTTTGGGAAAGTTGGTGTAGGAAAGTCAAGTCTCTTAAATGCTCTTATCGGTAAGAAAGAGTTTGCCACTGATGTCGCCCATGGCTGCACAAGACAAGCACAATACGTAAATTGGAATCAATCTATTAACAACCTTCAAGCGATTGAACTTATTGACACGCCTGGGATCGATGAAATAGCCGCACAAGGGAGGACTCGATTAGCTTCAAAAATGGCTCTTCAGACCGATCTAATCTTGTTAGTCCTAGATAGCGATATCAACTACATTGAAATCGAAGCTCTTCAAACATTTCTCAGAACGGGCAAGCCTATTTTAATAGTGCTCAACAGAACTGATCAATGGACATCACAACAATGCACTGATCTAATCGCTAGTATTTGCAATCGATTTCCTAGCGAAGCCAAAGGGCTAGAGCTAATAGCTGTTGCTGCAGCCCCTCGTCAAGCTCAAATTCAATCCAATGGAAAAGTTCGCAGCACAATCAGCTCGCCAATAATTGAACCTCTTCGAGACAGATTAGTCAGCCTGTTATCAAGTCAAGGACAACTATTTTTAGCCCTTAACGCTATTCGCCAAGCAGATAATTTTCACCACTCATTAAGAACTGGGCGCCTCAAACGCAGCAAAAAAGCTGCCCAAAGCCTCATTGGTCGCTTTGCTACCCTAAAAGCTTCAGGAGTTGCAGTAAACCCTCTATTAATGATCGACCTAGCAGGTGGGCTTGCCTTTGACACTGCACTGATCGTTCAACTTAGTCAGTTATATGGATTACCAATGGGTGGTAGTTCTGCTAGACGATTACTGAAAAGACTGTCTATTTACAATGCTTATCTTGGAGGTGCCCAACTTGGAATTCAATTTGTATTAAGTATCCTGCGCCAAATACTCATAATATCTACCCCACTTACTAGTGGATTGAGCCTTGCCTCATCAGCCCCTGTAGCATTAGCTCAAGCAGCTCTTGCCGTTCATACCACAAAAATTACTGGGAAACTCGCAGCAAAAGAACTTCTTCGTGGGACCACTAAAAGAGACCCTCAGCCACGAACAATTTTGAGACATTTAGCCGCTAGTGATCCTCAAATAAGACAATGGCTCGATAACTTTCCACAGGCGTTAACAAAAGACTACTCTGAACTGCATAAACTCCTTCCGTGAATATTGACCCAGGCCCCATAGCCCTACTAGGCACAAGCGCCGATCCTCCAACTTATGGACACCAGGCCCTATTAGAAGGCTTACTCAATCTTTTTCCTAAGGTGGTCACCTGGGCTAGTGACAATCCCATGAAAATGCATGGTACATCTCTAAGTAAGCGGCGTTCATTGTTAGACGCTCTAGTAAAAGGAATAAGCAACCCGCATTTAGAACTGATTCAAGAGCTAAGCAGTCCCTGGTCAATTACCACTGTTGAGCGAGCAATTGAACGCTGGCCAAACTCCGACTTGATCTTTGTAATTGGTAGCGATCTCACTAGTGAAGTCCCGAGATGGGTAAATGCTGAAATATTTCTAGAAAAAACACGTCTTGGTATTGCCCCACGAGAAGGCTGGCCAATCAACCAAGACCAAATAAAAACACTTGAATTATTAGGGGGTCGAGTTGAAGTCCTACCTCTAGATATACCTTATTCATCAAGTTCAGCGATCCGAAATCAACCCCATATTTCCCAGATCCCAAAACCTCTATTACCGATAATGATTAAGCAAAATCTCTACGGCTTCAATCCCAAAAGCAAATGAGAATTGCTCTAGCTCAATTGAACCCATTAGTTGGGGATCTCTTAGGCAATGGAGATCGCATTCTGACTAGCAGTCAGAATGCTGCTAGTCAGAATGTAGACCTAATCCTTACTCCAGAACTTTCATTATGGGGGTATCCACCTCGAGACCTATTACTTACTCCGGAACTCATTGCACTTCAATCAAAGGTTCTCGACCACATTGCGAATACCTTCTCCAACAAGTCAATAAGCGCAAAGATCCTCATAGGTCTTGCTGAGCCTACAAAAGATCATGAGCTTCCAAACCTCTTCAATTCAATAGCTTTAGTAGACAAGAGCGGGTGGAGTGTAATAGCCCGTAAGCAACTACTACCTACATATGACGTATTTGATGAGAAGCGCTACTTCCGTTCTTGGGACTCACCTTCGATATTAGAAATCGAGTCAAAGGGGAAGTCCTGGAAATTAGGCATCACAATTTGCGAAGACCTTTGGGTAGAAGCCGGACTACAAGGTCAGCGCCTAGCTGGGCCTGATCCAATAGCAAAATTAACCTCCAAACAACTTGATCTGATAATTAATCTTTCAGCCTCCCCATTCAGCCAATCAAAAAGAGAGATTCGGCGAAGCCTTGCAAAAAAAGCAGTTGAGAGACTTAAGTGCCCCTTGGTCTATCTCAATCAAGTAGGCGGAAATGATGAATTGATCTTTGATGGCTCAAGCTTCATCCTAAATGCTCAATCCCAAATCATCCATACACTTGCAAATTGTCGTGAAGAGATCGCCATATGGGACACAACAACGAAAAGTCAATATGAAAACAATTCAACAACTGATCCAATGGAACAACTTTTCCATGCACTGGTTCTTGGAGTACGTGACTACGCAGGAAAGTGTGGTTTCCAAAGCGCCCTCATTGGGCTAAGTGGTGGTATCGACTCTGCACTAGTAGCCATTCTTGCATCTGCCGCCTTGGGAGCCGAAAAAGTTACTGCAATACTAATGCCTTCTCCTTGGAGTTCCCCTGGGTCAATCCAAGATGCCCTGAACCTAGCTGAGAGAATAGGACTGAAGACTCATACCGTTCCTATTTCATCCTTAATGAAGAGCTTTAACATTGCTCTAAGTGTTCCGCTAGGAAAGCCACCTGAAGGAGTTACTGCAGAAAATCTACAATCCCGAATCAGAGGAACCTTGCTGATGGCATTAGCGAACCAACAAGGTCATCTACTTCTCTCTACCGGAAACAAATCAGAACTAGCAGTTGGGTACTGCACTCTTTATGGGGACATGAACGGTGGGCTCTCAGTAATTGGTGATTTATACAAAACCTCTGTTTTTGATCTCTGCAATTGGATTGACAGTCCAAAAGCAAAAAATGCGCGAAAAGACCTGGGACTCCCTACCAATGGAGCCTTAATAGGCAAGGCAATTCGAGAAAAGCTACCTAGCGCCGAACTTCGTCCAGGGCAATTAGATACTGATTCATTACCTGATTATGAAGTTCTTGACCCAATACTCAAGGCTCTGATTGAAGAAAGGAAAGGTCCCGATGAATTAATAAAGAATGGACATGAACCAGCCCTGATTTCCAGAGTGAAAAATTTGCTGCAAAAAGGCGAGTTCAAACGGAAACAAGCACCACCTCTCCTAAAAGTTAGTGACCAAGCCTTTGGCAGCGGTTGGCGAATACCTATAGCAACAAGTTGACTAAACAAAGTCTGGCCAAATCGGGCTTCAACAGCCAATCTAAGAGAAGTCAATGCCATTCATGCCTTCCTCCATTCTCTCGGCCCCGATGTCAAGCATCGGAATCCCTACAGAAATAAAACCAGATGAATTACGAGTGGCTCTTACACCTGATGGTGTGAGAGAACTTGTCACTCAAGGGCTAGAGGTACGAGTGCAATCAGGAGCAGGATCGGGCGCAGGAATTAATGATGAAGAGTTTGCTATCGCAGGTGCAAAGATGGTTTCAAGAGAGGAAGCATGGGCTGCTCATCTAGTAGTAAAAGTCAAAGAACCCCAAGAAGAAGAGTTTTCATTCCTTAGAAAAGACATGGTTCTTTTCACTTACCTCCACCTAGCAGCATACCCAAAAGTAGGCGAAGCATTAATAGCTGCAGGCACTACTGCAGTTGGATATGAAACCGTACAAATGGAAAACGGTAGCTTACCTTTACTAGCCCCCATGAGTGAAATCGCAGGGAGATTAGCCGCACAAATAGGGGCTCACTTACTTGAACGACCACACGGGGGGAGAGGTGTGCTCATAGGAGGTTGCACTGGAGTCAGGCCTGCAAGGGTGATTGTCCTTGGAGCAGGAACCGTTGGTTGGAATGCTGCAAGACTTGCCGCAGCAATGGATGCAGAAGTCATGCTTCTAGACCGCTCTCCTGAAAGGTTGAGGAATCTGGAGGCAGATCGTCGAGGCAGATTAATGAGTGTGGTAAGCAGCCGTGGTCTACTTGAAAGGCTAATTCCTACCGCTGACCTTTTAATAGGAGCAGTGCTAACGCCAGGGAGCCGGGCTCCTACCCTCGTTGACGAGATAATGGTAAAACAAATGAAACCTAACTCCGTAATAGTTGATGTAGCTATTGATCAAGGTGGCTGCGTTGCTACCAGCGTTGAAACTACACACACCAACCCAACAGTAACCATTCATGGCATCCAACACTACGCAGTAGGCAATATGCCTGGAGCTGTTCCCTTCACATCAACTGAAGCTCTGGTAAGCGTTACTCTTCCATATATTCTTGGCATGGCAGGGAGAGGTCTGGAGGAGGCAGTAGCTGAGCGACCTGAACTTCTCTCTGGCCTAAATACAGTTCGAGGTTCTCTCTGTCATCCAGGAGTAGCCAAAGCCCTTGGGATTCCTCCAAGACATCCAATGGCATGTTTGCAGTAAATCACACCCCTCATTGTCAAGTAACCTGAGGCAATGGTCGTATCAAAGACTCATAATTAATCCCCTCTCTTAAAAGAAGAATCATCCCTGCTGCCTCTATGTAATCGCGAGCATGAAATAATGAAGAACCTTGATTAGATCTATATCCCTCCTTAAGGGCTAACGCCTTGGAAGTAACCTTCAAAATTCCTGGATTTGAAACGGATATCAGAGGAACCCCACGCTCTAAACAGGCTAAAACCGCTGCACCTCCTAGGGCACCATTAGGAGCGACTACAGCTCCAAGCTGTTCAGGATTAAGGATTCCTAAAGGATCATTTTTTTTCCAGGCATCAGTTTGATTGATCGGGACTAGATTGGGTGCACGGCTCAAACCAACAAGAACACAACTCAAAAATGTGTATCCCAACTCCTCTCCAGCAGCTCGAGGATCAAGCGCAAAATCAATAGGCATATCAGCCATTGCAGGGCTATGTGCACAAGGGATGCCTAAATGACGGACAAGCAAATGACTTATGACAGCCTCTGCTCCTGCCAAAGTATCTACTCCTTTGCCTTGACGATATTCCGCAATCTCTTCGCTTTCAAAATCATCTGGGAATCTAGTAACTACAGCTATTGCGGTTGCTCCTGCATTTTGCAATTCTTCACCAGCATTAATCAAAGCATCAGGGTTCCCTAGTTCACCCCAACTGGCACCACTCCTACATTTTTGAAGCCTTACCTCTAAAGGAACCTCAGTAATAACAACAGGGCCAATATTTAATCCCAGTGTTGCCCTACAGCCATCTGCAACTTGCAAGTGCCTGTGCCTCAATTCAGGTTCTAAGCCAGCATCCAAAAGGAGACCAACACGTTGCTGACGCACTGTCTGCAACGCAATTTCCCCAGCAGCAAAGCGATCTAAGCTATATCCTTCAACATAGTGAATTCGGTGATCACTCCAATAAAGCGCAGCACCATTCATCACATTTGGATGGGTAATTAGACATCCAGATGCCGCCGCTATAAGTCGAGCAGCAGGTATTGCATCTCCTGCATACCCACCGATTGAACAGCCAACCCCAGAAGGGATCACAAACAACGTTGGTAGGGGTGGTGCTGTTGAAAGAATCTGACCAGGGAGAGAAGAAGTCATTCACTCTCCTTCTCTGAAAAATCAGAATTAATAATCACTGCCTCTACTTTGAGTTTAGGGAGGCCGTCAGGATTTTGCCTGAATATGATGTCCGTAATCGCCCAACGTAGGGGCTCCCCATATTCGCTTAGTTGAGCTATAACCCAAGATCGCAAATGGCCTATAGGAAGTTCATCAGGCCACTGCAAATCCAATTCAATCAGCTTCAATCTCACTGAGGATAATGTCGAAATTTTTCTCCCAAATTACATTCTCCTACTACAACAAAAAAGGTCAGAAAAAAAAACCGGCCTAACGACCGGTTTAGATGAAATAACTGAACTTCAACCGTTAAGCACAAGAACCACCAACTACTTCCAAAATCTCTTGGGTAATAGCAGCCTGACGAGCTTTGTTGTAGTCAAGAGTCAATGTCTTCGCTAACTCTTTGGCATTATCACTAGCATTATTCATAGCAGTCATTCTGCTGGCCAATTCTGAAGCAGCAGATTCCTGCAATGCCCTTAAAAGCTGATTCTGCAAATAAAGAGGTAACAATGCATTTAGGAGTTGTTCAGGACTTTGTTCAAAAATGATGTCTGATGGCAAAGCAGGTTGCTCATTTGCTGGGCCAATGCCCTTTTCAATGGTCAAACGGCTATCTTTTGTAGTTAATCTAAAAATCTCATCATCTGCTTCTGCTATCCCCTGGGGGTCTAGAGGAAGAAGTGTCTGTACCACAGGGTTACAACTAACAAGATTAATAAACTTTGTATAGATAACCTCAACCCTATCAGTGCTTGAAGAGAGAAACTCTGCTAAGACCTCATTAGTAATTGCTTCGGCATCTAGAGCAGTTGGGACTTGTTCCAACTCTTTAAAAGTTGCACGAATAGTGTATTGGTTTGCACGATTCTGAAAATAACTAATCGCCTTCTTACCAATCAAAACAAGATCAGGGTTAAATCCCTGACTCTTCAATTCAGCATACCTTTGCTCAGTCCTTTTAATAATATTGGAGTTATAACCCCCACAAAGTCCCCGATCACCGGTAACTGCAAGGAGAGTAATGGTACTCACATCACGAGTTTTGAGTAATGGGGCATCAGCTGCTTCAAATCGCATACGAGACTGAATATTTTCGAGAACACGAGCAAGTCGATCAGCAAATGGGCGACTTCTAAGCACCTGTTCCTGAGCACGCCTCACCTTCGCAGCAGCAACGAGGCGCATAGCTTCGGTGATTTTTCGAGTGTTCTTGACAGATACAATCCTGTCTCGAATGTCCTTTAGATTAGCCATAGATAAGATCCTCCTTAAAAACCTAAGGATCAGGCTGCCGCCAACATCGAGGTTTTCACCTCATTGATGGCATCCTTTAGCATTGATTCAGCATCTTCACTCATAACTTTCTCTGTCTGAACTTTAGTAATAAATTCAGCTTTATTTGTCTTTAAGTAATCTCTGAGTTCACGAGCAAATTGAGTTACCTGTTCCTCAGGCACTTCATCAATAAGTCCCTTTACACCTGCATAAACAATTGCGACCTGCTCGGCAAGATTCAAAGGTGCAAACTGAGGCTGTTTCAAAAGCTCTCTTAGTCTCTTGCCTCTACCAAGTTGTTTTTGAGTGGCTTCATCCAAATCAGAAGCAAACTGTGAGAAAGCAGCAAGTTCATCAAATTGAGCTAGCTCTAACTTTAGGGTTCCAGCAATCTTCTTAATAGCTTTGGTCTGAGCAGCACCGCCAACTCGACTAACTGAAATACCAACGTTAATGGCAGGTCTTAAGCCTGAATTGAAAAGGTCAGAACTTAAGAAAATCTGGCCGTCAGTAATAGAAATTACATTCGTTGGAATATATGCCGAAACATCACCTGCTTGGGTCTCGATAATTGGCAGGGCAGTCATTGAACCACTACCCATGGAATCTGAAAGTTTTGCAGCCCTTTCAAGCAAACGACTATGGCAATAAAAAACATCACCTGGATAAGCCTCACGTCCAGGTGGACGTCGCAAAAGTAAAGACATCTGTCTATAAGCCTGTGCTTGCTTAGTTAAATCGTCATAGATAACCAAAGTAGCCTTGCCTTTATACATGAAGTACTCTGCAATCGCTGCTCCTGTATAAGGCGCTAAATACTGCAATGCAGCAGCATCAGAAGCACTTGCGTTCACTACAACCGTGTAATCAAGTGCACCCTTTTCACGTAGAACCTCAACGACATTCGCAACAGAAGCAGACTTTTGACCAATTGCCACGTAAACACAGACAACATCTTCACCCTTTTGATTGATGATGGTGTCGATGGCTATTGCGGTTTTACCAGTCTGTCGATCACCAATAATCAATTCTCTCTGACCTCTACCAATTGGAATCATTGCATCAATGGAAGTAATTCCTGTCTGCATTGGTTCATGAACAGACTTTCTCTTAATAATTCCTGGAGCAATCGCCTCAATCAAGCGGGAATCATTTGTTGAAATTTCACCATTACCATCCACAGGTTGGCCTAGAGGGCTCACTACCCTCCCCAACATTGATTCGCCAACTGGAACTGATGCAATCTTTCCAGTTGCCTTAACGGTACTCCCCTCCTGAACGCCTATACCCTCTCCCATTAGCACTACACCAACATTGTCGTCTTCAAGGTTTAAAGCAATCCCTTCCGTGCCATCTTCAAACTCAACCAATTCTCCTGCCATGACCTTCTCCAAGCCATAAACTCGAGCTATTCCGTCACCGATCTGAAGAACAGTACCGACATTACTAACGGAAACTGACTTGTCATAGTCAGCAATCTGCTGTTTAAGAATTGAGCTGATCTCGTCGGGGCGTATAGAAACCATGAGAGGGGAGGGTGTGAGAGATGAAGGAGTAAGAGAGAAATAGGTGTGAGCCTAGGCTGATGAGCTAACTCACCTTTGCCAAGGAAAGGCCAAGACGACGTACCTGCCCAGCCAGACTTGCGTCAATGACCTTTGATCCAACTTTGACAACGAAACCGCCTATCAAGGCTGGATCAACCTGAAGGTTGAGCTCGAGATTGTCGGTCCCTGCAACAGACTGAATCTTCTTTAGCAAATCAGCTTGTTGTGCTTCATCAAGAGGAGAAGCAGAAGTTACGGTTGCAAGAGCAATATTTCTCTGTTCACGATAAAGCTCTAGCAAACGCTGAAGCACTGCATCTAAGAATCCAATTCGCTGTCTATCAGCCAAAAGCTTAAGAAGATTGAGAAATGTTGGAGAAACTTCTTTAGAAAAAAGCTTTTCTAAGGCAGCTTTTTTTGCTTCGACTTCCAAAACTGGGGAAGCCATTGCTTCTCTTAACTCTGGTGTTTCATTCCAAAGAGACAAAAGTGCCTTTGACTGATCTACAACCTGATCTACTTCCTTGCGGTTAGATGCAACTTGCAAAAAAGCTTCAGCATATGGAGTGGTAATTGTGTTTAGTAATGGCATCAGCCTTCTCCCATGTTATTGATGGAGTCGGTAAGAAATTTCGACTGAGAGACTTTGTCTAACTTCCCAGGAAGAGTTTCAAGTGCCTTTTCTATAGCCAGTCGAGCAGCTTCTCTTCTGAGTTGAGTACTTACTCTTGAAGCCTCTGCGTTTAGGTCGGAAGCAGCACCCTGCTTAATTCGTGCCATCTCTTCAACAGTACGTTTCTCACTTTCCAGTCGAATGGCCTCTGCACGACTTTTGCAATCAGAACGAATTTGGGAAGCTTTTTGTTCTGCAGAAGAAAGTTCCTGCTTAGCCTTTTCAAGAGCATTTGTGGCTTCTTGAAGGCGATCTTCTGCATCTTCAAGATCCAAAAGAATCGCTTTGCGACGCCTCTCAAGCATTCCTCCCAAGAAGTTTGGAAGGAACTTGTAAAGACCAAAAATAACAACCGCCAAATTAAGGACATTGGTCTCAAAGAGATTGAGGTTTAAACCAAAACCTTCAGAGGCAAGAATGAGAGGTAAGTTCATTTTGATGCCAATAATCGATCAACAATTAGATCCCCGAGTTTCTCTGAATCTGACTTGAGCTGATTCATTGCAGATTCCCTCTGGGCATCAATTTCACGCCTTGCCTTTTCTCTAGAAGCATTAGCTTCTGATGTAGCCAAAGCCAAAGCCTCTCTATAGAGCTTGTCAGAATCCTGCTCAGCATCATTAATCACTTTTTGAGCAGCCTGACGAGCTTCCTTAAGCTGATCCCTAAGAGCTAACTCGAGCTTTTCCACCTCTGCAAGCCTCTGCTTTGCCTGGGCTCTACTAGTAGTTACATAATCCTCTCGTTCTTCAACAACCTGACCAACAGGTTTGAAGAAAAGAGCATTGAGGATGAATGTGAGGAGGACCACCTGAATCGCCATAAGCGGAAGGGTGGCATCGAAGTCAAATAGACCTCCCTCAGTAGCACCGAACAGAAACGGACTGGTCATGTGACAAAGATGGGGGGGGTGATAGCAAACTGCTAAGCAGAATGGAATTTACGCAGGAGAGCTGAAGAGGCCTTAAAGCAGATTTCTCAACAAAAATGCTATTAACATCTTTGGTAAAGAAATTCAGTCTCCCGCTTAACTCTTCCTCAACCCGCGAAAGGGTTGGCAAAAAGTAGAACCAATGCGACCACAAGGCCGTAGATGGTTAGTGATTCCATGAAAGCGAAGGATAGAAGCAAAGTGCCTCTGATCTTGCCTTCTGCTTCAGGCTGGCGGGCAATGCCCTCAACTGCACCTTGGGCTGCGCTGCCCTGACCGATGCCGGGGCCGATAGCGCCAAGGCCTACTGCCAGACCAGCGGCAACAACAGAAGCGGCGGTGACGATGGAATCCATGATTGAGCTTAAGGATGTGAAGCGCTTAAAAGCGCGTAAAGGGAGGGGACCGGGAGTTTATACCTGCGGCTGGGACATCTCAAAATCCATGAGATGGGCCTGGATAATTCCAGACCTAGTCGCAAGAAGTTGCCAGATTACTGATTGAGAGCTGGCTGAATTGAAATAACGGTGTGTTCAGTGATGCTCTTCGACCGCTTCACCGATGTAATAAGCGGCAAGAGTGGCAAAGATCAAAGCTTGAATGGCACTTGTAAAAAGGCCAAGAAACATTACAGGCACCGGAAGCACTAGAGGTACTAAAAAGACCAACACCGCTACCACCAATTCATCAGCCAGGATGTTTCCGAACAAACGAAAGGATAGTGACAGGGGCTTAGTAAAGTCCTCAACGATCTTGAAGGGGAGCATGATAGGAGTGGGATGAACGTAATACTCGAAGTAACGCAATCCCTTATTACTCAGGCCCGCATAAAAATAAGAAAGTGATACCAAAAGGGCTAACGCCACGGTTGTATTTATGTCAGCCGTGGGTGCACCCAACTCCCCACTTGGGAGATGGATCAACCTCCAAGGGACAAGAGCTCCTCCCCAATTGCTCACAAAAATGAACAAGAAAAGAGTGCCAATAAAAGGCATCCAGTCGCGATAGACCTTTTCCCCAATCTGGGTCCGAGCTAAATCACGAATGTAATCCCATAAGAACTCCAAAAGATTCTGAACCCCTTGAGGATCGCGTTCCATTTTCTTGGTGCCTACTACTACAAGAGCAAGCAATGCACCAATAACTATCCAGGAAGTTAAAAACACCTGGCCGTGAATCCTTAGATTCCCAAATTGCCAATAGAGGTGTTGGCCCACCTCCAATTCAGCAAAAGTGAAAAAAAACGGCAAAGAACCCATTGGGCTTGAATTTCGGAGTCGTAAGTACGACGGGATTTTGGATAAAGCCTGACAACCAACTATTGAATTGATTTCAAAGAAAGCTCTAGCTCAAGGCTCGAGCATTACCTGGAGAATCAAAGCAGGTTTATACATCAAAAAGCCCAACAAAGATGGTAATAACTCAAGTTGAGGCAGTCGTGAAACTACCAACACAAGCAATACCGGAACAACCAATTGAACCTTGCCAACAGACTTCGAAGTTTTCCCAAGTTTTCCAATGCTGCGAGCAAGAAGACGCAGATAGACAACTCCGGCTAAGGCACCCACCAGCAAGCTGACAGAAGAGATGAAGTCAAAAAAAATGGCAGTGATTAAGACCGCAAAAGCGGAAACGATCAGTGTTGCCATGAATATGCGCCGCTGAAGCTGCGCATATTCGTCAAAAGAAGAAAAATTGAGTTCTTCTGACGATGAAAGGTTCAGAGGGTTCTCAATGCTTGAGCCAGGCTCCTCACAGGTCCCCAGCCGAACATTCCCTCCCTTGGGAGAGGAATCATCAGGCTGGAGAATAGAAGGTGCCAGCAAGGGCTACGAGGCTCTCTGTGTAAAGGCCCGCGGAATCTATCATGCAGATGGTAAGGACAAGGTGCATAGCAATAGCCGCCTCTTTCGCTATAGATCCTTGGCTATAGATAGGATTAGAGTTTTCCCCAACCTTAATTTCTTCAATTCCACTAAAGTGACTTCGCTATCTTTTTCTATTGTCAGAATTAGCTTGGATTAATCGGTACTTAGAAAAAGTAGGATTTTTCCGAAAGGATTTCATGGACAAACAAATTGATCAAGAGATTATCGCAGAGTTTGACAATAAAGGCATTAGTTATAATCAAAATCTTTGTCTAATAACCTAGATTTAGAGCCTAATCAGCGAAATAATTTAGGCATTAAAGTCCAGTTTTAGTATGCACAGAATTATAAAACTTCTGAAGTTCTACCTATCCATAAATCAAAAAATAACTCTAAAAGAAATAGGAAGTATCCAAGTTCAACAAATTCAAAATAACTATCTAGACGGATTTATTGTTATACATACTTGGCAAGTTGACTTTTAGGCGGCTCAATAGGGTTGCTTTTATAAAAGTCACCTTTGAGCCATTCCTCCCCAACAAGGTCGAACAATGGCCAAACCACTCATCAGATGAGAGATTGGGAGTTTGTTACTCAAGTAAAAAAACCTGCATTTTGGCAACGTCTTCTCCCACTACCTTGGGAGCTTTGGCCTACTGAAGCTCGGCTTCTTCTGACATTAATAGGTTTTTGGAGTATTGCAGGTCTTGTGATCCTTGGTTCGGCTAGTTGGTGGGTAGCGAGTCGAGAAATGGGGGATGGCGCTTATTACATCAAAAGACAATTGATTTGGCTAACAGCTAGCTGGACTTTGTTTTACCTAGTTATATCTACCCATCTAAAAAACTGGTTAAGAATTGCAGGCCCAATTGTCCTTCTTGGAGGCTTCCTTGTAGGGGCAACTCTATTAATAGGAAGCACAGTTAATGGAGCAAGTCGATGGCTAATTCTTGGACCACTTCAAATTCAACCTTCAGAGTTAATCAAGCCATTTGTAATTCTTCAAGCAGCAAACCTCTTTGCTCATTGGAAGAGAATTACGTCTGATCAAAGAATTTTCTGGCTTGGAATATTTCTTACTCTCATTCTTTTAATCCTTAAACAACCAAACCTAAGCACAGCTGCGTTAACAGGGATACTGCTTTGGCTTATAGCCCTTGGTGCAGGAGTGAGATTAAGCAGTCTTCTTATAACAGCTATTACTGGTGGCCTTTTAGGTGCAGCAAGTATCTTGATAAATGAATATCAGCGGCTAAGGGTAATTTCATTTCTTGACCCTTGGCAAGATCCTCAAGGGAATGGATACCAACTCATTCAAAGCCTTCTTGCTATTGGTTCTGGTGGATGGTTTGGAGAAGGCTTTGGACTTTCTACACAAAAACTTCAGTACTTACCAATACAAAGCACAGACTTTATTTATGCAGTTTTTGCAGAAGAATTTGGTTTTATTGGATCTTTATTAGTTCTAATATTTTTAATGCTTTTTTCATTTCTTGGTCTGAGAGTCGCACTCCGATGCAAAGGGAATCAATCAAAGCTTGTAGCCATAGGCTGCACCACTCTGCTTGTTGGGCAATCATTTCTGAATATCGGAGTCGCATCAGGTGTAATGCCAACCACAGGGCTCCCTCTACCTATGGTTAGTTATGGAGGAAATTCCCTGCTTTCTAGCCTAGTCACAGCAGGTCTTCTCATACGATGCTCACTTGAATCAACTGGGGTATTAGAAGGAGTCAGACCTCATAAAGTCACTTAAATAGATAATGTTGGTAACTAACTTTTTCCGGGAATAACCGGCGCGAACCATCCTGTCTCTGGACCTGGCTCTATCTGATCTAGCTCGCAGCAGTGAGCAATTAGTACTTGACGGCCTAAAACAGCCTGGCCCATTCACCTTTGCACTGGTATTTGGAGGTGGCTTGCTGACTAGTCTTGGCCCTTGTTCCCTCTCTCTTCTCCCTGTCACACTGGCCTATCTAGCAGGTTTTAAAGGTAAGCACAGTGCAATTAATCGAAGCGCCGCCTTCAGTAGCGGAATCATCCTCTCATTGATTGTCTTGGGAGGTTTAAGCGGACTATTAGGACGCATATATGGCCAATTACCTCTTGCAATCCCTAGTTTGGTTGCTCTTTTGTCAATATTCATGGGGCTTAATTTAATAGGCCTATTGCCAATCCCAATACCAACGGGGCCGGACCCAAACAGTTGGCAGAATCGTGTCCCTTCCCCACTTGCACCAGTTGCAGCTGGCATGGCATTTGGGTTAGCGGCCTCTCCCTGCACCACGCCTGTATTAGCAGTCCTTCTTGGATGGATTGTCCAAAATGGCAACCCCCTGACAGGAATTTTATTGCTGGCATTTTTTGGATCAGGTCAAGTTCTGCCCCTTTTCCTGACTGGCACGATCGCTGCAACAGTTCCAAACTTTTTAGCTCTTCGTCCAATAGGACGATGGATCCCCCCACTTAGTGGGACAATTTTGCTTACTACAGGCCTGTTAAGTCTCCTTGCTCAATGGATCTAAAACATGCTGATTATTAAGCGGTTATTTGCTTGGTTGTCAAGTCTAAAAGTAGCAATATTTCTGCTCTTAATAATTGCAGTTTCAAGCGCAATCGGCACAGCAATTCCTCAAGGAGAACTCGCCAAAATATATCTAGAAAAATATCAACAAGAGCCTTGGCTTGGGTTTGTCAATGGAGAAAATATTTTGCGCCTTCAATTAGACCACCTTTATACAAGTATTTGGTTCTTAGCTCTACTTACATGGCTTGGAATAGCACTAATCATTTGCAGCTTACGAAGACAAATCCCCACCCTAAAAGCTTCCATTCGCTGGGTAGACTACAAAGAGCCTCGCCAAATCAAAAAGCTTGCTGTGTCAGACACAATAAGGGTCACTGAAACAAAGCAGATCCTGGAAAAGTTAGCCACTGATCTCAAACAAAAAGGTTGGGAAATAAAGCAAAGTCCTGGACGAATCGCAGCACGTAAAGGTGTTATTAGCAGGGCAGGTCCTCCTCTAGTACATATCGGCTTAGTAATGCTAATGATGGGAGCAGTTTGGAGTTCTACAGGCGGCCAACGCTTAGAAAGATTTCTAGCTCCTGGAAGATCAATAGACTTACTTAATAGAGATGGTCTAAGCCAACTTAAACTGACGCTTAGGGATTTCCAAATTGAACGAGATCCTGAAGGTAGAGCAGAGCAATTTAAATCTAAACTTGAATTATTTGAATCAGGAAAGACTACAACAGAGATAAAAGAAGTAAGTGTAAATAACCCTATCAGATTTCATGGCCTCACTATTTATCAAGCTGATTGGTCTCTTGCAGCAATAACCCTTCAACTAGGCCAAAGCCCAAAATTACAACTGCCGTTGGCAAGCTTTCCGGAACTTGGGGAGCAAATATGGGGGGTAGTTCTTCCAACCCAAAAAGATGGAAGAGATCCTATATTAATAAGCCTTTCCAAAGAAGAAGGACCTGCCCAAATTTTTAATGAAAATGGTGAGAAATTAGCAAGCATTAGACCAGGAGGCTTACCTGCAGATATCAAGGGAATGGAGCTACGAATAACTGACGTCTTGGTATCCAGTGGATTGCTGCTAAAAAGAGACCCAGGCGTACCTCTTGTTTACACAAGTTTTGCCATCACCTTACTAGGTGGTGGATTAAGTGTGCTGGCGACAAAACAACTTTGGGCGATAGAAGACTCAGAGAAATACCAATTACATATAGGAGGGCTATCTAATAGGAACTTAACAGGCTTGGGAATCGAAATAAGCCAGATAATTACATCGCTAAGAAAGTAGAGCATTCAACAGATCTGTTTATTGCCATGAGAAATGCGAATTACAGTATGAACATTTCCTCTTCGATTAAAATCTGCTTCCAATTGCATCCAAGATGGTTCACATGCACAAATAAGGTCATCAAGTATCTTATTTGCAGCTTCTTCATGTGAGATAGTTAAATCGCGATAGCTATTTATATAAAGCTTAATTGATTTCAATTCAAGAACTTTTAAACCTGGCTGATAAATCAATCTCAATATAGCGAAATCAGGGTATCCAGAAAAAGGGCAGCGACATGTGAACTCAGGTAATTCGATTGAGATTTCATAAGCTCGATTTGGATTGGGATTTTCAAAACAAATTAACTCAGCATCAAGAATTTGCCTTTCTCCATAGAGCGGCCTATGAGATTTCGACAGGTCACTACTCACGACAAAAAGGTCACTGATTCATTAGAACCTTATTCTCGAACATTTTCGGGCAGTGAAGCAAGAAGAAATAACAAGTCCCACGCCTGACAGCCAAAACCGCTCACTTACGAACAATTTAAGGAAAATTTAAGAAAAGGTTAGTTAAAATGTTCACCATGAACATCCCAAATAATATAAAAAGCTATTGGAGTGCAAAGTTTGAGGTATTCCACCACATTTTCCTAGAAAGATCCCAGGGATAGCCCAAACCTGGGGAAGAGGGCAACTTCTCAAGCAAAAGCACCCAAAAACGGTGAAATCAACCCTATTCACGGTTAATCATGAAAACTCTTCAAAGGACCTATAGAGGCATCCCTTACAGCCCATTTGATCACGAGCAAGCAAGTGGCTCTTATGTAGAACATATTTATCGAGGCAAGCGATATGAAGCTCCCTTAAACCATGGCCCATCCAATCCCAACAACTCCATAGAGCTGCACTACAGGGGAACTGTTTATCAACATCGCCAAAAAGATGTCTGATTTGGATTGAATAGCTAGATCGGTAACAACAGCAACAACCAAAGTTCCTATTAAACCCACTAATGGTTGAAGAAACGGAACTTTTTCATGGATATCTGGCTTATCGGAGAAAAAGATTCCATGCATCTCCGTCCTATGAGCATTCATGGAATGCTTTGGCTTCAAACACATTTTGAAGATAGGCACTGGGAAGAACTTGCCTCACACCAAGTCAAGCTTTCTATTCAAGATGCAAAAATTCTTTCAAATGATGCTCAAGATGCAGGTTTAAATCTTCATTTCCTTCCAGCTCTTTCCATGGCCGACAATAAACTTTAACCAACTTTTTAAATCTCTAAGCATTCCTAAGAAAATTACCTATGAAAAAAGTCGAAGCAATCATTCGTCCCTTCAAACTTGAAGATGTAAAACTTGCTTTAGTGAACGCAGGAATCGTTGGCATGACAGTCAGCGAAGTCCGTGGATTTGGCAGGCAAAAAGGTCAAGTTGAACGATATAGAGGCTCTGAATTCACCGTTGAGTTCCTTCAAAAACTAAAAGTCGAGGTTGTTGTTGCCGACGAGAAAGTCGAAGCAGTTTTGAAAGCAATTGGAGATGCTGCAAAAACTGGTGAAATTGGAGATGGGAAGATTTTCATCTCTCCTGTGGAATCAGTTTTAAGAATCCGTACTGGAGACGCAGACGAAAATGCTCTTTAGGACAAAGCTTCTTCAATAAAACTATCAAGATCTGGCAAATCATTACCCTGATTAAATCCAAGCCAAAGCAAATACTCTTGATTACCTCCAGCGCCTGTAATAGGTGATGGGATCAATCCTTTTGGCTCCCATCCTTCTCGAAGAGAAGAATTAATCACAGTTTTTATTGCGTCTAAATGAGCGTTCACATCGCGAACGATACCCCCTTTCCCCACACGATCGGGGCCAACCTCAAACTGAGGTTTCACCAATAACAAAGCTTCTGATTGATTTCTCTTAAGCAGAGACGAAATTGCTGGCAAGACCAAACGAAGCGAAATAAATGACAAATCTGCCACTGCAAAAGTTGGCCAAGGATCATTAGGTCCATACAGCTCCTGTGGAGTCAACTTCCTAAGATTCGTTCTTTCTCTTAAGACAACCCTTGAATCATTTCTAAGTTTCCACGCAGTCTGGCCATAACCCACATCAATTCCATAAACACAAGTAGCTCCATGTTGGAGCAGACAATCTGTGAATCCCCCCGTAGATATTCCGCCATCTAAACAAACTCGTCCATCAATACTTAAGGGGAAGGTCTTTAAAGCCCCTAGAAGCTTTTCTCCGCCTCTAGAGACAAACCGAGGGGACTCTTTAACAAGGAGCTCCAAATCCTCAGGGACCTCCTGCCCAGGCTTATCTAGTAATTGCCCTCGCGAGTCTCGAACCTTCCCAGCACGAATAATTCTCTGGGCTTGCTGCCGAGTAGGTGCCAACCCTTTAGTCAGCACGTGAAGATCAAGACGCAATTTTCGGGACATTTCGTCACAAAAGCAGATTGGAAACGGAACAAAAACCGCTGAACTTGATCAATTTGCCAAAGATCCCGAGAGGATCATTCACACTCGCTTCAAAAGACCTGGCTTACAAACCTCCTAATTCATCCGAACGAAAGGGTCAGCATCTCCCTGGGAAACTTCATCTAGTTCCATTGGTACAGAAACAAAAAGCCACTGTGCTGGAGCTGCTCCGGCCAGGGAGCTTTGTAACCCTAGACAATCAGCCTAATGACCTTCCTCCTTTCCAGGTAATCCAATGCAAAGGAGGGCGGTGCTGGGTAAGGCAACAATCCTGGGGAAGATGTATACATTGGGAGGTAGAACATAAAAGACTTAAGTCAGCTTGAAGGCAAGGACTTAAGTTCAGAACCATCAACTCAACACACTTACTAGCTTTTGATAGAGCGATACACCCTGCCCGAAATGGGCAAAATCTGGAGCGACCTTGCCAAGTATCAAAGTTGGCTTGATGTCGAAATAGCTGCCTGCGAAGCCAATCACAAATTAGGAAAGGTTCCTACAAAGGCAATGGAGCAAATTCGTCAGAAAGCTGCTTTTAATCCTGAACGCATCCTGGAGATCGAGGAAGAGGTCAGGCATGACGTGATTGCTTTCCTAACAAATGTCAATGAAAATGTTGGAGATTCTGGTCGCTTTATCCATGTAGGCCTAACCAGTAGCGATGTCCTTGATACTGGATTGGCTCTCCAATTAAAGGCCTCAATCAGCCTCTTACTCATCGAAATAAAGCAACTAGAAACCGCAATCCGAAATGTTGCTAGAGAGCATAAAAAGACTGTGATGATCGGCCGTTCACATGCCATACACGGCGAACCAATTACTTTTGGATTCAAGTTGGCTGGTTGGTTAGCCGAAACAATCAGGAATTGCAAACGACTTGAGCGACTTGAAAAAGAAGTTTCAGTTGGCCAGATCAGTGGCGCAATGGGTACCTACGCAAATACTGATCCTGAAGTTGAGAAACTAACCTGCAAACTTCTTGGCCTCAGTCCTGATGAAGCTAGTACTCAAGTCATCTCCCGAGATAGACATGCAGACTATGTACAAACTCTTGCTCTTATTGGGGCTTCACTAGATCGATTCGCAACAGAAATCAGGAATCTACAACGCACAGATGTACTAGAAGTAGAAGAAAGTTTTGCGAAAGGCCAGAAAGGTAGTTCTGCTATGCCTCATAAACGAAATCCAATTCGCAGTGAGCGAGTAAGTGGACTGGCCAGAGTTTTAAGAAGCTATGGAGTTGCAGCACTTGAGAATGTCGCTCTATGGCATGAAAGAGATATAAGCCATAGTTCCAATGAGAGAATAATGCTCCCAGATACTTCAATAACTCTCCATTTTATGTTGAGAGAAATGACCCAAATCATTAATGGGCTAGGAATTTACCCAGAAAATATGTTGAGGAACTTAAATATTTATGGAGGAGTGGTGTTTAGTCAAAGAGTACTTTTAGCACTGATAGAGACTGGAATGAGCAGAGAAAATGCCTATTCAATAGTCCAAAGGAATGCCCATGATGCATGGAATCAAGAAGGAGGTAATTTCCGCGCCAATCTAGAAGCAGATAAGGAAGTGACTTGCAGACTAAATCCTGATCAATTAGCAATTTGCTTCAACACAGACTCCCATGAAGCAAACCTTGAAGTTATCTGGAATAGACTGGATATATAGACCTATCAACCTATCTGGCACAACCAATTGCAATGCTGCAAAGTGAAATGCAAATCACCAATGAACCATATCAATCAATACCCATTAACCCTCTCAAATTTGGAGTGCTTTTCTATTTTTACTTAACTCTCACCTACTAATAAAAACTAAATGCCTAAAGCAATGCGCATAGAGAAAGACAGCATGGGACCAATAGAAGTCCCAGAAAAAGCCCTCTGGGGAGCCCAAACTCAAAGGGCTTTGAAGAACTTTTCTATTAGTCAAGATCGTATACCATTGGTTCTCATACATTCCTTAGCCAAAATCAAACAGGCCTCGGCAATTGCCAACCAAAAATTAGGTGTATTAGAAGAAAGTAAGAGCAGTTTAATCAGAAAGTATTCAGCTGAAATAGCCGCAGGTATTCATGATAATCAATTTCCACTAATGGTCTGGCAGACTGGTAGTGGAACTCAAACAAATATGAATCTAAATGAAGTAATAAGCAACCTTTCATCTCAAGCAAAAGGACAGCCTCTTGGTAGCCATAAGCCTATTCACCCTAACGACGACGTCAATAAATCTCAATCAACTAATGATACATTCCCTGCGGCAATTCATGTAGCTACTATACAGGAGATTACAAACAAACTTCTTCCTGAAATTAAGCTGCTAATTAATAGTTTTAGCCGAAAAAGTGCAGCCTGGGATGGAATCTTCAAAACTGGCAGGACGCATTTACAAGACGCAGTCCCACTAACACTTGGTCAGGAAGCCTCTGCCTGGAAAGAGCAAATTGCAGTTGCCTACAATAGAATTGAGGCATCTTTATTAGAATTATATCCTCTACCTTTGGGAGGAACTGCTGTAGGGACTGGCCTCAACTCACCCAAAGATTTCGATAAATTTGTTGTCAAAGAGCTTTCTAAATTAGCTGGCTTTCCCTTTACTCCTGCTACAAATAAGTTTGCGATTATGTCTAGTCATGATGGTTTAGTTAATTCCATGTCCCAACTCAGGCTTTTAGCCGGGACGCTCTTAAAAATAGTCAACGATCTACGATTACTTTCCTGTGGACCCAGAGCTGGACTCGCAGAGCTAGAGCTTCCTTCAAATGAACCAGGAAGCTCAATAATGCCTGGGAAAGTAAATCCAACCCAATGCGAAGCCATGGCAATGGTTTGCATGCAAGTTATAGGTCTAGATGTTGCCGTGGCCATGGCTGGTAGCGGAGGGCATCTACAAATGAATGCCTACAAACCACTCATTGCTTTTAATATATTGCACAGTGTTGAATTACTAAGTGATGCCTGTAGAAGTTGTCGCATAGCAATGGTAGAAGGTATCAAACCAAACCTGACTAAAATCAAAAAAGATCTAGAACAATCACTAATGCTGGTAACAGCATTAACTCCAGAGATTGGATATGAGAAAGCAAGCAAAATTGCACAGCTCGCCCATAAAAAGCAAATAAGTCTTCGTCAAGCTTCTATAGAACTTGACTATATAAATGGAGACGATTTCGATCGTATTGTGGACCCAACTTTAATGGGTGGTCCAAAGGCTCAAGCGGAAATCGATATCAAAAATTAACCAGCCCTTTCAGTTGCCGGATTTTTCTCTCCATTTTGATTACCAACTTCTTTCAAGATATCCTCCGCCTCACAAACTGGGAATCGATTGATCGCATGTAAAGCCAATCTTGCATTATTCCTTAATTGCTGACTAATAGCCTCGCAATAAGGGACTTGAGCTAAGAAGTCGATAGTTCGACGCATTATGCGTACAACGTCTCCCTCATCGAGAGAGGTATTTGTGATGAGTTCATTCCAAGGAGTCCCCCTTGCCCAAGAATTAACTAAGCCCATTAATTCTGGTTCCCACCATGCAGGAATAGCGACATGAAAATGCTCTTGAGCTCGCAATAACTCTCGACGAATCCCTAATAAATTATGCATAGCCTCCTCTGCCGTTGGAGTTAAGGGATAGCCACTCCAAAGGTCAGGACGATTGACCTCTGTACTGATACCCTCGAACACTGCAGCCAAATCGGATGGTTCTAATTCATCTAAATGGCCACTCATTAAAGCAAGACCTAACCAAAGCTCGTTATCTCCTCGCAGGTTCGCGACTGTTCTCCCAATCTCAGTAATAGATAGACCATCTAAACAACCAAAATGCTGAAGTATTTCTACCAAAGCAAGGAAAGTTTCCCAATGTCGGTTAGCTCTGTGATGAAGCTTATGCTGTCGTTCGCCAATTTCTTGCTCTAACTCCTCAATACGACGCCGATGTCTCTTGAGTTTCTTTCTATCGCCCCAACGATGAGCTGGTTGTTTTTCTAATTCCTCCTCTAGTCCATGCACCAGCTCAGCCTGAGCCAAAACCTCCCCCGCTAAATCATATTGAGGCGTTTTCATATCATGCCTTTTAGCCATATTCGAAACAGCCAAAGCTAATTCTCTACTTTGATAATCTCCATGTCGAATCTCTCCAGAGCGTTTCAAATCAGGCTCCTTTAGCCCACTAACTTGTAAGCAACTTAATTCAGCATGAAGACTGACTACCGACTGACAAGGCAACAAAAGCCAAAGGTTTTCATCAGTAAGACAAAGCAATAACGGAAATTTTCCGGAACTCTCAATTTTGTCAACTATGACAGCGGGAGTGATCCGTCCACGCAGCTGTGGAGTCTTCAAACTTACTAAGGTTCCAAGACTTGCAAATTGCAAAGCCAAAGTAAGTTCATTGGCCAACGTTTCTGCCGCTTGTTGTTGCAGAATCCGCAGCAAACGCCTCTCCTCGCGTAGGCGGTTTCGTCGTTTCTCATAATCTTCAAAATCAGACCATGGCACTTCACCCGCCACTCCTTGCAACTCTTCTAACTGCAGTCGCAATTGATCAAGTAAATCCTCCTCCTCAACCATGTCTAAGCTGGCGAGATAACGACCAAAACTCCTCTCTACCAATTCTTTTGCCTTCTTTAGATCATGGCGTAGTAAAAGATTAAGTACCATCCCATAACTAGGCGTAAACTGACTAACCAATGGATCGGCTGAGCTAACAGCCAACTGTCCCGCTTCCCTAACTCCTTCAAACCTATTCTGAACTGTCAGCACGTATCCCTGAGAATCAAGACCTCTCCTACCTGCTCGACCAGCCATCTGAAGAAACTCACTGCCCATCAAGGGACGATGCCCTCTCTCAGTGCGCTTAGACAAAGAAGAAATAACGGTGCTTCTAGCAGGCATGTTTATTCCTGCTGCCAGGGTTTCTGTAGCAAAGACAACCTTTACAAGACCCTTCTGAAATAATCCCTCAATAAGTTCCTTCCATGCAGGCAGGACGCCAGCATGATGAGAAGCAATACCTCTAAGTAAGGCATCTGCATGAAATTCATCACGAACAGCCTCTGGATTTGATTTCGAATAAATAATTAATTGCTGATGAATTAAATCTTTTTCTCTGGAGTCAACAAGACATTTAGTCCCTAAGTCTCTAACAGCTTTATCACAGCCACGACGACTAAAGATGAAATATATCGCTGGCAACATTCCACGATCTGCCATCTGTGAAACAACAAAACTAATAGGAGGAGAGTCAGGTTGAGGAGGTTTAGAAGAACGACCCTTCCTCTTGTGACCCTTTGGAGCACGCCAAACTCTGCAGTTTGGATGAAGACCTGTACGCTCATCGTTCAAAAGCGGATGTAAGCCCTTTGCACTACAAAAGTTGAAATGAAGAGGCACTGGTCGAAAATCACTAAGAACCAACTGAGTAGGTCCATGCACTGATTGGATCCAGTCAGTGAGCTGCCCTGCATTAGCAACTGTTGCGGACAACGCAACCAGCTGAACAGGTGGAGGGCAGTGAATAATTGATTCTTCCCAAACGGTTCCTCTTTGGGAGTCATTCATGTAATGACACTCATCTAAAATAACTGCCTCTACATCGGCAAGAGGATCCTCATCAGTATCAAACTCCGCATAGAGCATGTTGCGAAAGATTTCTGTAGTCATCACCACAATCGACGCCTCACGATTCACACTTAAATCACCAGTCATCAATCCAACGTTTTCAGGACCAAACTGCTCTCTAAAGTCACGAAGTTTCTGATTCGAAAGCGCTTTCAAAGGCGTGGTATAAAAAACCTTCTGGCCGTGCGAAATTGCACGATGAATGGCATATTCACCGACCAAAGTCTTTCCTGATCCAGTAGGTGCACTTACAACGACTGAATGTCCTTGATTCAAAGCATCTATTGCCTGTATTTGGAATTCATCCAGCGAAAAGGGAAAGATCTCCAAGAGATCCAGATGTACCTTGCGGACGTCTTTAGAAGTCGTGACGTTCGCCGCTGAACTCATAAGCTCAATATTAGAGAGCTCTCCCACTCATCTCTAAAAATATCTTAAGCAGATAAATTTTGAGATGCACTCACAACGTCCTGATTCAGGACCTCTCTTCATGCTCCTAAGGAGGAAAATATAGAAATGAACGATATATCTCCCTCCAGAAGGCGCAAATTAAGGACATTTAATCAGGGCAAATTACCCACTGAATTCATTTCAATCAATAATCAAGGAAGATCCAAAAAGCTTTTGGATCTAGCGAGTAATGACTACCTTGGCCTCAAGACTCATCCTGCTCTCATCAAAGCAGCCAAAGCCTCGATGGATACTGATGGAGTAGGAGCTGGTGCTTCTCGACTTATAACGGGTAGCAGGCATATTCATTATGAGCTAGAAAAAGGCTTAGCAGAATGGTTAGGCAGAGAGAAGGTCTTACTTTTTCCAAGCGGGTTTCAAGCAAATATTGCTGGGGTCATGGCCTTGGCCAATAGGAATAGCACTGTCCTAGTTGACAGACTGATTCATTATTCTCTTTTAGTAGGAGTGAAAGCCGCTGGAGCAAAGTTACAACGCTTTGCTCATAATGATCTAGAAGACTTAGAAGATCGGTTAAAGCAACTACGCAAAAGAGAGCCTACGCAATCCCCTGTGGTAATAACTGAAAGTCTTTTCAGCATGGAAGGGACAAGTCCACCCCTCATGGATATGTCCTTGATATGTGAACAACATGGAGCAAAGCTTTTAGTTGATGAGGCTCATGCCCTAGGCATACTCGGCCCCCAAGGGAAAGGTCTAAGCCATGGGATATCAACCTCAAACACCATTATCAGCGGCACCTTTGGTAAAGCATTTGGGAGTGGCGGGGCATTCCTAGCTACTGATGCAGGCCTCCAAGATCATCTACTTCAAACCAGCGGAGCTTTTCGCTACACAACTGCTCTTGCCCCGCCTTTAACAGCTGCTGCGTTGGCCGCATTAAAACTCATATCTGCCAATCCACTTTGGGGGGAAAAATTACAAGAACGCTCCAACGATTGGCGCAATGGGTTGGCAGCTAATGGATGGATCCGACCTAAGGGTTTTGGGCCAATCCTATCTCTCTTGATCGGTCCAGATCAGGAAGCTCTGGATCTGCAAAATCAACTAGAGCTATCTGGCTTACTAAGCGTGGCAATTCGGCCTCCTACTGTCCCAGAAGGCACCTCCCGACTGCGAATAGTCCTCAGGAGGGATCTGCCTGAGGGGACTTTGCAAAAACTGCTTAATTGCCTAGGGAAAAAATGAAACAGGTAATCGCAATGCACGGATGGAGTGGAGACAAAGCAACTTGGCAAAGATGGGAGAACCTATTTAAAAGACATGACTGGTTATGGATCAATGGAGAGCGTGGCTACGGTAAAAGCACTCCCTCAAACCCTGCTTGGCATCAACTACCTCCAAATGGAGAACGTCACATCAGAGCCGTAATCGGCCATTCACTTGGACTACATCTATTAGCCTCAGAGGTTGTTTCACATGCAACGCACGTTGTCATGGTTGGTAGTTTTGGGCGTTTTATCCCTAACACCCCAGAAAAAAGAATTGTGCGAAAAGCTCTAAAAAAGATGCAAGAGATGATTGGAACAACTGAAGAAACAATGATGTTGAAGAACTTCCTAATACAAGCCAGCAACCCCTTACCTCTAAATTCAACTCCTCAAGGGCCTATCAACGAAGGCATCTCCATTGAAGGCAGACAAAGGCTTAAAGCTGATCTGGAATTACTTGCCAATACCGATGGACTCCCCAATGGCCTATCTGCTAACTCCAAAGTTCTAGTAGTGGAAGGACAAGAAGACGCCATAGTCATTCCTTCAACACGAAACGCTCTAATTGAAGATTTAAAAAAACATCTGGATTGCTCTCCAACAAGATGGGTCATACCTGGAGCCGGTCATTCGCTAGTTGTGGATGGGCTTATCGAACGTGTTCACAATTGGCTGGAGAAAACCCAATGACTGAAACTTGGCAAACGCTAATCAAGAAAAACTTTGAAGAGGCCGCAAGTAACTACAGCGTTCAAGCAAAATTACAAAAAAGATTTGCTTGGCTTCTCGCCCAAGAATGCGCCAAGCAACCCATTCCAAAAGGTATTTGGGCAGATCTTGGGACCGGTACTGGTTTTCTCGCCGAGGCTTTAGAAGCATGCAATCCCAATCAATCAGTCATTAGGATAGATAACAGTGCAGAGATGCTGGCTCGTCATAACCCTAAAAAATCATCTCAATTGTGGGACTTGAATCTTGGCCTGCCAGCATGGTCGTCAAGACCTACTTTGATCGCATCGAGCTTTGCGCTCCATTGGCTACAAAATCCACAATCAAGGCTTGCAGAATGGTTCCAAGCCTTGGCCCCTGGAGGTTGGCTGGCAATTGCAGTCCCAATTCAAGGAAGCTTTCCTGAATGGGAGAAGGCAGCCAACAGGGCACGGGTCCATTGCACTGCATTACCTTTACCGTCTAAGAAATCTCTACTTAAAGCGGTATCTCCAGCTCCAATCAAATTCCAAACGTCACAACGATTTACCCAATCAGATCAAAAAGTCCACAACCTCCTAAAACCGATAGTCAATACAGGTGCTCATGCCAGCCCTTACAAACCACTTAATGTTGGAAGTTGGCGACGATTGCAACAAGCCTGGCCTCGCTCCAAAACAGATCAATGTTTAAAGCTGACTTGGTTAATTCAACTCCTCTTAGTACAAAGATGAAATCAAGAAAACAAGGCCTAGTTGTCTGTGGGACAGGTACAGATATTGGAAAAACAATTATTAGCGCCCTGCTAGTTCAAGGACTAAAAGCAATTTATTGGAAGCCTATACAAAGTGGGCTAATAGAAGGAAGTGATAGACGCAGAATATGCAAGATGCTTAACCTTAAAGAAGATCGCTGGATTAAGGAAGCATATAACTTTAAAGCTCCCGTTTCTCCTCATTGGGCAGCGGAAAAAGAAAATAAGTTAATAGATCCAAGTCAACTAAAGCTACCTACAGTTGAACAGCCTTTAATAATTGAAACTGCTGGAGGGTTAATGGTTCCCCTCACAAGGGAATGGTTGCAAATAGATCAAATTAAATGCTGGGATCTTCCTGTGTTACTTGTCACAAGAACTGAACTAGGCACACTAAATCACACTCTCCTCAGCATTGAAGCTCTTCGCGCTAGAAGTATTTCAATGCTTGGGCTTTTCCTCAATGGCCCAGAGCACCCTGATAACCCCAAAACCCTTGAAAAGTTTGGAGAGATACCAATTTTGGGACATCTGCCTCCTTTGCAGGAGCTAACCTCCCAAGCTTTGAATGAACAATGGCAAAATCAACAACTTGACATTACCTTCAAACGACTACTCTTTGAGCAAAATTAGTACTTATTTGAATTACTTAAGCATGAGTAGAAATCTCTTAGCAACATATTTACATTCAATAGCATGATGACTAAAAATCACACCCAGATTCAGGGACAATGGCATCCCCACCTTTGGCCTCCATTTACTCAAATAAAAACAGCCTCTCCCCCACAACGTGTAGTAAAAGGAAATGGCGCACTTTTATTTCTTGAAGATGCAACACCACTAATTGATGCCATAAGTAGCTGGTGGGTAACTCTTCATGGGCATGCAAACGCCAAAATTGCAGAAGCAATCTCATCTCAGGCCAATCAACTAGAGCAAGTAATTTTTGCGGATTTCACTCATCCCCAAGCAGAGCGCCTAGCAAAGCGTCTTAGCGATCACACAGGTCTTGAGCGTTTGTTCTTCTCAGACAACGGCTCTACAGCAGTAGAGGTTGCAATCAAAATCGCCTACCAATGGTGGCAGAACCGTATGGAGCCTAGAAAGCAACTAATCGCTTTTGAAGGTGCCTATCACGGAGATACTTTTGGAGCAATGGCCGTGGGTGCGCGCAATCTCTTTAATGAAACATTTGAAGAAATGCTTTTCCCAGTTGCACGAGCTCCATGGCCATCAACTTGGTGGGGAGACAAAGACATAGAAGCTCGCGAAAAGATGGCTTTATCCACACTTGAGAGACTGCTTCAAACCCCAACGGCAGCTGTAATCCTAGAGCCATTACTCCAAGGGGCAGGTGGCATGTCAATCGTTCGAGCAGAGTTCCTTCAAAAAGTTGAAGCCCTGATCCGTCAAGCAGGTGCTTTACTTATCGCCGACGAAGTTCTCACTGGTTTTGGGAGAAGTGGCTCACTCTTTGCCTTCCAAAGAGCAGGTATCAAACCTGATCTAATTGCTCTCTCAAAAGGTCTGACTGGCGGATTCCTCCCGATGGGAGTCACCATGGCCAGAGAAGAGATGTTTTTGGGCTTCATAGGTGAGGACCCAAAACTAACACTTTGGCATGGGCATAGTTTCACCGCTAATCCATTAGGATGTGCCGCCGCTAATGCAAGCTTAGACCTGCTAGAGGAACATCCTGAGCAATATCAAGACTTTGAGAGTCGACATCTCACTCATCTAAAGATACTTGCAAAACATAAACTAGTTCAAAAGCCAAGATTATTAGGAACTATTGCCGCCTTTGAATTAGCCGCTAAAGGACCAAAAAGTTATTTAAATATTGAGGGTAAAAGGCTCAAATCTATTGCGATGAGAGAAGGCGTTTTTCTAAGACCATTAGGCAATGTTATTTATCTGCTCCCTCCCTTATGTCTAAGTGACTCACAACTAGAGAAGTGCTATACAGCCTTAACTAAAGGCTTAGAAGAAATCTCAATTTAAATGCGACACGAAGCCTCTTCTATTTTAAGGGCCTTCTTTAATAGCAGCCTCTACATCTTTACGAGACAACCCATATGGGAAAGACCTCAGACTTCTCTTGCCATTCTGCTCCCATCTAACAGTTAATTCATCTTTCCCAAGATTGAGCTCAGCAGACCAGTGAGGCAATAGCCAATCCCATTGACACGGATTGCTGCTGCTCTGCTTTGCTCCAAGCTCGTTAAGCCACCGCTCAAGAGCTACTAATGAATGTTGATTCAATGGTGTTTGCGCTGGGGGGAGAGGTGACATCCCTAAAACGTGTTGAACTTTCATTACCTAGAGACTCCTCAACCATGAGCCAACTAGGTCGTACTTGCAATTCCCGGCCTTGAGAAAATGCAAATCCTATTCCCAATATAAGACTAAATAATAAAGCTATCCCAAGCAATAAAAGGGAAAACAACTCGCCTCCAGACAAACTTCGACGAACTTCTTTCCCTCGAACTTGTCCTAAAAAAGGATTATTCTGGTCTTCTGCTTGATATGTGGGTAACAGCTTCTCTTTATTGGCTTCTAAAAGAAGGCTTTGATCATAAGCCTTTCTCAACTTTGCATCAATTAAGAGTTCATATGCCTCACAAACCTGTTGAAATCTGAAGGCCGCTTCTTCAGCAGGGAGCAAGGTCGTATCAGGATGAAGAGTCTTGCTCAAACTACAAAATGCCCGCCGTAGAGCGACAGAATCCGCAGAAGAAGAAACACCAAGAAGTTCATAATGGTTCTTGGGGAAAGTCAATGAGCTCAAACTAGGGCTCTAAAATTAATGCTTGATTCAACCGTTTAAACAAATTCTAAAGAAAAATTCAGTTATTAGTATGTCGAGTGAATCCTCTTTCAATCAAAAATATAAAGAGTCATGGGAAGTGATTGGCTGGGAGCCATCTGAAGCACAAACAGCTCAGTTCTTAGAGCTGCAAAAATTACTTATTCATTTCAACAAAGAAGTCAACCTTACTCGTCTCCTTAATGGAGACGAGTACTGGATCTCTCAAGTATTTGATAGCCTTTGGCCATTAAAAGATGAGCTTAGGAGTCCCAAACAGCCTCGAAAATGTATAGATATAGGAACTGGATGCGGATTCCCAGGTTTAGCTTTAACTATAGCTCTACCAGGATCAACCATGACTCTTGTTGATTCCTCTGGACGAAAAACCAGAGTGATTAAAGAAATTGCTGTAAAGCTGGGACTAAGTTCAAGAGTAATTGTCATGACCGAAAGAGCAGAGCTAATAGGTCAATCTCCCTCCTTCAGAGGACTCTTTGATCTAGCAATGGCACGAGCAGTAGCTAGTGCTCCAGTAGTAGCTGAATACCTAATACCTTTACTCAATGTCAAAGGAGAAGCCCTTCTCTTTAAAGGGAAGTGGACTGACCAGGAGAACAAGGGACTTGAGAAAGCCCTAATTCCTTTGATGGCAAAGATCAGTAAGACTCAATATCTTGAGTTGCCATTAAATCGTGGGAGCCGACATCTTATTCGCCTACAAGCAAATAGCCCTTGTCCAAAAAGATATCCAAGAACTATAGGTGTCCCCGAAAAAAGACCATTAGGCAATTAAGCACTGGACAATCTCTTTTGAGTATCACCTCCAATTTTATGTCTCAGACATCTCAGTATTCCCGGTATTTGATCAGACCAAGGGCTTTTACACAAAGACTTCTTCAAAACCTCCTCACTAACTTCCATATCCAAGCAATCTGCATTCTCTCCAGGAAACCAATGACTAGCACCACCCAACAAGCTATAACGAGCTCTTGCATACGAGTCCATTCCCCACGCTTCTACAAGGTTGTGAAGCCAAAGCAAGATTGGGATATTGATATGGCCTGGTGTTTTATCCCAAGTGGGTAACCCTACATTCCAAGTTGCCAACCAAGTCTCGCCAAGGGAAAGGTTAGCAGCATCTTGAAGACGCTTTTGTAAGACGGGTAAGATTTCATCTGCTCTATCCATAAGCTCGATCGCCTTTAGATGTAATGCAAAGTCTTCAAATCTGCAAGCACCAACGCTAATGGTATGCACTCGTGGATCATTTAGACAAAAAAGGTCATTAAAAACGATCGGGTGAAAAGGATTGCACAACTCAAGGAGCTTTTGCGAAGGGCTATGCAAATGCCCACCCTTATCCGTAGGGCTAATTATAAATACTCCAAGATCACGCCGAGCTGCGGACTCTAGAGCAGGCTGATTTACTTGAGATATGAAATACCAATGAAGGTTGACGTAGTCAAAGGAATCTGTCTCGATTGCTTTTACAATCAAATCAATCGGGCCATGAGTAGAAAATCCAACATGACCAACCCGACCCTCGGCTTGGAAACGTCGCACAACCTCTAAACAACCTCTCGGGCGAATAACTTGTTCCAAATGTTCTAAAAGGTTTATTCCATGAATTGCGAGAAGATCAATCCTCTCGCAATGGAGTCTCTGGAAGCTCAAGTTCAGCTCTGCTTCAAACACCCTTGGATCATCATTGGGGGGGATTTTTGTCTGAATAAATCTCTTAGGGTCTTTAACTTTCTGCAAAGCCCATCCAAGTTGTCTTTCTGAACTGCCGTAATGCCTAGCCGTCTCTATGTGATGCAAACCACTCTCTGCAGCTTGTTGCAGAATCATTTCCAACTGATGCTGACCTGCTGACTTGATTTTGTTAGCGTCAATGTCTTCCCAACTTTGCTGAAAACGCATACCCCCCAAAGACAAAACTGGCATCTCTAGCTCAGTTCGTCCAAAACGGCGAGAAGGAATAGGTTTTAATGGCACCGACACAAGTCCTCTACTAATTACCTCGAGATTTAAGACGCTTATGGGACTTGGGGAGCATTCCTAAAGGCTGAAGGTCTAACTCATCTAACTGAGCACGTAAATCTGATAATTCCTCAAAAGGTACCCAATGAATGCAATCAACTGGGCAAGTTTCTATGGCTTCTTGAATGATTTCAGTTTTGTCCCCATCCTGTCTAATCGCCCTAGACCTTCCCATGATTGGTTCTAAAACAAAAGTATTTGAGGCTGCATTAGCGCAATACCTACAACCAATACATGCAGACTCATCAACCCACACGGCTTTTTCCCGAAGCTCGCCACCTAAGCGAGGTTCCTTCCCATTAGGTTCAAGATATGAATAAGACTTGGCTTGGAAGGCTGCAGACGGGTCAAGATTCAATGGCCTAAATCAGGAATCCCAACGAGTAACAACAAGCTCAATAGAACCATCTACATTTTTAGTCTGCTCAGAGACCTCAAAACCTTCTTTTGCTGTAGCAGACAAAACAGTGTTCAATGCATATCGCTGAGTAAGTTGGGCAAGGAAACGCTCAACTGGAACTGGCTGACTCCAAAGATCAAGATCAGTTACCAACTCATATGAGTCACTAGAAGGGTTCCAACGGAATCCCCAATCACCACCCTTTTCCATTGATACGGACAATTCTGCCTTAACAGTTTGACCTTTATAACCACGCACTAAACGCTCTCCTTCCTGAGGAACATATCCAAGATCAAGAAGAGCCTGAAGCAGTGGTTCTCGCTTACGCAGCTGAGTTTTAACCGTGCTGAAGTGAGACATCTGAAATTTCGGTGGGATTTAACTGGTGTTGGTCCTGAGGTCGGAGGAATGACTCCGATGTGGATTCACGTCGCTCAACCGTACCCAAAGCCTCTTCAAGGCTTTCAGTAAGTTGGTGACAAGAAGCTCCTAATGCACCTTCAACAGTCTCCTCTACACGACCATCCTGTCGGATACGGAAGCGCAGAATGCGTTGGGGCATTGCATCTGAATCCAGTGGTACATGATGTTATAGAAAGGCCTAGCAAAAATTGAGTGAGTTGTTACAAGGTTATGTGTACAAAATCATCATCAGGACAAAAGTCCTTCATCCATCAAGCTTGAAACCCTTTCCTGCACCTGAGGACTGTCCAACTGTTCCAAAGAAATTCGAGCCTCATAACGGACAGACGGTTCTCCATCCTGCAACAGAACCTCAAGAAAAGCCTCTACTAATTCGCTCTTAAGTTCTTCGCCCAATCTTTCATAAAGACGGCCAAGAGACCAAATACAATTACTCCTAACAACCGGCTCGCTGTCAATTCGCAAACTTACTAATAACTGATTTGCAGCTAATGCTGCATTTTCAGCAGAAATAGATCCAGCTTCCGCAAGAGAGCTTGATGCCCACAGTCGAACAGCTGAAACATCATTCTTCAAAGCATTGATTAAAGGCTCCAGAACAGATGGGTCAGGATAATTACCTAAGCTCCAAGCTGTTGCTTTCCTTACATAAGCATTGCAATCAGTTTGCAGCAATTGCAGAAGAATCTCTACAGCACGGGGGCATGGATTCCTCCCTAATGCATAGACAGCACTCATCCTCTCTACTGGACAAGGTTCCTGCAGAAGGGGGACCAGCAAGGGAAGAGCTCTTGGATCTCTATGTTCACAAAAAACTCTTAGCCCCTGCAAACGCTCCTCATGCCCTTGTTTCAACCAATTCAAGCCAGATTCACACTCTCGGGCAGCATTTAAGTCATTCGCATCAAATCCTTCAAGATCTATTTCATCTAAAGGATCACCAAGAAGTTCAGCTGCCAATTCCTTAGCCAGAACATCAGGATCTATGGCTAAATTCGCCAATCCCTCATCGTCTTTATTGTTTAAGGCACCATGAGTCATGAACAAAACCTTAGAGAGATTCCGCAGAACATCAATTAATTGGAGCTGGAGCAAGCATGTCCCCAGGTAGCCAGATGCGTGCACTCACGGCAAAAAAGGCCACACCAAATAGAGCCACAATAAGGATTGGCAGGAGAGTAGAGCGAAGGAAACTCAAAATTCAGCGTCATTTTGAATCATTCTGCTTGCATCATGCAAACCTGACTAATTAAGTGGTTAAAGCAATATTCCGCCATCGCCCTCGATTCATCACAAATAAACTAACAATCGCCACCAAAAGGCCTAACCATCCTGTCCTCTCCTGGTGCAGAAGAAATCCACCCACACCGAGCAAACCTCCAAAAAGAACGCCAGTACTTAGAAAAAAACGAATTATCAAATCGCATATTGGATCAGCTTCTTGAACGCCAATTTCACTCCGCAAAGTTCGCCACCCAGGTCCAGAAGGCCGAACCTTACGAACAAAACGCTCCAAGACAGCCTCTGACTCTGGTGGGGTTACAGCTAAAACACACAACCATATAGTCGCTGTACAAAAAGTAGTTGCAAATAACCTGACTCCATAATCTTCGATACGAATGAATGGGATTAAGGAGGTTGCAATACCAATTAAAAACCCACTTAGCATTGCTGCTAATTCAGTAGCAGCATTAACACGCCACCAAAACCATCTCAATACCAAGACAACTCCTGGACCAGTTCCAATAGCAATGACTAAGCGAAATATTGACCCAATACTTTGACTAAACGAAGCTGTGAGAATTCCCAACAACAACAGCATGACAGTGGTAATTTGACCAACTAGAAGTAATTCACTTCTTTTGGCCCCAGGCCTTATAAATCGTTGATAAAGATCATGGGTTAAATACCCTGCTCCCCAATTCACAGAAGTACTAACCGTACTCATAAAAGCAGCGACTAATGAAACAACAACTAGGCCTAGAACTACTGGAGGGAGATACTTAACAGCAAGGATTGGGTAACTCAACTCCCAATCCTGTTGTGACGGAAGAAGTACGACAGCAGATAGTGCAACTAATATCCATAGCCAACTCCTAAGGATGTAATTAACCACAAGGAAAACCCATCCAGCCAACCTTGCCTGATTTTCATCTCTTGTTGCCAATAATCTTTGAATGAACTCCCCACCGCCATCACTCCGCCGAAAGCTCCACCATTGCAAAGATAAGTATGCAAAAAAACTAGCAAAACTTATTCCGGCACTATCAATCCAATGAAATCCTTTTTCATTGAAGGTCCAAGGGAATATCGAGAGCATTTCAGGGCGTTCAAAACTATCAATTTTTTGCAACAACTCAGCCATCCCTCCTGCGGCATGTAATGAGGCAAAAGCAACAGCAAAAGCTCCAACCAGGGCCAATAACAACTGCACTACATCAGTAACTACTACAGCCCAAAGACCTCCTACAGCTGTATAGATAAGTATCAAAAATCCAACCACAATTAACAAAAGCATCGTGTCGGTAACGCCGCCAAACACAAGACGTCCATCAACAATGCTCAAAGCCTCAACAACTTTTCTCAAGGCCAAAAAGGCATATCCAATGCCAATACAATTCACTGGAACAGCAAGGATGAAGGCCTTTACACCCCTCAACCAGGCCGCAGGAGCTCCCCCATACCGCAACTCTGTAAAAGCAGCATCAGTAAGAACACCTGTCCTGCGCCACATTGGAGCAAAAACAACTGCCATCGCAATATGAGCAAGACCGAAACTCCACCATTCCCAATTACCAGCTAAACCCCGACTTCCAACAAGTCCTGCCACATAAAGAGGCGTATCAATAGAGAATGTTGTAGCGGCCATAGAGGCCCCTGCCAGCCAACCACTCAAACGCCTTCCAGCAATGAAGTAGTCATCCTGAGACCGATTTCTACCAGCTAAAAGCAATCCAAGGACAAGAGTAATAATCAAATAAATAACTAGTATTAGCCAATCAATAAATGCCATATCACTTTGCCAAAGAATAGGTATAGCCCAACTTAAATTCCTTCACTCAGTCATTTGATACTGACGACGTAACTGGCCACAAGCAGCATTCTGATCTAGCCCTCTGCTAGCGCGGAGGGTTACGGCCAAACCTCGTCTCTGAAGAGCACCACTAAAAGCCTGTATTACTGCAGAAGTAGGGCGCTTGAAGTCTTCTCCTCCAATTGGGTTATATGCAATCAAATTGACATGACTCTGAAAGCCACCAACCGTATCTGCAAGTTGTTCTGCATGAACAACTTGATCATTTAAGCCCCCCAACAAAATGTATTCGAAACTGACTCGTCTCCCAGTCATAGAGACATATGCCCTGCAATCATCTAACAACCTTTTTAAGGGGTAAGACTTAGCAGTAGGGATCAACTTTTCTCTTAATTCTTGATTAGATGCATGGAGACTCACTGCGAGAGTAAACTGTGCACGGCCCAGTCGACTACACGCCATCTCAGCAAGTTTCGGAATGGTGTTAACAACTCCAACAGTACTAATGGTGATGCGCCGCTGACCTATCCCCAAATCTTGATTCATACAACCAATAGCATTCAGCACCACTTCACTATTTAGTAACGGTTCTCCCATTCCCATAAAAACAACATGTGAAGGACGTCGGTTCATTGCTTCTCTCACACTTAGAACCTGATCAACAATCTCATGAACTGCTAAAGATCTCTGTAATCCCTCCTTACCAGTGGCACAAAATCGACAGGCCATTGGGCATCCAACTTGGCTCGAAACACAAACTGTTAGACGTCTCTCTGAAGGGATCCCAACTGTCTCAATCTTTTCACCGTCAGATGTTTTAAGCAACAATTTCATCGTCCCATCAAGCGCAATATCCCTCTTTATTTCCTTTAAGCGTCCAATAGAAACACCCTGCTTCATTAACAAGTTCCGCCAAGTCTTTGGCAAAACCGTTATCGCATCCAAGTCTTTAACTCCCTTAACGTAAAGCCAATCATGAATTTGACGGCCTCGAAAGGCAGGTTGTCCCTGTTCAACAGCCCATGCCTCAAGAGCTTCTGAACCAAGTCCTAGCAAAGGAGTAACACCGCCATTTAACGGTGAAATGCTCACCAGTTCAGGACACCATGTCCTAAATTTTTCTCCAATATCATTAACGCGATAAACCCAAGCATGGCCAAACGACCATTGAGCTTCTCGGTGTGATTATGGAAGCCATAACGAGGCAATCGCCTCTTTGGGACAAGAGTTGGTTCAACCATCTAAATCAGCCTGAGCTAATCGAGCGAATTTGATATTAGTCAAAAATTGCACTTCTAGGTGATAAAAAATTGCTACTCATCTGAGAGCAGCCCCTCCTCCTGAAGGCCTTCAAGTGCAGCTGGATCTGGCATTTGCTCTTCAAGCAGGTCATTTTCTCCTGAAGGACGAGCGAATGCAGCAAAATTACTGGCGGATGGATCAATCCCATGCCTATTTCGCGTTGCTTCAAGGTCTTCATCACTAGGATCATCCAAAACAGCAGTAGAACTAGCTGCAGTAGCGGAAGGCATCTCGACAGTGTAATCAGGTCGTAAATTCTGCATACGTCTATAACCTGCAGGATCCTCCGCCAAAATATCTGGATGAGGACCTGCTTCTGCACGCAACTCCTCAACAAAACCACTAAACCCAGTACCAGCAGGAATAAGGCGACCAATAATTACATTTTCCTTGAGCCCGCGTAGCCAATCACTCTTACCTTCTATAGCAGCTTCAGTAAGAACCCTTGTTGTTTCTTGGAAAGAAGCTGCCGAAATAAAGCTATCCGTATTCAAAGATGCCTTTGTAATCCCAAGCAAGACAGGGGTGAATTCTGCAGGAGCTCCACCTGTAATAGACATTGCTTCATTAGTATCCTCGACTTGTCTTAATTCGATTAATTCACCAGGTAGAAGTGTTGTATCGCCGGCATCCTCGATGCGCACCTTGCTAGTCATTTGGCGAACTATGACCTCAATGTGCTTATCATCAATGGCCACTCCCTGAGACTTGTAGACATTTTGCACTTCAGTAACTAGTCGATGCTGAAGTTTTGCAATCGCCTCCTGTGCAGCATCCATTAATGGCTTGCGATCACGTAAATCCGAGAAGAAGCAATCAAGTAATTCATGTGGATTTATCGGGCCATCGGTTAACAATTCACCTGCTTTGACCTGTTGTCCATCACTCACCATCACATTGCGACCTAAAAGGATGGGG
The DNA here is from genome assembly GCA_003215535.1 of Prochlorococcus sp. AG-409-L18. GTDB lineage: Bacteria > Cyanobacteriota > Cyanobacteriia > PCC-6307 > Cyanobiaceae > AG-409-L18. Next base: position 69,568 of record QCKG01000007.1, read on the forward strand.
TATTCAGCAATAGCGTCATCTGACTCAATAACGGTCACAGTAATTGATTCATCATCATCTTCTTGTTTAATCTCTACTGTGCCTTGCTTTTTACAGAGAATCGCAGACTCACGAGGCCTTCTAGCCTCAAGTAACTCCTCAATTCTTGGGAGACCCTGAACAATATCGCCAGTCTTTTGCCTTTCAAACACCAATAAGGCTAGGCCGTCTCCACGCTGGACCAAGTCACCATCACGAACATGAAGAACAGAATCAGGAGAAACCATATAAGGCCTCCCCAAGCGAAGTGTTACTCCTTTTTTGGAATCAACTGACTCAACTTCTCCGCAACAATTTACGGGTTCCCCTTTGGCCAATAAATCTCCATCAACAATTCTTTGCCCCTCTTTAACAAGAGGTTCACCAGTTATAGGAATAGTCGTTGTATCCTCCTCTCTCTCAACAATCAATCGCCGCACTGGATCACCTTCCTGAACATCTGGCAATTGAGCTACTCCTTCCAACTTGCACAGAATTTGAGTTGTTGCTACTACATCCGATGCTTTAACAGACTGACCATCTTCAACTTGAAGCTCTGTATGCGTTGATCCATGACTGGAATCAGAGATGGTATCTCGTCTCACCAGGATGCTTTCAAGAATGACAAGTCGCAATCTGTCAATAGTCCTAGCCCGCTTATCAGGAACAGCCTCAACATCCACAGTCATTTGAGGGGTTGTATCAAATGTCTCCAAGCTCAACTGGGTTTTAAGTAACTCAACACCTTCAACTGACTTAATAAGTTCACCATCTTTAAAAGCGAGTCTTTGAGTAGCTTTTAAACCTAAATGAGGTCCCTTTGGTTGTTTTATATGCGCCAATTCAGGTAACTGCGCCTCATCTGGAATCGTGTATTCCTCAACAGGCCTAAGCAAAAGGCCAGTTCCTTCAGGGCTTTCAACAGTCTGAACAAAAACCATAGCTTCGGATTTAATGCCCTTAGCGATCGTCTCCCCTGGATTAACCATTTGGCCTTCATCCTTAAACCGATCCAATGCTTTGCTCTCATTGCAAAGATGGAAGTTGCCACTTCGAACAATTATTTCCCTCAATATGTCATTCTTCTGGGTGACAGTAACGATTCCAGAAGTCTGACTAAAGATATCCTTGACGACTTCAGTTCCTGCCTCAATCCACTGACCATCTTGAATCATCAAGAGAGAAATATCCTTATTAATTTCATGAGTTTCTTGTGGTATCCAAAGGAGAGTTCCTCCCTTACTTACCTCAAATCCATTCTTTGCAGAGCGCGCTTTCTTAATAGAAAGTCCAGGAGCAAAGCGAGTAAATCCTCCTGTTTGAGTTTTAAATCGATCATCAGCAAGTTCTGCAACTATCTCTCCATTACCTATCTTGCTCCCAGGAATAGTATTCAACCTATAGCGAGTACCATCTTTAGCTTCTAAATGCCAAATTTCTCCTGAATGAGTTGATTCTCCAAGCAACTTAAAATCCTTAAGTGTCATTGAAGTAGTAACTATCTGCACCTCACGAGAATCACCAATTGAATCTCTAAGTCTTACCTCCCCTCCAAACTCACTCGCTTGACTTGCCTCAGCTAAAACCTGACCCGCAGAAACTTTTACATTCCCCTTGACCACAGGTTGAGCATTAGGAGGAAGGTTATAAACATCTCCAGCCAAGACCCAAAGTCTTCCAAGTCGTTGAGCTTTTAAAGTAATGTTTCCTTGTCTATCAGTGACTTCCCTAGGCTGAATAACACTCTCATAGCGCACTTGACCAGCAAGGTCACAAATAACATCTTTAGTCGCTTTCTCAACACTCTTCTTAACAGCACCAGCAGCAATCTGAGCAACCGTTACATCTGATTCGATCTCTTGAGAATCCTGAACAAAAAGCAAAGAACCATTTGTAATCTCTATCCTCTGAGGCCTTCCTTTACCAGAAGGCCTGATAGTAAGAATGAAATCAACTTCTGACTGTTGAGCCTCTACTCCATGAGGGGTTCTATATCCTCGAATGCGAGCCTTAGGTCCAAATTCTACTGTTCCAGATATTGTCGATCTAACCACCCCTGTCTCAGCCGTCGAGACACCTCCAGTATGAAAGGTTCTCATTGTGAGTTGAGTCCCTGGCTCACCAATAGACTGGGCAGCAATGATGCCTACAGCTTCACCTAGGTCTACTAGTTCATTATGAGCAAGAGCCCATCCATAACACTTCCTACAAACTGAACGAGTCGCCTCACATGTCAGTGGAGAACGAACCATTACTTCAGGTACTTTTGCTTTTTCAATACGCCTAGAAAGTTCAGGATCAATCTCTTGATTCCTCTCAGCAACAACTTCCCCTTCTGTACCCAAAACAGGTTGAGCTGTTAGGCGCCCAACAAGTCGATTGCCATATCGTCCATCCTCACCTTTTATGCTTATTGCCCTAGAAGTTCCACAATCCTCCTCCCGAACGATGACATCCTGAGAAACATCAACCAAACGACGAGTTAAGTAACCAGAATCTGCAGTACGTAGAGCTGTATCAACCAGTCCTTTGCGCGCACCATAAGAGGAAATTACATACTCAGTAACCGTTAAACCTTCTCGGAAATTAGTTCGAATTGGTAAGTCAATAATTTCACCTTGAGGATTCGCCATTAATCCACGCATTCCAACAAGTTGCCTTACCTGAGACATATTTCCTCTGGCTCCTGAATTGGCCATCATCCAAACAGAGTTAAGTGGATCGTTTTGATTAAAATTTTTCTTGACAGCGTCCACTAAACGCTCATTTGTCTCGGTCCATGTATCAATAACCTTTGTATGTCTCTCAACCTCTGTTATTTCTCCGAGGCGATAGCACTCCTCAGTTGCCGTAATTTGTTCCTCCGCCTGACCTAACAAGTCTTGTTTTGCCTCAGGGACCTTGAGGTCATCTACAGAAATAGAAACTGCTGCTTGAGTGGCGTATCGAAAACCGAGGTCCTTCAAATTATCCGCCATTGCTGAGGTGGCTGCCGTCCCATGGGTCTTATATGCCCAAGCGACTAATTGTTTTAATCCTTTTTTATCAACAACACGATTCCTGAATGGTGGTGGGGTTTTTGCAAGTACTGGAGATGCACTTACTGGCGCTGACTTTTTAGAGCCCTTACCCCTACCCTTGCCACTTCTTGCGGACTTAGTTGACTTGCTGGATGATTTACGAGATTTAGAAGGTGTGGAAGTCATCGCTTGTTAAAGATCAGATTTAAGAGAGAAAGGATTTAAAAGAGAGATTCAAGTAACCGCCACTGCATCAATAATCGTGTGATTCATCACAACCCGACCAACTGTTGTAAGGATGTAGCGACTTATTAGGCCACCTTCTTGATCTAAGCGATCTCTTCTAAAAGTCCACTGTTCAAAACGAGTTCCATCTTCCAATTTTTTCGATTCAATTGGTTCATCCAAATCATCTTCATCTTCAACCTCGCCATTGAAACGAACCCATACCCAATCATGCAGATTGAGCCGCTTATCTTCAAACGCATGAATTGCATCCTCAAGTGAAGCGAAGGTTCGAGATCTATCACCAAATTCTGGGCGAGATGCTTCCGGCTGAAGTGCAGTTAGATAATAAGATCCAAGAACCATATCCTGAGAAGGAGTAATTATTGGATCCCCAGTAGCTGGAGAAAGAATGTTATTACTCGCAAGCATCAACATACGGGCCTCTGTCTGAGCTTCAATAGCAAGAGGGACATGAACAGCCATTTGGTCTCCATCAAAATCAGCATTAAATGCTGGGCAAACCAATGGATGAAGCTGAATAGCTCTACCATCAACCAACTTTGGTTCAAACGCCTGGATTCCTAGGCGGTGAAGAGTAGGGGCACGGTTCAAGAGAATTGGATGCCCCTCAATAACTTCTTGTAAAACCTGCATAACTTCATCATCAGCTCTTTGTATTAACTTCTTTGCAGCTTTAATGTTATTAACTATGTTCTGACGAATCAGCCTATGTATTACAAAAGGCTGAAAGAGTTCTATAGCCATTTCCTTTGGCAATCCACACTGATGCATCTTTAATTTTGGGCCAACTACAATTACAGATCGGCCTGAATAATCAACTCGCTTACCTAGCAAGTTCTGCCTAAAGCGCCCCTGTTTGCCCTCAATAATATCACTTAAAGACTTAAGAGGACGATTATTTGCTCCCACTACAGTTCTACCACGACGTCCATTATCTATAAGAGCATCTACAGCTTCCTGGAGCATTCTCTTCTCATTCCTGACAATAATTTCAGGTGCAAGAATCTCCTGTAAGCGAGCTAATCGATTATTTCGATTTATAACCCGCCTATAAAGATCATTTAAGTCTGACGTTGCAAATCTGCCTCCATCTAATTGCACCATAGGCCTCAAATCAGGAGGAATAACTGGAATAGCATCTAAAACCATCCACTCAGGACTTGCATTAGTTGCGATAAAATTGTCAATTACTCTCAAGCGCTTAATTAACTTTGCCCGTTTCTGCCCCTTACTAGTGGTTATATCCTCTCGCAATTCCTCAGCTATCTTAGCCAATTCAAGATCTTCTAATAACTGTTTTAAAGCCTCAGCTCCTATTCCGACAACAGGTTCATTTTCAATAGTTGAATCTTCTGCATAGATCTCATCTTCAATTTCAAGCCACTCATCTTCTGTAAGAAGTTGCTTATACTTAAGATCTTTATGATCACCTGGATCAAGGACTACATAGCAATTGAAATATACAATTTGTTCAACATCCCTTAAAGGCATATCAAGCAAAATTGCTACATAGCTGGGGATTCCCTTTAAATACCAAACATGGGAAACAGGGGCCGCCAATTTAATAAAGCCCATCCTGTGCCTTCTAACTCGGCTTTCAGTAACTTCAACTCCACATCTTTCGCAAACAATTCCACGATGACGAACTCTCTTGTATTTTCCACAATGACATTCCCAATCTTTTGAAGGCCCGAAAATTTTCTCACAGAACAAACCATCCATCTCTGGTTTAAGTGTCCTGTAGTTAATTGTTTCTGGCTTGGTTACTTCACCCACCACCTGGCCATTAGGGAGAGTCCTTTGTCCCCACTCCATTACTCGATCTGGAGAAGCTAAAGTGATTTTGACGTAGTCAAAATGGTTTTCTGTTCTTAGATTGCTGTTAGTCATAATTAAATCTCAATCGATAAAGTTTGCGAAGGGAAGTACTTAGGAGAAACTATTAATCTTCCTCGTAATCTGAGACTCCTAAAGATTCATAAGTCGGCCTGCTAGGTGTACTCCGTCTGGGATTGACATCCTGCATAAGATCCACTTCTTTGCCTTCATCGGTATAAACACCAATATCAAGACCTAAAGATTGAAGCTCACGCATTAAGACTTTGAACGACTCTGGAGTACCTGGTCTAGGAATTGGTTTCCCTTTGACAATTGCATTTAAGGCTTCATTTCGACCCTGCATATCATCAGACTTCACAGTAAGAAGTTCCTGAAGAGTATAAGCAGCTCCATAAGCTTCTAACGCCCACACCTCCATTTCACCAAGACGTTGGCCACCTTGCTGAGCTTTACCACCTAAAGGTTGTTGAGTAACTAAAGAATATGGACCAGTAGAGCGGGCATGAATCTTATCATCAACAAGATGAACTAATTTAAGAATTTGGGCATATCCAACTGTTACGGGCTGATCAAATGGCTCTCCACTTCGGCCATCAATTAATTGAAGCTTGCCAGGATTAGAAGGATCATAAACCCATTCTTTACCAGGCTGTTTAGCAGCTTCTTTTAAGTAGGCTTCAACCGTTTGTTGAGATTTTTCAGCCCCATACATCTCATCAAATGGTACAACTTTGACTCGGCAATCAAGATTTGCTGCTGCCCAACCCATAAGACACTCAAAAACCTGGCCAACATTCATTCGACTTGGTACGCCTAATGGATTTAAAACAATGTCTACAGGTGTCCCATCTGGAAGATAAGGCATATCTTCTCTTGGAAGAATCCGACTAATAATTCCTTTATTCCCATGGCGACCAGCCATTTTGTCACCGACCTGTATTTTTCTCCGTTGTGCCACATAAACCCTAACCACCATATTTGCACCAGGTGGGAGTTCATCTCCCTGTTCTCTGGTATAAATACGGACGTCAACAACTCGACCACGTTCAGTACTAGGTACCCTCAAAGAATTGTCACGAACATCACGAGCTTTTTCACCAAATATTGCTCTTAAAAGCTTTTCCTCAGGTGGCTGATCTGATTCACCCTTAGGAGTAACTTTCCCAACCAAAATATCTCCACTTTCAACAAATGCACCTATTCTGATAATCCCCATTTCGTCAAGATTACCAAGATTCTCCTCTGAAACATTAGGTATTTCCCTGGTGATTTCTTCTGGCCCTAATTTAGTTTGACGCGCTTCTATTTCATATTTTTCAATATGAACCGAGGTGTAAAGATCATCCTTAACTAATCTCTCACTAACAAGAATTGCATCTTCATAGTTGTAACCTTCCCATGGCATATAGGCAACCAGAACATTCTGCCCTAATGCAATTTCACCTCCCTCGCATGCCGAGCCATCAGCTAAAACCTGACCAACGATTACAGGATCTCCTTGAGAAACAATTGGTCTCTGATTAAGGCAAGTGTCTTGATTTGAGCGTTGATATTTCTGTAGATAATGTGTATGGTCCAAACCATCTTCATCAGTCACAACAATTGCATTTGCATCTACATAAGTGACTGTCCCATTTACACGTGAAATAGGGACCATCCCAGAGTCTCTTGCTACCTGTGTTTCAAGCCCTGTTCCAACCAAAGGACGCTCAGGCCGTAAAAGTGGAACAGCTTGTCTCTGCATATTCGAACCCATCAAGGCCCTGTTCGCATCATCGTGTTCGAGGAAAGGTATTAAAGATGTTGCTACAGAGATCACCTGAACTGGAGAAAGCTGAACGTAATCAACCTGCTCAGGTGGAACTTTTTCGAAATCCTGCCTATACCTCACTGGTATCAAATCAGCCAAGATTCTGCCATCACTATCCGTGGCGACATCACCAGGTGCAACCCGACATTCATCCTCTAAATCTGCAGACAAATAGATCGGATCACCTTCTTTTATTAGACGACCTTCCTCAACCTTCCAAAAAGGTGTCTCTATAAATCCATATTGATTAACTCGTGCATGTGTAGCCAATGAATTAATCAAGCCAGCATTCGGTCCCTCTGGAGTCTCAATTGGACATAAGCGGCCATAATGAGAAGGGTGTATATCTCTCACTGCAAAACCAGCTCTCTCCCTGGTAAGGCCTCCAGGCCCTAATGCAGAAATTCTTCGCTTGTGAGTCAATTCAGCCAAAGGATTAGTTTGATCCATAAATTGGCTAAGTTGACTAGATCCAAAAAATTCCTTAATAGCTGCGACTAGTGGCTTTGGATTTACTAATTGGGCTGGAGTAAGAGAATCAGTCTCACCAACTGTCATTCTTTCTTTAATAATCCGTTCAAGTCTGTTTAAACCCACACGCACCTGATTCTGCAATAACTCACCAACAGAGCGCACACGTCTATTACCTAAATGGTCTATATCATCAAGACTGGCGCCTCCAACATCAAGTTCCAAATTTATCAAATAGTCTAATGTCGATAAAACATCCTCATGTGTAAGTGTTCGAACATTATCAGGGATAGTTAATCTCAACTTCTTGTTGATTTTATATCGACCAACTCGGCCAAGGTCATAACGTTTAGGGTCAAAGAACCTAGTCTGCAAAAGCTGTTGACCACCACTAACAGAAGGAGGTTCTCCTGGACGCAATTTCTTATAAAGCTCTAATAGTGCTTGGTCTTCAGAGCTTATTCCCTCCTCATTTGCAGCGTCAATCGACTTTTTATAGTATTCCGGATGACGAAGCTTATCGATTACATCATTATCAGAAAGGCCCATCGCTCTCATTAAAACATGGGCATTTATCTTGCGAGTCTTATCAACGCGTACATGTAGAAGATCATTCTTATCAGTTTCAAACTTCAACCATGCGCCACGATTAGGAATAACACTTGCGTTATAAGTTCTTCTTCCATTCTTATCTTGCTCATCCTTGAAATAAACCCCTGGACTACGAACAATCTGATTAACAATTACTCTTTCAGCTCCATTAATAATAAAAGTCCCCCTTTCCGTCATTAGTGGTAGCTCACCAATAAATACTTCTTGCTCTTTAATCTCGCCAGTTTCCTTATTAACCAGCCGACAAGTCACATACATTTGAGATGCGAAAGTGGCATCTCTTCTCTTGGCTTCCTCAACATCATGACGAGGTCTTTTTAACCTGTATTCACTTCCTACAAAATGAAGTTCAAGCTTACCTGTGTAATCAGTAATAGGCGAGAAGCTCTCTAGCTCCTCAATTAAACCCTTTTCCAAAAACCACTTAAAGCTTGCCCGCTGTACCTCTACCAGATCGGGAAGGTAAGTAGCGGTCTTGGCGACCTGAATCGCGCTTCTGCTCATGCCGGAACCTGGTGTTGAGAAATTAGGAATAGACAGGAGGGCCTGATCTATTGAAGTGCCCTTTGATCGAACGAACTATCAAAACCAATGGAACACAGCCACTCCTTAAATAAGGGGTGGCTGCCTTACTAAGGTCTTAATGAAATCGAGTCAGAAAGGCTGACGACAATGCGAATGAAGGGAGTTGAACTCTTCTTGAGCCAAAGACGCAGAAAAACTGCGCCAGGATCAGGCCAATTCTAGATACTACACTTTAATGACCAATTAATCTCAACTTAATTGCAAATCAAGGCAAGCCAAACAATCTCCTTGCATTACTGGTACTACTCGTTGCTACTGATTCAAAGGTCTGACACCGCAATTCAGCTATCCGAAGAGCAACTTCTTTAACATTTGCCGGCTCATTTCGCTTTCCCCTTCTAGGAACTGGTGATAAAAATGGACAGTCAGTCTCAATTAAGAACCGATCCTCTGGAACTAGCCTGGCGCAAGCATGGGTCCCCTCTGCCTTAGGGAAAGTCACAGTTCCACTAAAGCTGATATAAAAGCCGAGGCCTAAAAAAATCTCCATTTCCTCGGGAGTTCCTCCCCAACAGTGCATAACACCTCTAGGGCAACGTCCAACTGCCTTAAGTTTTGCTAACACATCTGCCATTGGTTCAGCAGCATCTCGGCAATGAATAATGACTGGCAATCCCAACTCAACAGCCAATTCCAGTTGAGGTCTTAAAACACACAGTTGCTCATCAAGGTTGGAATCTCTAAAAAGATCCAACCCAAGTTCACCTATCGCGACAACACGAGGATCCTCTAAAGCTGCCTGTTGCAAAACAGAGGTTGTTTCGTCGTTCCAATGTTGAGTATCTAGTGGATGAACACCAACTGAATACCGCAACTCAGGAAATCGATCAGCCAAACCTCGAATGGCTTGAATTTCCGAAGGCTCTACACATGCATGCAAAAGACTACCTACTCCTACAGCCCTCCATCGAGCCGCTACTTCTTCAATATCGTCATCAAAATCACGAAAAACGATATGACAATGACTATCTACGAGAGTTGGGGTAGACAACAGACAAATAAAGCCACTTACTAGTTATTTTGCTTTAAGAAGTTGTAAGCAGGAAGGAATTAAAAGGAATAAGTACAACTCAAACTAATTTTTAGCAGCAGGTTCTAAAGCTTGCTTAACAACAGAGGTAAGGCGTGATTTTTGGTTGGCACCTGTATTTCTATGCAAGACACCACGCTTCACAGCCTTATCAATTTTACTAAAAGCATCGTTGACACTAGCCTTAACAGCGTTCCTGGCCTCATCACCGGGCTCTTCTGTATAAGCGCCACAAGCAGCTATGCAACGCTTCATCAATGTCCGCATTGCTGACTTATAGGACTTATTTTGCAAACGATTCCGTTCTGCAATCTGAATCCGCTTCTTTGATGATTTGTTATTTGCCAAGGGAACTTGAAATACTTCGAATATCCATGAGAATACTCCAGCACCCTTGAAGAAAAAGCTCTACCTTGACTTGAGATTACGGATTCCCAAAATTGGCTGAAATTTCCAAGGCCAATTCAGATAGAGCGTTAGGGCTAATTCGACGCATTGACGACCTAAGCCTTGCCAAGGTTTCACTTAACCAATTATCTGAGCGCACTTCAACTAAGGACCTAAGTAGTGAAGTAAATACTGTTGCCGAAATCCTCAACAGTATTGAAAAACAAGGTGACAAGGCTTTAATCGGCTATACAGAAAAATTCGACGGGTTCCGACCAGATCCCCTTCAAGTTCCCTCTAAAGAACTCGCAAAGGCCTGGGCTCAAACACCAAAAAAACTCAAAGACTCTCTTGAGCTAGCCCATTGCAGGATAAAAGCCTTTCATGAGCATCAACGACCATCAGACTTAATCATTGAAGGAAAGCTTGGTGAGAAGCTAAGCCGGCGCTGGCGTCCCGTTCAAAAAGCAGGTATTTATATCCCAGGTGGGCGAGCGGCATATCCAAGTTCAGTATTGATGAATGCAATTCCTGCAAAAGTTGCAGGAGTTGAAGATATTGTGATGGTTTCACCAGCCGGCAAGGATGGCTCCATCAATCAAACAGTTCTTGCTGCCGCACATTTAACAGGAATTAAAAAAATATTTCGAGTTGGAGGAGCCCAGGCAATTGGAGCACTTGCATATGGAACTGAAGCCATTGAAAAAGTTGATGTCATAAGCGGGCCTGGAAATATTTATGTAACTCTGGCCAAAAAAGCAGTCTATGGGCAAGTTGGAATAGATTCGCTAGCTGGGCCAAGTGAGGTCCTAATAATTGCTGACCATAGTGCCAAAGTTGAACAAGTTGCCGCCGATCTCCTTGCACAAGCAGAGCATGATCCACTTGCAGCTTCGATCCTAATTACAACAGAATCAAGACTGGCTGAGGAAGTGCCTGCAGCACTAAAGAAGCAACTTGAAGGCCATCCAAGATCAGAAATCTGCCTCAATTCATTAAGAGCCTGGGGGTTAATTATAGTCTGCAAAAATCTTGATACTTGCATTGAATTAAGCGATTTATTTGCGCCCGAGCATCTTGAGTTGCTAGTTGATAATCCTCATCAAATTGCCGAAAATATCAGGAATGCAGGCGCAATCTTTATAGGTCAATGGACTCCAGAAGCCGTAGGAGATTACCTGGCTGGACCAAACCATACTCTCCCAACTTCAGGTTCTGCAAGGTTTAGTGGCGCCCTTTGTGTTGAGACTTTCATGAAAAATACTTCTATAATCGAATTCAATAAAACAGCATTTGAAAAAACTGCTAATGCCGTAAAAGAATTAGCCACTAGCGAAGGATTGTATAGCCATCGAGAATCGATAAATATTCGTTCCACATCTCTCACTAACTAATGTTTTTTAAGACTACGCACACTTGAAACCCCATCATTAATCTCCCCAACCAAAACCTCATCTGTAATATTTACAAAAAGTCCATTTTCAAGAACTCCAGGAATATTATTAATTTCTCTCTCAAGATTCCTGGGATCCTCAATACCATTCTGAAATCTCACATCAAGGACTAAGTTCCCTTGATCGGTAACAACTGGACCTGCTTTTTTCTCAGCCATTCTGAGTTCACTACTTCCCCCCAAGTTGGTCAGTGTTTTCTGAACTTGTCGCCACGCGGAAGGTAAAACCTCAACAGGAAGAAGAAATCCAAGATTTAAACGTTCAACAATTTTAGTTGAATCAACTACAACTATGAATCGATCAGAAAGAGTAGCTACCAATTTCTCTTGGACATGACAAGCACCACCTCCCTTGATTAAATGCAAATTTGGGTCAACCTCATCGGCACCATCAATTGCCAAATCAATTCGATCAACAGCAGAGAGATTCTGCAAAGGTATTTTCAATTCTGAAGCTAAAACTTCTCCCTGAAAGGAAGTCGTAACTCCAACTATTTCTTTCAATTCACCTGAAAAAAGCTTGGCTGCTAATCCCTTGATCATCAAAGCCGCAGTGGAACCAGATCCCAGTCCTATCACCATTCCATCCTTAATTTGCTTGACGGCTTCTTTTGCCACCGCATGCTTCATCTGAGTTTGAATGTCAGCCATTTTTAATAACCAATAGGCGAAACCGTAGCAAGGCTTGCGCCTCAAGCTGGTAAAGCAGCAGGCTTTATCGAAAGAGTCAACTCGCTTGAATTGCGCAAGATTTTCAATAAAAATGGAACTCCTATTTCAGCCTGATCGACCTGATCAAGCAAGGTTTGGGGATTAGGTATTGTCAAATCCCCTAGACCAATAACAAGATCCCCTCGTTTCAATCCAGCCCGTTCTGCAGGACTATCTGGCAAGACTGTTTGAACCAACGCGCCTAATCGCTCTGGCAGTTGAACCATTGAATTAGGGTCAGAATTGTGTTCCCTAGCGAGACGCGGAGTAAGAGAAACAAGTTGAACCCCCAGATAAGGGTGAACTACCTCTCCATTCTCAATGAGTTGATCTGAAACCCTTCTCGCAAGATTTATTGGGATTGCAAAACCCAACCCAGCGCCTGGGCCAGACCTCACCAACGTATTAATCCCAATAACCTCACCATTACCATTAACTAAAGGCCCACCTGAATTGCCAGGGTTAATCGCTGCATCAGTCTGTATTAAGTCCAAGCGTTTATCAGAGAATCCAAGACTAGTGATATTCCGATGCAAGCTACTAACAATCCCAAGAGTGACAGTACGTTCCAACCCATAAGGAGTTCCTAATGCAATAGCCCAATCCCCCACCTCAAGGGCCTCAGAATCTCCCAATGGTGCTGCTTCGAACTGCTCAATTCCATCAAGACGCACTAATGCAAGATCAGTAACAGAGTCAGTACCAAGGACAAAACCTTCACACTCTTCGCCATCCGCAAGTGTGACACTTACTTCGTCAACACTTTCGACTACATGTGCATTGGTTAGAACTAAACCTTCATTATCAATTAAAACCCCTGATCCTTGACCTCTTTCTCGTTCAGGGGCAAACCCTGGCTCACCTAAAAGATCCCGTAAAAGAGGATCAATCAATGTTGGGTCAAAAGCCTGGCGATGAACGGTGCGTTCAGTATCTATACGAACCACTGCAGGGGCGACCCTCCTAACCGCCTCAGCCACAAAGCTATGGCTTTGCTCACCATTGATGACCAAAGCCGAAGCAGGGGAAACCACTAAAGAAATTCCTATCAACCCTGCAATTAAGAAGCCGCCTACCGAAATAAAAAGGGCTGCTAAAGCTTTTCTACTAATAGAACAAAAGCAAATCATGCCCTCAAAGCCACCAAGGAAACGATTACAGAATTATGAGCTTTTGGCATGCATTCTGTTTTTAGATCAAAGCTAGAAAAATGTTTAAGAGAAGATTCCTCTAATCCTCATAACAATACTTTCATAGAAAAAATCCCTCAATCGCGTAGAATTTTGGTAAGCCCTGCGGTTACCTCCATTTGGAGGCAGGTCATTTCTGGAACCGATCGGGCAAGCAGTCCGATCTCTCTCCTGCCTCTTGCCTAATTCCATCCTCACGGACTTGGAGACCATTGCGTCAGCAACGGCTGCAGAAAGCGGCTTTGATCTTTGCTGTGTGAAGTTACTCACTCAGATAATCCCCATGACCATGCAAATTCACATCTGCCATAAAGGCGGAGGTGATGTTTCTCTTGACGATTGTGCTGGGTTTTCCAAACCAATGGCAGATGCAATTGAAGCCTCAGAGATTCTTAACGAGCCCTACGTTTTAGAGATAAGCAGCCCAGGGATTAGCGACTTGTTAACAAATGACAGAGACTTTGAAACTTTTAGAGGGTTCCCTGTCGAAGTCATTTTTCGAAATTCTGAGAAATCAGAACTCCGGCAAGCAGGTCTTTTACATCAAAGGTCCAACGATCACGTTCAAATCAACATCAAAGGACGAATCAAGATGATTCCGCGTGAAGACGTTGTAGATGTTCGACTTACTAGCCCAACTGGCTAGTCTCTCAATATCTATTTCTTGTATTAACCAAAATCCTTCTTCTACAGAATTCGATTATCGATGGCTCTAGTTATCCTCCCCGGCCTAAATAACCTGATCGAAGACATCAGCGAAGAGAAGAAACTCCCTACTCAAGTAGTTGAAGCTGCTCTGCGTGAGGCTTTACTGAAAGGCTATGAAAGATATCGGCGAACTCTCTACCTAGGTATTAGCGAAGATCCCTTCGAAGAAGAATATTTCAGCAACTTTGACGTAGGATTAGATCTAGAAGAAGAAGGTTATCGAGTACTTGCAAGCAAAATAATTGTCGAGGAAGTTGAGAGCGAAGACCATCAAATTGCCCTAGCAGAGGTAATGCAAGTCGCTGATGACGCTCAAATTGGAGACACAGTAGTTCTCGACGTCACTCCAGAAAAAGAAGACTTTGGGCGAATGGCTGCAGCCACTACAAAGCAAGTTCTTGCCCAGAAGCTTCGAGATCAACAGCGTCGAATGATCCAAGAAGAATTTGCCGATCTAGAGGACCCTGTACTCACAGCAAGAGTTATTCGCTTTGAGCGTCAATCCATCATCATGGCTGTTAGTTCTGGCCTAGGTCGTCCTGAAGTAGAAGCTGAGCTTCCTCGGAGAGATCAATTACCCAATGACAATTATCGAGCGAATGCAACCTTCAAAGTTTTTCTTAAAGAGGTAAGCGAAGTCCCAAGGAGAGGACCTCAACTTTTTGTAAGCCGGTCTAATGCAGGACTAGTCGTTTACTTATTTGAGAATGAAGTTCCTGAAATACAAGAGGGATCTGTTCGAATAGTTGCAGTTGCACGTGAAGCCAATCCTCCTTCCCGCTCAGTCGGTCCTCGTACAAAAGTAGCCGTTGACAGCATTGAAAGAGAAGTAGACCCTGTTGGTGCTTGCATTGGCGCAAGAGGATCAAGAATCCAACAGGTTGTTAATGAATTAAGAGGTGAAAAGATCGATGTGATCCGTTGGTCCGCTGATCCAACTCAATACATATGCAATTCACTTAGCCCAGCAAGAGTTGAGATGGTGAGATTGGTAGACCCCGAAGGTCAACACGCTCATGTGCTCGTGCCGCCTGATCAACTAAGTCTTGCTATTGGTAGAGAAGGGCAAAATGTACGCCTGGCAGCAAGGCTTACAGGCTGGAAAATAGATATAAAAAATTCACAGGAATATGATCAAACTGCTGAAGACTCAGTTGTTGCTGAGCTTATTTCTCAGAGAGAAGAAGAAGAAGCCCTTCAACGCGAGGCCGAAGAACGACTAGCGGCAGAACAAGCAACTCGTGCTGAAGAAGATGCCCGGTTAAGAGAGCTTTATCCATTGGCAGAAGATGAAGAAAATGAAGAAAATGAAGGAAATGAAGCTAAGAATGATGATTATGTTGAGGATCAAACAGCTGATTCAAACTCAGTGGAGAATGAATTATCTATAAACAATATCGATACAGAAACCCAAACAGAATCTATGGAAGATGACTCCCAGGAGGATACTGACGAGGGTGGAACCCGGTGAAGCATCGTCCCGTCCTGCGTAGGTGTGTTGCCTGTAGAAAGCTGCTAGATCGCAAGCTGCTTTTCAAGGTAACTAAAGACCACCAGGGCGGAGTAGTCCTCCAGGGAGGGATGGGCCGATCAGCCTATGTCTGTCTTAAAGAGGCCTGCATAGAAGAGTCCCTGCGCCGAAAACGTCTACAAAAGGCCCTGCGTTGTCAGGTCCCAAGAAGCATTTTAGAGGCGCTGCAGAAGCAGCTCAATCCCTGCAAGGATCCAGCCGCTGAGGCAAGATAAACCATGGCACCACCTTGTGTGGAGTCCCGAGTCACTTAGGGCTCGGATCGACCGGAGCACTTACTTAATGACCAGCAGCGGCAAAATCAGGATTTATGAGCTTTCCAGGGACCTAGGCCTGGAGAATAAAGACGTGCTTGATGCTGCTCACAAGCTTTCAATTGCTGCAAAAAGCCATAGCAGCTCTATCAGCAATGAAGAAGCAACACGAATTCGTGATCTTTTAATCAGCGGGAAAAATAATCGTTCAACCCCCAAAGCCAAATCAGCTCCATCAGGGAAAGAAATCCTTTCTGTCAAAAAGGCTCCTGTAGCAACCTCAAAGAAAACTCCTAGTACTTCAGATCAAACTCCACAAAAGGCTAAGCAGGCCCCAACTAAACCTATTGCCCCACCAAAACCAACTAACCTAACTAGACCAACAAACATTCAATCAGCCCAAAGCCCTCCTCCCTCCAAATCAACTACACAAAATCCTAAAAAAACTGTATCTAAAGAGGGTTCCTCTTCACCAGCTCCAAAAACACCTAATGCGCCGATTAGCCGTCCACCAGCTGCACCAAGTCGTCCAACACCACCATTAACGGCCAAAGCCACTTCATCCAAACCCACTTCTCCTATTCGCCCGAATATCAGTGGGCAAGCTCAGCCTGGAACAACAAACAAGAAATACCCTCACCCTTCACCTAGTACGCCCAAAGCCCCAGGGGCTACTGCGCCACGTCCAAAAATTGTCTCAAAGCATCAAGCACCTCCTACAAGCAAAACCACATCCCCCAGCAAGAATGCAATAACTTCAATCCCTCCAAAATCAAAACCTGAATTAGTTGGACGTCCCCAACCAAAACGTCCTAGCAACCCCCCTTCTCGTCCTGATAATCAGCGTCTCGATAGAAAACGTACTGGGCCAAATCCACGCCCTTTAAGCGGGCAACAAAGCCAAAGCAATATGCCGCCACAACGGCCAGGAATTTCCCAACGACCTAATGCCCCTATTCGCTCTGGAGGGGTGAGACAAGGTCCACCTCGTTCAGATGGGAACACAGTCGAATTAGTAGGGAAACCTATTAGGCGCGATCGCACAGGTTCAGGGTCGGGTCCAAATAACCGAGAAGGCATCAATCGACAAGGCCCTCCTTCGAGACCAGGTATGCCATCAGGGATGCGTAAACCTGTTGCGCCAGGGGAGCTAATGCAACTCCAAAAACCAACTGGCCGGCCAGGCGCTGCCCCACCTCCTCGACGTCAAGACGGCTCGACTGTTGGGCCTAAAACTTCTGAAGGAGCCAAACCTCCTACTAGACCAGCCACTCCAGCCACTGCCCCGAAACGACCTACTCATCGACCTGGGGCTGGGAGCCCAGGAGCCGCTCGACGGCCAGGGAAACCAGACTGGGACGACAGCGCCAAGCTTGAAGCATTACGAAGCAAATCCCCTCAAAAACAGCGTCAAAAGGTTCACATCATCGGTGAAAACGATGATGCCCTTACCACCGAGACCAGTGGATTTGCAGGAGAAAAACAAGCAGTTGTTCTATCCGCCAGCTTGGCACGTCCTTCCAAGCCAAAATCCTCGAAAAAAGCTGCATCAAGCCCTGTTGCAGCAATGCGAAAACGGAAAAAAGAAACCACCCGCCAGCGGCAACGTCGGCGTGCATTGGAATTGCGTGCCGCTAGAGAGGCAAAGCAAGTAAGGCCAGAAATGATCATCGTCCCAGATGAGAATCTGACAGTACAAGAACTTGCTGACATGCTCAGTGTTGAAAGTTCAGAAATCATCAAATCACTCTTCTTCAAAGGCATAACTGCAACAGTTACTCAATCACTTGATCTATCAACGATCGAAACCGTTGCAGAAGAGTTCGGAGTCCCTGTACTTCAAGACGATGTTGAAGAAGCCGCAAAGAAAACGGCAGAAATGATCGAGGAAGGAGACCTAGCACATCTCATAAAAAGGCCTCCAGTCGTAACTGTTATGGGCCATGTCGATCACGGCAAAACCAGTCTTCTGGATGCCATCCGAGAATCCAGGGTTGCGGCAGGAGAAGCAGGGGGTATTACTCAACACATTGGTGCTTACCAAGTCGAAATAGACCATGGAGGCCAACCAAGAAAACTAACTTTCCTCGACACTCCAGGGCACGAAGCATTTACTGCAATGCGAGCAAGAGGCACCAAAGTTACAGACGTAGCAGTCCTTGTAGTAGCAGCTGATGACGGTGTTCGTCCTCAAACTCTAGAAGCAATTAGCCATGCTCGTGCTGCAGAAGTACCAATAGTGGTTGCAATTAACAAAATTGACAAAGAAGGGGCTTCTCCTGATCGAGTCAAACAAGAGCTCTCTGATCAGAACCTTGTGGCCGAAGAATGGGGAGGTGACGTAGTAATGGTTCCCGTAAGTGCCATTCAACGAGAAAACATTGAAAAGTTACTAGAAATGATTCTTTTGGTTACCGAAGTTGAGGACTTACAGGCCAATCCAGATCGACTAGCCAAAGGGACAGTTATCGAAGCTCACTTAGACAAAGCAAAAGGTCCCGTTGCCACTCTTTTAATCCAAAACGGAACTTTAAGAACAGGAGATGTTTTAGCAGCAGGTCCAGTTCTTGGGAAAGTACGCGCAATGGTTGATGAGAATGGAGCAAGGCTGAAGGAAGGTGGACCTTCCACTGCAGTTGAAGCCCTTGGATTCAGCGAAGTACCTACTGCGGGAGATGAATTCGAGGTATATCCAGATGAAAAGGCTGCAAGAGCTGTAGTTGGCGAAAGGGCATCCGACGCCAGAGCCACTCGACTAGCCCAACAAATGGCCTCAAGAAGAGTTTCCTTATCTTCCATGTCAGGCCAAGCAAGTGAAGGAGACCTGAAAGAGCTAAACATAATTCTCAAAGCAGATGTTCAAGGAAGTGTTGAAGCCATTCTTGGCTCGCTTGAGCAATTACCCAAGGACGAAGTACAAGTCAGAGTTTTACTATCTGCCCCAGGAGAAATTACTGAAACCGATATAGACCTCGCTGCAGCATCAGGTGCGGTAATAGTTGGATTCAATACTTCAATGGCTTCAGGAGCAAAACGTGCCGCTGATACAACAGGAGTGGACGTTAGAGATTACGAAGTTATCTACAAACTACTTGAAGACATTCAACTGGCCATGGAAGGGCTCTTGGAACCAGAGATGGTTGAAGAATCTCTTGGAGAAGCAGAAGTTAGAGCTATTTTTACAATTGGCAAAAGTGCTGTTGCGGGTTGCTATATCACTTCAGGAAAACTGCAAAGAAATTGCAGAGTTCGCGTCCAACGTAAAAATCAAATTGTTTTCGAAGGAGATCTAGATTCTCTCAAGCGAAATAAGGACGATGCAAAAGAAGTTGCCACTGGGTTTGAATGTGGAATAGGTTGCGATCGATTTGCGAATTGGGAAGAGGGAGATATTGTTCAAGCATATAAATTCACAACCCAAAGGCGTAAACTTAATATCTAAAACTATAAGTATTAAGCAACCTTAAATCTAAGTTGAGTTAGAGAAAATTTCAAAAATTGCTTTCTATGAAATTAACTAGATATTTAAACAAGTCCATAAGCATAAGTGTTCCAATTTAGTTATTACTGCTATTCAATTACTTTTCTTACGATCAAAGAAAAATAAGCCTCCAAACAACAACAAAGCAGAAATTTGGATGCCAGCATCTTCAATGCGCACAATCTGACCACTAGATGCTCTAAGGAGCATTATTAAAGACCCAATAAATGCAGAGCCAAACAATGTTACCCAAAGAATTCTGCGTAAACCCAAAAAGGGGTTTCGCGACTCGCGGATAAGCTTTGCCTTAAGTTCAGGATCCAACTTGGAACCACGACTCGAGAAATCACTCAATGATTAGCACCAGAATTGGAATGTTAAGTTCATCTTGCTGCCGGTGTAGCTCAGGGGTAGAGCAACTGATTCGTAATCAGTAGGTCGCAGGTTCAAATCCCGTCAC
>QCKG01000008.1 GCA_003215535.1 Prochlorococcus sp. AG-409-L18
CTGATCAGTTGCAACTCCGCGGAGTCGCACGCTCTCATATGCAAAGAAGACTGTGGTTCCTGCAAGCAAAAATTGACCAAATTGAAGTATTGGATCAAGTCGCCAGCCTTGAAAAAAGAGAATTCCTCCACAAAGGAGACCTATCGCCGCAAAAAAAAACGTCGTAATCACGAGCGAGAGCAGGTTTAAAGGACCGCAAGAAATAAAGCCCTGCACCTGAGACGGCGAGGACAATACCAACAATGCTGGCCCAATTCAGACTGGCATTGACCAATGTTTCGCCCCCGGAAAACGTCGTAATTGAGGCTGAATTTCAGCCTCAATGCTTTCAGTCTACGAAGTGCGCAATCGTTGACTAGCGCGTCAACGCATCTTTCTGGCTTACCCAGAGTAAGAAAAAGGCTGCAGGAGCGACGATAAGTACTCCAGCACCAAGGATACTGAGAATCAGATTAACTCCAGAGGGATCCATAACAGCTTCTTGTAGAGGCAAAACCAAAGAGATACTACGAAATTAAAGAGTCGCTTTCTACAATTAAACTCGTAATTTTTGAACTTTGTGACGCCTCTAGCACTGAAGGCCCTCCCAATAGCGCATATGGCCCTAGGGCTAATACTGGCAATCATGACGCTAGGGTTTCTCATGAGAATCATTCTCACGTGGTATCCGAAGATAAATATCAACAAAGGGTTATGGCCTATTTTGACAAGGCCAACTGAACCATTTCTAAAAATAACAAGACAATTCATCGCTCCAATAGGCGGAGTAGATGTATCGCCTGTTATTTGGGTTGGATTAACAAGTCTTGCACGCGAATTATTAGTAGGTCAGCAAGGAATAATCTCTCAAATCTTATTAAATAGTGAGATGCTTGGTTAATAGAAAATGTTATTTTCTATTAACCAAGCATCTCTTGTTCAACAAATTTAGTATGAACATCTCCTTTAAGAAATTCGTCTCTATTTAGCAAATAAAGGTGAAAATCAATAGTTGTTGGTATTCCAGTTACAGCGCATTCATTTAGAGCGCGCCTCATTCTTTTCAAGGCAACATCTCTAGTTTGACCCCAAACAATCAACTTACCAATTAAAGAATCATAAAATGGGGGTATTTCATACCCAGTATAAACATGGCTATCCACTCTTACACCAGGTCCACCTGGTGGTAACCACCCTGTAATTCTGCCTGGAGATGGCCTGAAATTATGAGTTGAATCCTCAGCATTGATTCTACATTCAATTGCATGCCCTCTAAGCTCAATTGCATCCTGATTAACGCTAATTTCCTCACCTCCAGCAATACGTAATTGTTCTGCAATTAAATCAATTCCGGTAACCATTTCAGTTACAGGATGTTCAACCTGAATCCGAGTATTCATCTCCATAAAATAGAACTTACCTTGTCTATCTAATAAAAACTCAACTGTGCCAGCTCCCTCATAATCAATGCTCTTTGCAGCTGCAACAGCAGCTTCCCCCATCCTCACTCTTAGATCAGGGTCTAATGCTGGACTTGGAGATTCTTCAAGTAGCTTTTGATGCCGTCTTTGAATCGAACAATCACGTTCTCCTAAATGAACAACATTTCCATGTCTATCAGCCAATATTTGTACCTCTACATGACGGGGACGATCAATGAATTTCTCCATGTAAAGCCCAGCATTGCCAAAAGCTGCTTCTGCCTCCCCCTGTGCCGCCTTAAAAAGATTCTCAAGCTGATCTGGAGCATTTACTAAGCGCATACCCCTTCCACCGCCACCTGCAGTGGCCTTAATCATGACTGGATAGCCCATTTCCTTAGCCAGCCCTGCAGCCACCTCAACGCTTTCTAATAAGCCCTCACTACCTGGAACAGTAGGAACTCCTACCTGCTGCATAGTCGATTTTGCTGTTGCCTTGTCTCCCATAGAACGAATCGCATTAGGAGAAGGCCCAACAAAGACAATTCCATGATCCCTACACATCTCTGCAAAACGATCATTTTCTGCAAGAAACCCATATCCAGGATGTATCGCATCAACACCCCTTGATGTTGCAGCAGCAAGAATATTGGGGACATTCAGATAGCTTTTACTACTTGGTGCATCACCTACACAGACAGCTTCATCTGCAAGCTGCACATGAAGAGCATTGCGATCAACAGTGCTATAGACAGCAACTGTCGCAATGCCTAACTCCCTGCAACTACGGAGAATCCGTAGGGCAATTTCACCACGATTGGCTATTAACACTTTGCCTATAGGCATCAAGAAAATATCCGGGCCTGAGGCGGATCGTATCAGCGCTCCTAACTCTTTCCTCATTTAGCAAGAGAAGGAAGGTTGACCGTTATGATCATTTTTGACTAACTCCGACAGATTTAGTTCCCTAGCGGATGTGGTGGAATTGGTAGACACGCACGTTTGAGGGGCGTGTGGCTTCGGCCTTGCGAGTTCAAGTCTCGCCATCCGCATTGATTAATCACACTCGAGTGAGCTTCATCAAGCTGAAATGAAGAACACTTCCCATGTAGTAGTAATTGTCTCTAATGGGCCAGGAGAACTTTCAACGTGGGTAAAACCTCTTGCAGACAAACTACATAATCAAATATTGATGAGACCTTTTGCAGAAAAAAGCTCTCTTGGTTTAAGGCTGGTCTTAGTACCTTGTCCAAATGCCACTGGAAAAGAAAAAGATGCAGCAAGTCACTGGGGTCAATTTGAAACAATTACACCAGCCAATGTCTTCTGGGATCTCTTACTAAAGCCAAAAAAATATGCCCATTGGCCCAGAAAAGGTTTAGTCATTTTCCTGGGTGGAGATCAATTTTGGAGTGTGTTGCTATCAGCAAGGCTTGGATATAAACATCTTACTTACGCCGAATGGACGGCTAGATGGCCTCAATGGAATGACAGGATTGCAGCCATGTCACCAACAGTCAGAGAAAGATTACCGCGAAGATTTCGAAATCGTTGCACAGTTGTTGGAGACCTAATGGCTGACCTCCCAAAACTTGCCAAAAGTCAAACGCCTCTCCCCGAAGGTCAATGGATTGCAATTATGCCTGGCTCTAAAAAAGCAAAATTATCTATAGGGGTTCCATTCTTACTTGAAGTAGCAGATCGTCTCGCAAAAAAAATCCCAAATTGCAAATTTCTACTGCCAATTGCACCAACAACCAGTATAAAAGACCTCGAAAATTTCCTTGGCAAACAAAACCCTCTTGCTTCCAAATATCATTCAGGGATAGCAAAAATCCTTAGCCCTGAAAAAACTTTACCGTGGCCTAAATTGTTAACTACTGCAGGCACCGAAATCTATTTACACGAAAACCACCCTGCACACGGTGCTTTAAGTCAATGCACGTTAGCTCTGACCACAGTAGGAGCCAATACAGCGGAATTAGGAGCACTCAACGTCCCAATGATAGTTATTGTTCCAACTCAGCATTTGTCTGTGATGCAAGCATGGGATGGATTAATTGGGGTAATAGCCAGGCTACCTTTTTTTAGATGGGGGATAGGCCTTTTACTAAGCCTTTGGCGACTAAGTAAACATGGCTATTTAGCCTGGCCCAATATATCTGCTGGCCGAATGGTCGTACCCGAGAAAGTAGGCAAGATCTTTCCAGAAGAAATTGCTGAAGAAGCTGCAGAATGGCTTTTATCTCCTGAAAGGCTGCAAGGTCAAAAAAGTGATTTACAGAGTCTTAGAGGAAATTCGGGAGCAGTCCAAGCATTAACCAAAGAAATCCTAAACCTTCTCCCAGATAAACTTAAAAGCTAAGAATTAATCTCTTATCTAATACATTTATGTAATAATTGAATTAGATAACCAACATTACTTGATGATCCCATGCAAATACCATCTAACAATCAAGATAATGATTTCAAGAGTATAAATGAAGAGAAGCTCAAATCTCGTCTAACAGCTGAACAATACAATGTCACTCGTAAAGGGGGAACAGAAAGGGCTTTCACAGGAAAATATTGGGACCACAAAGAATCTGGCATATATCACTGTATTTGTTGCAATCAAAAACTTTTTGCATCGAGCAAGAAATTCAATTCTGGTACAGGATGGCCAAGTTTTTGGGAGGAAATTAATAGTACTAATATTCTTAGAATCCAGGACGAAAGTTATGGCATGATCCGGACAGAAATACAATGTGCAAAATGCAAGTCACATTTAGGACATGTATTTGATGATGGACCAGATCCATCTGGTTTAAGGTATTGCATTAATAGTGCTTCTCTAAGATTTATCAAAGAATAAAATTTTACCATGGGTCCTCAAGTTGATTTCTCTTGTCTTGTATCTGAGGATTTGTTTCGTTAATCTCTTTAGTGAAGTCTATTGGTTCAACATCAAGAGTCTCTTCAGAATTCTGAACAGGCCTTCTAGACGCCGGTCTTGTAATTCGCAAAGAATCATCTTCTAATGAATTTATTTCTGAATCTTTAGAGGCAACCTGAAAATCAACTTTTTCATCATCAAAACTTCTGTAATTAGAGGGTGATTCTTCAATTGATTCATCTAAATAGCGACGCTGCTTAACCTCTTCTCCCTGACGATCCTGTAATTCAACATATTCCAATTCATCTTCCTGGGAAAATAATTCGTCATTCCCAGCTTGAAGAACTTTCTGATCTTCTTGAACGTTTTCTGCGGATGCCAATTGATTCTCAACTGGAACAAGGTTGACCCGATAACGCTGTCTTTCCTGCTCTTCCCAACTTGCACCACCAACTCCAAGTTTTTCAAGAAAACCACTATTAAGCTGTTTTAACTTTTCTTCTGCTCCCTCATAAACAATTATTCGGTCTGCTCCGCTACTCACAATTTCCTCCACAGGGATTTCCCATGTACTGAGAACTCCTTCTCCTAGCAAAGGCACTCCTAAAGCCCCCATGACCAAAGTAGTGAGTTCGCCAGTCTCAATGTCAAACGAAAATCCGAGAACCCTCCCCAGCTGCTGACCAGACTCAGTGATCACTTGACAATTGATAACTCGACTATATCTATCTGGCGTAAATCCCTCGCTTAAAGAATCAACTGAATCTACAAGAATTACATCTCCTACCTGCCGAATACGATCAAGGGGCATCCACCTTGGCAAGCCAGGAAGGAATCTGGTTAATGGGTTATCTCTTAAACCAAGAGCAACTACCTCTCTCCTATCTATATCAACTACTACTTCTCCAACCAAGCCAAGTCTGCGTCCAGTATCTCGAGTAATCACCTGGGTACCCATTAACTCCGAACGCAGCCAGAGGCGGTCGCTAGGGACTGTTTCAAGTGATTCGTTAGAGGATGAGGTGTTGGTCAAACGCGGTCCTTTAAAGCGAGTCGAATCGGATCATTTTGACGCAAAGCATGAAAGTAACCCTTAAGCAGCATCTGGAAGACCCACAACCTGAGTATGAGCCCCTCGAGCTTGAGTGACTCCAATTGTGCGACTAGAGGCACCAATCATTGGTCTGCGATGACTAACTACCAAGAATTGAGCGTGTTCAGCCTGGCGCGCAATCAAAGAAGAAAGCCTCTCAACATTAACTCCATCCAAGAAACTATCTACTTCATCTAAGGCATAAAAAGGGGAAGGTCGAAAACGTTGTAAAGCAAACAGGAAACTCAATGCTGTTAAAGATTTTTCACCTCCCGACATCGCCGCAAGCCTTCTGACTGCCTTACCTTTTGGATGAGCCACAAGTGTTAACCCTCCTTCTAAAGGGTCATCCTTATTGTCCAATTGAAGATGGCCATCTCCATCAGACAAACTTGCGAAGATTTCACGAAAATGGCTATCAACAGCCTCAAAAGCTTCCATAAAAGCCTCCTGACGCAAAGTTGCAACTGTTTCGATTCGAAGCAGCAATTCAGAACGTTCCTGCGTGAGGATCTCCAAACGTTCTTCTAAATCACCCAATCGTTGATCAATTTTTTCTAATTCCTCAAGTGCCAACATGTTTACTGGCTCAAGGGCTTCAATACGCTTTTGTAATTCTTCCAAAGTGTTTTGGAGAGACTTCAACCCAGCATTAAGAAGATCGTCGGAGATCTCTGGTAGTGGATTTGGCAAAGACTTTTCAAGCTCATTCAAACGTATATTTCCAATTCTTAACTCTTCTTCCATTGACTGGATATCGTCGCGAAGTCGCTCTAATTTCCATTGAGCCTCTTGAAATTTTTGTCGCTTATTGGCTGCCTCCTCTTCCGCGACATCTCTAGCGCGGCGTTTTTCGCCTAAACGTGCCAATAAATCTTTTTGACTAGCTTCTAGATTTAAACGACTTGCATGAAGGTCTTTATGCTGTTCTTTCCATTCAGAATGTGCAATAGATAGTGCTTGCACTAATTCTTGAAGACGACTCTCTTCTGTTAATAATGCATTCTGCTGATCTTCTAAGCGTTCTAAAGAAAGCTGATACTCCCTCTCAGCAGTTAGTAAAAGATCTCTCTTTTCTCTAGCACTCACGAGATTTGCGTCAGCAACCTCTAGTTCCTCGTGTAAAGCTTGCCAATTCGCTGAATCGCCATTCGCTTGAGAAAGATATTCCTTTTCATCTAAGTCACTTAATTGAAGAACAATTGGTTGAATTTCTGCCGTAATTGTTTGAAGTCTTTTTTGATAATCTTTAGCATTTTGAATAAGAACTTCCAAGCGCTCTGAACGCTCTTTGCGGCGATCCAACAAAGGTCCATTAGCACTTGTTGAAGCAAGCCTTTCTGCATCCAAGCCCGCCTGATGATTTTCTAGCTTTCTTAAAAAAGGACGTGCTTCGTCTAAAGAGTTTACTAAACGACTTTCTTCCTTCAGGCATTGAGCAAGAGTCTCCCCAAGTTCTAGTAATCTTCTTCGGATAGGCTCTACTTCATCAGCCTCATTACTTCTCCCAAAACTCAAAGTAACACTTCTGCCAGAAAAGCTTCCACCTGTCATAGCTCCACTCTTTTCAAGTAACTCTCCATCAAGTGTTACTGCTCTTGCTCTCCCAAGAGAGAATCTTGCCGAGTTCAAATCCTTAAAGACAAGCGTTTCACCAAAGACATATGCAAAGACATCCTTATAAATTGGTTCAAACTTAACTAACTCAAAAGCAGTAGCGATTAATCCATTTATTCTATTATCCAAATTAGGACTATTGCCCTTCATTAAAGCAGGATTTGTGTTATAGGTTTTCACTTTAAGTCTATTTAATGGAAGAAAAGTTAATCTACCCGCTCGTTTATCTTTTAAAAGCTGAATTGCCTTTGCAGCAATTCCATCATTATCGACAACCACTTGTCCAAGTCGTCCGCCGGCTGCAACTTCAAGTGCAAGTCGATGAGACTCTTCGACTTCACCTAAATGAGCAACAAGTCCATGGATTCCTTCCAAACCAGCTTCTAAAAGCAGTTGTAACGCACTTGTACCTCTACTCTCTTGAAGAGTTTCTTTACGACTCTCCAAACGAGCAATATCTCTTTCCAATCTGGTCTGTTCCTGCTCAAGACGGCTACGAGTACGTTGCTGAATCGCAAGGTCCTCAACCATTTTTTGGACCTCTAACTTCTGATTTTTAATCTTCTCTATAAGCTCATTTGATTCACCCTCAAGACTCTCAAGCTTTTGATGAACTTGCAGATTTTGAAGAGTATCGCGATCTTGATCGACTTCCAGCTCCTTCTTCCGAGAAGCGTCTTGTAACAAGCGCTCCTCAAGTTTTTGCTGCTCTTGTTGAAGGGGTGCAAGTTTGCACTGAAGCTTTTGACGTTCCTCAGTTCTCTTCTTCTGCTCCTCAAACCATGCTCCCGAACGGCCTGCTACATCGCCTAGCCGTCTTCTCGAAACCTCCACAGCAGCTTCTGCATCTCTGCATGATTGTTCTGCAATTTCAATAGATTTTTTATTATTAACATCATCCCTCTTTTGACCTTCACTTTGAATCTTTTTTCTTCGATCTAGCAAGTCAGATCGAAGGTCTTGCAATTTTTCTCCTTCTTGTTTGTGCAAAATAGCCTGTCGATCTAACTCCCGAACCTGTGTCTCAACACCTGCCAAGTCTGCTTGAACAGTAATTAATTGATCTTCACCAAGAGCCTTAACTTCCTTTTGAAGTTTATTTAAATTCTCTACAGAAACCAAAAGATTCTTCTCAGATTCTGAAATCATCTGAACATCACTAATTTCTTGTGTGCAAAGCTTTTGATGCCTAGCTGATAAGTCATGGAGAGACTTCTTTGCTTCTTCAAAAGCAAGAACAAGTTCTTGCTTTCTCCCTAAATGAAGTTTCTCTTTCAATTCTTGGTAAGTTCGGGCCTTCGCGCAATCTCTTTCTAAACGTTGCCTTGAAGCAACAAGTTCTTGTTCAACAATGCGACAACGTTCTTGCCGTTCTTGAACATCATCAAGCTTTCTTCGAGTCTGCTCAATACGATTGTCGAAAAGTGCGACCCCAGCCAATTCATCTATCAAGCCACGGCGGTCTCTATTACTCATAGAAACTATGCGAGTTACATCTCCCTGCATCACGACATTGCTACCTTCGGGATCAACCCTTAGACGCCGTAATTGAGTCTGAAGTTGTTGAAGATTGCAAGCCTCGCCGTCAGCTGAATAACTTGAGCTATAAGAACCTCCCGGCATAACTCTTAAACGACGAGTAACTGTCCATTCCTTCTGTTCACGACGAATCCAGGGACCATCTTGTGGCGGCTCTAACCCTTCTTCAGCTGGATCTGGCTCCCAATCAGTTAAATCAAATCTGACACTAACCTCCGTTTCCGCTGACTTCCCAGCTCTTAAAACTCCGCTATTCACTAGATCAGGCAATCTCTCCGCCCTCATCCCTCTACTGTTTGCAAGGCCAAGACAAAACAAAACTCCATCAAGGATATTGCTTTTGCCAGAACCATTTGGCCCTGTAACTACAGTAAAACCCTCATCCAGAGGGATCTTCATCGTCCCCCCAAAGGACTTGAAATGAGTAAGCCCGACCTGATTGATATGAACCAACAGGAGGCAATCTAAAAGTGCTTAAAGACTAGCGAAGGTTCTTCAAAGCTCAAGGGGATTGATTTACTTGGTTTGTATTAGGTAATAGAAGAGAACGTACACAAATCAGCTCGAATGCTCAAAGTAACTTCCAGTCCATTGGCATGAAGTTCTATTTGCACTGGTGCGCCCTCTATTTCAGGAAGAGACCCTCTAAAAATTCCTGACATTAAAGACCTCGCCCAACCTCTTCCACCCGAAACAGGTCCTTCCGCAATATCAAGCCAATAAAGGTTGTGCTTAGGTAAAACAACTGCATCGACAGAAGGACCATCGACAATTGGGATTTGATCTAACCGCCAAGTACGGCAACCGTTACCATCTTCAAGCAATAAATCAAAATGACATCCAATCAGATCATTTGGATGACCAGTGTGTTCAAGTAAAGTCCAACGTTTTCTTATGTCCATACGGATGAATTAGATATTCATTTCCTTAATCTGCTCGGGTTCTTAAAGTTAACGCCTTCTCCTCAGCCTCAGCGGCTCTCCTGGTTGCCCATTGAGCCATGGCAGTTTTGTTCTGGTTAAGCTTGACTAATTCAATAGCAATATCCCTTAGTATTTCTATATCTCTACACTCCTTAATTGTTCTACAGAGTTTTTCAGTTTGCAATTTTAATTGCAAACTAGGCTCTATAGGATCTTCAAATGGCACTTAACTAATTAGTTGGAGGAAAAATCAATAAATCTCTTAAAAGAAAAGCATCAGCCCAGAGCCTTACCTAATTTTTAACATGAAACAATACCAAGGGATGGTAGCGAAAAGGCAACCCAAGTTGATTTAGTACAGATGAAAGGAACTACTTTTTGAGCAGTTGCACAATTCATCAGATTTGTCGTCCTTTCCTTGCTGGGATTAATTCCCCTGCTTTGGAGTGAAACGTAAGGTGATAAATAAAAGACCACCTGCACCAGCCAAAGCAGCAGCTATTAGACCCAAGTCAGTAGGGGTCGTATTGGACGCAAAGATCATTGCGGACAGGCCAACGTCCATGATTACTCAATAGAAAACCAATGACTTCTAGCACTAGAAGCATTTGTATAGCAATAAATGTAAGCAAAGGCGACGCTGAAGATGGACTTCCAGCCAAAGCCCTTAGCGCATAAGCAGAAAAAAAAAAGGGGGGGGGTTCCCGTGTGGCAAAGGTGTCCCTAGGCTGGAGATAAAGGTCTGGATTCAATGGAATCAGCGAATTCCGCATCCGGCGAACCGCAAGCAACGGTTGAAACGGCCCCGTCTTCTCAAGAAGAACTCACAGAACAATGGTTCAATGAGAGCTTTGAAAGCTTGCTACCGAAAATCCAGGAGCGTTGGCCAGACTTGGCAAGACAAACCCTGGAAGCTACACGTGGAAGCCTCGATGATGTAATTCGCGTTATTTCAAAACATACTGGTATCAACTCACTCGCAGTTCAGAAGCAGCTCGATGAATTACTGGACTCAGCTGGCGACAAAACCAGAAATTTTGCAGAAACTTTAGAGCCACTTGAAGAACAACTTGAAGAGCTTCTCGATGAGTTAAATAAAACTTTGAGGCCTCGTATTGAAAAGCCTGTTAGAGAAAAACCTTTGCTAGCGATTGGTATAGCTGCTGGAATAGGAGTATTACTTGGCATTCTGCTAGCAGGAGGCAGACGTTCCTAATGAGCAGCGAAGCACAACGTCCTAAAGGTTTAGGAGCAGCAGCAAGAGTAACTGCCTTGGCAGGTTCAGTGATGGATCTACACGTGCGTATTGCTCTTCAAGAAATGGATCGCGAAAAACGCAGGCTGATTAGCGGAGGCATTTTTTTAGCAATGGGTGGTACTTTTATGTTGTTTGCCTTATTAGGAATTGAAGTTGCATTACTGCTCTGGATGCAAAGCAAATTAAATCTGAGCCTAGAACTATCCTTAATCTTGATATCTTTAGTTGATTTAGTTTTAGCTGGAATAAGCTTAAGAGTAGGAGGACGATTAGCTAAAGGTCCCTATTTACCAGAAACGCTTGAAGGCCTTTCAAAAACAACAAAAGCAGTGCTAGGTAAATCTTAAATTTAATTAATTTGATATTTCAACCAACGACAATCAAGTCCACCATTACTTATCGGAATACGCTTAGTAGATTTCATTTTCAGTGATCTGGTTAGCTTTGGATTCCCGCTAAGTAACCACAATTCCCACCCTGAAGCATTTTTTTTTAAAAAACAACCCAGCTCTTCATAGAGATCTAATAAATCATCCTCTATGCCCAATCTCTTGCCATATGGAGGATTGCAAATAATAAGCCCAGGCCCATCAGGAATCACGAGGTCCCGGAAATGGCTATTTTTGATTTGAATGACATTTGTAAGTCCAGCAGATTCAACATTATATCTAGCATATGTAGAAATTTTCGAATCTTCCTCGCAACCAATAATAGGAGGTAATTTAATATCTTTTTTTTGTAATCTTCTCGCAAAATCTTGTTCCTTCTTCCATAAACCTAAATCGAAATCTGCCCACCGGTCTAACAAAA
Source organism: Prochlorococcus sp. AG-409-L18 (assembly GCA_003215535.1). Lineage (GTDB taxonomy): Bacteria > Cyanobacteriota > Cyanobacteriia > PCC-6307 > Cyanobiaceae > AG-409-L18. The sequence goes on from QCKG01000008.1 coordinate 11,516, forward strand.
ATGAACGCTCCAAACCCGGAGCTAAGCCCATCGCCAAACTGGCTGCCTCAATGAGCAAAGTTCCTGAGCCACAAAAAGGATCTATTAGGGATTTCGAAGGCTTCCAACCACTTAAGCGAAGCAATCCAAGAGCTACATTTTCTTTCAGAGGTGCCATACCCATTGCTGCTCTATGTCCGCGTCGATGCAAGCTTGAACTTGATCCATCAAGACTTAAAACAGCTCTATCGCCATGTAGATGAAGATGCAAACAAATATCCGGTTGCTTCAAATTAATATCTGAGCGTGCTCCCCATCTCTGCCTTTGGAAATCGACCAAAGCATTTTTAACTTCTAAGGCTGTGAAATGACTATGCCTTAATCCAGAGTTAATGCCAGTGATATCAACCCTAAAAGTCATAGATGGATTCAACCAGGCATCCCAATCCAAGGCATCTTGTACTCCTGCATAAAGCGACTGTCGATCAAAACATTGAAATGAAGCCATCTCTCTCAAAAGACGAAACGGCAATCTGGCCTGAAGATGAAATCGGTAAAAACCACCCATATCAGTTTCAAACAAGACCGTTCTTCTCTTAGGCAAAGCGCTTATCGCACCAAGTTCCTTTAGCTCCTTGGCTCCCTCTTCTTCAAGGCCCTGAGGAACTACCGCAACACCTTTCATGCGATTGATTGCCTCCTCCTATGCAAAAGAGTCATTACTTTGAATGTCCTAAGAATTTTCCTACCAAGCATCAGCAGTACTGTAAAAATAGCAATGTCTATTTTCAAATGGACTAGGTGATCCACACCAATGTCACGGACAGCGGTTCGATTCCGCTCAGCTCCATTGAATTCCCAAACAACCTTGGGGCTGCAATGGTTTCGACGAGGCATCAGGCGGGTGACTGAAGCCTGCTCGGTCAGAGCACATACGTAACAGCGAACAACATCGTTCGTTTCTCCCGTCAGACAGCCCCTGTTGCTGCCTGAACCTTTTAAAGGAGATGGGGTCAAGTCAGCCTTATCACCCAAATGACTCATGGGGACTGGAAGGTCCCCTTTCACCTAGTAAAGAATTTATTTTTAATTGTTTTAAAAAGCCTAGTAGGCAATAATAAAATAAAATCCAAAGAAAGCTGTATTAACAGGTAATATGAACTGCAAGAATATTTTATCCAATGACAGAGAGTCTTGAGAAGAAAATGAATGCTGACTTTGAAAATATAGCTGAAAAATACAAGACTGCTATTAATTCAAAAGAGTATAGATTCTTATGTGATTTAATAAAATCATCTAAGAAGATTTACATAGTTGGGAACGGAGGTTTGCATTTTGTTGGTGCTCATATGGCGACAGACATGACAAGACTTGTACCAGGTCTTGTCGTGAAATCATTTGATAGCTTTGGTTTTATTACTTCAACCGCTAATGATTATGGGTGGGATAATACATTTGTGAGGTGGCTTGAAACAACATCTATTCTTGACGATCCCAAAACTACAATGATATATGGAATGAGCTGTTCTGGAAAATCCACAAATGTAATTAAAGCCTTACAATTTGCACATGAGAAGTTAGGATTTAGAACATTTTTACTTAGCGGCAGGAAATCAATTAATAAACCTATTTACACTCATGAATTAACACTAAATGCTGAATATTATCATACCGTTGAGACCATAGGGCTTATGCTGTTTTATGATATAGTTCACAAATTAGGGCACGCCTGCCCAAGCATAAATCGATAATCACGCTCATTGATATTATTTATACCTTTATAATTTAATGAGCTATTCTAAGAAACTAGTTATTTTATATGACCTAGATGGAACCTTGATCGATTCAAGCGAAGGCATCTTTGAAAGCTATTGTAAGGCCTTAAAGCAGGTAGGTTTTAAAAATACAAATGATATCAGTAAAGAAGAATTTAAAACATTCATAGGACCTCCAATGAATGTAATGATAAAAGGGCTTCAGCCTAATCAAAGTGTGAGAAGTTATGCATTAGCAGTAAAGCAATTCAACGACATATACAATAATACAGGCTGGAAAAAATTTACATTGATTCCAGGCAGCAAAAAAATTCTAAATCATTATAGAGATTTGGGTGTAGAGCAGATTTTAGTGACCAACAAGAAAACTAATACAGCCAAAAAAATTCTAAATGAAGTGAGTATTTCGAAATATTTTTCCTTAATAGCAGGTAGAGATTATTATAAGGTGGAGAAAGAGAGCAAGGAATATACCTTACATAAATTGATCAGTCAAAAAAGATTTTCTGGTCTAGATAAGTATTACATAGGGGATACCTTGGAAGACGCTGTAATCTCTCACAGACTTGAATTAAATTGTTTATTGACACTAGGAGCTTTTAATCATTCATTTGAAAAGCTTATAACAACTACTCAAGTGAATGAATTAAATTGCTTATGTTTCAATAAACTAGAAGAAATAGCTGTTTATCTTAATCGAAGATATGGCTTAAAATGAAGATCACATATCTATCAGTTAATTAGGCCTTGACAATGAGACTGAAAAACTAATAAAGTGAATTTTTCGAGCTTAAAAGTTTGTCTTTTGAAAAGGAAATATATACATCTACACTTACCTTGCGCTGATACAAAGATAAATTTTTAGGCAAAGACTCTTATTGTTATTATATCTGGACCGTCTGCTATATTTTATAAGGATATTTTATCATCGTCAACTTTAGATTCTCCAATTATTGTATCCAGAAAATAGGCATATAATCTAATTGACATCAAAAGTGATATTCACTTCTTTAATTCATTAAACTGCTTCAAGTATTATCGAGACATGCCGAGGCAATTCAATGAATATGACTTAAGGTTCGAAGTAAAGAAAAACGAAAAGAATCCCTGGCTTGATTGCTTAGTGCTGAATAACGATATTAATAAATATACCTTTGATAATTCAGAAGTTAATCGCCCTTGGGGGCCAGGAATAATGTTAGAGTCAGTTTTCTATTTTTTAGAATATGTTGGGGTGAGAAGTATTACGACAATAGGCTTTGATGTTGCCTCTAGCACTGGAGATTATAAACATTACTATAATCATGATAAGAAGAAAAAGGTTCCAAAGATGTTAGACATTTCAACCTATAATTATCTTCGGCATATCTCACAGCTTGATTATAATCCAGGTCATGGTCCATTTAATGTCAAAGGTTTTGATGAGGTTGATAGAATCAAAGCGTTTTTGTCCTACATGAATCAATGGTTACTATCGAAAGGGGTAAGACTTGGGATTTATACAAATTCCTCCTTCCTTAGCGAATACAATTTTGTAAAAAATTTCTAGTATGACTTCAAAAAAGATTGCTGTTGAAATTCCAGTTAAAGGTACACCAAGTCTCAGAGTACCTGGAAAAAACACAAGAAATTTAAATGATAAGCCTTTATTTGGCTGGTTACTAACTAGCTTATCAAAAATTGAATGCAATTCCAAAATTGATTTCTTTATTGATTCAGAGTCTGATTATATACATGATTATATTGAATTATGGGCAACAAAAAACTTACCCAAACTTAATTTAAAGCATTTCAAACGCCCAGCAGTACTCGCAGGCGATGATGCCAATGGTAATCATTTACTGATGGAATTCATTAAGCATAATAATGACTATGATATATACATGCAATCTCATATAACCTGCCCATTTGTTAAGACTGAAACTTTTGAAAGATTAATCAGCATAATTATAAAAGGAGAATCCAACTCGGCATATACGGCAGTGGATTTTATAGGTTGGATACGGAAGAACAATTTGCCAATTAATTATGATTGTCATTCGCCTGAGGGATTAAAACGAAGCCAAGATTCAAAGCTAATACAAGAAACAACATCTACTTATATATTCAGTAAAGAATTCTTCAATTTGAATAATACAAGGACAAACGAAACATCTACACCTGTTTTCTGCACAGAACTTGAATCATTGGACATCGATACTGAATTTGACTTCTCTTTAGCAGAAATTCTTTCCTCGACAATCAATTAATTGGTCTTCACCAATGTCACGGACAGTGGTTCGATTCCGCTCAGCTCCATTCAATTTGCAAACACCCTTGGGACTGCAATGGTTGCAACGAGGCATCAGGCGGGTGACTGAAGCCTGCTCGGTCAGGCACATACGAACAGTAACCAACATCGTTCGTTTGTTTCTCCCATGAGACAGCCCCCTGTTACTGCCTGAACCTTTTAAAGGAGATGGGTTCAAGTCAGCCTTATCACCCAAAGGACTCATGCGGACTGGAAGGTCCTCTCTTCGAAAACCCTTAGTTGAGTCTTTAGATCACTCAACTAAAGCAACCCAAGAAAATCCTAAACCTATTCCAATCCAAATTCCAGCAGTCAAGATTCGACCATTGGCTCCTAACCAGTCCATGATTCTCTTAGATACCGTTGTAACTAACAGAAGTAAAACTCCTTGCGCAAAAAGTAGTCCCAAGAAATAACCTAATAACGGTGAAGGCTCAGCACCTACAATTGTGCTTCCAAGTAAGTAACCGTGCAAACTAAACATAGGCAAAAGCAATTTTGAGCTGAAAAGATTTAGAACAATTAAGCCTTCTATTGCTAAAGATAAAGAGACAAGCACTTCCGCCCAGGAAGCTAGTGCATCAGGTAAAGGCTGCAACTGTACTAATACACTTCCTGCTAAGCCAACCGCCAAAAGAGGGAACACCCATTGCTTCGTTTTTTTGATCCCAACAAAGACAATACCTAACATAAAAAGTAAATGGTCAGGTCCAAGCAATGGATGCCCAACACCACTAAGGAGAGCTTGCCAAGCTGAAAGCTCAGAACTAACGCCCATTCCAAAGGGATGATGAGCTAAACCGGGTTCTACTAAAAAAGTCAGCAAAAAAAATGCTGAGACTAAAGCTGCAATAGCTTGCTTTCGCCCGAAAAAGGGAAGCATCATCGATCGATCCTCGTCGAATTGTGGAATAAGGCGGGCGTTCTGACTGATATCGATCAAGTCGATACTTCACAGCTGCGGGACAGCAGCGGATTTTCACCGCTTTTCCCCGTTACCTCCAATAGCTGTTCACCATTGGAACCTATTGCTTTCATAGCACATTAATAGGTCTTCTTATCCTGCCGTGACCAGAGGGTTTTAAAATGGATGATACTTAACAAAATTGATCAATATCTGACAGCTCATTCACCTTGAAGAATGATAGATGTAAAAATTTCTTAAACCCTAAACTATCAAACTAAGAACAGTAAATATCATTGATTTTTGCTCAAGAGAAGTATATTAAATAAAGAAATTAAGTCAGGGGAAAAATCAAATTATAGTTTACTTAATAGTGCACCTACTTATAAGAATTTTAAATATAGCAAATCTATCGTGTGATTGAAAACCTATAAATTATTAAACAAAAAATATGCTTGTTATTCGAGATATGAGAAATTATTTAAATCTGACGATAGCAAAATATTAATCATAAAGAAATAATGAAGGGCAAAAGGTTACTGATGAGAATCTCAGCCTTCATAAAATATTTCCAAAAAAGTTAATAGGTCTTAATAATTAACCTAACCACGAAGTTAAAAGGGTTTATTATATAAAAATATTTTGCATGAGATTTCAAAAGAAATCCTTATATAAAGAGAAGTAAGAACTGATAGATTAAAAAACTCTATCTATGGAAATAGAGTCTTAAACTATCTTCTTTATTAATCACTCAGCAAATAACCATTCCTAAGCAACTCATCAAAGACCTTTGCTCCTCTTGCTTTCATTCCAATCTCGACTGGAATTATCTCATCTAATATAGAAGCGAAGCAAGTAATCCAAGCACTCCCTTTACAGACATGTGCAGAATGACAAATATGATCTGGGGCTACTTCCACGCAACCCTGGGTGCGAGACACTTTGATGCTTGCAATTTGACTATCAAGCTCTAGATCCAATAATCTTGCTTCTCCCTCGGTAATGAAGGTGCCAGCAGCATGACACTCAAGCAGCATTTGATAATTCATCATTAACAGCTTCAGCAAGAAGAACACTCCTGAGAGCTACTGAAGAATTTAAAGCAATCTGGTTTTCCACGCTAACAAACCATTAAAGCAAAAGGCAAATTCTCAAAAGTATCTATCTATATCTGATGAGATTGGCAAGCCAACCTCAAAATGCTGATGAAAGATTAAGAGAGAGCTCCAAATCGAGTTGCTCGTCTGGGAATTGGCTTACCAGCTGGACTAAATAGATTCTATGAAGCCAAGAGCATGGATGAAATTCTTTAAATCATTGGCTGGTACCGTATCCTAAGACGCTTAATGCTCCTGTCACCAGGTTAAGGGTACAACTATAAAGGTGGGGAGTAAGATGTCAGCATAAATTAGCTTTTGATTATCCATTTTGAGCTAGATTTATAGCTTGATTTCAATTATCCGACGGTCTTTTAGACTCTTTAAACAATTTAAAAATACAAAAGAGGCGTCAAGTAATTCTCAAAACCCTTTTAAAGACAAGGTTTAAAGCCCATAAATACTTAGATGAGTATTGGTATTGATATAAATCAAGAACTTTATATAAGTGCGATATTTCCTGATATTTTCGATTTTCATACAGACTTCTCCGTCAACACCATACAGATGATGCTAGGACACAATGACAATCGAATACTTAATGGCAAATTTACATAGAGAAAAGATATGATCAATTTATGAACCCAGACAAACAACACGCAAAGCTTCTAAAGCTGCAAGCTAAAGCACAAAACTGCCTCTCAAGGGATGAAGCCCAAAAGTTAATCAAAAAAGCAGAAAAAGCTCATTCAAAATTAGTTGGCTAAAAAAATAAGCTTAAAGATTAATATGATGTTTAATATAAATTGGTACTCATTCTAATTCATGTATAATTAGATACACAACTTTAATCCGGTGTGAGACATAACTCAAGATTGAGTCCTAAAAGAAAAACACAAGCTTCAGCTATTCAAATCCTGAAAAACAAGCAAGAAGATGTTGATTCTTTAACTAGTCAAATATCAATAATAGATAAGACAATTGAAGAGCATACAAGTGCATTATTTCAAGCGATTAATATAAGCATCAGATCATCCTTATCTCATAAGAGCAGTTGGTTATTCAACCTACAGCGTAAATTCTATGTTTCGGCTGCAAATAAATCTATCAATTGGCATAAAGAACAACTAATTGTTTTAAGAAGAGATAAAAAGTTGCTAAAGCTAAAACTTGAAGAAGCTAATGGAACACTTTGGTCTAGCCGCATAAAACGTTATCTTAACTATATATTGATGGTTTTCTTTTTGTTAGTGATCTCAGGGATAATTCTGTTGGGTATCATGACGACCATTTATCTACTACCATTATGGATTAGCATGATTATCATATATATTTTAATCCATAGACGATCATATAGAGTTTAAAGTATCAACTGAACGCTGATTTTTTAAAGATAAAGTCCTATAGCAAGTCCGACATAATATAACCCTTTGAATATAAAGCAAAAAAGAACCCAGAGTGTGCAAAGAGCAGAGTGGCCTTATTTCTTTAGTTTTGCTCGCGATTTGCCTTGAGATCTAATAGCTTGATGTTATCTGATTAATTAAGAGTGCTAGTAGGACAAGTAGCAATAGAAGTGGTTTCTACTGTCTTTGGATTTCCACTAAGGCAATTAGCACTAGTATGGAAATTTGCACCAGTACTTGTATGGAGTAACAGTTAATCCTTAATCAGGTCTAATACGAAAAATATAAAGAAAGTCAATCCTGAAAAAAGTAGTAAGCAAAAGCCAAGCAAACTTTAAATGTATAAAAATCAATTAGAGTGAATAGCAGTATTCAAAAAGCCTTGGGAAAACAAAGATTGCAATCAGAATCATGAGAAATGCTTTATTGGATACTAGATCATCTAACTATCCAAAGCTAGACCTTGCTCATAGCCCTTTACCTTTAATACCTAAGAAGTAATTTTGTAGTTTCTACTATTGGTAAAATATAGAAGGAGAACTAAGCATAGTCTCAACTCTTTTTATGAGTAAGCTTTTACTACATATTGGAACTGAGAAGACAGGTACTTCCTCAATCCAAAAATTTTTAAGGATAAACAAATCTCAACTTGAAAAGAATGGTTTCTTCGTGCCATCCTTTATGTCCTATAAAGACAATGAGAACCATATTTACTTACCTCTATTGGCTTATGAGAAGTCTAGAAAAGATGACCTCATAATTAGTCAAGGCATATTAGATGAAAACAAAAGAGATCTTTTTTTAAAAGGAAAACTTCAAGAGTTGCAAGAACAATTTAGTCGCAATAAAGACAAGGTTTGGCTAATGTCTTCAGAGCACTGCCAATCTCGACTTAAAACTGATCAAGAGCTAACTAAGTTAGCGAATATCTTATTAACTTTTTTTGATGAAATCACTATATTGATATATCTAAGAAGGCCAATAGATATAGCCATTTCACACTGGACAAATTCAGCTAGAGGATTTGATGTTTGCGAAAGTCTTCCAAAACCTGATGATCCTAGAATCGAGGCAATATGTAATCACAAAAAAACTCTGAAAAATTGGATTCGTTGCTTTGGGAAAGAGATAATTCCTAGAATATACTCTAAAGAAAACCTGATTGGAGGTAGTGTCGTTTTAGACTACTGTAAATTAATTGGTATCAAAGATTCTGAAACATTAGAAGTACCAGCTAGAACAAATACTGCTGTAAGCTTTGAAGCCATTAAGGTACTGACTGCTTTGAATAAACGTATTAACCCTATAGAGAATGGATCCGTCAATCAAAAACACTTTGAACTATCGAATATAGTAGAGAAACGTTTTACACAAAATAAGCCGTATTTACCCTCAAAGGAAGAAGTTGACAATTTCAATTCATATTATGAAAATTCTAACAATTGGGTATTAAAGAAGTTTTTCTCAACACATAAAGATCTTTGGGGAAAAGACAGTTTTCAAAGCCTTAGAGCAGATCATGATGACTATTATAATATTAAATTAAGTAATAGAGAAGAAACTATAATTGATATCTTAGCTGAGGTATGGATAGACAAGGTAAAACAAAATGTTTAGGTCTAGACAAGTAATTTGATCAAGACTCGATTCAATACAGTTGATATTTTATAAAATTGATTCTAATCTAATTAAAGAGAAAGTAGCTTTGGTGATATTTCATACATCAAATCAAAGCAACCTGCAAAATGTAAGAAAAAACTTTTTTTATAAAGCTCTATCACAAGTTGTTCAGTTGAATGACAATTCAAGGTTGGATCTATTACCTTTCCAATTTGATGAGGTGTTGCAAATCTGGTTGCATTAGTAAAGGGGAATACTAATTGATTATATCTATTTGGCATGACCTGCCAGGTTGTTGCTTGTAATGCAATATTAAAAGGTATCATCTCTCCCCATAGAGTTTGAATACCACCTTCTTCCCAATTATTATAAATATCTTTCAAAAATTTTTGATGATATTTAGGAGTGAATCCTATAGTCCCAGTGTTAAATAAAGGTCGTTCTTTACTATTTAATCCCCATCCCTCAAAATATCCAACAGGCGTACTTATACCTTTACGTGAAGCTAATTCCTCTTGAGTCCATGACCAAGATCTTTTGAGCAATTTGCAATCACCAGAAAAATTGCTACCAGTCTCATGTGTGACAGCTATTTTATTAGGATCTAGATTTACATAGGGATCAGGAGAATCTGGATTAATTAAAATATCTGAATCAAGCCATAGGCATGTTTCATACTTCAACAGAGAAGGTTCAGCCATGACAAGCAGCTTTTGCCAGGCATGTGAACGTGATAATGCTCTGCTACTACTATCAATAGGTCCCTTATAAATAATCAGATCATAATTATGATTATTAGCCCAATGAGCCCAATTAGAAGAGCATCTATTCTCCCATAATTCTAGGTAACGATTAGTAGCTAATGTAACTATTGCTCGAGATTTCATGATTTAAATAAATCGTTTTACCAAGACGTAATGATGGAACTATAGATCCATAAATTGAAAACCATAGATAAAATTTAAAATTATCCAATGTGTAGACTAAGGATCTATTGATTCTTCCATCAAAGCATGAAAGGCTTATCCAAAGCACATATCTAAGCTGAAAACACAATTAATCTCTTAAGGCCATTCAATTTATGACTCTTCTCAATAACATTGATAAAGAATAGTCATGCAATTCAAATCTCCAATCCATTTGATAAGTTCAAAGAATCTTCTTATAACCAATAGAATTATATTTCGGTATCTTTAAGATAATTCAAATCTAAGCTATAGACTGTTAGCGATTGAAAAATGACCAGATTGACCATTCGTCTTTCATCTGAGTGTATTTCAAATCATCTTTTGAAAAATCATTTGATGCACTAAAAACTTGATAATCTGCCTCTTCTATGGCTACAAAAAAATAAACAAGGGCCATAAGAAAACTACATATTATCTTATCGGTATTAACTGCTAATTCTTTAATAGTAACTTTATCTCTAACTCCAATTAAAGGAAGCCTTACTTTATCTATACTAAAGGCTATATCATTCTTTGTCGTTTTTGATGAATTCTCCAGCTTCATGCTTGAAAGTGCAATTTAAGAGAATTGTAGCTTAAAGGGTTCCTTTTTCTAGTGAATAACGTCCATCTAGAACCTCAGAAGGCTAAGGTGATTGAATACCCAGTATCAATCAGGTTTACAAGACACAAGTAAGAATTCTCCCCAAACACATAAGAAGGTGTGCTACGAGATAATGTATTTTGCTTTATATAAGCAAGTCTCGTCTTTAATTCGCTACCTTTTTGTGAGTCTTCGCTAATTTCCCAATAATTTTGGCTTCTCTCCAAAACAAGCATTATTCAACATTGGTTTAACAGTCAACTAATTGGAATAGTTTTTTAAGTTTTATCCTCAAATTATTCTAAAATAACACAAAAAATTGAACCATCTAAAGAAGTAAGATACTAAATTCTTTTAAGTATGTTTTGACCTATTTTCTATAGAAAATATACAGAAAGTCAATTAAAGATTAGCTCATAGACTTCACTTTATAGGGAATGTGAACAATAGGCCAAAAAAGATATAAACTTGTTTAAAGGCTCTAATCAAGCCATGCTTGAATAAATACTTGTAAAAGAATTTGTCATCACTCTCTTGGTCATACTCTTATGTGTAGTCAATACGAACTTAAAACTGATCTAGATCAACTCCCCGATCAATTCAAAAACAATATGCCAAAAGGCCTTCTCCAATGTTACGAGCACCAATACCTCATAAAACCTAATGATCCAGTCTTAGCTCTTCGACAAGAGCATAAAGCTATAAGCAGCTCGATCATGCTTTGGGGCTTTCTACCTCATTGGAGTAAAGACCCAATGCATTCTTTCAAGCCTTTTAATGCTAGAGCTGAAACTGTTCAGAAGAAAGTACCCTTTCGTGAAGCTTGGAGACATAGGAGATGCCTACTTCCAGCCACAGGTTTCTTTGAAAAAGACAAATTAATCCGAAAACAAAGCTATCAAGCTTTTTGGCTAGGAGGAATTTGGGAAAGGTGGTTAGGAGCTGATGGTAGCGAAATTGAAAGTTGCCTGATTCTCACTACGAAGCCGAATAGCTTGATAAAACCACTTCATAAAAGAATGCCTGTAATTATTCCCCAAGGCCTTGAAGAAAAATGGCTAGAACAAACAGATGCAATAGGCCTGAAATCATTACAACCAATTCTGAATGGATGGGACCCAGAAGGATGGTCTGCCAAACCTCGTACGAAATCAAAAGTCACCAACCACCAACTCACTCTTTTTAGTTAATGGACTCCTCATTTTCACAAGCTCTGAAATTAAGCAGCATGTCTTCTACAACGGCGATGGTCATTTGGGGTATGGTGTTGTTTCTAATCGCTATTACAGTTGTAATTAGCCTATATTTCAAAAAACAAATAGATCTCAGCAAAAAAGTCAACGCATCAAAAATCACAAAAGAATCTCAGTCAAAAGGATTCTAATTACAATATGACTACAAAAATCCCACAGAGAATTAAGGCAAAAATAACACCTGTTAGATGGTCAGTTCGGACTAGCGCAATAATTGCAAGTACACTTGCTGTAATTGACTTGATAAAACAAGAATATGCTTTAAGTTTGATATTAGGTGTATCATGGTTATTCATAGTGCAAGCAGAAAAGAGAATGTTCAAACCACCTACTGACAACTAACTTATGGCTAGTTCTATTGTTGCAGCCGCTGTTGGTTTGAGTCCTATTGGATGGGCTGTAGCTGTAATTTCTGGGCTTGCATTTCTTTCGATGTTTATTCTCGTTTCCATCAAAGGGGATTATCAAGGCGTCATTGCATCAACGCTAACAAAGCCATCAAGCAAAAACGAGAAGTAAATAAGCAATGAATACAGAAATAATGCTTGATAATCTTTTGAAAATGACCATATATAATCCCATTTTTGCATTTGTGACTATAGGCATAGTCTGGTTTCTCCCAGGCATTATTATCCGAAGAATAGCCAAAAGAAAATATCTTACATCTCAAAAAGAAAAGCAAGAAGAAGCTATCGCAAAGTTATACCCTAAAGACAAAAAATAATGCGCTTATCCTAGACATTTTCGATGATATGGAATGAATTAAGTCATTCTCAAATCTCAAATGATTTTCGGACTTTTAGAAGATGCATGTTTAAATATGTCCTTGGTCTTTCTTGGTTTTTCTAGTCTGGGCTTTCTATGGGTCTAGAGGAAAGATTTACTCAAGATAAAGCAATCAAATATAAAAACTAAGTATCATTGGGAATAAATAAATGAAATCAGTTGAGAATAAATAAAGGTCTAAAAAAATAGAACTGCTAAAAAGAGGAAGATCCAATATTTCTCGGGACCACTTTCTAGGCGAAGAGCTAATAATAACAAGCCCATCAGACACAAATTATTAGTTGCGGACTTAAAAAACTAGCAAGTACCGTGAAAGCAAAATTAGTTTTCAAAGAATTAATAACTTGATTGAGAATTGCAAAACTATAAAAGTTGTAGGCGAAACAAGCGCTCTACAAGTAAGTAACAATCCTAATAACACAAATCACCCAACGTTTTCGCGCTTAAGAAGCCAGATCAGGACAGGATCAACTCAATCCTCTTACACAAAAATCAATCTACGCATAGGCCTAATTGCGGAGGGAATACAACGGGAGCAAAAACACTCGAGCGTAAAGACGGATTTACACTCAGTCGTCTAATTGACTACACCAGAGATAGAGCAGTGGATTCAAGCTTCTGAGTTGCAAGTCCATGGTTTAGGAGAGTCTGCTCAGTCAGCTCGCCGACAATTTCACAACGAGGTTTCTCATGAACAATCACAGCCCATATACAGGAAAGTACTACCCCAGTACAGAATCAACTAAAAGACGCTATTTAGAGATGAATCGAAGATTAGATGTCTTGCAATATAGACGTGAGAGATTAACTCATGAACTCCATGCAATTAATGCAGCATTATTCTCACTAAATCAACAAATGCTTAGAGATCAAGAATACAAGCAATTATCTTTACAATGAATGAATAAGGAGAATAGCTTGCCAGTGTCTAAATTAAATATCTCCTTGTAATCCTTCAAAGTATTTTTTCCTAAGCAATGGTCCAACATTATCTTGTTATAAACACCTCAAGCCTTCTCCTGCAATTCAAAGAAATGCTGATCCCAGTCTAATGAATGGAAATGAGCCCATTTTCTCTGAAAGTTACTGGCTAAAAATCTAGCATTTGCTGTGCGACCATCTACTATTATTAGAGTTCAAGGTTGAAGAAAATGCTCAAAAGAAAGTAAATCTGCTGCCATAGGCATACGATCCTGATGAGCTGTAGTCACACCTCGAATGTCTCCTTCTGCTGAGAGCTGATCTGGTCCATCTAAATAAATCAGATCAGGACAAAGGTTGGGTATAGGATCATAAAAAGTACAAATCCTACCTTTAAATTGATCTATTATTAATCTGGCTAAATGCAGAGTAATTACTCCTTCTGATTCTAAAGCCTGGGGGATTTCATTCCTACACTTATCAAGCCAAATTTGATAGTTATCGACAGCATGGCATTCATAAAGGTTGACTCTTCTTAAACTTGTATTTGTAATATGAAAATAATTTTCTTTATTTCGACACAGTGCATCTCCAAAAACAATAGTGCTCTTACCAACTCCAAACTCAAGTATTGTTCTTACTTTCCTCTCTCTAGCTAAAAAATACAATCGTCATAGATCTGCAATTTTTGGCTGTAAGGATATTTGATTTAAACTAATAGAAGCAGCTTTATTTTTACATAAAATATCTTCAAGATTTTCCTTCATACCTAATAATTCACAAAGGCCATAAGATAAAATATAATCAAAATCTTCAGGAATTAAATCGCTTGCTTTGATTTCTCTAACTATCTAGGAGCTGTCTAATTTACTCACTGAGCATTTTCAACAACGTTATCAGGTGATTGAACATCTTATTAATCAAAGAATTATTCGCAATGATCTCAAATAAAATACAAATTTTTAAATCTATTTCTTTATGAATTCATGAAAGAATTTTGCCTGGTAATTGCTTTCATTTTTCCACCAACAAAAAAGCCTAAATTGCAATTGATCCAATGCCTCTGGATTTGATATTATATCTAGTACAAAATTTGCAGCCTCCTCCCAATTAGAAAAAGTAGGCATTGGCACAGGATTGTAAAACAACCTAGATAAATCCCTTGGTGAAGTTATAAAAAGCGGGATTCCACCTAATTGAAGGGTTTCATAAAATCGAAAAGTCTCAAAATGAAAATGTCCTTCAGGGCATAGAACAAAAATTGAATCTAAAAGGATAGAAGTATAAGCCTGAGGTTGTATTCCTTTACCAAAAGTATCACCTTGATTTACATAACCGTCTGGAACAAGCTTGATAAAACATTCTAAAGCCTTTTTTCGTGAAGTTCCCTCCCACATAGTACCTATAAAACTCCATGCAAACTCTCTCTTTGACGAAGCTACCCATGGTGTATTTAGCAAAGTCCAGGGAGTCGGTCCCAGTGGTTTATTTTTAAGTTGTTTATTATTATCATATCGGTCAAGTGGAAACTCTCTAACAATCGAAATATGATCTGGAAGGCTTAAATATAACTTATCCCCATCATGACCCTGTTCATCGCCTATATGCCAGAGTAAAAGATTTTGATATTCTCTAAATGTATCTAATCGATTCTTACGAAGCTGTAAATAATAATTGGTTTGTTTATCTGTAAAAGAATCTGAATCTATATAAACTCCAGCCTCAACAATAATTATCAGAGTGCCTTTTTCGATAGAAAAATTACATGAGCCATCGTAATCACCTTCATAACAGGTTACCTCATTTAGGGAATAAGGCCTCAACAATTCAAGCATCCATTGACGTTGAAATGAAATTTGGGGATCACATCCCCAAACAATGACTACATCTGGCGGCTTATTTTTAAAAGAAGTAAACATAAGAAAATATTAAAACCTCACTGCTTTTAAAGGTGGTTTGACGGGAAAATTGTGCTTCTTTAAGCCCATAATCGACATTAATTTAAAAATGAAGTTTCAAATTAAATGATTGCAAGAGTCCTTATTGAAAAGACTGGTTAAGAAAGACGAATTATTGATCGGAAAGTTAATTGTAATAGAAGATTATAGATTACGACTGATTGCTTTGTATAAAAACAAATGTGATGAAATAATTCTCTTATATTGGCTCCAAGTCAGACCACGGCTGGTAATACCGTCGATGCCATTGGTAGCCATCAAACCGTTAATGGGAATAGAGGAACTTCTGTCCAAACAGCCTCCTAGGAACAAGAAGCCTTAGCAACCTTTCACTTATTTGGAGAAATCAATCAGCGAAGTGCATAGGAGCTATTGATAGAAGGGGTTTTATGAAATGAAAAAGCTGCAATTTTTGAGCAAAACTGGATACCTATATCCGGGCATTCAATTGCCCAGAAGCTATCTATTCAATTGCAAAATCTACCTACTCAACTTTTTACCTTAAGTTAAAGCTGCCAACTCTTTTCTAGATTTCACCTCAGAAGTAACTGATGATTCTTGAAAATAGCTTTAACGTAGATTTAATCACTTATCGAATCTCGCTACAAATCCTTCCTATCTACCTCAAAGCAATGATTCATTGATTTAATTTACTTGTATTGTATAGCTTAAGAAGCCAGCGTATAGCCATTTTAAATATAAATAAATAACCCCTTATGTTCATTCCATCTTTTACATCTTCAGCTATGCTGTGTAGTCGGCATTGATACAGATATTCGGTCTTTTGATTACAGATGTTATTTTGAGATCAGTCATATCAATGATTTAAAGAAGGTTTTTAATCACAAGTTAGTCACAATGCCCTTTCAATTTAGTCACAGTTAGGTCTGAAAGATAAAGCCTGAAGACACCTTCTAGTTATTGCAGTTCATTTGCTCGACTCAGAAAAGGTTCGCATACAACAAATGGTCGCAAAAGTATCACAATTTTTAGAAGGTGTGTATTCAACAAAAATGCATTTAATTATGAATCTAATAATTAATTAACTACCAGAAATTCATACAAGTCCACCAAATGAATCTTGATCATTCTAAGCAAATTTGAATTCATGATCTAGCAATCTCTAATTAATTCAACTGCCCTTCGACAACCACTTGAATGCCCAATAACCCAAGAAAGCAACGATTACCCAAGGAATGAGTGCTCTGATGACCCAAAGGGAAAGGAGCAGAACTAATGCAGAAAGGACAACCCGCTTCGTCATTGCCTTCGCGCCATCAGTCATGTATTCCCATCGAGGGATTAGAGACATGGATTCAGAGTTTGTTCCCTTCCTTTTTAGTGTATTGAACTGATTTCAGTAAGGCATTAAGAAGGGCGGGGTATTTCGATCCCGCCCTTTGAGTCAAGCACTTATTTTTTTGGAACTGTTGTGCCTTAACTTCTTATTCAATCCTAATCAATCTGGACTAGGAGAACATGAAACAAAACACCTGTCTTATTATGGAAATCAATTAAGAGAGGAATATTGAGTTATGAATAGAAAAAGAGAGAAAATCTGGACTGCAATCATTGCAACTAAACAATGGTTCACCAAACTATTCAAAAGTGAAGTAGATGCTTTAGTTGATGATTTCAGCAATAATCCACCACCAGAAATAGGGACTCAACCTTACTCAGGTAACGTTAATGACAAAGGTGACTGACTATCACCACAGGGTAGATAAACTCTCATGAATCTTCAGAAAGCAATAAGTCTTGGATATGGGCGATAGACAAAAGTGATATACAAATCAGATAATGGAAAATCGTTTAACCAAAAACAGGCAATACATCTGTTGGTATCCTTAGTCGCCACTGACACCAACTCAGAAAAGAAGTGGAGGGGGTTCTATAACCTCCTCTCAGGTGCTGCACTACAGGATGAGTACTGGAAATCTTGAAGGGGTTAGAATCTGATATTAATAAATGAATGGAAGAGAAATTAAAGAAAATTTTAAGTAGCACTAATAGTAATAAAAAGAGATGGTTTATCTAGTTGCAGAAAGGGATATAAGCGACACAAAAATCATGGTAGGGTATTTTCGATAGAATTTGATTTTACCGTTCAAACCCATTCACACAGGTCTAATATTTGCCGAAATGAAAGAACACCCTCTTCGCTCCAAACTCAAACATACTGCACCACACGGTCTTAAAGTCCTTGTGGTGCAGTATGTTTGAGTAATACAACCTTTCAACGTTTCACGTCATCTGCAATGGCTAATCGCAGTGGAGCTTCTATTTGATGACCGTTGATGCTGAAACTGTATTCCAACAAGGAATGCGGTATCAGTTTGAGAATAAAAAAGAAGAAGCTTATATAGCATTCAAAAAGACAGTCAAACTAAATAAGAGGCACGCCTATGCTTGGGCCAACATTGGTCTTTATTTGCTAGAAAAAGGCTGTGTAACTGAAGCAGTAAAGGCGACCAAAAACTTTATAGCCCTAGAACCCCATAACTTAAAAGGATATATAAATCTTGGCTTGATGTTTAAGGAACAAAAAGAATTGGGTAGAGCTATAAGAACCTTTACTAAAATACTAGAACATTATCCCGAGCATTCAGATGCAAATACGAACTTAGCTGCTCTTTCTAATGAAGTTGGAAACTTGGGAAAAGCAATCAAATACTCTCAAAAAGCAATCAAGTTGAATCCTTATAATCCAATTTGCTATAAAAACTTAGCGGATGTATATAGAAAAAAAGAGAAAATATCTGCAGCCTCTAGATCAATACAAACTGCTATTTTTATAGATCCTTTAACTCCTGGCCTTCACGTAAGTAAAGCACACATATTACTTGAAAGTAATTTGTTAGAAAATGCTGAAAGGTCTGCTAGAAATGCCATCAGATTAAAATCAGACCTTCCAACCGCATATCTTATCCTGGGCCTCATTAAATTTGAAGAAGGTGATTTAGATGAATCAATCAATGTACTCAAAAGGGCAATAGAATTAGATCCATGTCTTGTCGAAGCTGTTGTTAATCTTGGAATTATTTATTCATATAAGGGCTTAAATAGCAAATCCAACTATTTGTTAGGAAGGGCTATTAATCTAGCTTATTTACAGGTAGATTTACTTGTAAATATAAAGGTTTGGCAAGCAATTAATTATTTCTTACTAGGGGATCTTTGTTTGGCTAATGAAACTATTATTGAATCTAGTATAATACTTAAAAAAAAGGATGGAATTGCATATAGAGATAAGCGCTCTAAGAAGCATAACTTAGGATACATTTCTTTTTTATTAAAGCTGATTCCTTTAACTAGCAATAATAAGCCTCTACCAGAAACCCGTAATATCCATCATATAGGTGACAGTCATTGCCTTAGCTTTGCCTTTAAGAATCTAACAATAAATGACCAAACTTACAATATAAAGCCATTACTTGTGCAAGGAGTCAAGGCTTGGCATTTAGCAAGTAACAAGCCAAATAGATTTCAGTCATCCTTTTTAGGTCAAATCAAAGGTCTTGACGATTCTTCCCCACTATTTGTATCTATAGGAGAAATTGATTGTCGAGATGATGAAGGTATACTTTTGCATTCTAGAAAGTACAACAAAAATAGTGAAAACGTTTGCTTGGAAACAACATCTGGGTTTATTAAATTTCTTGCTAATAAGGTTTCAAAAAGCGCCAAGAACATATATATTTTAGGTACTCCTGCACCTGTTATTAATAACAACATATCAATGCTTTCTTCAAATGAGAAAGACAGGATAAAGTTGGTTCGGATATTTAATAATCAGTTGAAGGAACAATGTTACACTTACAATTTTAATTTTATTGATGTATATGAATACACCAAGGATTCTAACGGTGTAAATAATAATAGACATCTTTGTGATGGGATTCATCTGAACCCAGATTCACTTTTTGATCTATTTAATTTCCACGAGGCCTAGAACTACTAAACATGAAAAATTATAGTATGCTAATCGAGTGTAAAATTTCAACTGAAAATGACTAGTCATACTCGATCATAAACGTAAATAAAAAGCTTGTTATACTTTGTCTTCCTTGTATTTCATACCAACGCTCTCTTGCATAAGTGAGTGCTTTCTCTACATCGTCTTGCTTAGTACTTTCACGAATAACACCTTCATGCTCAGTTTTTATATACAACTTACATTTATTAGTTTTAGGTCGCTTGTAGATATAAGTTATTTTCTCTCCATCAAAAACATCTATAGGTTCTTGAACCCAAGATCCACCTTGACGGGCACGAGGCATTCAAAACCGACGGACATGACCATAAGGTTAGTCACACTTTAGTAACAGTGCCAGATTTTGACTACGCAATCAGATAATTTTCTAGTTATACCAAGCGATTTACATTGTCCCAAAAACTAGGTCGTGTAGTCGGCATTAATCTGAAGATGATAGATAGATCCTAGTCATAGCAAGGATTCTGCTTATTGAGAGAGCTGGTACAAATTCGCTAGAATAATAAGTTCAGATGAGCACTGGATTCCTTTTTTCTACCGGTATAAAACTGGTACAGCATCAGGCAATCTCATTCCATTATAACCGTGATTGATATGCATAAGATTAATTTTTCAAATAACTAATAAATTGATTGGCAATTGACTTATCAATAGCAAGATAATTAGACCAATGAAAATCTTCAAAAGTAATTTCATATTTAGGTCTGAGCTCTACACCTTCAGGCATTATTCTTGCTAATAAATATTCTCCTGCTAATAAAGAATAAAAATCATAAAGTGTATTAGAGGCTAAACTTGTATTAACTCCATATTCAAATTGAATCATTCTTATTAACCTATTCTCAATCAATGACTTGAATCCTTTAATTACTTCAAGCTCAGAACCTTCTGTATCTACCTTCAAATAATCAATAGTCTCAATATTATTAGAAATACAATAATCATCTCCTCTCATAAGTTCAATTCTTTCAGGTCTTTCTATTTTCTCAGAAAAGGAGTCGCCTACCTTTGAAATTGTTGATGCTAAAACATTGTCTTTTGAGCTCTTAAATAAATCGAATTCACCATTTTTGTGTGACAAGCCAAATGATCTGATAAAGACTTCATGCAAATTATTTGTATTAGAAATTGCCTTAAACCTTTCATTTAAAGCATTTGCAAGATAAGTCTGCGGCTCGAATGAATGAATTGCTATTCCGTAATTTAATTTTAAAGCTTCATGAATAAAATCCCCTTTATTGGCTCCTACATCAAAAACTATGAGTGGATTACTTTTTTCGCCTAAATAAGATAAGGCTGAAGTCAATATCTCAGATTCACCACTTTGTTCAATATTCAATGCTTGAGCATGATAACCAAACTCAAACTGTCTGATTAGGTTCTTTATTCCTTCATTGCCTTCTTCATTAGCCACAATTCTAAAAAAATTACCAAATGTTCTGATTGCATGTAATACTTCCAAAGAACTGTTAAAAGATTTATTGATATTGCTCGTAATTTTTTCTTGAAGATGATTCAATATTGTTTTATATTTTTGTTTATCTTTAAAATCAGTCTGATTAAAAGAATCAAATAAAGAATCTATTAAAATGGCCAATACAGAAGGAGAAATCTTCTCTTGATTTAAACCGTTTATAAATTCTGATTGTTTTTTATAAGGAATAAAATTGGTATGAAATTTCGATTGGTTCATGTCGTATAAACGGGATTGATACGAACGTTTCTTGATATTTCACTGATAGCAAGACTTTAGAGCGATGAGATTAGTGTGACCAAAACGTGACCAATCAGCGAAACCCCTACTAACCACTTGCCCTAAGTAATCAGAGTGTGACCAAGCTGTGACTAAATGTCAACCCAGAGAAGTCCTTTTAGACTGAAAGCTATGAAGACTTAACCTCTCTATTCGATGAATGCATTCTCTATCGCAAAAAAATCATTTTTTAAGCCTTTTGACAAAGACTTAATTCGAATGATTTCTCCTACTTATTTAATTTTAATTGGATTAGCAAATTTTATTAACTACATATCAAATTATCAAAAAGACTTATCACCTCAATTTTGGTCTATATTTCTACTGTTCTTAGGTTCACTACTCTACTTCCCAATATTAATAACAGGCTTGCGTTCTAATGAAGCAAATTTAAGATTTAAATTACCTCCAATAAATTTGATTCTCAAGAAAAGTTGGAAAATATTTATAGCTGGAATCATACCTACAATTTTTATTATGCTAGGGACTCTTTGTTTAATAGTTCCAGGAATATTTCTTGCAAAAAGATATGTTTATGTAGCATTAGTGACTGAAAAAGAAATGATAGGACCTTTAGAGGCTATGCGAAAAAGTCGAACTCTCTCTCAAATAAATGGTTGGTCCGTAATCTTAGGATCAATATAC
The DNA here is from genome assembly GCA_003215535.1 of Prochlorococcus sp. AG-409-L18. GTDB lineage: Bacteria > Cyanobacteriota > Cyanobacteriia > PCC-6307 > Cyanobiaceae > AG-409-L18. Next base: position 33,448 of record QCKG01000008.1, read on the forward strand.
TGCGCTATTCCATATGCAATCTTATCTTTACTTATAACATTATTAGTTGATCCCAAAATAAATACTTCTATGCCAATCATCTTAGGTGCATTTGTTGCAGCTATTTTAGGATGGTTTACTACTATTTCTACAAATTCCGTTGCATTTCTAGGTTATTTAAATGCAGAGAAAACCAACATATAGGAATGGTTTTCTCTTTTTAGCGATGATTTAGGAAGTCTTTATACGTTCTCATTTATGTGACTTATGTGTGACCGAAAAAAGTCGAAGCTGAGATATACTGGTATGACTAAAAGTTGTGCTAAGTCGTGTAATCGGCATTAATACGCACCTTTTGGATGTGTAATACAAACCTTTTTTAGAGGTCAGTCATAGCAAGTTATTTAAAGCACTAAAAAGAAGAAATAGTTATCACACAATTATCACAATCGAGTCACAGAGTTATCACACCTTCTTACTAGCAAGAAGTTCCTCCATAACTGTCGGTGTAGCAATTCACTCTACTGCCACCAATTGAACCAGAAGTTCCTCCATAACTATCGGTATATAAATTCACTCTACTACCACCAATTGAACCAGAAGTTCCTCCATAACTATCGGTATATAAATTCACTCTTCTGCCACCAATTGAACCAGAAGTTCCTCCATAACTATCCCTATATATATTCACACGCTCCCCAGCACTGTTGGTTCCACTACAACCCCCATAACTATCACAGTAAACATCAGCATAAGACTGCGTAGTTACACCTAGCAATCCACTAAGAGAAAGAGCAGCAGCAACTAGAAAGTTGGAAGTTTTCATTTTCTTTGCTGAATAGTTATCACATTCTAATCACACCATCGCAAAATGTATTACACACATAATGCGTCTTTATAGTGATACCAATGCTTTTGAGTTATCACAAAATCAGGTCGTGTAATCGGCATTGATCCGAATATATTTCTCTGAGAGGTCACAACCCCAAGCAATTGCATCCCCTGGGCCAGAACCAACTACCATTCTAATTAAAATTAAATCATCTACTAAATAATTACCACTTAAACACTTCTGCATGTATCTAGATATGATTTCTCTATCCTCCTTGCATGGCTTACCTTCACGCAATAATTGATAAGGTCCCAACCATAAAGAAATATCGTCATTTTTAAAAAATACTCCTGCTCTCCCTGCAGCTGCGACTATGCGACCCCAATTTGGATCACATCCATGAATTGCTGTCTTTACTAAAGATGAGCCAGCAATCGTACGTGCAATTCTACGAGCTTCACTCACATCTACTGCCCCTTGAACAACTACTTCAATCAAACAATTCGCACCTTCCCCATCTCGAGCAATAGCCTTGGCAAGATACTGTGAAACAAGCGTTAACCCAATCTCTAATTCATCTAGATACTCCTCTGCCAAAGGGGCCCCTGCTGAAAATGCAAGAAATGAGTCGTTTGTACTTGTATCCCCGTCAACGGTGATTGCATTAAACGATCTGTCCACGACTCTTTTAATCATTTGTTGCCACAATTGAGAAGGAACCCCTACATCGCAACTCAGAAAAGCCAACATCGTCGCCATATTGGGGTGAATCATCCCTGAACCCTTTGCCATCCCACCAATACGAACACAGCGACCTCCAAGATGAGCTTCTAATGCGAACTGCTTCTCCACAAGGTCTGTAGTCAAAATGGCATTTGCTGCCGCTGAGCCTCCCGCTTCACTCAATTCATCTATAAGCTCATTCAAAGAATCAAGAAGATGACTTATAGGTATTGGAACACCAATAACTCCTGTAGAACACATCAAAACCTCTTCAGGAAGTATTTCCAGACGACTTGCAAGTTCTTGCGTTGCTCGCAAACTATCAATTAATCCCAAATCACCAGTACAAGCATTGGCTTGACCCGAATTAATAAGTACGGCTCTTGCTTTACCCAAGGTCTCTTGCAATCGATTTACGCAAAGATCCACACATGCAGCCCTTAACAAAGACTGGGTAAAAGTTCCTGCACAAATAGAGCCTGCTGGAGCAAGCAACAAAGCAAGATCAGACTTGGAGGATTCCTTGAGATTTGCAGTAATCCCTGATGCCTTAAATCCCCTTGGAGCTGTGATGCCTCCAGGAATAACAGACCATACTGAAGAAGCCGGAAGGCTCAAAACATTAAAAGAAAAACTAACTTCATCTTCAACCATGAAAGACCAGAGTCAAAGTCCCCCAAATCTTCCACGTTGGAATGGGGGACAAAGACGTATTGGTTTGACAGGAGGTATCGCTTCTGGGAAAAGCAGTATTGAAAGATTCCTCAAAGAAAAAAAAGGCCTGCCAAGCATTGATGCCGATCTATTTGCTCGTGAAGCACTTGCTCCTGGAGCATTAGCCACAAAAGCAGTCTTAAGGAGATATGGAGATGCAATTATCAAGAAGAGCATAGACAATCAAAACTGCTTAGATCGATTAGCACTAAGAAGAATCATCTTCAATAACAAAAATGAGCGATTATGGCTTGAGAATCTAATTCATCCAATTGTAAAAGAGCGCATGGAATCAGAAATCCAAGTCTACAAAGATGCAAAAGTATTAGTATTAATAATTCCATTGCTATTTGAGGCAAATTTTACAGATATTTGCAGTGAGTTTTGGCTAGTAAGTTGCAATTATGAGCAACAAATAAAACGCCTAATTGATCGCGATCGCATAAATATAGACGATGCAAAAGCTATAGTCAATAATCAACTCTCAACTGGGTATAAAAAAAGTTTAGCAGATTTTATTATAGACAATAGTGGACCACGAGAGGCTTGGGTAGGTCGAGTCGAATCACTGCTTAATCATAATTAACCTTGTAATTTTTTTGCGAGAATCTGATTAGCCATCTTTGGATCAGCTTTGCCACCTGTTTTTTTCATTAATTGACCTACAAAAAATCCCTGAAGTTTTGTTTTCCCATTCCTAAATTGCTCGACTTCTTTGGAATACTCAGCAATCAAATTATCAACAATTAAAGAGATCGCCCCAGGATCACTAATCATTCCAAGACCACGCTCTTCAACAATTAGCTTTGGAGAACCGCCATGCTCCAATAATTGTGGAAGTATCTCCTTGGCAATCTTGCCGCTAATCTGACCTGCATCAATCATCTGAATCATTTCAGCTAGTTGAGAAGGTCTGAAAGACAACTGAGAAAAGCTGATTCTCTGAGAATTGACATAAGCAGCAATATCTCCAGTAATCCAATTAGATGCAAATTTTGGTTCTGCCCCTGCGGCAACAACAGCCTCAAAATAAACAGCCATTGATAATTCATCGGTTAGTACACGAGCGTCATATATAGAAAGACCTAACTCATCTGCATAACGATGTCTCTTCGCAGCTGGTAGTTCCGGTAACTCAGCCCGCCAAATTTCTCGGAGTTCTTTACTTAATTCAATTGGACCCAAATCTGGATCAGGAAAATAACGATAATCGCTACTCCCTTCTTTTGAGCGCATACTCTTTGTAATTTGCTTACCCTCATCCCACAATCTGGTTTCTTGAACAACTATTTCTCCCGATTCATAAGCCTTGATTTGACGCTCAATTTCATAATCACAAGCCTTATGAATAGCAGAAAATGAATTCATGTTCTTAATCTCAACCTTGGTTCCAAACGGAGACAAAGGGCCACGTCTCACAGAAATATTGACATCACATCGCAAGGAACCTTCTTGCATATTGCCGTCAGACACCCCGAGATATCTCATGATCCTGCGAATTTCAGAGGCATACTCTGCAGCCTCCCTACCTGTACGGATATCAGGCTTGCTAACGATCTCTGCCAATGCAACTCCAGCCCGGTTGTAATCCACTAACGAATGTGTTGATCCAGCAAGACGATCACTACCAGCATGCACCAATTTCCCGGCATCTTCTTCCATATGAAGGCGCTCAATACCGATCTTTTTTAAATAAGTCTCCTTACCTTTCTCTGCAACTTCCACCTCAATCCAACCTTCTTCAGCTATCGGTTCATCAAATTGGGAAATCTGATAATTCTTTGGCAGGTCAGGATAAAAATACTGCTTTCTATCGAACTTGCTATGTTCTGCAATCTTCAAATTCAAGGCCATCGCTGCCTTTACCGCATATTCGAGCACCTTTTCATTCAAGACAGGTAACGTGCCAGGGAGCCCGCACACCACTGGATCAATATGGGTATTTGGGGCATCACCAAATGCTGTAGAAGCAGATGTAAAAATCTTGCTCTCAGTACCTAACTGAACATGTGTCTCTAAGCCAATCACAGCTTCCCAAGGTGCTTCAGATCCTGACATCACTATCTCAATAGATAATCAAATCCTATGAAAAAACAAAGAAGCCAGCACCCCCTAAATGTCCTAAAACACTGATCTTGATTTCGGTACCGAAAACGATGGCTGTCTCAGCCACTAAACCATTATTAATCCTTGGTGGAGGTCTTATAGGACTGAGCTTGGCTCATGAATTAGCTAGCAAAGGAAAAATTGTCGAAATTCTCAGTCGCCGCAGAAACGAAGCTGCAGGGTTCGTTGCTGCTGGCATGCTTGCACCTCATGCTGAAGGTCTAAGTAATAACCTGCTAAAGCTAGGTCAGTTAAGTCTGAGTCGAATCTCTACATGGGTAAGCAGGATCGAAGCAGATAGCGGCATTAGCTGTGGGCTCCGAGAATGTGGAATTATCGTTCCGTTTTTCAGCAAAGCCGATCTGAAGGCTTATCCAACATCAAGATTTGGTCAAACATTAAATCGCAAAGAGCTGGAGAAAGAAATACCTGGAATCGCTCCACAATGGGAAACAGCTTTATTGTTCAAACAAGACGGACAAATCGATAACCGACGTCAACTTATGCGGGCTCTAGAGAAAGCCTGTGTTGAGTTAGGAGTCAAATTTCAAGAAGGTGTCGAGGTGCTGCAATTAATCGAAAACAATCAGATATTTGAAGGGGTACAAATCAGAGATTCTCAAGGCAATAGACAAAACCTAAGAGCTACAGAAGCAGTTCTATGCACTGGCGCCTGGAGCAATCAACTGATGAAAGAACTACCGATCTTTCCAATTAAAGGGCAGATGCTCTCCCTACAAGGACCTACAAATACCTTCAAACGAGTACTTTTTGGGCCGGGTACATATTTAGTTCCAAGGGAAGATGGCCTAGTTGTAGTTGGTGCCACTAGTGAGCCAAAAGCTGGATTTCATGAAGGGCTCACTGCACCAGGGCAGAATGAATTACAACAAGGTATTCATTCTTTACTGCCTGCCGCTGCTCAATGGCCCCATATAGAACGATGGTGGGGCTTTAGACCATGCACACCAGATGAAATGCCAGTCATAGGCCTTTCTCCAATAAAAGGTCTCTGGATGGCCACAGGTCATTACCGCAATGGTGTCTTATTAGCCGCAATTACTAGCGAATTACTCTCAAAATTTATTTGTGACGAGTCATTCAGTAAGGAAGAAAAATCATTACTAATGACATTTAACTGGAACCGCTTTAAAAACTAATTAATTCTTGCAAAGACACATCTATTCCTCTACCCGCCAAACCTGATCAGAAGGAGTCCAATCATTTAATTCAGTAGGTGAAAACCACAATCCAATTTCAAATCGAGCTGTTTCGGGTCCATCAGACCCATGAATGACATTACGGCCAATATTGACAGCCAAATCACCTCTGATTGTTCCTGGCTCTGCCTCAAGAGGTTTTGTAGCTCCTATTAACTTACGAGCACTAGCAATCACACCCTCTCCTTCCCAAACCATTGCGACCACTGGGCCACTAGTTATGAAATTCACCAAACCAGGGAAAAAAGGACGTTCGCTATGTACTCCATAATGCTTTTCAGCTACTTCAACACTAGGGATTAACTGTTTTAGAGCCACTAACCTGAAACCCTTCCGTTCAAATCTTCCCAAAATTTCCCCTATCAAGCCTCTTTGCACTCCATCAGGTTTGATTGCAACAAAGGTTCTTTCAACAGCCATGAAATAAAAGAATCACAATCTCGCCATAGTCTTCGCCTGAATGCCCTCTTGGCAAGCAAAAGATTGCATCAGATGCAACGATCCCTAGATTTTCACAATGCTTTCAAAACCATCAAATTCTGCAAATTAATCTCATTCCATCGGCCTTGAAACCAACCAACCAACCCCCTATTGAAAATTGGACTACTCTTCAAAGTTCAATCCTTTACGGACTGAGTCGCTGGGGAGAACGCTATTTCTCCATAAATGAGCACGGACATATAACTGTGCAGCCGAGAGGCCCTAAAGGGGAAAGTCTTGATTTAATGGAGCTAGCCCATGAACTTGAAGGACGCAATCTGAAATTACCTCTGCTAATTCGGTTTGACGACATACTTGAAGATCGACTAAATCAACTTCATCAAGCTTTTGAAGAAGCCATCGTCAAGTACAAATACACAGGTTCCTATCAAGGTGTATTCCCCATTAAATGTAATCAACAACGCCATGTTGTCGAAGAGCTAGTTAGTTGTGGAAGACAATGGCATTTCGGACTAGAGGCAGGTAGCAAAGCCGAACTATTAATTGCACTTTCTTTAATTGACGATCCTCAAGCCTTTCTTATATGCAATGGATACAAAGACCAAAGATATATAGAAACAGCTATTTTAGCTCGTCAACTTGGCAGGCAACCTGTAGTCGTGATTGAGCAAGTTGATGAAGTTGAAAGAATCATAGAAGCTAGTTCTTCCCTTGGAGCACGACCACTATTAGGGGTTCGAGCCAAGCTATCTAGCCAAAACAATGGGCACTGGGGCAACTCAATTGGTGAGACAGCAAAGTTTGGCCTTTCAATTCCAGACATATTAATTACTGTAGAAAGATTACGTACAGCTAATCTTCTCTCTGAGCTACGCCTATTACACTTTCATGTTGGAAGTCAGGTTAATGACATATCAATTCTTAAAAATGCTTTACAGGAAGCAAGTCAAATATATGTTGAATTAACACGTCTTGGCGTACCAATGAGAAGCCTGGATGTTGGTGGAGGATTAGGAGTCGATTATGACGGGAGTCGAACAACTACTCCAGCTTCGACAAACTACTCATTACAAAACTATGCCAATGATGTAGTCGCAACAGTCAAAGAATGCTGTGAATCAAATAACATAGATATGCCCAACCTAATTAGCGAAAGTGGTAGAGCAATTGCTAGTCACTTTTCAGTACTGCTCTTCAATGTACTAGGTACTAGTGCGGTTTCTTCTGAAATACCTGCAGCAAAAGACAATGAATGTCTAAGTGTTCGCAATTTAAGAGAGACATTAATAAGCATAAAAAAAATTCCAAAAGAATCAGCTAGTGACATATCAAAACTACAAGAAGCTTGGAATGACGCAATTAAATTCAAAGATGATGCACTTTCTGCATTCCGACTCGGATACTTAGGACTACCAGAAAGAGCTACGGCTGAACAACTTACTTGGGCTTGTGCAAAGGCATTGATAGAACGCTTACCAAAAAATAACTTGATCCCAGAAGAATTGAATGCTCTTCGCTCGACGTTAGCTGCTACTTATTACGCCAATCTTTCCGTGTTTCGCTCTGCCCCAGACACCTGGGCAATTGAGCAACTTTTCCCAATCATGCCCATTCATCGTCTCAAAGAGAACCCTAGTCAACTGGGACATTTTGCAGACCTGACTTGTGATTCAGATGGGAAATTGGCAAATTTTATCAATAATGGACAGATCAAGCCTTTACTTGAATTGCACAAATTTATTCCTAACGAGCAATACATAATAGGCATCTTTCTTAGTGGAGCCTACCAAGAAGTCATGGGAAATCTTCACAACCTATTTGGAAGTACCAATGCTGTGCACATCCGATTAACGAAGTCAGGTAGCTATCATCTTGATCATGTCGTACGAGCTAATACAAAATCCGATGTTCTTGAAGCGATGGAGCATGATCCAGAACAACTTCTAGAAAGACTTCGTATCGCAAGCGAGTTAGCTATTCGACAGGGAAATCTCCAAATCAATACTGCCCAACGACTAATGGATCACATTGAAACGAGCCTGCGTCAGAGCACATATCTACACGAATAATCAAGTTCCATGTAACGAAAAGGCTAAGTCAAGTTCTTTTCGAGCTGCCTCCAAAGCAGAATTCAGAGCCTTGGAGTCACGGCCACCAGCTTGTGCAAGATTCGGCTTCCCACCGCCACCTCCCCCGCAAAGTTTGGCAATAGCACCAATAAATTTACCGGCATGTAATCCGCTCAATACAACTTCCTTACCAAAGGCCGCAACAAGAATCACTTTACTCTTATCGTTTATTAGTGGAAGTCCTCCCAGAACAACAGCAGAATTATTTCCAAGCCTAGCCACTAGAGATTGAGCAGCATGCTGTAAGGCATTACCATCTACAGAGTCAAGACGTTCGATCAGAACTTGACTCCTACCTATAGTTTTAGATTGAGTAATTAATGCCATTACCTTAGCTATAGCTAAGTCTTCACGAGCCATTAAAAGAGCTTTATTCATCACTTTGACTTCATCTTGCAAAGAAAGGACTCGTTCTAAAATTTCATTCGGTTGGGCTTTTAAGTGCTCACCCAACTGTTTGACTACAACATCTCGTTCATTCAGATAGTCAAAAACTGCAGGACCTGCAACTGCTTCAATACGCCTAATCCCAGCAGCAATTCCAGACTCAGATACAATTTTAAATACGCCTATTTCTACTGTATTCGATACATGAGTTCCACCACAAAGTTCCATGGATACTCCTGGAACATTAACAACTCTCACCTCATTACCATATTTCTCACCAAACATTGCCACCGCACCCGCAGCCTTGGCCTGCGTAATTGACATTTCTTGCACTTGTAACGAATGGGCTTGAGAAATCCAGCCATTAATTAATCCTTCAAGCTTCTCTATATCAGATGGAGTCACAGCCCTAGGGGAATGAAAATCAAAACGTAGACGATCAAAATTTACTAATGAGCCAGCCTGCGAGATTCCAGGATCAATTACTTCTTTAAGTGCAGCCTGCAACAAATGAGTAGCTGTGTGATGAGCTTGGGCACGGCGGCGACAAATCAAATTCACATGTGCTTGAACCTTGTCACCAACCTGTAAAGACCCCCGCTCTACATAACCACTATGAACAAAAACATCGTGAAGGCGAGTTACGCTAGTTATAGTAATTAAGGTGCCATCTGCAATCGAAGAGTCAATACTAAGAGAACCACAATCACCAATCTGCCCACCACCTTCTCCATAAAAGGGGGTAACATCAAGAATAACTTCAACACGTTGTCCAACATCTCCCCGTTGCAAAGACTCACCATTAACTGCCAATGCCCGAACAAGACAACTTTGCTCTAAAGAGTCATAGCCTTGAAAACTTGTAGCTTCAACGTCAACTGCCATTCGACTTACGGCATCTTGAATCGTCAAATCTATTGAGACACTTGCAGCTTTAGCTCGTTGACGTTGTTCCTCCATCGCCTCTTTAAAGCCCTTTAAATCAACCTTAAGATTGTGCTCTTTAGCAATTTCCTCTGTGAGTTCCAATGGAAAACCATATGTGTCATATAGCTCAAAAGCCTGCTGACCAGTGATGATTGTTGGCTTCGCAGCAATTAGATCCGATAATAAATTTTCTCCTCGTTCAAGAGTTTCTAAAAAACGAGTTTCCTCACGTTCCAATTCGTTCAAAATCAAGTCACGGCGTTCCGATAATTGTGGAAAGGCCGATTCCATCAATTTGATAGCACATCCACCCATTTCAACTAGAAAAGGCTTCTCAATTCCAATTAATCGCCCATGACGCACTATACGGCGCAATAGCCTCCTTAAGACATAACCCCTACCTAAATTACTAGCCTTCACTCCATCACAAATTAATTGTGTGACCGCACGAATATGGTCACCAATAACCTTAAGAGATGTTTGCTTATTATCATCAACCTGATAATAGATAATACCAGCAAGAGTTGCAGCCTTTTCTAAAAGAGGATAAATAAGATCTGTTTCATAATTATTAGTAACTCCCTGCAAAATCTGTGCCATTCGTTCTAACCCCATCCCTGTATCAATATTGCAATTTGCAAGCTTACTTAAAACACCCTCAGCATCACGATTGTATTCCATAAAAACTAAATTATAAAATTCGATAAATCTCTGATCATCTTCAAGATCGATCGATTCATCTCCAAATTCAGGATTAAAATCGTAATAAATTTCTGAGCATGGTCCACATGGACCTGTCGGCCCAGAAGCCCAAAAGTTATCAGCTTCATCCATGCGAATAATTCGCTGGGGTTTAACCCCTACTACATCACGCCAAATCTTCTCGGCTTCATCATCATCACGAAAAATACTTACCACTAAATGATTAGGGTCCAATCCAAAAACCTCTGTACTTAGCTCCCAAGCCCATTCAATTGCTTCCTGCTTGAAATAATCCCCAAAGGAAAAATTTCCAAGCATCTCAAAGAAGGTGTGATGTCTTGCAGTAAGACCAACATTATCTATGTCATTAGTTCTAATACATTTCTGACTACTTGTTGCCCTAGCTGCAGGACGCTCCACTTGCCCAAGAAACACTGGCTTAAACGGAAGCATCCCTGCAATGGTAAGCAGCACTGTTGGATCCTCAGGTACCAATGATGCACTCGGAATAATTACATGATCTCGCTCTGCAAAAAATGCCAAAAAAGCTTGCCGAATTTGTTCCCCACTACGAGGCCGCGACTCATAAAAACTCGAGGTTCGATCAACGCCCATAACTAAATTTGCCGCAGGAATTTTGTCCCTTTTCCATAATGGACTTTAAGCATTCAAAATATTTAAACATTATCCAAACAGGTAGTGTGGCCATACTCAAAACAAGGTTGTAATAAAGGTAATATTGCCTATTTCTCAGAAATAAATAATTCCAACATAATTAATTTAAACTTGGATTAAAGTTCAAAAATCCCATTCCTAAGCAGCAAATCACCATAAAACAAGGCTGATAGTGAATGCACCATACCCAAGCAACTCTTACAGGGCATGGCAATTAATCCTAAGACCTGGCATTATTAATAAAGGAACTCCTATGGCGTTTGTTGTCATTGATCGGCAACATGCTCCAGTTTCATGAGGCCCAAGTCATGAATTCCGCGTCGCGGCCATGAGTCTGCTGCACGCCACCTGGCTTCCTGCCATACGTACTCCGACCAGTTCCGGTCGCCCCGCACTACTTGTGTGGGCAGATACTTGGAGAGTCGCAAACCCAACTGGACCAGGAGAGACACCAGCTATACATCCTTTTACACTTGATCCCAAAGGACTTCGTACATGGCTCAACGATAAGGATCTTCTCCCTGATGGGATTATTGACGCTACAGCTTGTTTAACACTTCCTAGTAGAGCAATCAAACCTCGTGGTCAAACAAAATTACAGTCTTCTATTCAAGACCAAAGAGAGCCAGGCTGGACAGGACTCCCCTTACAAGCAGGAGAGCCAATTCCTAAACAATGTGAATGGTGGCCTTGGCAAGTTCAAGGTCTAGCAATTGAGCCAGGTGCGGCAACAACTTGGCTATCCAAACTACCTCTATCAGGACACAATCCTGACCTTGGAGAAGAACTCCGTTGGTGGAGTCATCTGCAACGATGGGCACTCAGTCTTATTGCCCGCGAGCGATGGCTACCCCAAGTTGAATTAAGTAAAGGTGAATGCTATCCACATCGAGCTCGTTGGGTACCCCTACTCAACCGAGAAGATGATCGCCGCAGGCTTGAAGAACTTGCTGCAGGGCTTCCTCTAGTAGCTACCTGCGCACTGCCTTGGCGAGAGCCTACAGGGAAAAGAAGTAACCGTATAACTCGTCTACGGCCAGAAGCTATGCGAGAATCAAATCCAGTAGCCTCATGCCGACCCCGTAGCGGTCGTTTGAGAGTCGCCACTCTGTTAGAAGACCTGGTCGATGCCCAACTTCGTAAGGGATTTGAACCACAAACTGAAGGATTAGATCCCTTACTTACAGCTTGGCAAGAAGCGCTTGGGTCCGAAAATGGTGTAATAAAGCTACCTGATGATGAAATTCAACGACTCGCAACAGCTAGTAATCATTGGCGAGAAGGTATTACTGGAAACGTTGCCCCAGCGAGAGCATGCCTTGAACTTTTTACCCCATCTGAAGGCGAAGATCTATGGGAATTACGTTTTGCCTTGCAAGCTGAAGCAGACCCAGCTCTCAAGGTTCCTGCTGGTACAGCATGGGCAGCGGGTGCTGAAGTTCTTCAACTTGGAGAAGTAAGGGTCGAGCACCCTGGAGAAGTACTTTTAGAAGGCTTAGGTAGGGCACTCACTGTGTTTCAACCTCTAGAACGAGGCTTAGAGAATGCAACACCTAAATCAATGCAGTTAACACCTGCAGAAGCTTTTGTCCTAGTTCGTACTGCCGCAAATCAACTACGTGATGTGGGTGTCGGAGTCGAATTACCGCCCAGCCTTTCTGGAGGTTTAGCTAGTCGATTGGGTTTAGCAATCAACGCAGAGCTGTCTAAAAAATCAAGAGGCTTCACTCTTGGCGAAAGTCTTCAATGGAAATGGGAATTAATGATTGGCGGAGTTACTTTGACCCTAAAAGATCTTGAACGCTTAGCAGGGAAAAGAAGCCCACTCGTGCGTCATAAAGGAGCATGGATAGAGTTACGCCCAAATGATCTAAAAAATGCGGAACACTTCTGTAGTGCAAACACAAATATCAGCCTTGATGACGCCATAAGGCTAACTACGACAGAAGGAGACACCCTGATGCGACTTCCAGTCCATCGCTTTGAAGCAGGTCCTCGACTACAAGGGGTATTAGCGCAATACCATCAACAAAAGGCTCCAGACCCCTTGCCTGCGCCGGAAGGTTTCTGTGGTCAACTAAGACCATATCAAGAGAGAGGTCTAGGGTGGTTGTCCTTCCTCAATCGTTTCGATCAAGGTGCATGTCTCGCCGACGACATGGGACTCGGTAAAACAATCCAACTTCTTGCATTCCTTCAACACCTCAAAACCGAAAAAGAGCTAAAACGACCCGTATTGTTAATCGCTCCCACCTCTGTCTTAACCAATTGGAAGCGAGAGGCTCTATCCTTCACCCCAAATTTAGAAGTTCAAGAACACTATGGGCCCAAGCGTCCATCAACCACTGCTGATTTACATAAAACTCTTAAAGGTGTTGATCTAATTCTCACAAGTTATGGACTCATGCAAAGAGACATTGAGCTCCTAGAAACAATCGATTGGCAAGGGGTCGTCATCGATGAAGCTCAAGCAATTAAAAATCCAAGCGCAAAGCAGAGCCAAGCAACAAGAGATATCGCTAAACCAGGAAAAAATAATAGGTTCAGAATTGCACTAACAGGAACACCTGTAGAAAACCGCGTTAGTGAACTATGGGCACTCATGGACTTTCTTAATCCAAGAGTTCTTGGGGAAGAAGATTTTTTCCGTCAAAGGTATCAACTACCAATCGAGAGATATGGAGATATGTCTTCTCTGCGGGACTTAAAGTCACGGGTCAGTCCTTTTATTTTACGTAGGCTAAAAACTGATAAAGCTATTATTTCAGACCTTCCAGAGAAAGTCGAACTTAGTGAATGGGTAGGCTTAAGCAAAGAGCAGAAAAAGCTGTATAGGAAAACAGTTGAAGAAACTTTAGATGCAATTGCCACTTCACCAAAAGGGCAACGTCATGGAAAAATTCTCGGGCTTCTGACTCGTTTAAAGCAAATCTGCAATCATCCTTCTTTAGCTTTAAAAGAAGTAGTAGTAAGTAATGACTTTATAGATCATTCTGCCAAGCTTCAAAGGTTAGAAGAAATCCTTGAAGAAGTTATTGAAGCAGGAGATCGGGCTCTCCTTTTTACTCAATTTGCTGAGTGGGGTCATTTGCTCAAAATCTATCTGGAAAAAAGATGGCGGTTTGAAGTACCATTTCTGCATGGGAGTACAAGTAAAAGCGAACGACAAGCACTCGTAGATCGTTTCCAAGAAGATCCTCGTGGTCCACAACTCTTTTTATTATCGCTAAAAGCTGGTGGTGTTGGACTCAACCTGACCAGAGCTAGTCACGTATTCCACATAGACCGATGGTGGAATCCTGCTGTAGAAAATCAAGCTACTGATAGAGCTTATCGAATTGGTCAAGTCAATAGAGTAATGGTGCACAAATTCATTACAAGTGGATCAGTTGAAGAAAAAATTGATCAAATGATTCGAGAGAAATCTCGCCTTGCTGAAGACATTATCGGTTCAGGCGAAGAATGGTTAGGCAACCTTGGTGTAAGTGAGTTACGTAAACTTGTCGCCCTAGAAGAGAATTAAAATCCAACAAATAACATGACCAATCCACCTGCAAACAACCTAAATATCACCACTGCTCTCACTGATCAAGGGCTTGGTGAACAACCTTGGTGGGTAGAACAATGGATGGAATTAATCAATTCCTACAGATTCAAAAAACGACTGGAGAGAGCCTGGACGTATGCAAGAGAAGGAAATGTCACATCCATTCGTTTTGAAGGGCGTAGAGTTCACGCAAGAGTGCAAGGAACTGACGAAGACCCCTACAAAGTGAAGCTCTGGCTTGATGTACTCAATGACGAAGACTGGAGCTATGTACTTGAAGCGTTGACCCAAAAAGCACGCTGGTCCGCACAACTGCTTGCAGGAATAATGCCTTCAGATATAGAAAGAGCCTTTGCCGCAAGCGGCCGACGCCTATTTCCATTCAAACTACAAGAAGTACGCAGCGAATGTAATTGCCCAGATAAAGCAAACCCCTGCAAACATATAAGCGCAATATATTTTCTGATGGGCGATCGCTTTAGCGAAGATCCCTTTGTGCTCTTTCAATTGAGGGGTCGTACTAGAGAGAAATTACTTACTGATCTCGCAGAGCAACGCCGTCAAGTACTTGCAAATCTTACAAAAACAACTAGGCAAAATAGTGATCATCCTGAGAGTAAGCCTATTTGCTATGAGCTGCCTATTCCCACTCATCCAGCAATCCAAAACCCTAGCCTCTGGTGGCAATACGAAGGCAATCTAAATGCTGATTTAGTCGTAATTACACCCTCACTTGATGGAGAGGGTGGTCTAAATGCAGCCGGAGATTTACCACTAGCCGAAGATCCAAAATTTCCAGAAGCACGCCAAAGATTCTTAAATCATTTACATGAGCAAGGACAACATCTTGCTCAAAAAGCAATGTTGCAAGCCATGGCAGGTGACAATTAAGGTGCTAGCATCTACTTAAAGACCTACAAAAATAGAGCTCCTAATAAGAAAGAATATTCAAATTTTCAACAAGTAAATGTACACTTTTGTAGGTAAAGGTTCATTAGAGAATATTTAAAAACTACTTTGATCTAAGAGTCGTAATAAATAATGAAAAATCAAATTTCTAAGAACCACCTTTCTCTCTACTGACAGCATTACAAAAATAAGCCCAAATCTTGAACAATCAAAATCTAAAGTCACTCACTTCACATGAAACTTGAAGAAGATTTGCTATGGCTAAGAAGTTTCTCCAATAAAGCACCATTGACTACAAATATGCAGATCTCTCGTAAGATCCTGCAAAAAGAAACAGCATGCAACGAAGGCAAATCCTAGGATCTGGTGCCACAGCGCTCACAGCTGCAGTCGGAACAGGGTTACTGAGCTCATGCCAAATCCGTCGAAAAGGTAGCACAAGCAACATTAGTGGCCCTCCAAAAATTCGTTGGAGAATGGCTACAAGCTGGCCTCTTTCATTAGATACGATTTTTGGAGGTGCTTCAACAATTAGCCAACGGGTGGATGCCCTAAGTAGTGGCAATTTCCAAATCAAACCCTATGCAGCGGGAGAATTAGTACCAGGACTTGAGGTGCTGGATGCTGTAAAAGCAGGTTCTGTTGAATGCGGCCATACAGCCAGTTACTACTACAAAGGTAAGAATCCAAGTTTTGCCTTTGGCACCTCCGTACCTTTTGGCTTAACAGCCCAACAGCAAAATGCTTGGCTATACGAGGCTGGTGGGATAGAAGCAATGAACCAATGTTTTGCTGATTTTGGTGTCATTAGTTTCCCAGCTGGCAATACAGGAGCACAAATGGGTGGGTGGTTCAAACAAAAGCTTGAAGGGATCCAATCGCTCCAAGGTCTAAAAATGCGTATACCAGGGCTGGGCGGAGAAGTCATGGCCCAATTAGGGGTCAATGTTCAGGTTCTCCCAGGAGGCGAGGTATATCTCGCCCTTGACCGTGGTGCAATTGATGCAGCCGAATGGACAGGTCCATATGACGATGAAAAACTTGGGTTTGCCAGAGCAGCACGTTTTTATTACTACCCAGGTTGGTGGGAACCTGGACCAACACTAAATGCCCTAGTTAATCAAAAAGCCTGGAACAATCTTCCTGTGGAATACAAAGCAATATTTAACACTGCTTGCTACGAAGCCAACATAACGATGCTCAGTAAATATGACACGCTCAATGGCGCAGCTTTACAACGACTCATCCAAGCTGGGACTGAACTAGTTCCCTACGAAGACGAAATTCTTGAAGCTGCTCAAAACGCAGCATACCAACTCTATGCAGACATCTCTTTAAAAGACAAAAACTTTCGGAGCCTGTTTGACCAATGGCAAAAGTTTCGTTCTGAAATTCTTTCGTGGAATAAGGTGAACGAGTTTTCATTTTCACGCTTTACTTATTCTTAAATAAAAGGAGTAATATGAGCAAATGGCTAGCCATCGCAAATGCACTAAATAATCTCAATCAAACAATTGCAATCATTGCAAGATGGTCAGTGGTGTTAATGCTGGGTTTAGGAGTCTGGAATGTAATTGGAAGATATGTTGGTGTAGCCATTGGATATAACCTCAGCTCAAATCGATTAATTGAAGGTCAATGGTATCTATTTGACCTAATTTTTTTGTTGGGGTTGGGATGGACACTTCAACGTCAAGGTCACGTAAGAGTAGATGTTTTACAAGGAAGGTGGGGAAGCAAGCGTAAAGCAAAAATAGAGCTCCTTGGAACACTGCTCTTACTATTACCTTTCACTATCGGAGTTATGGTTATCTCAATCGAACCAGCTCTACAGTCATGGATTATCAACGAAGCTTCTCCAGATCCTGATGGCCTCCCTCGTTACTGGGTTAAAACCCTAATTCCTATTGGCTTTCTTCTGTTAACACTGCAAGGAATCTCAGAACTAATTCAAAACTGGGTAAAACTCAAAAGATCAGCCATCGTGCAGAAATCACAAACAAAAAGTCAGGTATTAAATCTTGATTGAAGTCGAAATTCTGGGGTATGTAATCAGCATTGACCCAACAATAGTACTAGGGCCAGGAATGTTTATATGCCTAGTACTAGTTCTTTTAAGCGGCTATCCAGTTGCATTCTGCCTAGGTGGTATTGCGTTTATCTTCTCTCTAATAGGAATAACAGTTGGTGAAATTGATCCCAATTTTCTAACAGCTCTCCCTCAGAGAATCTTGGGAATCATGGCCAACTTCACGTTGTTAGCTATACCCGCCTTTATTTTTATGGGAGCGATGCTTGAAGCATCTGGCATCGCCGAGCGACTTCTAGAGAGTATGAGCCAGCTTCTAGGAAGGATTCGTGGAGGATTAGCCCTTGCAGTAGTTCTTGTTGGATCATTACTTGCCGCAACAACTGGAGTCGTTGCGGCAACGGTAACAACTATGGGCCTGATCTCACTGCCAGCAATGCAGCGCGCAGGTTATAACAACTCCCTAGCAACAGGCGTAATCGCCGCATCGGGAACGCTAGGCCAAATAATTCCACCAAGCATTGTGTTGGTTGTCCTTGGAGATCAACTAGGAATATCAGTTGGAGATCTATTCCTAGGTTCACTAATTCCAGGAATTTTAATGGCCAGCGCTTTTGCTATCTACGTAATAGTCATTAGCGCTTTAAAGCCGGAACTCGCCC
Source organism: Prochlorococcus sp. AG-409-L18 (assembly GCA_003215535.1). GTDB lineage: Bacteria > Cyanobacteriota > Cyanobacteriia > PCC-6307 > Cyanobiaceae > AG-409-L18. The sequence continues at coordinate 51,430 of QCKG01000008.1, forward strand.
CTGAACAAAAACAGGTCAACCTAGATCCATTACAAATTTACAAATTAATACGAGCAATCATTCCTCCCCTTGGCTTGATCTTACTAGTTCTTGGAAGCATCTTCTTTGGAGTCGCAACGCCAACCGAAGCAGGAACGATTGGCGCAATTGGAGCCATAGGTTTAGCCGGAATAAATGGAGGGTTCAGTCGGAAAACCCTTTCAAAAGTTTGCGATGAAACGCTTAGAACTACATCAATGGTTATGGCAATTTTACTTGGATCAACTGCCTTTAGCCTCGTATTCAGAGGCATAGGTGGAGATGAACTCATTGCCAACATTTTACTAAATCTTCCAGGAGGAAAAATTGGTTTCATAATTTTCAGCATGCTTATTATCTTCTTCTTAGGGTTTTTTATCGACTTCTTCGAGATTGCATTTATCGCAGTTCCTCTGCTCCTACCAGCAGCACGACAACTCCTAGGACCAGACGCTCTTTTATGGCTAGGTGTAATTATCGGTGCAAATTTACAAACTTCCTTTTTAACGCCACCTTTTGGATTCGCACTTTTCTATCTCAGAGGAGTAGCTTCAGCATCAATTACAACTAAAGAAATCTATAGAGGCGCTCTGCCATTCGTTGCTCTTCAAATTTGTGTTTTATTACTCATAATTATGATTCCTGGGCTAGTTAACTGGCTCCCGAACCTTTCTTGGTAGTGAAGTCTTAACGAGTTTGGTATTTTCATGATAGAGGCTCTGCCACAATGTACTCCAGTCCTTCTTAGAGTCTCCGGATTGGTTAAGGGTGAGCATGGTAGCTACCACTTCAAGCACCACAAAAACTCCTAGACTGTCTCTTCAATGGCACTCTATTGGAGAAGACACAACTACTATTCGTTCCCTTGACTGGGATAGGAGTCGTTTTGATATTGAATTTGGTTTGCGCAATGGAACGACTTACAACAGCTTCCTAATACAAGGCGCCAAAACAGCCCTAATAGATACCAGTCATATCAAATTTGAAAATAGCTGGCTTCCATTATTACAAGGGAAAATTAACCCAAAAGAAATTGATTACCTCATAGTTAGCCACACAGAACCTGATCACTCAGGGCTAATAGCAAATTTACTCAATCTAAATCCGCAGATCGAAGTTATAGGTTCAAAAGTTGCCATTAAGTTTTTAGAAAATCAAATACATAGAAGCTTCAAAGCAAGGGCAGTCAAAAGTGGAGATACCCTTGATCTAGGAACGAGCTCATCCAGCCAGACTCATCATGTTTTTGAATTCCTGAGTGCACCTAATCTCCATTGGCCAGACACTATCTTTTCATTCGATCACGGCACAGGAATCCTTTTTACATGCGATGCCTTTGGACTTCACTATTGCTCAGAAAAAATATTCGATGAAGACCCTGGAACAATAGCTCCTGATTTTCGCTTCTATTACGACTGTCTAATGGGACCAAATGCAAGAAGCGTTTTACAAGCCCTTAAGCGAATAGAAAAGCTTCCAAATCTTCAAACAATTGCCGTAGGTCATGGTCCATTACTGAAATATCATCTCAATCTTTGGATCAATGACTATCGAGAATGGAGTAGTCAACGTAGCAAAGATGAAAACTATGTAGCCGTTTGCTATCTAAGTCAATACGGTTTCTGTGATCGCTTAAGTCAAGCTCTTGCGCATGGAATAAGCAAAGCAAAGTCACAAGTGCAATTAGTGGATTTACAAGAATCAGATCCTCAAGAACTAAGCGCTCTGATCGGAGAAGCAACTGCTGTAATAGTGCCAACTTGGCCTATCAAAGCTAATGCTAGCTTACAAGGTTCCATAGGAACCTTGCTTGCAGCCTTAAATCAAAAACAATGGCTTGGTGTTTACGATGCATTTGGTGGGAATGATGAACCAATCGATGTAGTTGCAAATCAAATAAACGCTCTTAGCCAAAAAGAAGCTTTTAAACCACTCAGAGTACGTGAAGTACCAGATAGCAATACATACCAGTACTTTGAAGAAGCTGGTACAGACTTAGGTCAAATTTTAAATCGCAAGAAAAATATTGCTATGACCAAAAGTATAAATGGAGATTTGGTAAAAGCATTAGGTCGAATCAGTGGTGGCCTTTACGTAGTAACAGCTAGTCAAGCCGAAGGTAACAGTACAAGGCGTAGCGCAATGATCGCGAGTTGGGTCAGTCAGGCAAGTTTTACCCCTCCCGGTCTAACAGTAGCTGTAGCTAAAGATCGCGCAATCGAAGCCTTCATGCAGATTGAAGATCGCTTTGTAGTCAATGTTCTAGAAGAAAACAACTATCTCCCTTTATTTCGCCACTTCCTAAAACGTTTCCCACCAGGAGCTGATCGCTTTGCAGATGTAGCCATACTAGAAGATGCTGCTCAAGGTGGACCAGTCCTAGTCCATGCACTTGCATTTCTAGATTGCGTTGTCAAACAACGGCTGGAGACACCAGACCATTGGATTATCTATGCATTAGTAGCTGGTGGAAACATCGCAAATGCTGATGCCAAAACAGCAGTCCATCACAGAAAAGTAGGTAATACATACTAATGTCAAATTCACCGCAAACTCCTCCCAAAAACATAGAAACAGGTCGAGAAGTTATAAACATCTTGATTGAAGAAGGCTTCATAAGCCTTAGAGGCTTGAGTCCCAAAAGACTTCGCTTTGAAATTGAATATGGTCTTGAAAGAGGAAGCACCGCCAATTCATTCTTAATCACAACAAATGATGCCTCCAATGAGGATCTTCCACCTACTTTAATTCATCCACCTGGAGTAGCTTTTAAAGATATTTTCATTAAAAATCTTATTAGCAATCTTCCTGCTGGGAGCAAAGATCTCTTAGTGATTGTTGGACATGTAAACCCAAATCGGGTCTCTTTATTACAAGCTTTGGCAACAATATTTACAAATATGAAATTAGTTTGTTCTGGCCCTGGGTCAAAATTGCTACAAGAAATCTGGCATCAACAAATACCTTCCAAAATAGAAAGTAAAACAAATCAAAACCATTCTGTTCCTAATATTCCTGAAATCCAAATTATAAAAAAGCAAGAAAGAATATTAATCAGCAATGGATATCAATTGCGATTAATACCTGCACCTACAGCTCGCTGGCCTGGAGGACTACTTGCCTTTGAAGAAAATCTTGGGCTTCTGATGAGCGATAAATATTTTGCAGCACACCTATGCACAAAAGATTGGGCAGAAGCGAACCGAAGTAGTACAGAAGAGGATCGACGTTATTATTTCGACTGTCTGATGGCTCCAATGGCCAATCAAGTAGACGCCTTAGTCGAAAAAATTGAAGAGCTAGACATTCAAACAATTGCTCCTGGACATGGTCCAGCTATAGATACTAGTTGGCGTAGTTTGCTTAAAGACTATAGAAGATGGGGGGAAGGTCAGGAAAATTCCCTATCTAAAGTAGTTTTACTATTTGCAAGTGCCTATGGGAATACAGCAGCAATTGCTGATGCATTGGCAAATGGGGTAAGACGAACAGGGGTTCAAGTTGAAATTTTCAATTGTGAATTCACTCCAACTAATCAATTAATAAAAGCAATACAGTCAGCCGACGGATACCTCATTGGTTCTCCAACATTAGGCGGCCATGCTCCTACGCCAATCGTGTCAGCTTTAGGAACCTTACTGGCTGAAGGAAACAAAAAGAAGCCCGTAGGTGTTTTCGGGAGCTATGGATGGAGTGGTGAAGCCCTAGATCTTCTTGAAAGTAAACTCCGAGATGGGGGATTTGAATTTGGCTTTCAGCCAATCAAAATAAAGTTCAGTCCCGACCCTGCAATGATAAAAACCCTCGAAGAAACAGGAACATTATTTGGTCGAAATCTACAACAAGCAAAGAATCGTCAACAAAGACGTACAGCTGCAGGAATGACTACAAGTCGTAGTGATTCGAAAGTGCTAGCACTGGGAAGAATTGTAGGGTCGTTATGTGTATTAATAGCCAAAAAGAATGGTGGAGAAGAAGAGTTAACTGGTGCAATGGTTGCAAGCTGGGTCAGTCAAGCGAGCTTTAACCCACCAGGCCTGAGTATCGCAGTCGCAAAAGACCGTGCCGTAGAAGCCCTGCTGCACTGTGATGATCGTTTTAGTCTGAATGTGCTGGCTTCAGGTCGAGAACAAAAGCTAATGAAACAATTCCTACAACCCTTCCCGCCCGGAGCAGACCGATTATTAGGCTTAACCCTCGATGAAAGTCCTGCAGGACAGCCAATACTGCCAGAGGCCCTCGCTTGGTTAGAAGGATGCGTCAAACAACGTATGGAATGTGGTGATCATTGGCTAATTTATGCAGAAATACTTCATGGACAAGTCCTAGACCAAAAAGGGATTACTGCTTTACACCATCGACGAACTGGAGCGAATTATTAACACTAGATTAAACAGAAGTTAAACCCTCCATCACCATCAACTCAAATGATTCAAAACAACGATTTACTAATAATCACAGCAAGCAATGGTGAAAATCTAAAGCTTGCAAACCGATTTATACAAACAGGAAAAGAGCTGGGTGCGACACCAGAACTACTTGATCTAACCACACTTGATCTACCTCTTTACAATCCACGAATTCATGCTGAATCAGGTGTGCCTGTTCTTGCGCGTCAACTCAATACTCAGATGTCCTCATATAAAAGGTGGGTAATTTGTGCGCCTGAATACAATGGCTCGATTCCACCTGTCTTCACTAGTGCGCTCGCTTGGCTCTCAGTACAAGAAGAAGACTTTCGTCACTTATTCAATGGAAGACCAATCGCTATAGCAAGTTTTTCGGGTGGTGGTGGCATGGAACTACTACTCTCCCTACGAATACAACTGACTCATCTAGGCGCACAAGTAGTAGGAAGACAACTCATGAGCAACAACAATAAGCCTGCAAAAGATGAGTCAATTAAAGAGCTCTTAGAGCGTCTAATGCAAATGGAACCACTGCAGCTCTAGACAAAATCGCAAACATCACCTCCAGCATCACTTCAAAACAGACCGAATATCAACCCAGACAAGATGCAAAACTTTGAAGCCAGCAATCACTAGATATGGGGTAATGGTTGAGCTATTAAAACAATTCAAAAATGTGATTTTCCACATCACTCAATCCAAGACAAGTTCTTGATATGAATACATTAAAGACAAAAAAACTAAACAAGAAAACTTAAGCCTGAGGAAATTCTAAAGAAATTCAGCAATTAAGTGGTACACCATATATTGTGTATTGAAATATTGGAAAGCTTGCATTTGTTTTTAGCTCAGATGGGATTTCATCATGAACAAAATGCAGTAGTCCGTTACCGCGGTTTTGTCCTCTTAAAACAACCCAACCAAAGCTGGTTAGTTCGTCCTGAAAGAAGTCCGATGATTTTGCTCCCATTTCGGACAAATAAGTGTTCGCTTCCCGAGGTAAAAGCAATCTTAGATATTCGCCTTTCTGAATCAGAATCAATTGACAAAGCAGCCTAATACTCCCAAGTCAAGATTAATCTTCGATTGCTGTCAGCCCTTTCTAATAATCTGCCATGCTTCTAATACCTGGCGTGCCATAGGCACAGCATGCACTGAGCCTCCTCCCGGAGTGTTTTGAGCAAAAGCAACAACTACTATTTCGCTTGACTCATACGGCGCAAAACAAACAAACCATGCATGATCAGATCCACCTGTACTATCTTCAGCAGTTCCTGTCTTCCCTGCTACCGGAGGAAAATCAGGCAACGTCCATGTCAGACTAGAACCAGTACCTGATTCAACTACTTTCCTAAGCCCACGCCTAATCGTTTTTAACGTTGAAGGTTTTATATCTACTTTGATTCGACGTGGTGGAGACATCCAGTCAATTTCATTACCTGCTAAATGTGGTGTGACCAAATAGCCTCCGTTTGCAAAAACGGCATAAGCTCTCGCCAGTTGAAGTGGCGTGATTTGGACAACGGCTTGCCCAATCGAAGCACTTGCTATGTCCTCTGGAATCCAGGGTGTTTGACCAGGCTTAGCCCACCCTCTCCCTTTACGTGCCCACTCCTCATTACCAACAATGCCTTTACTTTCCTCAAAACTAATTTCAATTCCAGTCAATGAATCAAAGCCCAATTTTTTTGCAGCATCATATAAATGATTAGAACCCACTCCGACTCCAACTTGATAAAAAAAAGTATTACTAGAAACTCGAAGAGCATCCTCATAGCCTATTTTTCCAAAGCCTTTCCCATTATGTTCAGGGAAACAATGGCTCCCATACTTAAGGCAAGGTACTGTCTTTAATTTGACATCTAGAGGAAACTTACCACTCTCCATTCCTGCCATACCTGTAACTGGTTTCCAAGTACTGCCTGGGTCATATGCATTAATAGCGCGACTAAATAAAGGCATCTGAGGAGATCTAAATAGCTGGTCATATTCCTTCTGTGTCGTGAATCGCTTAGAAAAAAAATTAGGGTCAAAAGTTGGTGTACTAGCCATCGCTCTAATTGCTCCAGTTCTAGGATCAAGTGCCACGATGGCTCCACCAGGCTTACCGACCAAAGCCTTTTCAGCAGCACGCTGAAGTTCTATATCAATAGTTAAAACTAAATCTTTCCCAACTACTGGAGGCTTGATACCTAGACTTCTTTGCACCGTACCGGATGCATCGACCTCAAGCATTTCTCCACCCCATTTACCACGTAAATGAGACTCATAGGCTGCTTCCACACCAATTCTTCCAATACGATCTCGAATCTCATATCCTTTTTTACCAAGAGTTTTGAATTCATTAGTATTAATAGGTTGGGTATAGCCCAAAACATGAGAGGCAAGAGAGCCAAATGGGTAATAGCGAATCAATTCAACATCAACCTGAGCCCCTTTCAAATCGTTACTTCTCTCTTTAAAACGCAAGACTTGTTCTGCTTGTAAATCATCAGCTAACGAGATTCGAAAGGGATCTACTCCCACTCCCTTAGCAAAATTGAAATCAAGAGACTCGAGCGGAATTTGTAATAAGTTTGAAAGCTTTAGACGTAGGACTGACCAATGATCTCTATCAACTAAGCGAGGTTGAATAGACAGGTTATACGCGATCTTATTTCTTGCAAGTACATTCTCATTACGATCTAAAATTCGACCACGAATTGGTTGACTAGAAACTAAACGAATTCGATTTTCTTCAGAAAGTTTCCGGTAGAATGGACCTTGCAATATTTGCAAACCAAAAAGACGCACAAACATTGCCATAAATAATGTCATCACTAAGGCAAATAGAATGCTCGGCTGATTCGCTAATCCAGTATTTCTTTGCTTACTTACATCTAAATTTTTATTTTTAGAAACCATCCCAACTAACCTTATTCATCACTCTCTATAGAAGATGTAAATTCATAAGTGTCATTATCAAGAAGTTCCTCTAATGCCAATAAACGAGACTCAATTCTATCTAAAGCCTTTATTAGAGAGTCTTTATCCCCATTGTTCTCAAAATTTGCAATCTTTTCATCTACATCTACATTGACTTGCATCACAGGATTCCCTAAGCCAGGACTAACCTCATCTAGTCGCTCACGCAATGTTTTGGCAGCTGATTCACCTTCATCTCTCAGCTGCTGCAAAGGATCGCTGACACTCGTAAATAACTCAGCCACATTAGATGCACCTCCTTCCTTGACTCGAGCAATCATTGCAAGACCAACTGGCAACACATCCTGCATCAAAGAAAGCCGAAGGTTCTCAATCCGATCTTCCGCCATATAAAGCTGATTAACTACTACTTAACTCCAGTTTGCTGGGAAGGCACCAAAAGTGGCGGACAACTAATACTCGAAACACCCATCGACCAACCTCCAAAACCAGCCAAAACAATTAGGGCAACAAGAGGAGCAACAGCCTGATGTGTCGTATCCAGAGTGATCCATTCCTTCCAAGACCGCCACAAATGTTCACGCGCAAAGCGTTTCCTCTGGCGTGACTCTTCCCGTAAACGACTTCGGAAAGACTTCTCGACCCATCGCTCAAAAGCACGTTTTTTTGTTACGGCCATCTTCCTTTCAACTTCTAACAGTTGACCAGCATTAAGTTCTGGATGAAAAGTCCCAATTAACTCAAGACTCTTCAAAAACATTTCAACCGAAGCATCTTTAAGAGCGCGTTCCTCTTCTTCCAAATATGACCAATCAACCTCAGGATAAAACCTACTTCGATTAAGCCTTATTTGATCTTCTCCCAGTTGACCTGGCTCACGCAACCAACGATCTGTATTGCTATCAAAGCGTCGCCAATAAAGGAAAGGATTGATATATATGGTCCTCCCAGCCAGGAGGATGCTGTCCTGCTGCAAGCGACGCTGAAGTTGAAAGTCCTGATGCTGTGCTGTGGTCAAAAGACTTTTGATCAGTAAACCAAGTTATCGAGCCCTATGGGATTGCACCAGTCCTTATTCTTAATCAGTGATGAAATGACAGGGAGCTAGCAGTCATACTTGTCGATTAGCAGCTTTAAGATGAAAACCCACAGGCCCATAAATCTAAGAGGCCTTCAGTAAAAAGCTTGACTTTGATTCATATTTCCAAAAGGAAATACAATCCCAATTTGGGCAAAAAATCTAACTAAGAATTATTGTAATAGTGTATATGCAAGAACTTAATTCTTCGTCTTTATCAAATAGATTTGCCTTAATGGAGAGTCTGGAACAATCTCTAATCTTTCATTGAATATTGTAGTAAAACAATCAATAGCCATTTTCGGCTCATGAATTGCGCCCTTACCGTTAGGCTCTTTCCAAAGGTAATCATCTAGAATCAGGATCCCATTAAGCCGCAATAAGAACCAAGAAAGGACAAGGTCAGTTAACACATCCGCCGAATGATGACTGCCATCAATATAAATCAAATCAAAAGAATTATTCTTTTGACCAACCATGGAAGACAAAGCAATACTGCTATCTGACTTCAGCTTCTTAATCAATGGCCTATTATTTGGTGTAAACAAATCCAAGCAAATATTGATATTTTGATCAAACATTTTTTCAACACAAGAAAAATCAATATTCTGATGCTCTTCTCCCCCTATCCAATTATCTATACATGTCAACTCCAATCTAGGAGCATCTTCTTGATTCGCATAAGTAGCTGCAATATGCAAAAAAAGAGAAGCGGAAAGCCCTTCAAAAGATCCAATCTCTAAATATTTAAAAGGCTTTTGCTTACTAATCAATTGAATCCAAAAATCCTCTACGACTGCACGCATTCCTGAGTGGTCAAAAACTTGCTTTTGAGCAACACTTCTTAGATCCATAATCAATTATGATGATGTATAAAAATTATTCCCACTCAATAGTTCCTCGTTGAAAAGTGCAGTGAGTGACTTGGGTTTGCACCTACATTATATCGCGGTGAAGTTATTTTCAAACAATTAGCAATCTTCTTTTACCCACTTTGCAGACTCTTTATCACCAAGAGATGATGCTTTTCTCCAATCAGTACAAGCACCTTTCATATCTCCTATTCCCTCTTTTGCAACTCCAAGATTAGAATAAACATCAAGGATTCTAGGATTATTTGGATCAATACTTATCACTTTATTGAAGTCAGATATCGCACCATAATTATCCTTTAAAAACCACTTAGCGCGTGCACGATTGTAATAAGCAAAACTATCGTCAGGGTTAATAATAATTGCCCTATTAAAATCTTTTATCGCTCCTTCGTAATCCTTTAATGCTTTCTTCTGATTCCCTCGATTAATATATGCATCATAATATTTTGGATTAATTTCGATTGCTTTGTTGTAGTCAGAAATTGCTCCGTAAGAATCTCCTACTTCACCTTTCTTAAATGCGCGCTTGAAGTAGAACTCTGCATTCTCTGCCTTTACTTTTTCAGGAACAGAAAGCATTACCGCAGCACTCGTTAAAACAGCACTAGTTCCAATCACAAGCGGTTGCCCCAATGGCATTAGCGACAAGACAGCAGCAATTGCACTAATTCGTTTCTTCATATAGGAGATATTCCTTCCTCTAATTTACTTCAAGTGTAGAGAAATCCTTGTTCTACGATTTCTCCTAAGAGACGGTGACAACGTGCCACGGTGAAGTTGCGGTGAAGTAATTCCTCAAAACCCCTGCAATCACGTTACCTAATTTTCACGTTGAACTCACGGTGAAGTAAGTTTTTGAGTGAGTGATTGCATTCTCTATATGTTACTTATTCCCACTCAATGGTTCCTGGTGGCTTACTGGTTATATCCAAAACAACCCTATTTACTCCTTTTACCTCATTGACAATACGATTAGAAATCTTTTCTAAGACATCATAAGGCAAATGAGACCAATCTGCTGTCATTCCATCTTCACTAGAAACAGAGCGTACAACAATTGGCCAATCATATGTCCTCTGGTCTCCCATTACACCAACAGAGCAAACTGGAAGTAATACAGCAAAAGCTTGCCAAATATCATGATATAAACCGGCTTCAAGAATTTCTTGGCGTACTATCAAATCTGCATCACGTAGACAATTTAATTTTTGATCAGTTACTTCTCCAAGAATACGAATTGCCAACCCTGGTCCTGGGAAAGGATGTCTGCGAACAATTTCCTCGGGTAAGCCAAGAGAACGGCCTACTTTACGTACCTCATCTTTAAAAAGTGTTCTTAAAGGTTCAACTAATTTAAATTGCAGATCTTTTGGTAAACCTCCAACATTGTGGTGACTCTTAATTTTCACTGCAACACGCTCACCACTTTTCAAAGACAAATTAGTACCTGCACTTTCAATAACATCTGGATAAAGAGTGCCCTGCGCTAAGTAATCAAAAGGGCCAAGACGCGCACTCTCCTCCTCAAATACTCTTATGAATTCATTACCAATGATTTTGCGTTTTTCCTCTGGATCAACAATACCTTTTAATTTCGAAATAAAGCGCTGGCGAGCATTAATATATTCAACATGAATATTAAATTTATGGTCAAAAAATTCCATAAGAAACTCAGGTTCACCTTTACGCATGAAGCCCTGATCAATGAACATGCACGTCAACTTATCCCCAATGGCTTTCTGCAACAAAAAGGCAAGTGTTGAAGAATCTACGCCACCTGATAAAGCCAACAAAACTCTTTTTTCTCCAACTTGCGTACGAATTTGATTAACAGCTTCATCAATAAAAATCTTTGTCGTCCAATTCGATTCACACGCACAAATTCCATGAACAAAGTTTCTAATTATCTCCATTCCCTGAATTGAATGAACCACCTCTGGATGAAATTGAACTCCATAAAGCCTCAACGTTTTAGAGGCAATTGCCGCCTCTGGAGTATTCGCGGTATGAGCCAAATGAACAAAGCCAGAAGGTAAGGCCTTTACAGAATCTCCATGGCTCATCCACATAGTGGAGCCATTCTCAATATTTACTAACAAATCGCTGTCGTCATCAATCATCAAAGGCGCCTTTCCATATTCAGCCTTTCCAGTGGCCGATTCAACCTGCCCTCCTAACTGATGAACCATCAACTGCATCCCATAACAAACCCCAAGTATTGGAATACCTAAATTCCAAATCTCTGGATCACACAGCGGTGCCCCCTCTGAATAGACAGAGCTTGGCCCACCACTGAGAATAATTCCCTTCGGAGCAAGCTTTCGCAACTCTGCTGCAGAGGTGCTGTAACCCATTACCAAGGAATACACCTCAGTTTCCCTAACTCTTCTTGCAATTAGCTCAGAATACTGGGAGCCAAAGTCAAGAATAAGTATGGAGGGATTGCGTTGACCATCAGACTGAGAAGAGGGCATATGACCAAAAAAACTTGTGCGAAAACAGTCTTCAAAGTGAAGCGTAGATAAAACTACATTTTTACGCTTTCATCTTCACCCCATAGACATCCAAAATTTCTAAACCTTTATCCCCAGCCCAACGCAAATTCCGATTTCGGTCAAATAATGCTGCTCCTATTTCCATATCCCAAGACCCATGACGAGCCATATAGGTCACACTTCGCTGCTCTACCTCAATAGCAACCCTGCCCCATAATTGTTTAGCAAGAGCAGGTGACTTGTCTTCCACAATTAATAAGGCTGCTTCTAACGAATCAACTTTATAAAAAGATTTAATTAATTTCAAAGGCAGTTCTTCTTGAAGAGCCAACGCCGTTAGAACTTCCAAACGAGCATCAGCTAAATGATGATGGGTATGAAAGATCCCTCCAGCAAGCTTAATTAATTTGCCGTGATAACCAAAAAGCAATAGTTGTTTTACACCAACATCAGCAGCCGCAACAATCAAAGGCCCCAACCAATTACCGGTTTTTAGCAAGAACTTAGAAGGCAATCCCAGCTGCAAGGCTAGATCTAATCCGTTTTCACCTATTACCAAAGTCAGACCTCCAGAAAACTCAGAGTCCAAACACTGATTACGTAATTGCTCAAGAGTCTTTTGAAGTTGCTCAGGGGATGCACTTGATTGAGGCTCAACCTGCGTCCCAATCAAAGCAAGACCATCAACCACACCAAAAGCATGATTACTTGTACGCATAGAAAGTTCTCTCCCTTTAGGAAAAATAATTTCCAGCCTTAAACGACGTCCTTTTGGAACCAATCCTCGAAGATTTCGCCTTAACAACTCAATCGCAAATTCAGAAAGACAAGCTTCTCCCGATGATTCAAATTTGCCAACACCACTTCCAGCAATTAATTGCAACCAAGAATCTGATGTGATTTCTGGGTTTAGATCCCTATCCCCACATTCTGCATGCCACTGAACAACAGTCCAGATTTCCAATCCATTAGTCAAATCTAGATTCAAACCAGAATCGGCATAACAAATCCCCATGCCCAAATGACCACATGCAAATGCACTGGCAGAGGCAATAGGGACCTCTACAGTCTCTTCAAAGCCTTGAACCTCAAGAGTTTGTAAAGGTACAAAAGGCAATCCAATCAGGGCCTCTGTCGCAGCACGCGCGCATGCAGCAACCCATACTGGCAGAGTTAACCCGATACAACCCTTAGAAGAATTAACTTTCAAGCAACCTGATTCGCTAATTTTTAGGATGCACGATTGTGAATACCACAGCTATGCAAGACAAACTCTCCTTAATGATCCCAGGACCTACCCCGGTTCCAGAAACAGTTCTTAGAGCACTAGGAAGACATCCCATTGGCCATCGCAGCGGAGAATTTCAAAGCGTAGTAAAGCGAACTACAGAACAACTGAAATGGTTACATCAAACGACTAATGATGTTCTAACAATTACTGGAAGTGGGACCGCCGCAATGGAAGCAGGAATAATTAATACTCTAAGTCGAGGAGACAAAATACTTTGCGGTACAAATGGCAAGTTTGGAGAACGATGGGTCAAAGTTGCAAACGCATATGGCTTAGATGTTCAAATCGTGAACGCAGAATGGGGACAGCCATTAAATCCTGAAGACTTCAAAGAAATACTTGAAGCAGACGAAAATAAAGAAATTAAAGCAACAATCGTCACGCACTCAGAGACTTCAACAGGAGTTATCAATGATCTAAAAGCTATTAGTCAACATGTACAAAAACATGGAGAATCAATCATCATCGCTGATTGTGTGACAAGTCTAGGGGCCTGTAACGTCCCTATGGATGAGTGGGGAATAGATGTAATTGCCTCAGGATCCCAAAAGGGATACATGATGCCACCAGGCCTAAGCTTCGTAGCCATGAGTGAACGGGCATGGGCAGCACAAAAACAATCAAACCTGCCGAAGTTTTACCTTGATCTGAATCAATACCGTAATGCTGGTACAAAAAACAGCAACCCCTTTACTCCTGCTGTAAATCTCTATTTCGCACTAGAAGCCTCATTAGACATTATGCAAACAGAGGGGCTAAAAACAATCTTTGAACGTCATAACCGCCATAAAACTGCTGCTCAAGAAGGCATGAAAGCTATTGGCCTTCCTCTCTTCTCAGCCAAAGGGTATGGCAGTCCAGCAATCACAGCTGTCGCACCTGAGCATATCGATGCAGAGGTGTTAAGGAAAGAAGTAAAACAAAGGTTCGATATCTTGCTTGCTGGAGGACAAGATCATCTCAAAGGGAAAGTCTTTCGAATAGGTCATCTTGGATTTGTAAATGATCGTGATGTATTAACAGCAATTGCAGCTATTGAATCAACTCTTAGCTCACTAGGTCTCCTAAATGGGAAGATAGGGGAAGGGCTTAAAGCTGCTTCAGCTGCTCTTAAATAAGTAAAAAGTAATGAATGAATGCGGGTGTAATTCAGTGGTAGAATGTCAGCTTCCCAAGCTGAACGTCGCCGGTTCGAATCCGGTCACCCGCTTACCAATTTATTGACAAATCAGGTAAAAACAAATTTATATTTCTCAACTTAAAGCTATTAATTTTTATAATTCTCATCACACAAGAAATTAGTTTCTTGGTTTGATTAATTGCAATACTTGAGGCCCCACGCCACCCGCTCGTCTCTCCTGCTCCAAAGCTTTCAGGATCAAGCTTCCAGCTGCATTAAGATCACCAGCCTCAGCCTCTTGACGAGCAGAGTCAAAAAAATCACCGGCTGCGCTCAAATAAGCAGCACTTTTCATTTGAAATGAATTCTGAGAAGAATCTGATCTCGCAAGGGTATGTGTCAAAACTAATTAATTAATCCCTTTCAATGAAGTTTAACGTAAATTCTGTTTGAAATGGGGTCGATAGCAAATAATTGCCAAGACTTTACCAAAAACATTAATTGGATTTTACAGCATTAATGAAAGAATTCAAATTCTTGCTTCCACAACATTTCCAAGCAAATCAGCTCTCTGAGCACGTAATGATGCTGGTCGGATTTGATTACCCCTGCCTTGAGCAATCACTAAGCAAACTTGGCTTGTCAAGCTCATTAAGGCCTTCATGAAAAGATCACACACAATAAAACTAGAAGAAGGGCTTAAAATTTGACTAAATATTTGAGGCCAATTATGCCAAGGGCAAAGATGGTATCAACCATCATTTCCTTTATTAATTTTATCTGGAAGCTTTAGGGCGTCTTATGCCGCAAGGTCATCTTCTTCGTCTCCTTGGTTGTGAGACCAAGTTTTTTCAGAAAAATTTTTCTCAGGAGAAATTTCTAAGAGATCTTGACAATCCCTAAGAAGAAGCTCGACTCCATCAAGCATTTTTGTCTCCTCATCAGAAGGCTCAACATTCTGTTGATCCAACTGCAATTCCAGCGCCTCTTGTCGTTGTTCCAAGTTGACTAAACGTTGAGATAATTCTGCAATTGTTTGAGCTAAATCTTCAGCTGTACGAGTAATCCTAAAAGAGCAAGAGGAAGTCATAGAGAGTTTTTAAAGGTTTCAACCGATAACAACACAAGATCAACTAAGTCTCAAGTCTGATGATTCAACTTGGTAGAAAGAAGATTGCGCAGAAACTGCAATTGAGCTTGGCCTAACCAACATGCAATCTTTAACAACACTACTTATCTACATGCTTACAGGTTCTGCAATTGGAGTAATGGCTTTGCTTACAGGTATATCCGCTGTTCCACTCGCTGGTGCTCTAATAGGAGCAGGGATTGTGAGTATGAGCGATCAAATCGAAATTGCTAAATGGCCTACAGGCACCAAAACCATTTTGCAAATCGCCATAGGAACCGTGATCGGGACAGGTCTGACTGCTGAATCTTTAAAGCAATTACAAATGCTTTGGAAACCAACCATGGTAATAACTCTTACTCTTGTTCTTACTGGGATAGTGGTTGGACTTTGGAGTAGTCGTTTACTAGGGGGAGACCCTGTTATTTCTCTACTGGGTGCACCTCCTAGCGGAATAAGTGGAATGGGTCTTGTAGGTGCAGAATTCGGAGTTGGCGTTGCAGTAGCTGCTCTACATGCTGTGAGATTAATCACGGTGCTCATAATCCTCCCAGTCATAGTCAAGTTACTTACATCATCAGGCCTAATGAATGCTCAATAAAGTCTGGACAGGAAGAAAGAAATGGATAATTTACTGAGGATGCATCCCAATCAAACCATGCCAAGAAATCTGCCAAGACTTTCAATCCCTATGACAATAGGTTGCATAATTTGTGGGACTGTTTTTGGAGGGCCTAGCCATGCCGGTAAGCAACACACAGGAGGGAAGGGCGCTGAAATGTATTGCTTCATGAGACAAAATGGAAACGAACATGAAGTGAGCTGGCAAGCCTCCTATGAATTAATAAAGCGTCAAAGTAATAGTCTTTTCAAATCATCCCCAAAACATGCTGCCGTAATGATAATTGAAGCAGTAGTACAGCATCCTGAGGATTATAAAGAATGTGGACCATTCCTTGGAGATTTATTTGGCCCATCAAAAATTAAAGAAGTAAAAGAAATAGCTCCCTCTAAAGGAAACAAAGACGATAGATATAGCTATTAATTATATAAACATTTAAGTACCTATATAAGCATACATCGTTATTCATGGTCTAAGCACATTTTTAATATTTGAGTCCAAGACTTTTTCTTGATATTACTAACTCTTGAACCCAAAAGAACCTGAATTCTTTCAGCCTTATTAGAAACCAAAGAATCTACTAATTGATCAGCTAAGCCAAGTTGAAGCCAATGACTAGTTAAAAAACCATCCATGCCTAATCGATGACACCTATCCTCTGCTTGAGCAACGTCGCCTGGTGTCCAAGGTCGCTCCAACAAAATCACGTGCCTAGCACGATGCAAATTAAAACCTATTCCACCAGTTAAATAAGATGCTAATAACAAATTGGATGAACCTGCTTGAAAACGTTCCACAGACACTTGTCTTTCTTCTGGACTCTGCAAGCCAGTAATTAATTCTCCACCCAAATAACTCTTTAAAAGTTTCAAGGGTTGCACAAAACTACTAAATAAAACGACAGCTTGATCCTCCCGAAATAGATCTTTGACAAGCTTAGTAACTGCTGGCAATTTAAATTCAGCAGAAATTTGGCGCATAGCAGTCAAAACCGCTAACGATTCAGCATCTGCACTAACTAAGCCTTTCTGAACACGGTCTCGATATTCATCAACCACTATGCGAATACGGTGATCAAACCCACGAGCCTCAGAGGCAGACAAAGTTACCAAATGTTCTTCCCGAATCTTTGGTGGTAATCCCAAGATTCGTTCTTTACTACGATTTAAAATCAAAGGACCAACTAAACGTCTCAATTCATTCAATTGGCTTGCTCCACGACAATCCCACACTTGCAATCCTGCTCTATTCTTCCAATGAGCCTGGCAAAAATATTCTTCAAATGCATGTCGATCGGAGGCTAATGGATGGTCCATAGCAACCAATAATGGGTAAAGCTCAATTGGACGTCCATTTTTCATAGGCGTGCCTGTAAGCAGCCAAATAGCTCGTAATCGAGGATGGCGCGCCAAACGCAACAAAGATTGCGTTCGTTTTGCATTTAAAGACTGTGCAAAATGGGCCTCATCAACTAATAAAACTGTGCCTGCAGAAGGTAACTCTGGCGGAAGACTGCCCCAACTCTTCAATGAAATATGCATATTTAATGAGCTGGCCTCTCTCTGCCAGTGAGCATGAAGACCCAATGGGGCGATAACCATTACACGAACTCCTACTGCTCGAGACATTGCACGAGCAGCCAAAAGTGACGTCAACGTTTTTCCCATTCCCATTTCATCAGCCAACAAAGCTCCTCTTCTAGCCAAAAGCCATCGAGCTCCGGATCGCTGATGTGCAAGAGGTGTCCGACCATCATCTAGACGATTATCCAGTTCTGCTAAACGAATCAAATCAGCATGAGTAGGGATTGGCGGCAAAGGTTTTTCAAGCCAACTCAACCATTGCGCAAGAGATTCTTCGATTACAAAACGCTCACCCAAAACCTGCTTCAGATTATTCGCAGCCGAAAGAGGAAATTCCCAACCCTTCTTTGATCCACAACAAACACCCCGCGGACGAATCCTACGAAGCTGAGCATGCGTAACTGCATCAAATGGGAATGAAACTAATAACAACCCAGATGCACTCAAGCCCAAATAACAACTAGAACCTGCTTTGGACGTGAATTTCTCACCCCAGCGAACCTCAATTTACTGAACAACCTAGAGGTGACAAGACCGATTCCATATGATTTACAAACAAACCCATAATCATAAAAATGAATTGCATGGAACATTGACGAAAGGAGGAGCCACGGCAAACTTCATTCAACCGAGGGACTCGGATGCATACCAGGGACGCTGTTTTCCTAGAAGATCTCTGTCCCAAATTACGAGTCCGACGGTGGAGACAGTCACTACATACCTTTACAGGAAAAAGTTGTATTTATTGTGGTCAGCCTTCAGAATCGATAGATCATATTCTTCCCCGTAGCCGTGGGGGATTAAGCATTACTGAAAATTGCGTTCCCGCATGTCTCTCTTGTAACGGAGACAAATCAGATACAGAAGCCTTTGACTGGTATAGACGTCAACGTTTTTATGATCCAAGACGTGCTATGGCTATAAGAGCCTGGACAGAGGGAGATCTACGCTTAGCACTGCGATTACTCCAATGGGCCCAACCCAATCCAATCAACCATGAGCTAACTAAACCAATATCACCAGACCAAGATTGGAGCTTACTAGCTGCATAACAGACTCACCAAACCTGACAAGCAATTGCTGGATTGTGTTTCTCACAAATGGAAGCCAATTGCTCTGGGCTCTCTGGGACGATAAAAACAGCAGCCATCACAGCAGCAAAAGCTATAAAAAACGAATATTTCCAATCATGCTTTCTATCTAGAATAGAGCTAGAAAAATCTCTTGGAGTCAAAATAGCGGAGGCATGCCTATTGAGATGAAGTGAAGAACTAGCCATAACTCGAATCCATTGATAATACATTTGTACTCATGCTAGAAGCTCTTGTCAAGCGATTTAAGCCATTACCTGAGAACTCAACGCTTCTAATACTTGGTGGCGGTTTCAGTGGGCAATGCATAGGAGCTTTAGCAAGAGCCCTAGGAGCAAAAGTGATTTGCACTCGAAGAGACATTAATCAGCCTGGTGCAGACTTTGTCTTTAACAGTGAAAATCAAACCCTTCCTCCCCAAGAAGCCCTGGTTGAAATCACCCATCTTCTGAGCTGCATTCCGCCAACCAGCTCTGGCAAGGACCCTGTCCTGAGCTGTCTCCAAAATCAACTTCAAGAATTACCACTGAAATGGGCAGGATATATTTCCACTACAGGTGTATATGGCGACCGTCAAGGTGAATGGGTCACAGAGTTAGACACTCCAAAACCCCAACAAGAAAGAAGCAAGAGAAGACTGGCATGCGAACAAGATTGGGAGGCATCTGGTCTCCCAGTACAAATTCTGCGTCTTCCAGGAATATATGGACCAGGGCGCTCAGCAATAGAAATAGTCCAGGCAGGTAAAACCAAAATGGTCCACAAACCTAACCAAATTTTTTCACGAATTCATGTTGAAGATATTGCTGGTGCGACCATGCACCTTATCCAATTGGCAGCCAAAGGCAAAAGACCCAGAGTTATTAATATTGCCGATGATCGACCTTCAAGCAATACAGAAGTTCTAACATATGCAGCCTCCCTGACAGGAAATTCGCTACCACCCATAGAGCCATTTGAAGTTGCTTCACAATCTATGAGTCCAATGGCTCTTTCATTTTGGCAAGAAAATCGAAGAGTAAGTAATCAAATGCTTTGCAAAGAACTAGGTTATTGTCTTTTGCACCCTGACTATAAATCAGGCCTTCTTGATTGTTTTCTACAAAACAAATAAAAAACCTGCTTAAATAAATTAAAGGCTACAAAACTTTTTACCAGAAGCTGCTATCGGCCCAAAACAAAAGCCTTAATCCAAGAAAAAGCATGTCCAACAAAAATCCATACTCTAAAGCCAATCAACGAGTGGTAATTGCCATGGGAGATCCAGCGGGCATAGGTATAGAAGTAACACTAAAAGCACTAGGTTCATTGGATTATCCTGCAGTCATGCAACCAATACTTGTTGGATGCAGGCGAAATATTGAATTGGTATACAAACAACTAAAATCAAAAGGGATAAAGCTATTAGCCAATCCAGCAAATCTACAAATCGAAGATATCCCTATAGAGGAGAACATCAATCCAGGAAAACCCAATGCAAAAACTGGAGATGCAAGTTTTCGTTGGTTAAATAAAGCAACAGATCTACTACTTAACAAACAAGCAAGAGCTTTGGTGACTGCTCCCATAGCCAAATATGCTTGGCATGAAGCTGGACATATCTATCCTGGCCAAACTGAACTATTAGCAAAACTTTCTGGAATCTCAAAAGCATCCATGATGTTTACCGCACGTTCTCCTAAAAACGGTTGGCGGCTTAATACCCTTTTGGCAACAACACACACACCCTTAACCAAGGTTTCACAAGAGCTCACACCTAAACTAATTAAAAATAAACTAGACATATTGCTCTCATTCTGCAAGAGATTTAATAAAAACCCAGTACTTGCAGTGGCAGGGCTAAACCCGCATGCCGGTGAGCAAGGAAATCTAGGAAAAGAAGAAATTGATTGGTTAATACCAACTCTTAAAGAATGGCAATTAGAACATCCAAGTATCAAACTTGAAGGTCCAATTCCTCCTGATACTTGTTGGATTAATTCTGCAAAAGCTTTCAGCGGATTACCAAATGGCTCTACGCCAAATGGCATTTTGGCTTTGTATCACGATCAAGGACTTATTCCTGTGAAATTAATTGCTTTTGAATATGCAGTAAATACAACTCTGGGCCTACCATTTATCCGTACATCACCAGATCACGGCACAGGCTTTGATATAGCCGGCCAAGGATGTGCAAGCTCTACAAGTATGTTGGCCGCTCTTCAAACAGCTTGGGAACTTACAAAATAAATAATCAACCTCGCTTCACCCTTATCAACACCTGACCAAACTCAACAGGAGTGCCATTTTCAATCAAGACCTCAACAACTTCTCCACTGACCTCTGATTCCAGTTCATTCATCAATTTCATTGCTTCAAGTATGCAAACAGTCTGCCCAACTCTTATCCGAGTTCCAACCTCCACGAAATTTGGCTCTCCTGGAGCTGGGGCCGTATAAAAGGTACCAACCATAGGTGCTGTAATTTCAACCAAATCAGTTCTTGAGCCAGCCCCTGCAGGTGGCGGATCACTAGGAACAATTGGTTCAACTTTTGCAGGAGAAACTGGAGGAGGAGAATCTGCAATAGGCTCAGATTGGGATATCGGAGTGATTACAGGCGAAGAAACAGGCAAATTGCGCCTAATCTCCAATCTGAAATCCTCTCCTTCCAATCGGAATTCTTGAATATCACTGTCAGCTAAAGCCGCTAACAAGCGATGTAATTCGTCGTGATCAAGCTGCATGGTCATTGAGTCTCGCGACCGAGATAACTGTCATTACGTGTGTCCACTTTGATCTTCTCCCCAACGGAAATGAATAAAGGCACCATTACCTGAGCACCAGTCTCAAGGATGGCAGGTTTTGTCCCACCTGTGGCCGTATCACCCTTAACACCTGGATCGGTTTCCTTGATTTCAAGGACAACTGAATTAGGAAGCTCAACTTCAAGGGGCTTGTCATTCCAAGAGACCACATTGACCTCCATACCTTCCTTTAAATATTTACGACTTGAACCTATTTGTTGGGCAGTCAACCTGGTCTCCTCATAAGTTGACATGTCCATAAAAACATAATCCCCAGACTCCATATAAGTGTGCTGAAGTATTGATTTCTCAAGCAAAGCCTGAGGAAGCATCTCACCAGCCCGGAAGGTTTTCTCAACAACACTCCCACTCTGAACAGCTTTTAATTTGGTACGCACAAAAGCAGAGCCTTTGCCTGGCTTAACATGCAAGAACTCAATAACGCGCCAAACTGCTCCATCGAGTTCAATCGTGGTGCCAGTGCGAAAGTCGTTACTGGAAATCATTCACAAGGCACATATCAAGCGATCATAAGACTGTGCGAAAGTCTTGCATCAAAGATTGACCCTCATGGCAATTACCCGTCTTCTGGTCGCCCTCTTGGCTATTGTGACAACCCTAGGCTTGCAATGGTGTGAGCCTGCAATAGGTGCGTTACCCCCAGGCAATGCCCTAAAAAATCCTTATGCCATCCTGCGTAACGCTTTACCTATAGAGCAAAAAGATTTACGAGAAATTCAACACACACTGGAAGATACAAGCGACTTTTTACGAGGCAGTAGATGGCCTGCAATCAATAAAGCAACTGCATCAAGTCAATCAATCTTCAATAGACGTAAAAGTCAAATACTGAATGCAATACCTAAAGAAAAACGAAGTGAAGGCAAAAAAATCATCGATTCATTAGCAATTACTCTTACAAACCTAAATGAAATTTCTAGCGATAAAGATAAAAATGAGTTCATCAATGAACGTCGAAATGCACTAACACAAGTAGGTGATTTAGAAGCTTTAACACTTGCCGAAGAATTCCCTTATCAAATTCCAAGTGAATTTGATAACCTTCCTCGATTGCTTGGCAGAGCAAATGTCTCAATCGAAACTTCTAAAGGAAATATGAGCGCAGTGATTGATGGTTATAACGCTCCTCTTACTGCTGGATCCTTCATAGACTTAGCTCAAAAACATTTCTACGACGGATTACCTTTTGCAAGAGCTGAAGATTTTTACGTCCTTCAAACTGGAGATCCACAAGGTCCTGAAATTGGTTATATAGACCCTGAGACAAAGGAAGAGCGTCATGTGCCGTTAGAGATAAGAGTTCCTGGTGAAAAAGAAACTATTTACAACCAAACATTTGAAGAACTTGGCCTATATACAGAAATACCTGTACTCCCTTTCGCAACCCTAGGAACTCTTGGCTGGGCGCATTCTGAGAAGGCCTTAGATGATGGGTCCTCGCAATTCTTCTTTTTTCTTTATGAAGCGGAACTTAACCCTGCAGGAAGAAATCTAATAGATGGAAGAAATGCTGCTTTTGGATATGTCGTAGAAGGTTCTGAAACTCTAAACAACCTTGGAGTAGAAGATAAAATTATTTCTATAAAGGTAACAAGTGGATCTGATCGCTTCAAACCCCACGCTTGAGGCAAAAGGTTGGACCAATTATTAAAACATATAGGTGAAGAAGAACTTTTAAATCGACTTAAACGTTTTGTACCCTTAGGTCAAATTGATGATGACACTGCTGAAATAAATACTCGCAGTCATGAGCTCCTTGTCAATACTGACGTAGTTGTAGAGGGAGTCCATTTTAATGAAAAAACTTGTTCTCCTAAAGACCTAGGGTGGAAATCAATAGCAATTAATTTGTCAGACCTTGCTTGTAGTGGAGTTGATCAAATTCTAGGAGTCACCGTTGGCTTAATAGCGCCGCCAGATACACCTTGGAACTGGGTAGAAGGGGTTTATGAGGGGATGGCCGAAGCATTAAAAAAATTTAATGGAAAGTTAATTGGAGGGGACTGTTCAAAAGGACAAGAAAAAATTCTTGCAATAACCGTAATTGGAACACTTGGGCCGTTAAGGCTTCATCGCTCGCATGCCCAACCAGGCGATCAAATTTTAGTCAGTGGCTCACATGGACTAAGTCGATTAGGGCTTGCCCTTCTCCTCTCAGAGCCCATCCCTAACTACAAATTTTTGACAGAACACCTCAAATCCCAAGCAATTCTTGCCCATCAAAGACCTATTCCTCCTCTAAAAGCGTTGACAAAATTAATTCAATGCAAACCAAGGCAATTACCTTGGAGAGCAGCCGGCACAGATAGTAGCGATGGCTTACTAGCTGCTCTCCAAGGCCTCTGCAAGAGTAGTAACTGCCAAGCAATTCTTAACAAAGAATCACTACCAAAACACAAGGAATGGCCATCAAGCGCTCATTGGGATAATTGGTGCTTAAACGGTGGAGAGGACTATCAATTAGTTCTAAGCCTCCCTCCCTTATGGGCACAAGCCTGGATGGAGGAATGGCCAGGGAGTAAAGCTATAGGGTTTATACAAAATGGACCACCTGAAGTTAGTTGGGAAAACGGAGCCAAAATAAAAGAAGGCAACGAAGAGTTCGAACATTTTTCAGAGCAGATATAAATAGTATTTATATATAACAGTTCAAAATATGCTTATTTAGCTATTTAATTTATTTCCATTTCTTAGCAACAATCTCAGCCAAATCAACCACCCTTTGACTATATCCCCACTCATTGTCATACCAAGCTAAAACCTTGATCAAATTATCTCCTATAGACATAGTCAACGCCTCATCAAGAATGGTTGATTCATTTGTACCTGCATAATCTGTTGAGACCAGAGGTAAATCACCGTATTTGATTATTCCTTTCATATCTCCCTCTGAAGCTTTCTTTAGAGCGGAGTTCACTTCTTCAGCCGATGTGGAACGCCCAGCTTCGAAGACCAAATCCACTGCAGATACATTCGGAGTTGGTACGCGCATTGCTATACCAGTAAGTTTGCCTTTCATTTGAGGGTAAACCAACGCTACAGCCTTAGCTGCACCAGTCGATGTAGGCACAATATTCATTGCAGCAGCACGAGCACGACGAAGATCACGATGACTATTATCAAGGATCCTTTGATCACCTGTGTAACTATGAATAGTAGTCATCAATCCCTTATTAATTCCAAAGGTTTGATCCAAAACTTTTACTATTGGAGCCAAGCAATTAGTCGTACAGCTAGCATTACTTAGAATGTCATAGTCTTCATGGCGATATTGATCTGCATTCACTCCAACAACATAAGTTCCAACTCCATCTCCTTTTCCCGGAGCAGTTAAAATAACCTTCTTAGCACCTGCCTGAATGTGCTTACTAGCTCCTACATCTGTATTAAAAACTCCTGTTGATTCAATAACTAAATCAATACCCCATTCCTTCCATGGAAGATTCAATGGGTTGCGATCGGAGAAGCACCTAATGGCCTTCCCATTGATGATAAAAGTATCATCAGAATGACTGATTTCAGCATCCTTGATCTGACCTAAAATTGAGTCATATTTCAATAAATGAGCACAGGTCTTGGGGTCTGAAGTGACGTTGATCCCCACGACCTCAATTCCGGTGTTTTCGCCCCTGCTCAACCAACAGCGCATGAAATTGCGTCCAATGCGTCCGAATCCATTTATCGCTACTCGCAAGGTCATAAGAAAAGCGGGAAAGCCGCAAGCTAATAGGCAGGGATCATACAGAAATGCGGCGCAAGCCAAAAAAGCTTCCAATCCAAGTGCCCAAAGTACAGATTTCAAAAACCTCGAAGTCTCGAGTTAGTGCCAGGTAAAAAGCCTGTCATTAGCCTGCCAATGAAAGCTGCCTTATCTTGCAAAAGACTTCCACTAGCCTTTGAAAAAACAGCTCGACAAAGGAATCCATATCCACTTCATTGGTGTTGGAGGGATTGGAATGTCAGCTTTAGCCTTAATCCTCGTTCAGCGCGGTTACTCAGTATCAGGATCTGACCAAAGAGATTCCAAAAGGGTTCAAAACTTAGCTTCAGCAGGTATCCAAATCTTCACAAACCAAACATCATCAAATATTCGAGCCATTTTTCAAAACCGAACAACCCCACCTCTTGTGGTGGTGAGTTCAGCAATACCTAAAAACAATCCTGAACTAATAGCAGCACAAAAAGCTCATTTAGATATCTTGCACCGAGCGGACTTGCTCGGTGCTCTAATTCAGCAGCAAGAGTCAATTGCAATAGCTGGTACGCACGGCAAAACAACTACAAGCACAATCATTACCACCTTGCTGCATGAAGCAGGTCAAGACCCAACTGCTGTCATCGGAGGATTAATACCTTGTTTCAATAGCAACGGCCACATAGGGCAAGGAAGATTGCTCATAGCAGAGGCTGATGAATCAGACGGGAGCCTTGTGAAATTCAAGCCTTCACTTGGATTAATCACAAATTTAGAATTAGACCACACTGACCACTATCCCAATATTGATAGCCTAATTAGCACAATGAAACGGTTTAGTGAAGGATGTAAAATTGTATTAGCAAATTACGACTGTCAGAATCTAAAAGATAATATAAATGCATCAGTCTGGTGGTCAGTAAAAACATCAATTGAAGTTGAATTTGCAGGTCTCCCTATCGAACTTAATGGCAATCAAAGCATTGCAAATTATTATGAAAAAGGTAAATTAATTGATCAAATTCAGATTCCCATACCAGGCCTGCATAACCTCAGCAATGCTATTGGCGCCCTGGCAGCGTGTCGACTAGAAGGAGTTCCATTTCAAAAATTAAAACCCTGTTTACAACATCTAAAATCACCTGGTCGTCGCTTTGAATTCCGTGGTCTATGGGAAGGACGCCAAATTGTAGATGACTATGCACATCATCCCAGTGAAATTCATGCAACACTTGAAATGGCTCGATTAATAATTAACAGCAATGAAGGAATACTTCCTAAAAAATCAAATAGAATTTTCGCAGTATTTCAACCACATCGTTATAGTAGAACAAAAAAATTCCTTAATGAGTTTGCTATTGCCCTAGGGGGAGCAGATTATATTCTTTTAGCTCCTATCTATCCAGCGGGTGAAGATCCGATTGAAGGTATAAATAGTAACTGTCTAGCACTTAGACTAAAGAATTTGCACCCTAATTTAAATATATCCGTTGCAAATAACTTTGACGAGGTACTCAGTTATATAAAAGAGAATAGCCTCACAAATGATTTAATTTTGGCAATGGGAGCTGGGAATATAAATTGTCTTTGGGATTATTTAAACTACAAAAATAATAATCAAGTAAATTCCTCCAAATCTATTGCTGCATAATTATTTTGCCTGGCTTTAATATAAAAAAACTCATTCGACTTTCGAAATATACAACCTTGCGAGTGGGAGGACCAGCAGAATGGTTAGGAGAACCAGAAAATATAAATGAGCTAAAAGGAATGCTTTCATGGGCAATATCAAAAAACCTAAATGTACAGATAATTGGAGCAGGTTCAAACCTTCTAATAAGTGATTTTGGCTTGGAAGGGTTAAGCCTATGTATGCGCAAATTCCAGGGAAGTCGTTTTGACCAAACAACTGGAATTATTGAAGCTTTTGGAGGCGAGCCTATCCCTTCATTGGCGCGTCGTGCAGCAAAAAAAGGACTGAAAGGGCTCGAGTGGGCAGTTGGAATACCTGGAACTGTTGGAGGAGCCGCTGTAATGAATGCTGGAGCACAAGGTGGATGTATTGCAGATCGACTCGAATCTGTAAAAGTTTTACCCATCAATGGAGAAGATCCTTTTGAAATAAAGAAGAAAGATCTTGCATTTGCTTACAGGCACAGTCAGTTACAAGAAGAACAATTAATCGTAATATCAGCTCGTTTTAAATTAGAACCTGGACATGACAAACAAGAGCTAAGCCATATAACAAGTCAGAACCTAAATCATCGGACTCATACACAGCCATATCATCTTCCAAGCTGTGGAAGTGTATTTCGCAATCCAGAACCCCTGAAAGCAGGACGCCTAATTGAAAGCGTTGGCTTAAAAGGGTTTAGAATAGGCGATGCAGAAATATCGAAAATTCACGCTAATTTCATAGTTAATCAAGGCAACGCCTATGCAAAAGAAATAAATGATCTAATCCTATTAGTACAACAAAAAGTTGAAAAAGCACATGGTTTGATCCTTCACCCAGAAATAATGCAACTAGGTTTTGAAGAAAAGGATTAATCTACTTATTACTAATTCAAAAATAAATGGCAGCATTCGGACTCCCAAATTTCGGACAACTCACAGAAGCTTTCAGAAAAGCTCAGGAAATCCAACAAAATGCCCAGAAAATGCAAGAAGAGCTTGAGGCAATGGAAATAGAAGGAGCTAATGAAGACGCACGAGTAAAAATCTATTTATCAGGAAACCAAAAACCCCTACGAGTAAATATTGACAAATCATTACTTACCGAAGGAAAAGAAGTCACAGAAAATGCCGTTCTTGAAGCTCTACAAAAAGCCTTCATGCTTTCCACAACAACCATGAAAACAAAAATGGAAGAGCTAACTGGAGGTTTAAACCTTAACCTTCCTGGCCTTAGCGAAGAGAATGAATAGTTTCTTCTAAGAGATCCCTGTAATGGGAATATCGATCCCAACTCCTAGAAACCCCACACCCGGGCTCATCCTTATGCAAACAATTCCTAAACTTGCAAGGAAATTCTCTTAACTGAACTCGTAGTTCTGGGAAAAGGCTCGCAAGATTATTTGGTTCAATTTGTATCTCAGGTCTATTAAATCCAGGCGTATCTGCAACAAAGGAATTATCCCCTATAGAAAAAAGTTCTACATGACGTGTTGTATGACGACCACGCTTCAACTTTCCTGATACAGGATTAACAGGTACCTTTTCTTTGGGCAATAAAAAATTAATCAAACTACTTTTACCTACACCAGATGGCCCACAGAGTACTGCTAGCTGCGTAGTTTGAAGTTTGGATCGTAAAGCCTCAATTCCTTGACCATTTTTAGCAGAAACTAATGATGGTTGATAACCCCAACTTTGAAAGCGTTTCACATATTCTTGTAGAAGGTTTGATTCAATCAAATCTATTTTATTTAGAACCAAACTAACCTTTAAACGAATTTGTTCAGCTGTTAAAAGAAAGCGACTCACCTGATCAAAATCTAAACTTGGTTGGGCAACAGCTATAATCACAACGGTTTCAGTAACATTAGCGACTGAAGGGCGATTTAAAAAACTTTTTCTTGGCTGAATATGACTTACTACTCCTGTAGCTTGATTCCAATCAATAGCTTCGACCTCCACTCTATCCCCTACATTTACCAAAAGGCCACGATGGTTTAATTTATTCCTCCTAGTGCACAGCAAACAAAAAGATTTAGAACTTTTATGTTTCTGTGATATAGATAAATTTAATTCAGAAAGATCAGGTCTAACAAATAAGTAATTTGCCTTTAAAGAAACTACTATTCCATTGATACTTTGGCAATCATTGGACACCTGGAATCACCATTAGTCTCATCCAATTTGATTCGCTCAGAATAATCTCAACATGATGCCCTGCAGCTCTAAGGCCAGGAATCACAAGCTCCTCTGGCTCTCCTTTGTCTAGATCAACCTGCAAATATTCTTCAGGGCCTAAGGCTTCAATGGTTAAACGACATCTAATAAAGTTGACAGGACAAGGAGTACCACGAAGGTCAATATGTTTAGAGTAAACAGAAGATTTATTCATGATTAATCACCAAATAAGCCAGAAAAAAGACCACTCTTATGATGATGATTTTGAGGACCTTTAGCAGAGTAATGGCCGGCTAATTCTTGCAATAAATCACGTTCCTCTTCAGACAAACGGGTTGGAACGATAACTTTTACAGAAATAGAATGATTACCTCTTGCTACAGGATTACCCAATTTGGGAATACCCTTATTTTCTAAAATAAGAACTGCATTAGGCTGAGTTCCACTTGGAATATCTAACTTTGTAGGACCATCAACTGTATCTACTTCAATAGAGTCTCCCAAAATTGCCTGTAAATAACTAACATTTATTTCCGAATGAATAGTCAGACCATCTCTTCGCAACTTTGGATGCGTTTTAACCGTTAAGAAGACATACAAATCTCCAGAAGAGCCTCCTCTTAAGCCCGCATTTCCTTCTCCTGAAATACGCAAACGAGTTCCTGTATCTACACCTGCAGGAATATTAATACGTAATTTTTTTCTGACTTGAGTAACTCCTTTCCCACCACAGGAATTACATGGATCTGCAATCACTTGTCCTGTACCCCCACAATTAGGACATTCAGCAACTTGAGTAAAACTCCCAAAAGGAGTTCTTGTGGCTCTTCTGACCTGTCCTGCTCCTCCGCAAGTACTACAAGTAGTTGGTCCACTACCTACCTTGGCCCCGCTACCAGAACATTTTGTGCACGTCTCTAAATGAGGGATTTTTATTTCCCTTTCTTTTCCAAAAACAGCTTGATCAAAATCAATTGTTAAGTCATAACGAAGATCATCTCCTTGTTGAGGCCCTCGACGACTTGAACGACCTCCTGCACCTTGCCCAGGCCCACCAAACCCACTGAAGAAAGTCTCAAAAAGATCTGCAAAGCCTCCCATGTCTCCCATATCAGGCATGCCACCGCCGCCTCCCAAACCTGCTTCACCAAATTGGTCATAACGAGCACGAGTTTGTGGATCTCCAAGTACTTCATAAGCTCGACCAATTTCCTTAAATCGTTCTTCAGCTCCAGGTTCTTTATTTATATCTGGGTGATACTTTCGCGCCAAACGGCGATAAGCCCTCTTCAAAGTATCTCCATCAGCATCCCTGCCCACACCTAAGAGGTCGTAATAATCGGACATCAGATGGTCATCTCCCTGATATTGAAGCTAAAAACCAAAATCATGAATCAGAACTCCTTACTTGGCGAATCTGCATCCTGTGAAGTATCAAGCTCAGCAGAATTTTCTAGGGATTCTTCAGAGGTCTTACTTTGAGGACCAGGTCCCATAGATACCTTTACAAGTGCGTGCCGCAAAACACGTCCATTTAGGTGATAACCACGTTGCATCTCCGCAACAACAACATCCTCGACCTGCTCTTCACTTGGCTCTCTTAAAACTGCCTCATGAAGAGTTGGGTCAAACACCTGACCAACTACCCTCATTGGAGCAACCCCCAGCTGCTTCAAAACATCTACAAGCTGCTTATAAAGGCCCTGATAACTTCTATGTAGAGCCTGCGCCTCCTCTCCTTGTGGATCTAGTTGCTGTCGAGCTCGCTCAAAATTATCAACCACTGGCAGAATCTCGCTAAGGGTGCTGCAAGTGAGCTGAAGACGAAGATCATCTTGATCACGACTTTGCCTCTTCCGAAAATTATCAAAATCAGCTGCGATTCTCATGTATTGACTGCGAAGAGTCTCGTGCTCTTTTTCTAACTGCTGCAAACGAGCTTCATTATCGGCAGGCACTCCAGTTTCTGTTGCTACTACCTCGACATCATTTCCTGCGAGATTTGATAGAACCTCTTTTGCTGAATCCTCAGTCCCGACATTCTTCTGTGATGTTGTTTCGTCAACCGATGTATTTCCTATAGGAGCCTGAGTCTGAGACTCCGTTTCTGCCAAAACCTCAGGCGCATCATCAACAGATTCTTGTGCCGAAGATGGGACTTCTCCACTCATGCTGATCAGTTTGCAGATTTGAATTTATACATTTTGAAGGGCAAACCACACTCACCACAAGCTACGGAAGCCCGCACCTACTTTTTTATCTGACTGATGAGAAAAGAAAAATAAAAACAACACAGTATAAAACCATCCAATATCTAAACCTTTTTGTTAAAGATATAAAGGATTAACAATGTATACTTAGAAATTGATTAACTCCTATTGAAGCACATTCTTCTTTTGATTGCGATGCTCAAAAGCTCCTGCAATTGCCTTGCCAGCCAACCAACCACTTGTCCAACAATGTTGAAAATTAAAACCACCTGTTACACCATCAATATTGAGAAGTTCTCCGGCGAAGTGCAAACCTACGCATAATTTACTTTCCATCGTTAAAATATTGATTTCAGCCAAAGAAACTCCTCCTGCTGTAACAAATTCTTCACCAAAAGGACCACGACCCGTAACTTTATAATTAGCAGATATCAAAAATTTTGTTAAATTATCGGCATCTTGATTTGAAAAGTCAGACCATCTACTTTGAGGATCTATTCCTACTTTCTTTATAAATGTAACCCATAATCTTTTTGGTATGTCCATAAAAGGTCTTTTTGCTGACAGCTTGCTAGAAGGTGCTTTTAATCGAAAAGAATTAAATGTTTGTATGACTTGTTCTGGCGTGTCAGGAATCCACTTAACAGTTAAATCAGCCTTGTATTTATTTTCAAACAAATCACGAGCTGAAAAAGCAGATAATCGTAATACAGCTGGCCCACTTAATCCCCAATGCGTTAATAGTATTCTTCCTATTTCTTCAAAACGTTTCCCGCAAATATCTAATGACAAATAAATATTATCTAAAGCAATACCTTTACATTCTTTTAGATAACTTGCTTCAAGTCCCAACGTAAATAGTGATGGAACTGGAGGAATAATTAAATGACCAAAACTAGAAGCAATTCTTCTGCCACTCGGATGACCACCTGTAGCAATTAAAACTTTCTTAGCAAGAAATAAAGAACCCCCACGCAAATGAACTAAAAATTGATTATTATCTAATTTCTCAAGCCTAGTCGCCATATGTTGCTTATAAATAACAACTCCGGCTTTCTTGGCTGACTCTCTTAAACATTCAACAACAGAACAAGAATTATTAGAAACCGGAAACATCCTTCCATCTTCTTCCGCGACAAGTTCTAATCCTCTTTCAGCAAACCAAGCAACTGCATCCCCTGATGAAAAGCGACTAAAAAGACCCATCAAAGGAAGCCTTCCTCTGGGATAGTTAGTAACTAGATCTTTAGGATCCCAACAAGCATTCGTTACATTGCAACGGCCACCTCCACTAATACGAACCTTCTCAAGTGGCTTAGAAGTCCCCTCTAAAAGATAAACGGATAACAAGCCCTCTTCTGCCGCAGTAATTGCGCCCATAAAACCAGAGGCGCCGCCACCAATGACAACTAAATCAACTGATTGAGCGGAAACCAAGGGCAACTCCATTATTGCAATAGCGTTTTCCTGTTGGTCTTGGTCCATCATTAAACACATGTCCCTGATGACCACCACATCTGCGACAGTGATATTCAGTCCGTGGAACAATTAATTTGAAATCTACTTTCGTCTCAATAGCATTATTTAAAGGTTGCCAAAAACTAGGCCATCCCGTTCCACTATCAAACTTCGCTTCAGAAGAAAACAAAGGCAAGTCACACCCAGCACAATAAAAAATCCCTTTTCGTTTCTCATCATTCAATAAACTAGAAAAAGGTGGCTCAGTTCCCTCCTTTCTCAAAACCCTATAGGCATCTATTGGGAGCCTCTTGCGCCACTCATCATCACTCAAGTTCCAATCCGCATCACTAACAGCATTGATTGCCCCAACAACCTTTTTAGGTCTGGAAAAAATTCCTAAAACACCTGTAATAAAACCCATAAGAACTGATCGACGAGTACAAAATAAAAAAGGGTTGTTCATAAAGGAAACAAATTCGAAAACTTTTTAAACCAATTTTAACTATCTCAGAAGCATCAAGATATGAATAAGCAAAAATCAGCAAAGTTAAATGCAGCCTATCGATTCAGTGTTGCACCCATGCTCGACTGTACAGATAGACATTTTAGGGTACTTATGAGACAAATTAGTCGAAGGGCTCTGCTATATACGGAAATGATTGTTGCTAAGGCTTTACATCACAGTGAACACATTAATCATCTACTTGATTTCGATTCAATAGAACATCCAATATCACTACAAATTGGCGGGGATGATCCAATAATTCTTGCTGAAGCATCTCGTTTGGCTGAAGAATGGGGTTATGACGAAATTAATCTAAATATTGGATGCCCAAGTAAAAGAGTGCAATCAGGAAACTTTGGTGCTTGTTTAATGGCGCAACCAGATTTGGTTGCAAAGTGTATTGATGCAATGACAAGAGCATCTACCTTACCTGTGACTGTAAAACATAGAATAGGTATTGATAATCTAGATAGCGATAAATTCTTAAGAGATTTTGTAGACACCGTCTCATCAGCAGGAGCTAAACGGTTTGCAATTCATGCAAGAAAAGCTTGGTTAGAAGGTTTAAACCCAAAAGAAAATCGAACAATTCCTCCACTCCAATATGAACGAATTACTGAGCTTAAGAAACAACGTCCTGAACTTCTAATTGAATTAAATGGCGGTTTAGAAACACCAGAAGATTGTATAAATGCATTAAAGACTTTTGACGGAGCAATGGTTGGAAGAGCTGCATATTCCCATCCATTGCGATGGCAAAAAATTGATGAAATAATCTATGGAGAAAGACCTAAGCCCATTAAAGCTTCTGAAGTTATCAAAGGATTAATGCCTCATGCAGAAGAGCATTTAAATCGAAATGGTCGACTATGGGATATTTGTAAACACGTTATTCAAGTAGTCGAAGAAGTCCCTGGAGCTCGCTTATGGAGAAAAAATCTTTCTTTACAAGCTCAAGCAAAAAACGCTCAATTAAAAGTCCTTGAAGAAGCAGCCCTGCAACTTGAAGATGCGGGGCTTTAAAACTTCTTAGGCTAATTAGCTAACTAACCTTCTGCTCCGCCGTAATCAGCCTGAGTGTCTTCGTCTTGAGAATTAAAGCCTCCTCCATCAGGAGCAGTCCCTCTTCGACGACGACTCCGGCCCTCATCATAAGAACTTGAGTCTGCGGAAGGAGCACCTCCTCCTCCATAGCTTCTATCTTCCCAACCTCTGGCTCCA
>QCKG01000009.1 GCA_003215535.1 Prochlorococcus sp. AG-409-L18
CACAAATGTGCTGGGAGCTTTTCTATTGAAAAAAAGCAAATTCTTGAAAGAATTCAAATTAAGGTGCATAAAAGCACTCCTTTTGTTTGGATGGGATGGGGTCATCATCCTCTCCACAATTCATGCCCATAGCCTCCGATATCACTTCACTAGTAGGGCACACTCCGCTAGTACGGCTCAACCGCTTACCCCAAAATCTTGGTTGCAAAGCCGAATTACTTGCCAAATTAGAAAGCTTCAATCCAACAGCTTCTGTAAAAGACCGAATAGCTCAAGCAATGGTCAAAGCTGCTGAAGAAGCTGGAACTATCTGCCCAGGACGCACTGTATTAATAGAACCCACAAGTGGAAATACAGGGATAGCCTTAGCGATGGTGGCAGCAGCGAAAGGCTATCGCCTCATTCTCACGATGCCAGACACAATGAGTAAAGAAAGGCGTTCAATGCTCAGAGCATACGGGGCAGAGCTGCAGCTAACGCCTGGAGAGACAGGCATCGAAGGTGCTATTGAATTAGCGAAAGATCTAGTGAGTTCAATACCTCATGCTTATCTGCTACAGCAATTTGACAACCCTGCAAATCCTGAAGTCCATCAACAGACAACTGCTTTAGAAATCTGGGATGCTTGTGACGGCAATTTGGATGGATTAATTGCTGGAGTAGGCACTGGAGGCACAATTACTGGTTGTGCACAAACACTTAAACGCCTCAACCCGAACCTATTGGTTTATGCAGTTGAACCCGAATCCAGTGCTGTCCTATCAGGAGGCCCTGCAGGGGAACATCTTATCCAAGGGATAGGGGCTGGATTCATCCCAAGCGTATTAGACACAACACAGATCGATGAGATAGTGGCCGTGAGTGATGAGCACGCAATGGAATTTGGAAGACGGCTAGCCAGAGAAGAAGGATTACTGAGTGGAGTTAGTAGCGGGGCAGCTGTAGCTGCTGCCATAAAAGTAGGCACTCGAGTGGGAATGGCAAAAAAACGCCTAGTCGTTATTTTGCCAAGCTTTGGAGAACGATACCTCTCGACACCTATGTTCAATACTTCTACATCAATGCAAATATCAAAGCTCAATGGAAATCTGTAACTTTAAGAAGAAATGACATTTATGAAAACGGATCCATATGAGATTCTTGGACTAAGCCCAACCGCCAATACAGCAGAGATCAAATCTGCATATCGAAAATTGGTCAAAAAGCATCACCCTGATAAAGGTGGCGACCCCAATAACATCATTAAAATCAATGCCGCGTGGGAACTCTTACGAGATCCTGAAAATCGTTTGGCATACAACCAAACCAAACGTCAACAAGTTTCTGTTCGAGAAGAAGCAAACAAGAGAGGAGTACGTAATGCTTCAGCTAGTCATGCAG
The DNA here is from genome assembly GCA_003215535.1 of Prochlorococcus sp. AG-409-L18. Taxonomy (GTDB): domain Bacteria; phylum Cyanobacteriota; class Cyanobacteriia; order PCC-6307; family Cyanobiaceae; genus AG-409-L18. The sequence continues at coordinate 1,381 of QCKG01000009.1, forward strand.
CCAAAGTCGCCAAAGTACAAGCTGCGGCTGAAGATCATTCACTGTTGCACTGGTTTGAGACTGTTTATTCTCCCATCGATCGCTTACTAGGACAAATCATCAATCCCTTCTCTTCACAGCTAAGAGAGCTCTCTGCTGATCCATATGACGATTCGCTAATGGAAGCTTTTTGCTTATATCTTGCACAAAGTCAAAAAAGACTAGAAAAAATTGAGCTAATTTATCGGTCAATGACTACCCCAACTTCAATACGTGGATTTGGCTTAAGTCTTTATCACTGTCTTTCGCAAGTCAAAGATGCGTTCAATGAGCTTGAAAGGTACACAATGGGTTACGTAGATAGTTATCTACACGATGGGAGAGAAATGCTTCGAGAAGCAAAAAAAAGGCGTGAGCGTCTAAAGGACGAACGTCGTAGATTACAAACATCGTGAAAGAACGTTGGCGCTTTTGGGGCTTTACGGTCCTGATTTGGCTAATTGCTACATGCATCGATCGTTACTGGTGGCAAAACCACAATGGGCTTCCGGCATGGGACCAGGCCGACTATCTAAATAGTGCTCTTGACCATGGACGCGCACTTGGAATGTTACCGGGAGGAGAGTGGCAAGGTTGGAAAGCCTTGCTAGATCTCTCACCTAAAATCCCGCCTCTAGCATCCCTAGTTAATGGAAGCGTAATTGCTATAGCAGGTGATGAGCCAAATCAAGCCGCATGGAGCTTGAGTATCTGGAACGGACTGCTTTTAGCAAGTGTTGCCGGTTGGGGATTGCATTTACAAGGAGCAAAATTGGGATTACTGGGGGTCGCTTTTGTAGCCATTGCTCCAGCGTTGCTTCAGTTGAGATCAGATTACGTCTTAGAACTACCCCTTACAGCCATGGTGACTCTTGCGATATGGCGCCTTGGATGTTGGTCGCACCCCCATAGTGGTGGGGGATGGCGACAGGCACTTATTGCTGCATGTACATGTACAGCGGCCATCTTGATTAAGCAAAGTGCACTGCTCCCTTTGTTCCCAGCATTGACATGGGCTTCTTTAAGGGCTTTATCAAACCAACAAGCAGCCAAATTGCAACTTGTTGTTGGTTTAGGAGTTTTTGCATTAGGAATACTGCCATGGTTTCATCACAACTGGATTACGACGATTGGAGGAACAAATAGAGCCGTCATTGAATCAGCTATTCGAGAAGGTGACCCATCACTATTAACTCTGGAAAATTGGATTTGGTATCCCCGCCTGTTAATAGGTCAAATTGGTCCTGTCCTGCTTCTGGTCGGACTAAGCGGATGTGTGCTATGGATACTTATGCAATGTAGGAGTGGTCTAAACGATCCAAAAAAGAAAAACCATAACGACAACTATGAAGCCTGGAAATGGCTAGTTTTCACTCTTTTCGCGGGTTGGATTTGCACAAGTTTGAGCCCAAACAAAGACGATCGTTACATTGCACCTCTGCTACCAGCTCTACTACTTTGCTTAGCTCGAGGATGGTTCCAATGGGAATTATGGGCAAAAAATATATTCCCTAAACAATCAAGATTTTCAATGCTACTTGCATTAATAGGAGGCCTAGGCATGGCCACACATACAACATTGAAGGAGCACAATGCTCTTTTAACAACTGGGCCCAAAGGTCCTCTTCAAGCAATTGTTGAAGCTGCAGGAGGAGCTGACCCCAACAAAAGCAAAGCCACCGTCATAGTAGTGCCAAGTACACCTGACCTTAATCAGCATAATGTAAGTTATTTCGGACGCAGGAACGGGGGACAATTAGTAGGACGTCAACTCGGAAACAACAGAACTGATATCTCGCCAGTTTTGGCACAAGCTAAATGGATTATTTTAGCCGAAGGGAATCAAGGGTCAGTCCGGAAAGCCGCAGGATTACTAGATGAAGCTGTACGCAACAGTCAGATATTTACTGAAATTCAGCGTTTCCCTCGAGTCACGGGAGGAAGCTATTCACTATGGCATCGTCGTGATGATGCTCCCAAACCAAAGAGCTTTGTGGCTCAATTCAGCACTCTTGCAAAGGGCTTAGAACACGGTCCAAATGGAATAACGCCAGTGTTTTCAAAAATAGCGATTCAACATATGCTTGATGGCCATTTTTTATATCAAGAACAAATCAAAAAGTCGTCTATGAAGAAATTAGAAGGAAGCCCTAATGACATTAATGCGCATTGGAACCTTGCTCTCCTCGCAATATTACGCAATAGGCCTGATGAAGCAGCAAAAGAGTTCTCATCATTACAAGACCTTCTCCCTAACAATCCTTGGCCTAGTGCTTATAGGAGCATCGTGACACTCGCGGACTGGAATCCCTGGGGTGCCGCAAGAATTGCAGATCAAGCTACAAAGCAACACGCGAACACAGTACTTATAGGACTAGGTGATCTCAATGGATTAATCGGTGGTGGTTTTTGGCGAGTACCCTCAGCCTCTCATTCAATTCCAAAAGCAATTGAATCAATTGAAAAAACTATGAACAATCCACCATCAGAGAAAAATTAAGACCAATCTTCTAATTGATCAGTCCGCATCCACACATCAGGGACGGGCATGCGCCAACGTAGTTGAGCATATTCACCCTTAACAGTCAGCAATTCTCCAGGCCCTTCAAAAATATAGTCAGGTAGTGCTTGATCACTAGCCTCAGACTCAAGACTCTTTTGATAAGCCTTACGATTCACTCGCACCAAAGCTCCTTTCCTAAAAGTCTTAGGAGCAGGCATAGGCTCAACATTTTCTGTATTAGTTCCCAAATTTTCTGCCATTACCCCTGAGTAGATTGCTGCAAGGCTAAAGCCTATCTGAGATAACAAACAATCAATTGATAACCGTTCTATTCTATTTATTCATACAAGCAATAACTGGGTTGAAAAATGCGCCTACTCCTTCTTGGTTGCTCAGGATTTATAGGTAAAGAGTTGGTTCCAATACTTTTAAATTCTGGCCACCAAATCACCCTAGTCAGCAGAAAAGCAGCTCACCAATTCGCCAATGAGATTGAGAAAGACACTTTAAAAATTTTGCAGCTTAACCCTGCAGATCCTCAAGCTTGGGCAAATCAACCTCTTTTAGACACGCTAAAAAGAGCAGAAGGAGTCATAAATTTAGCTGGAGAGCCAATTGCAGACAAACGCTGGACTCAAGGACAATGTATGAAAATTAAAACCAGTCGTCTCAATACCACCAAAGCGTTAATTGATAGCATTTCGAAGTTAAAGAAACCCCCTCGTGTCCTCGTCAATGGATCTGCCATCGGCTACTACGGAACTAGCCAAAGCAAAGAATTCACAGAAGACAGTAACCCAGGAAATGATTTTTTAGCCAACCTGTGTAATGAATGGGAGGCAATTGCCTCTCAAAAACCAAGAGCCACAAGACTGACAATTCTTCGCATTGGAATTGTTATAGGGCCTAATGGTGGTGCGCTAGGGAAAATGCTCCCTGTTTTTCGTGCTGGGTTAGGAGGCCCAATTGGTAATGGACGTCAATGGATGAGTTGGATACATCGCACAGATCTATGTCAACTAATTGCAAAAGCCTTAACGAATCAAGCTTGGCATGGAGTGATTAATGGCGTTGCACCTGAACCTATTTCAATGGGCGAATTTGCATCTTCCTTAGGTAATTGTCTAGGGCGTCCCAGTTTGTTCCCCGTTCCTGGACCTTTACTCAAATTAATTTTAGGAGATGGTGCAAAAGTAGTTCTTGAAGGACAAAACGTTAAATCACGCCGTTTGCAGGAATTGCGCTTTAACTTCAAATATCCGAACCTGAATCAAGCGCTTTCTGCTGCCACAGCTCCCAATATGAATTAACCCAACGAGCTCCATCTCTAACACCTCTCCTCTTCGATAAAGCCTCTTGTGCCTAAGAAGGAATCAACAGTAGGTCTAAGTTGGATGATTTATCAAATTAGAAATCTCAGATGCGATCAACTGTCCTCCTCCTTCTAATCCAAGACGATCTTTTGCCTGATGCTCACACTCCTTTTGAAAGACAGGGTCGTTTTTAATTCGTTCAAGTAATTGCAGAATAAGGCTTGCAGTATTGAGAAAAGTAATATCACTACCCAGCTTTCCTTTTGCACTGAATATTGTCGGTCCCAGCAACCTCCGCTGAGCTTCCGCAAATGAAGAGGTGAATTGTGGCCCTTTCCCGATCAGTTGAACTACTGGCTTAGCAAGTCCTACGGCCTGCTCAGCAGCAGTACCGGCCATACATAAAAAAATGTCACTACTCTGCAATACCGCTTCAAAAGAGTCCCTATGTACTTTGACAGTGCGTACACCCCTTACCAACAGCCGAGATGTGTTATCAAATCTAGGCATCTGAACTTCCCAGCCAGAGGTATAAAGCAAGGTCTCCAAAGAATCAAAATCTAATGTCGAAACCAAAGCCAAATCAACACTAAAAGAACCACTACTAAATAATTTCTCTGGAAGTCGCTCTACAACACGCAACAACAACAATATATTGGTATCTAATTCAGGACGACGACTACCTGGGAGCAGACCTAATCTCTGTGCAACAATTGACAACCGAGGCCGAGGTGTAAGGACTGGATCCATAAAGGGATTGCCCAAAAACCTCACAGGACGTCCCAATTGACTACTTAAATCATTAGCCGTCAGCTGATCCCGACTATATATTCCCAGAACTTTCTTACTAACCAAGCAGGTTGCACAAGGCCAAGGCAAACGTAACTGCCCCTCATAATGACTTGAATATGCTACGAGATAGACAGTGAAGGGACTGCCTGTCAGCCAGGCTGCAAAGACTGGAACGACATCCCCAATAACTACTAGCAAGTCATATTTACGAACAACCCGAAACAAATAGAAAAAACGCCACGCCAAGTACAACCCTTGGCCTTGTATTAGCTCTGTAAGCCGACCACGCAAACTTGTGTAACCCAACCCGCCAGTACTGAATTCTCTTGTGTAACCCAAAATCCTTATCCCAACGTCGGAATATGAAATCCCATGCCCAACGAATGGAATGGCGTGAACTACATGCCCAACTTTCTTGAGAGCCTTCCCAATTAAAGCCCCTGATACATCTTCCCCATGACCATTACTAAGAAGAAGGATTCGGGCCAAGTCAGAACTCCAACCAGGCCTTCACTTTTAGTAAGGCCTTCCAATCAGATTTTCGTTCCAATCCATCTTCAATGGAATTTCTTATCTCTTGCTCTAACTCAGGAACAACTAACAAAGCTCTCTGAACAAATTCAATATGATCTCTCACCCCTTTGGACTTTGTCTCCAACAGAGCCAAGCTGAGGTTAATTCTTGCTTGGGGATCCTGGCCATTGAGCTTGACTGCGATTCGAGCTGATCGAAGAGCTTCTTCATTCTGGTCACACAACAACTGAAGCCAGGCCAAACAAGTCCAACCAGCAGCTTGATTTGGTGCAGATGCAGTAATTAATTCAAAGTCCTTGATCAGCTCAGTAGCCTGAGCACCTGATTGGTACCGAGACATCGCCTTGTCAAACGGACTTTGTTGGGAGGACTCCATTAGGTAATCAAAACTTAGGAGGAATCATCAGATCCCCCACGTTAAAAAACTGGATTCAATCAAACTGCAAAGGAGCTGCCGCATCCACAAGTCTGAGTAGCATTTGGATTGGTGAAATTAAAACCTCCACCAATTAAATCGGTGCTGAAATCCAACTGCATTCCATAGATATATAAAAGGCTTTTGGGATCGCTAGCCACCTTAAAAGACGCCCCATCTGGGGCAGTGTATTCATAGACCTCATCATCATCGTTGATTTCCGCCGCAGAAACAAAGTCCATTGTGTAACTCATACCACTACATCCGCCGGAGCGAACACCAACACGAAGCAATTGATCACCGTCTTGCTCAGCACATAAACGGGCCAATTGTTTCATAGCAGCATCAGTAATCAAGATGCCTTTGCCATCAAGGGCCGTATGAGTCACGGCAGTAGAAATCGGGCTGCTCATAAATCCAGGCTAATGCCTTTGATCAGTTTATGGAGAGAAATAGATTTTGCCTAATGCAACTCTGCTTGCCATATTCATAGAGTCAGAAAGTTCCTCTCTTGAAATCGTTGAAGGTCGCAATAGTTGGCTCTGGGCTTGCTGGGCTTACAGCAGCAGTAGATCTTGTTGATGCAGGCCATGAAGTGGATCTGTATGAAGCAAGGCCTTTCCTCGGAGGCAAAGTAGGCAGTTGGGAAGATGCAGAAGGAAACCATATAGAAATGGGTCTGCATGTTTTCTTCTTCAACTACGCCAATCTATTTGCATTAATGCGAAAGGTAGGAGCAATTGAGAACCTCCTCCCAAAAGATCACACTCATTTATTCGTAAATCGAGGGGGTGATCTTCGAGCTCTTGATTTCCGCTTCCCGGTAGGAGCTCCTTTCAACGGATTAAAAGCCTTTTTTACTACGCCTCAACTGGATTGGATTGACAAGCTTAGGAATGCGCTGGCCCTTGGTACCAGCCCAATCGTAAGAGGTTTGATTGATTATGAGGGTGCAATGAACACAATTCGCGCCCTGGACTCAATGAGTTTCCAGAAATGGTTCCTAAGTCATGGTGGAAGTCTTAAAAGTATTGACCGAATGTGGAACCCAATTGCATATGCCCTTGGATTCATTGATTGTGAAGCTATTTCTGCGCGATGCATGCTGACAATTTTCATGATGTTTGCTGCCCGCACTGAAGCATCAAAATTGAATCTGCTCAAAGGTTCACCACATCGGTGGCTAACAAAACCAATTCTTGATTACATAATTTCCAAAGGAGGCAAGCTCCATCTACGTCATAGGGTGAAAAATATTGAATTTACTGATAAGCCAATCCCTATGGTCACTGGAATGAACCTAGGGACACCAGAAGGAGACATAATGGTCAAAGCAGATAAATATCTGGCTGCATGTGATGTCCCAGGCATTCAAAAGCTAATTCCCCAAGAGTGGCGACGATTCCCCCAATTCGCTGGCATTGACAAACTTGAAGCCGTACCAGTCGCCACTGTTCAACTGAGATACGACGGATGGGTCACAGAGCTTAAAGACAGCACTGCTCAAAGAAATCTTCAATTGCCAACTGGCCTAGATAACTTGTTATATACATCTGATGCTGACTTCAGCTGTTTTGCCGACCTAGCACTTACGAGCCCAGAAGACTATCGGCGTAAAGGACTTGGATCTCTACTCCAATGTGTACTAACACCAGGAGATCCCTGGATCCCAAAATCTGTTGAAAGCATTGTTGCCCATACAGATAAACAAGTTCGAGAACTATTCCCATCGTCTCGCTCTCTCAATCTGATCTGGAGCAATGTCGTCAAGCTTGCTCAATCTCTTTACCGAGAAGCGCCTGGGATGGAACCATATAGACCCAGTCAAGCAACACCTATCAGCAATTTCTTTTTAGCGGGGAGTTATACGCGACAGGACTACATAGACTCTATGGAGGGTGCAACGATGAGTGGCCATTTAGCTGCCGCAGCAATGCTCAACAAACAAGCAGACCTAGCTACTAATCATTCGGTTACTTAAATATGGGACGTTGGCTTGAACACACAGTCACTAGTGACATCAAAGCGCCAGTAAAGCAGGTTTGGGCTGTGTGGAGTGACTTGGATGCAATGCCACTGTGGATGAGCTGGATTGAATCCGTCAAAGCAGCAGATGAAGAAGTAAAAACTCTTCCTGACCTTACAGAGTGGACTTTGGCAGCCAATGGTTTTCGCTTCAAATGGAAAGCAAAAATCAATGAAAGAGTTGATGCTCAAAAATTACAATGGGCATCCGTGGGAGGTCTACCAACAAAAGGGTCAGTTCGTTTCTATCCAGAGGAAGAAAACCTTACAATTGTGAAGCTAAGTGTTACTTATGAACTGCCAAGAGTTCTAGCCCCATTAATGGAAGCAAATATTTTAGGAGGAATGGTTACTAATGAGCTACAGGCGAATTTAGATAGATTTCGTGATCTTGTTGAAAGTGGCTATGGCAAATAATTATGACTACTAAGTGCAATTCTACACGCATGAATTAAGCCATCTAAATCATGGGGTTCAGCCTCTTTATCAACTCGGTGAAAATATTTTTTACAGCTAATACTAGTCTGTGGTCCAATTGATATTAATTTAACTCTATCAACTTTTTGTTGCCACAAATCACCAAAGCGCATTCTCATTAATTTTGCAGTATGAGCAACGGTCTTCCCACTAGTGAAGGCAATAGCATCAACTTCTAAATCAAGAAAAGCCCTAGCAGTTTCCTCAGGAATATCTTCTGGGCAGGAAGACTCATAAGCAGCAACTTCAACAAGATGTGCCCCAGCTTCTCCAAAAGCCTCTGCCAACACATTTCTTCCTCCACTTTGTACCCGTGGCAAAAGAATCTTGAGGCCAAACCCTGAAACAGGGAAATGTTGAATTAAGCTATCTGCGACAAAGTTAGGTGGGACAAAATCTGGAATCACTCCGATTTTTTGCAAACAGCTAGATGTTTTTCTTCCTACGGCAGCAATCTTCAAACTTCTTGGTACGTCACCCAAGCTCTTACCCAATAAATTGAGTCTTTCTTGGACTGCGCGAACCCCATTTGCACTAGAAAAAATAATCCAATGAAAAGTTTCTAATTCCTTAAGTGCCTCATCAAGAGGTCCCCAATATTCCGGTGGCCCAATCACCAAAGCCGGGAGATCGAGTGATCTTGCGCCTAAAGCATTCAAAAGAGACCTAGCCTCTCCTTGTTGTTCTTGAGCACGAGTAACAACAATCGTTTTACCTTGTAAAGAAGCTAAAGGCTCAAATGTCATTCTTCTAACTCATCCAGCTTGATAAATTCTCTGAGATCGTCCCGAAGTTTTTTCCCCTCTTCAATCCGATCCTGAGAGATCAAAATGTCTATCGCTGCTAAAAAACTATTTCTAGCATCTTGGATCTTTCCTTGAAGAAAATACACCGAACCTAAGTTCTGATAAGACTCAGAGTGGTTTTGATTAAGCGCTAGAGAACGCGAATAAGCCACCTCAGCGCCATAAAGATCATTATTTCGTCGCAACATCAAACCGAGATTGAACCAAACGATTGCAACTTCAGGTGCCCTTTTTGTTGCAAGAGTTGTAAGTGAAATTGCTTCTTTCAAATCTCCTCTTTTCATTCTCAAAGCCCCAAGGTTCAGAAGAGCGCCAAGATTCAAACGAACATCCAATGGCAACTCCAAAGCCTTGCGATAAGCCTCTTCTGCTCCCTGCGGATCATTTGGCGTCAATGCAATTCCTAAGTTGAAAAGCAGTTCATATCTCTCATTGAAATTATTTTCAGAGTTCTGACAAGTGCGCAAGCCATCCTTCAATAGTTTCAAACCCTTGTGTGTTGAACCTTCAGCAACATCTAGAGCGCCAAGTTTCGCACAGGCATAAGGATCTCCAGGATGAAGTGCAAGCCAGTTTTCCATGGCATCTCTAAGAGATTTAGCCTTCAATTTCTTTTGAATTAATTCAGGCCGATATCCTTGATGAATCAAGGCTGGTTCCAAACAATCTACAATTCGCCATTGAGGCTCGTCTTTCAACAAATCCCTCACACTGTCATCCACTATTGAGTGATAAGGTCTGCTCCATCTGATCCGAGAATCTCTGCGAAACAACCTACTAACACTGGAGTAAGGAGCCATGGATGCACCCGACTCAAAGCGAAGCAAATTCACAAGCAAGATATCCTTTTGCGCCATAAACTTCTCCAATTGAGGAATAGAATCAGCCAGTAATCTTTCATCTGCATCCAAAACCAATACCCAGTCACCTTTAACAAAATTGAGAGCCGCATTTCTCGCAGGCGCAAAATCTCCAGGCCAATGGCAATTCTCAACTCGCGCTCCTGCAGACCTGGCAATCGCAACACTGTCATCAGTCGAGCCAGTATCTACAACAACCATTTCATCTACAAAATCACGAACAGAATCGAGACAAGCCATCAAGTTCTCAGCCTCATTACGAATAATCATTGACAGGCTGAGCATCTTCAAGCGCAATGACTAAGCAGAGGTTATAGAAATCAATCAGAAAACTCCTTAAACATTAAAAGACTCAAAGTTGCCTTAGCGCAGTCTGAATCAAACAAAGAAGAAATTGCATGGGATTGAGCCTCTGGCATTTGGCCAGGACTATAAGCAGCTGAAATAGATTCATCTAGAGCTTCCAAAAGCTCAAACCACAAGTATGGGCATCCATAAACAATCAATCCATCTAAAAGTTCTCGACGCTGCAATTGCTTGACAGCAGAGATCCAAGGCTCCTTTCGATAGGCCGTCCCGCTAAATGGCCTCCCCCTTATGAAAAGTTGCAAAAGAACTGGACCATGGCCAATGTTATCCAAAGCAAGTGGAGAATTTGGATCATCCTGCCAAGGCGAAACCCCACTAGGGTGACAGATCAAGCTTCTAAATCCAGCTAATTCAGGTAGATATATCGCAGGAGCTGAAGAGTTAATTAATGGAGAAGAAAAGATACTATCAATCCACAAAAGATTAATTCCAGAGACTGTCGATTTGATCTTCCCAGGATTACGAAACTCTAAAGATTTATTAATAAGCTCTTTGGAAAATTGTTTTTCAGAAATGCTTTCAAAATTAAGACTTTCAGGTGGGAAAAACTCCTTTGAATCAGCACATTTAACTTCTTTAATGCCTTCAAGAGCTAACCTCCTGCGGGACAAAGACTCTTCTAAACGACTTAAAGGAATACTTTCTTTTAAAAGAGAGTCAACTATTGCATCTATTGCCTTGTCAGGGCTTTCAGGCATCATAATCAGATCAGCTCCAGCAGCAAAAGCCATTACAGCTGCTTCACCAGGTCCAAATTTCTTAGTGATCGCACTCATTATCAACGCATCAGTAACCACTAAACCTTGAAAAGACAAACTTCCCCTTAATAGATTAGAAATAATTTTGGTTGATAAAGTCGCTGGGTTTATTGGATCAATATTATTTATCAACAAATGTCCCGTCATGATGCTGCTCACACCAGCAGCAATAATCGACTGAAAAGGTACTAACTCTAACTCCTCCAATCTAGACATGTTATGTCCCAATATTGGCAGATCTATATGTGAATCAACCTCCGTATCACCATGGCCAGGGAAATGCTTTGCACATGAAAGAACACCTTTTGAAGATAACCCCTTATGAAAAGCACAAACAAGTTCTGAAACAGTTATAGGGTCCTCTCCCCAAGCCCTCAAATTGATTACTGGATTTCTAGGATTACTATTAACATCACAAACTGGAGCCAGTATCCAATTCAAACCACAACGGTTGGCCTGTTCTCCAATACAACTTCCATAATGTTCAGCCATTTTGAGGGCTGCTTGTGAGTCTTTTTGAAAAATTTTGCCTAAAGAGAGTGGAGGAACCAACCAAGTGCCCCCAGCAAACCTTTGACCCAATCCTTCTTCTGCATCAGCACACAACAAAAGCGGACGAGCTGCCCATCCCTGAAGTCTTTGGCACCGATATCGCAGTTCACTAGTACTGCCACCAAATAAAATCACACCACCAACCCCTTCTCCAAGCAATCTCTCCAATTGGGAATTAGTTAGCTCCCATAAGGGATGTTCACGTTCCGAATCACTTGCATGGCCACTGGCACGTACCACCAATAACTCCGCGACCTTCCTTCGAAGGACAGATTTGCTCACTGAAATCATGGCTTCTAGTCCTTATCGAGAGGAACATCACCCCGATCTTTCCTCTCCTTCTCCAATCTCCCCAACAAGTCAAGAACAGCCGCACCCTTTTCAAGGCCTTCATCTAAGTGAAATACGACTTCAGGAGCCCTTCTAAGTTGCAATCTTCTTCCCAACTCCCCCTTCAAAAAACCACTGGCTGCATGCAAGCCACGAAGCACATCCTTTTTTTGATGATCTTCACCAAAAATGCTCACAAAGATCTTGCAATGCTGTAAATCTCCTGAAACTTCTACTTCAGTAATGGTGATCATGCCCATATGGACACGTTCATCCCGTATGCCATTAATTAATAGTTCACTCACTTCCCTACGAATCATTGCCGCAACTCGCTCAACTCGACGTCCTTGTGCCATAGCTATATAAGAGATGATGGGAAAACCATTCCGCGCACAACAAGCCAAAGAGTAATAACCCCACTTATCAAAGCCCCAACCAGTGCAATTGCTGTGATGGGATTAGAGCTGCGTCTAACCAAAGGTTCCAAGACAGCTGTAAAAACCCCAAGGATGATTGTTATCAGATACTTGGGGTAACGAGAAACGTTTGAGAAGAACTCACCCATAAGATTCACTCAATATTCACTTTGCTAGCTACTCTGCCTGTCTTTTGGTGGAGTAGCCATGTTGGAACTACATCAATTTCGTCACTCCACCTTCTGCCTCAAGGTAAGAATGAGCTTGGAAGCAAAAGGACTTAATTACATAGTTCGAGAAATTAGGCCTGGATTAGGGCAACTTGCCTTATTCCGACTATCTGGACAAAGACAAGTCCCAGTTCTAGTTGACGGACCAAATGTCCTTACTGATTCCAGCGTGATTATTCGTCATCTGGACACGCTGACACAGGAGCCACAGTTAGTGCCCAACAATCCCCAAGAAGCCGCACAAGCCCATCTGCTCGAAGATTGGGCCGATACCACGTTGGCAAGAGCAGTCCGCCTAGCTCTCTTCCAAGCTGCATCCAATGATCCAACTTTACGAATTGCTTTATTACCAGAAGACGTGCCCGAATACTTTCAAAAAGTCTTAAGAGGAGTACCATGTGGACTAATTGTCGGATTGTCAGAGATTCTCAGTCAGGGCGAGCTCGCTTCATTACTAACAAGCCTTGAACAATTATCTCGACTCGTCGAATCTCAATCCTGGTTAATTGGTGAAAAAATGAGCATTGCAGATATCGCATTAGCAGCCCAATTGTCTTTACTAAAATTTCCACAATCTTCAGGTAAAAACCTTTATGGGAAGGGCTGTCCAGGCTTTTTAGACAATCCTGCTCTAACAGCTTTGTTTAATTGGCGCGATCAACTGGAATGTCAGCTATTTCAAAAGAATTCTTCAGCGAGTTAGATGTTCCAAAAAACCTAAAAACATAAAAACCCTTTCCATGTCGGACCCTTTAATTCGCGCGTGTGACAACTACTTAGTTCTTGAGCCAGGTCAGAGAGAAGAGATCCTCAATATTGAAGATACTCTCAAATGGCTTGAGAACTGGCTAGAAAAAATGGATGAGCTCCCTAAAGATTTGCAAGAGCAACCTTCTCGAAGAGAAGCAGCACATCGCTTACTAGACACAGCATGTGATCTAGAAATCAGTCCTGGCATGACTCTCCAATGGTATGCGGTCCGCCTAGATCCTCCGTCTTCCTAAGCAAAGGAATCAATCCTTCCAAAATGGCACTTGCTACTAATTCGGGGGATTCATCAGCAACCAATAAATGCAAGTCAGCTTCTGAATAAAGCGGAATCCTTTCATCCATAAGGGCATCAAAAGCAACAACTGGGTCACTACTCAAGAGCAAAGGGCGCTGCTCCTCATCAGATTTCAATCGGGCCAATAATCGATCGCGTCCTGGATCTAACCAAACAACAATCCCTTGGTGCAATACACCCCAATTCTCGCTTCTTGTAACGACGCCTCCACCTGTAGCCACAACCAATGAGTGTCGCTGACCAATGGAGTTCAAAACCTTTTCTTCAACCTCTCGAAAGGCTCTTTCTCCTTCTTCCGCAAAAATCTTCTCAATCGACATACCTGCTAACTGCTCTATTACTGCATCACTATCCACAAAGCCATATGAAAGTTCCTTGGCTAAAGGGGGGCCGGTTCGACTCTTACCACATCCCATCATCCCTATTAGATAAATATTGCGACCTCCCAGCCTTGCCCTGAGAGTTTGAGCGCTTGAAGGGTGTCTCATAAAAAGCGGAAATAATTAAGACTCATTAGGATGCATATGGTCTGAGCCGCTCATGACTGAGATCAACATCAAACCAAGCCACGGTAAAGGTAGATCGTGCGTGATTACTAGACGTGCATGCTTTAGTGCAAGTCATCGTTATTGGCTGCCAGAACTATCACCTGATGACAATGCTGCTTACTTTGGGTCATGTGCTCTGGCTCCCGGTCATGGCCATAACTACGAGCTAATCGTTTCAATGGCAGGCGAACTGGATGCCAATGGCATGGTTCTTAACTTGTCAGATGTAAAGAAAGCTATTCGTAGTGAAGTAACTGCTCAACTTGATTTTCGCTTCCTAAATGAAGCTTGGCCTGAGTTTGATCTATCCAATCCAGAAGGGTGCCTACCAACAACTGAGGCACTGACCCAAATCATTTGGAAAAGATTGCAATCTCACTTACCTTTAGTTGCACTACGCCTCTACGAACAACCGAGCCTATGGGCCGACTATTTAGGAAATGCTATGGACACCTACTTGACGATACGAACTCATTTTGCAGCTGCTCACCGCCTGGCAAGGCAAGAACTTAGTCAAGAAGAAAATGAAAAGATCTATGGCAAGTGTGCAAGACCTAATGGTCATGGCCATAACTATCTAGTTGATATCACAGTGAGAGGAATGATTGATAATCGTACAGGAATGTTATGCAATCTCTCATCACTGCAGAGCTTGGTAGATGATCTAATTGTTGAGACTTTCGACCATACGTTTCTCAATAAAGATATTCCATACTTCAGAAACTGTGTTCCTACTGCAGAAAATATTGCACTTCATATTGCAGATCGATTAACCAATCCAATAAGCGCTATAGGAGCAAGCCTACACAAGATCCGCCTCCAAGAAAGTCCAAACAATGCTGCCGAAGTCTATGCAGAAGTACCTCGACTAGAGATAAATCCAAAGACTCTAAACGAAATGGCAACTCACTGAGTCAAATTGAGAACAACTCCATGGATTCGCTTAGTCCTGGCAATAAGTCTTGATGGTCGCCTAGCTCTACCTGAAGGAGGGAGCCAGCACCTTGGCAATGAGGGAGATCGTGAAGTCCTGGAAGAAGCTCTTGCGTGGTCTGATGCAACTTTATTCGGAGGCGGGACCCTAAGGGCACATAAGAGCACCTGCCTAATTCATCAAAAGGAATTAATAAGCCAAAGGCTAATAGAGAATCGTTCAAAGCAACCAATCGCGATAGTTGTCAGCAATCAAAAGAAATTTTGTACTGATTGGAAATTTTTTCACCAGCCAATCCAAAGATGGTTACTTAGCTCAAAAAGCTCTTCAGCGAACCAATATCCACCAACTGGCTATGACCGTCAATTTCGAATTGAAAAATCATGGGAAGAAACTCTTAGGAAACTAGGCAATGAAGGCCTCTCAAAAATAATACTGCTAGGGGGAGCTATCCTTATAGAATCTCTATCTAAATCAGATCAGATCGACGAAATACAATTAACCTTAACACCAAAAATAATTGGCGGAAAGCACACATGGATCCCTCCAAAAAATAATAATCTTCCTTTACAATTAAGAAATACAGATGCATGGGATCTCAAGAAGATCAAGCCTCTACAAAATAATGAACTTATGCTGTGCTATATAAGGAATCGCTTAACTCAGAGCGAAAATGAAGTCTAGAGAAAATCAAATAATGATAATTAGATTTAAGTTCCAGTTTGTGAAATTGGTCTCCAATGTCTAGCCTAGTTGCGAATTGGCACAAATCTATAAAGGAGATTCAGGAATTTGATTGGCAAGCTTTATCCGGAGAGTCTGTTATACCGTTTTATGAATGGCAGTGGCTAGATACACTTGAAAAATCAAGAAGTGTTTCACCTGAGCAAGGCTGGCAACCTTTACATCTGTCACTTTCGCGTAGCAATAAACTTATAGCAGTAGCACCTCTATATTTAAAAGGGCATAGTTATGGTGAGTTTGTTTTTGATCAAGCCTTTGCTCGTCTTGCAGAAAGCTTAAACGTAAAATATTATCCAAAATTACTAGGGATGAGTCCATTAAGCCCAGTAGAAGGGTACAGATTCTTCATAGATCAAAAAGAAAACAAAGACGAGATCACAAACTTGATGATGAAAATTATCGACAAGTTCGCAATTAAAAATGGGATATGTAGCTGCAACTTTCTTTATGTAGAGCCATATTGGCGCACACTTGCTGAAAAGTCAGGTTGCTCTACTTGGCTAAATCAACAAAGTCTATGGCTTGCGAATGATCAAAAGAATTTCTCTGATTACTTAGCAAGTTTTAATTCAAACCAAAGAAGAAATATTAAGCGAGAAAGAAAATCAGTAAAAGAAGCTGGAGTATTAATTTCAACATTAACTGGTGAGGATATTGATACAAATGTAATGAGAAATATGCACAATTTTTATCAGGCCCATTGTGCAAGATGGGGCATCTGGGGTAGCAAATATCTTTCAAGAACCTTCTTTGAAAGACTGCCTCTTACAAGCCAACGTGATCATCTTATCTTATTCAATGCTCACAAAGGAAATCCCAAAGATCCAATTGCTATGTCTCTATGTGTCACCAATAGGGAAAAGCTTTGGGGTCGTTATTGGGGCAGCAAAGAAGAAGTTGAATGTCTGCACTTTGAGGTTTGTTATTACTCACCAATTGAATGGGCATTAAATAATGGAATCAAGAGTTTTGACCCAGGAGCCGGAGGAAATCATAAACGCCGCAGAGGTTTCCTTGCTAAGCCACATGCAAGTTTGCACAGATGGTATAACCCACAAATGAAAAAGTTAATTAAAAATTGGCTCCCTAAAGTCAATCAACTAATGCTAGAAGAGATTGATGCGATAAATGCTGAATTACCCTTCCACTCAAGCATGCCTCGAATACCATTATCTGGGTAACCCAATGAGTTCCACTATCAAAAATGAACATATTGCGGCATTGGTCCAATCAATTGACAAAGAACTTTCCAATCGCTTCATCAAACTAGATCCATCTGGTTATTTCCTTATCCGGTTAGAGCCACCTTCTGCAGAGCTAGTTGTAGAGCATTACAGCAACGACTTAGATGACAAAGGCATAGCCATCGATCCTGAGACAGGAGAACCTCTTTCATGTAATCAGGCCAGAAAAAGAATTCCGACAAAAGTTTTTAAAGGTAGAAGCGCTAAAGAAGTGGGGATAAAGTTGTCGGAGAGTGAAGAGCCTTGCCTTATCAGTCGGCTAGACCATGCCATGTACTTGGGACGTGAGCTGCAACGTGCTGAGAGCTGCCTGATCAATGGGGAGATTTATATCCAAGATTAAAAACCGTTTGAAAATTTAAAAGAGATCGCATTGTCCTATCCGATCTGATCTAATAGTTAGTACATACTGCTTTTGAGATGGGTATCGTTTTTTATCTCGCAATTGTCGGCTCTGGGTTAGTGGCTGCTATTGCTATCAACAAATTACTCAAAGCCGTCAAATTGATCTAACGGGAAAGCCTGAGGGATAAGCCTCCCCCTTAGAGGAAAAGTCCTAATGAGCTAATTCGACTGAAAACTTCTCGTGCAGAAATTCTTAATAGTCCCTTTGATCAACATTTAAAGGGCAATCACTGGTCAATTTGTCTTATTAACTCTGAGCGCATCTACAATTTTCTGAGCACCCACTAATTCCCCAGTTAAATCATATAAATCAGAACCAGTAATCAAAGCTGGAACCATTTGTCCAACATTCACATCTAAACCAGTTGATCCTTGAGATAGGAATACTTCCCCATCGACTTCTGGAGCGAAGCGAGCACAACGTCCTATCAACTCTCCTGTGTGAGAATCTTTTCTCTCAATCAATACGTCAACTGTTTTCCCAACCCATTTTTGGTTATTTGCTGCAGAAATTGATTGCTGCTGAGCTATTAACTGGTCCTTTCGCGCACTCGCAACTTCAACAGGAACATGATTAGGGAGCAAAAATGCAGGTGTTCCCTCTTCTGGGGAAAAGGTAAATACACCAACATGGTCAAATCGATTCTCTTGTACAAATGATGCTAGATGCTCAAAATGCTCATCTTTCTCTCCAGGGAAACCAACAATCAAAGTAGTTCGAAGGACTGCATCAGGCAAAAGATCTCTAATACGGGTAATTAACGAAGCGTTCAAACCTGCCTGCCAAGGTCTGTTCATCGCCCGCAAAATCTCTGGGTGACTGTGCTGCAAAGGCAAATCAAAGTATGGCAATACATTTGGGATTTCGCTAAAAGCAGCTAAAACTTCAGGTGTCAGCCCAGTGGGATATGCATAATGCACCCGAATCCATGGAATTTCCACTTCTCCAAGAGCACGCAGGAGATCTCCCAGCCTTGGTTCTCCATACAAATCAATCCCATAATTTGTAGTGATCTGGCTGATCAAAATTAATTCCTTAACACCTTGATTTGCCAGTTGACGAGCTTCCTCAACAATTGAGTCGATTGTTCGACTGCGCTGGTTACCTCGTAATTTTGGAATAATGCAAAAAGCACATCGATAGTCACAACCCTCAGCAACCTTTAAATATGCAACTGAATTTGCAGTTGTGCGAAGGCGTGGAAGTGTTTCATCTCCAACAAATGTTGGATTCTTACTCACCCGATTGACTCGTTCACCTCGTTCTACTCTTTTCAGAACCTCAACGATGTTTTGATAATCTCCAGTGCCAACAATCGCTTTCGCTTCAGGTAACGAATCCAACAACTCTTCCTGAAAGTGCTGAGCCAGACAACCTGAAATAATTATCTCTTTCCCTTGATCGGCAAGTTCAACCAGTTTTCGAACAGATGCTTCCCTAGCTTCTTGAATAAAACTACATGTATTCACTACAACAACAGAGGCATCCATTTCATTACTCGTAACGAGATATCCTGCCTCCGCTAATAAGCCAAGCATATATTCAGTATCCACAAGATTTTTTTCGCACCCAAGATGAGCAAAAGCCACCATTGGCTTTGTTTGTTCCGCAACGAAATTCATCTTGTGCTTCATCCCACAGAAACCTCGGAATCAGTAATCATTGAGGACAAATTCCTTAATGCACATTAAACAGAAGCCTGACCTTCCCAAAACTGCCAGAATTTAAAGGTCTTTCCTAAAATAATGGGCAAAACTCGCCTGCAAAGTCGCCGTCGCCAAGATCAAGGCTCGAAATGGGCAAGAAACGCAATTGCCGTTCTCTCGACCATTGGAATAATCGATACAGGCTCTATTACCTTCCAAAGGTTTGGCTGGCTGGGGCCCTTGAGCTGTCCTGGCGGAGGTGATGGTTGCGACACAGTACTAAATAGTCCTTGGGGGACTTTATTACAAGGGGATAATTTCAACATTCCCTTATCTTTATTAGGCTTAATAAGTTATCTAGTTATTCTTACTTTAGCTTTAATTCCATCACTTCCAAGTCTATCTGCAAATAAAGCTAATTTATCGAGACGAACTTGGGCTGGATTATTTGCTGTTTCTTGCTCAATGGCAATTTTCAGCATTGTTTTAATCGGGCTAATGATTTTAAGAATCAAAGCCTTTTGCTTCTTTTGCATTATCTCAGGCATAATATCTCTATTATTATTAGTTTTAACGATTATAGGTGGAGTTTGGGATGATCCTGGACAACTAATTTTTAGAGGCATTTTGCTATCTCTTGGTATTCTGCTTGGATCACTAATATGGGCATCAGCAATAGACCCAAGCCAATCAAAAAATGGGATGATTCAACAAGGTCAATCTCCAATAATAAGAACAGAAAGTAATAGTGAAAAAATCAAGCTTGCAAAACACTTAAATGAAAACAACTTTATCCTCTATACTGCGTATTGGTGTCCTCACTGCCATGATCAAAAAGAATTATTTGGGAAAGAAGCAATTAAGGAGTTGACAGTTATTGAATGTGCAGAGGATGGTCAAGACAATCAACATTCACTATGTATTAGTAAGGGAATAACTGGTTATCCTTCTTGGGAGTTTAATGGTGAAATTATATCAGGAGTGAAGTCATTAGAAGAGCTGGCAAAGTTAAGTCAATTCATTGGGGAATGAAATCTATAAAATCTTCTCAGTTTTTTACAGGCCTTGTATATAAAGACTTGCCTCTCATAATTCTAGTATGGCACTGCCAATATGGAAGAGCTAAAGGAGCATCTCTTCTAAAATGCCCCCCTCTACTTTCACGTCGAAATAAGCAGGCCTCTAATAATAATGAACTCGTCAACTGTCTGTGAGAAAGGTCTAAAAGAAGATTGATATCTTTGCGTAAGGGGTCATCAAAAAAATGGGTTTTCCCATAAGGTTGTTCGTTAAGGAATTTGAGCAATGGTTGTTGGATCAATTCTTGATAATCTTTCCTGATTTTTAAAAGAGCGTTTTGCATCCCCGAGACCGACCTATTTACTCCGGCCTGTAGCCAACATAGTTGGCGCAAATCTTCAATCGCAGACACTAAAGATTGTGAATTCTTAAAGCCATTTAATTTCAGTGAGCAATTCTCAATTCTCTCTTCTTGAAACTGGTTCGAACCCATAGATACAGCATTCAGCTGAATTTTTGACAACTGTCTCGCAAAAACTAAGCATTCTAAAAGAGAATTACTTGCTAATCGATTAGCACCATGAACTCCTGTGCAGGCGACCTCTCCAACTGCATATAAACTTGGTAGTGTTGTAGCCGCATTTAAATCAGTCGCAACACCACCCATCCAATAGTGCGCAGCGGGCGCAACAGGAATTGAAGTCTTAATAGGATCTAAACCAAACTCCCTACATCGCTGAAGAATGGTGGGAAAGCGTAATTCAAGTGTTGCCTTAGGAATGGCATGCAGATCAAGACCCATGTTAGTGACACCTTGACGATGCATCTCTTTCACTAAAGACCTACTGATCTGATCTCTAGGGGCAAGATCTATTCCACTTAAATCTGAAACCGGACTCCGCCCTTTGCTATCAACTAAAACTGCTCCCTCTCCCCTTAATGCCTCAGATATCAAAAAACAAGGCGCACCATGAAGCTTTAATGCAGTTGGATGAAATTGAACAAATTCCAAATCCTCAATAACAGCTCCCGCTTGCCACGCCAACGCAAGCCCTTCTCCACAAGCCTGCGCAGGATTGGTTGTATTAGCGAATAAATGTCCACCACCCCCTGTCGCCAAAACAACTATTTTCGCAGAAATCCAATAAAGAAGTGGGCCATCAAGAACTTGGACACCACAGCATCTGTTCTCTTCAATCCACAATTTGGTAACACGTACACCTCTCCTATGAACAAGATTAGGGCGCTGCTCAACCTGTTCTTGAAGGACTTCGATCAAAGCTCTGCCGGTTCGATCTTGAACATGCAAGACCCTTCGATAACTATGAGCGGCTTCTAAAGTCGTTGCTAAATCATCCGATTCGCGATCAAACTGCATTCCCAGTTGTTGAAGACGTTCAACACAATGCGGTGCTTCCTTAACAAGCATCCGCACGGCATCGCCATCACATAAACCTGCACCGGCCTGAATCGTATCCTCAGCGTGACTAGCGAAACTGTCTTCGGGTCTAGTCACTGAAGCGATACCACCCTGTGCCCAACGACTTGAAGAGCGCCTACTCGTATTGCGATTTAACAACAAGACATTCAAATGAGCAGGTAACTCAAGGCATGTCATTAATCCAGCTGCTCCTGCACCAATAACAACCACATCCCAAGAGGTGGGAGATATCTTTTGGGGTGATAAGAGAGAGCCTCTAGACATGTCTTTAATCGGCTTCTGCAACCCTTTTCAAATCAAACCACTAAAGCGTGGCTGAAAAAGTGCAGTCAGCAAAAACAATCCATCAACCCATAAGGTAGTCATCAGTGCAGCACTAGCGACCAACCATGTTCTTCCAGCTGGAGAATTAAGACTGCTCCGAAGACGCATAAAATGTGCCAAACAAATGATTATGCTTGCAGCACTAAGCAATAAAAAGACCGCCTGAATATTCAATAAATGCTCTGCAGTCTGATGAAGAATCTGTGGCGCTTTTTTAATAGGGGCCTGCACTACAACAGGCCATCGATTCATGACCCCTGTGGTGACCATCATCAGATCGGTTAAAGCAGTCCCCAATAAACACGACATATAAAAACCAGCTCCTAATCGCCAACGGGAAGAAAGGCCCACAAAAGCAACTGGTGCAGCAACTGCTTCAACAGGAATATGCAGTATTGGGTGTGCCCTAAGCCATCCCCAAAAAAGACAACCTCCAAGCCAGCTGCCACTCACTCCCACCAACAATGAGCCTGAATGCAACCATTTGTCACCACCAAATTGAACTAGAGCAACTCCAATCCCTAAAAGGACAAACGTAAAAAGGCAAGCCGACAAAGGATGGAAGTGAGCCCAAGGAGCTTGCAAAAAAACTGGCAGTACAACCATTGCACTTGCCCAGAATTGCAAAGTCCTAGGGTTTGAAAGATAAGCCTCTGAAAATTCTGAAGGCTCGATAACAGGAGTGGAATTGCTCAGGGGTTCAGAAATTGCAAAGGTGGAAGAACTTTGATTGGCCTGCTCTAATTAAGCAAATGGAAAATGAAAGCCAGTAAAACTTCAAGCAAAGATCATGAACTTTAGAAGATCCTCATATCAGGCTTACAAAGCCGATCTCAATAGAGGCCGGGGAAAAGCTTCTTGCGGGCATCAGGTGGGATTTTGACTGACTTTCATTTAGCATCAGAATCTATTGAAGCCTGCTGGCGATTCCTATTACTGGGTGTAATTCAAGGTTTAACAGAATTTCTACCTATCAGTAGTACTGCACATCTAAAAGTTCTACCAGAAATGATGGGATGGGGTGATCCAGGCGTGTCCGTTACTGCTGTAATCCAACTAGGCAGTATTTTGGCGGTAATTTCATACTTCAGAAAAGATCTCAAGGAAATTTGGCAAGGAACCGTTTTTGCCGTAAGGCATGAAACTTGTCACCCCAATAATGCTCGACTATTCATAGCTATTTGCCTAGGTAGCATCCCAATCATCCTAGCTGGCACATTCATCAAACTCTTCTGGTCTGGATTTGAAGCTTCTCCCTTAAGAAGTATTCCTTGCATTGGATTTGTATCCATCTTGATGGGGCTTTTACTGGCTTTCGCAGAGAAAGTGGGCAGACGCTTCAAAACACTCCCTTTGGTTTCAGGAAAAGATGGCTTAATTGTTGGCATAGGACAAGTCCTAGCTCTAATTCCTGGAGTGTCTAGGTCTGGCATCACATTGACAACTTCTCTATTTAATGGGTGGGAACGTCAAGATGCTGCACGTTTTTCTTTTCTATTAGGCATACCAGCAATCTCAATCGCAGGATTAGTTGAACTTAGGGATGCCTCCCTAACGAGTAGTAATGATGCAGGGATAATCCCTCTTCTTGTTGGAATTTGTTCTTCAGCAATTGTCTCCTGGTTAAGCATTGACTGGCTTTTGAAATATCTCCAAAGGCACAACACCCTTATTTTTGTAGCCTATCGCTTGATATTTGGAGTTGTATTGCTGGCATGGTGGTGGCACAACCCTTCAAACTAAATAACAGCGCAATTGTCATCTGTGTGGATTGAACCCTCTCCTAATAAAGCGACCGAGTCACTAAAACAAGCATCTGCCAAAGGCAATCCAAAGCCAGCAGTAGTAGAAGCTGTTGAACCGGGATCAATTGGCGAAGCTTTAGGGTTCGAACCAGGTGACAAGATCATCACCATTAACGGTAAAAAGCCTAATGATTTGATTGATTATCAATTTCTAATTGCTGAAGAGGAGTTACATCTAGAAATCGTTGATAAGAAAGGTAAGATTCATAATCTAGACCTTGAGAAAGAAGTTGATGAAGGCCTAGGGCTATCTTTTACTGAGGCCTTATTTGATGGACTTTTACAATGTAATAACCATTGTCCTTTTTGTTTTATTGACCAGCAACCACCTGGAAAGCGTCAAACACTATATCTAAAAGATGATGACTATCGCCTAAGTTTCTTATATGGCTCTTATTTAACGTTAACGAATCTTCAAGAGGCAGATTGGAAGCGTATAGAGACTCAAAGACTTTCGCCTTTATTTGTTTCAGTACATGCCACTGAACCAACTTTACGATCCAAATTATTAAAGAACCCGCGTGCAGGCCTTTTAATGGAGCAACTAGATTGGTTCTCCAAGCGAAATCTCCAAATTCATGCCCAAATTGTTGTATGTCCTGATATCAATGATGGGGCAGCACTGAAACAGACACTTTTAGACCTAGCAGAATACGGAAAAGGACAATGGCCAGTGGTGCTGTCCACAGCGATTGTCCCTGTAGGTCTAACAAAATTTAGGCCTCAAGAAGATGGCTTATCCCCAGTCAAAGAAAGATGTGCCAGGGATGTGATCAATCAAGTAGAACATCTGCAGAATGAATTCCAAGAATCATTAGGCTCACGCTTTGCCTGGCTTTCAGATGAGTGGTATCTAATTGCCGGGATGCCTCTTCCGCCTCGAAATGCCTACGAAGAATTACCTCAACAAGAAAATGGAGTTGGAACTATACGAGCTTTTTTAGAAGCCATGGACCAAGCCACAAAAGCCCTGCCCAAAAAACTCACCAGTCCAAAAACTTGCAGCTGGGTGGTCGGCCAATTAGTAAAAAACGCCTTAACACCAGCTTGCGATCGATTAAATAAAATCGAGGGTTTAAAAATCTCTTTATTTGGTCTCCCTAGCCCTTATTGGGGACAGGAAAAGGTCGTAACGGGCCTACTAACCGGTCAGGACCTTATAGATGGCCTAAAAGGCCTAAAACTTGGTGCAGAATTACTCCTCCCCTCAGTGATGCTTAAAGAGGGTCGACCTGTTTTTCTTGATGACATGACATTGCTTGAACTCCGCAATGCACTTGAAGTTCCTATTCGTGTTGTGCATGGAGCGGATGACATCGTGGCTGCAGCGATTGGAGATATAGAAGAAATTCACTAAGCTCCGCTAAGTTCTCGAATTGCCGTGCACAGGATCAGTGCAAGAATTATTTTCCTAGCCGGCCTGCTCTTACAAGGGGTCTATACAGTCCGGGCTGATCAGCCACCTCAAGGCGGGTTAACAGGTAGGGGAAATTCTCCTTTACCTGAAGCAAAGATGGCGATTGGTTCAATGAACAACCAGCAGAGCTTTTGGGCAAACGCCAATCAAGTTAAAGACTCAAGACCTAAAGCAAATCCAAATTTAATCTCGCCGCCAGCAACTCAACTCAACAAAAAACTATCCAATCTGAAGGCACCAAATAACCTATTTCTACCTTTACAACCTAATCAGGTCACAACAAGTGCACTACATCCTTTGACCCTAGAGGAAGTTCAAGAGCTTGTAGAAGTAAATAACCCAAAGTTGAAATCTATAGAAATTCAAGTTGAACAGGATAAATCTTTATTACTTGCAGCTATTTCAAAATGGTACCCAACAGCCAATCTCACAGCCAATGGCCTTCCACAATATTTCTCAATAGAGCAGAGTAGAAACCCAGATTTTGGGTCTGATACATCTGGCCAACAGTGGCAAGCTTCTTTATCACTTCAGGTGAAATGGAATTTAATTGATCCTGCAAGAGTTCCAGAAATTGCGGCCGCAAGAGACACCTACGAAAAAGCAAAACTTTCCTACTTTATTGCCTTAAGAGACATCAGATTAGAAGCAATTAGCCGCTACTTTTTATTGCAAAAAGCAGACCAGGGTGTGCGAATTGGCAAAGATTCTATCCGTGCCTCTCTTCTTAGCCTTAGAGATGCAAAAGCACGCTTCGAAGCTGGGGTAGCTACAAGGTTAGAAGTCTTACAAGCTGAAACGCAACTTGCCCGTGACAAGCAACTACTCACAAGCAAACTCGGTGATCAAAATATAAATAGAAGACTATTATCTGGATTATTGAATTTACCTCCAAATACTTCGATTACAGCTTCATCTCCAGCTCAAGTAGTTGGAATTTGGACCAAGTCCTTGCAAGAAAGTATTACTTCTGCATTGGCATTTAGGGAAGAATTAAATCAAATACTGCTAAACATTTCCATTAACAACAGCAATGCGAATTTTGCATTGGCCTCAATTCAACCTGTTCTAAGCATTTTTAATACATTAACTGGTTCCACTTTTAAAGGTCAAACAGGAGTTACCTCTTCTAATAGTGTAGACATGGAGGACTATGGTTCCAGCATCAGTAACTCAGTTGGAGTTAGCGCTACTTGGAACATCTTTGATGGAGGAAGGGCAAAATCGCTCTATCGATATAACAAGCAACGAGCGAAAGAAGGAGAGGCCGCTTTTGCACTGCAACGCAATAATATTCGTCAAGAAGTAGAACAAAGCTTTTTCAATTTACGAACAGCAAATCAAGATATTGCAACCTCTACTCGTGAAGTAATAGCTTCACGAGAAGCTTTAAGACTAGCTCGCTTAAGGTTCCAAGCAGGTGTCGCGACACAACGAGAAGTTGTAAATAGCCAACGTGACTTGACCCAAGCTGAAGTACGTTATTCCAATGCAATTACAACCTATAACATCAGTCTCGCAGAATTGCGTAGAAGAACGGGGATAGATCACATCAAAGCCTGCAAACCCGAAAGAATGCCTAATGCGAAGCCACAAATTGATGAAGTTATTGATTTCCAAATTGAACCATTCCCATTAATTCCAGCTTGTCAAGCATCAACTATTACTAATAAAGAATGAATACGAATCCACGAGCCAAGCCAAATCTAAGTAATGTGCAAATAAATAACGTACATCTACTTTTAGATAAAGTCTCTCAAAAACAAAGAAATGATTTTGGCAAGATAGATTCTGATTTAAAGCCAGATGGGACACTGATCACAGCATGTGATCGTTGGAGTGATTCAACGATTGTTGAAGGCCTCTCAGAGATCACAAGTTCCGAAGGGATCTTGAGCGAAGAAGGTAATCAAAAGGTGCCCCATTCCCAAGCTTATTGGGTGGTTGACCCATTAGATGGAACAACTAATTTTGCAGCAGGAATACCCCACTGGGCCATTTCACTAGCCAGATTTGTTGATGGAAAACCACAAACTGGATTTTTAGATATTCCTGCATTGAAGCAAAGGATCCTTGCAATAGAAGGACAGGGTGTGTGGCTCAATGGGAAACGACTTACAAGTGAAACTCGCAATCAAGCAACTAGTGAGTGTGTTTCTTTATGTAGTCGGTCGATAAGAGTGCTTCAACGAAGGCCAGAAAAACCTTTCCCTGGGAAAATTCGATTGATGGGTGTTGCCAGCTTAAATATGACAAGTGTGGCAATAGGCCAAACTGTTGCCTCTTTAGAAGCTACGCCGAAAATCTGGGACCTAGCCGCAGCATGGCTCGTCTTATCAGAACTTGGATGTTCAATTAAATGGTTAGGCTTAAACCCATCAGAACTTCAATCTGGAGAAGATTTGAGTAGTACTAGTTTCCCTGTTATTGCAGCTAGTTGCGAAAGAGAATTGGAACGAATGCTTCCTTGGGGAGAAACATTAATGTCAAATTATTAGCTTAAATATTACTTATCCAACAACATCCCTTCATCAGAAAACCACTACTAACATTCTAATTCTTCATCACTGCAACGACCCACTGTTAATTACTAGAATAAAATCTTCAAGAGGGGCTAGCCTAAGGCCCAACAGAGGTATACGACGTGGGATTTCGATGGAGAAGTAAAGCTAAATGGTTAATTGGAAGTCTTTGGCGAGCATATGAACGCTGGGCACGCTGCGACTGTGTAGACCTAAGCGCTGCATTTGCTTATTACACGCTGCAATCATTTTTCCCAATTCTTTTAATCTCTCTATCTGTTGCGTCCTGGTTCCTCGGTCGAGACAATGGACTGGATCAACAAATTATTAATTTTGCCGCTCAAGCTTTGCCCCCATCAGTTGTGGGGCTCGTAAATACAACCTTAATCAAACTTGTCAATCAAGGTTTTGGGGCAGGTCTGCTAGGAGCAGTATTCCTGATGATTACAGCAGGTAATGCCTATCTAACATTGCAACGAGGTAGTGATCGCCTTTGGGAGGATGCGTTACCAATACCAAAGACCCCTGCACCATGGAGGATTCAAGCATTCAGATTTATTCGAACCCGCATAGAAGCTTTCGTAGTCGTTTTCCTGATTGGACTTTCAGTTGTCATTGATCAAATAAGCACCAACGTACGCATGATTCCTGGAGCAGTCCTTGATGATCTAACGAAAACAAGTCCTTGGCTCGCCGAATCGCTATCAAGAGTGCCCGTTCTAGAAGTGGGGCAATTTGTCCTTCCAATCATTGGCCTATCAGGAATGGCTTTAATGCTTCAAGCATTACTACCAAGCCGAAGAGTCCCACTGCGCCCTCTCATTCCTGGAGCACTAATGATAGGGACTTTGCTAACTGTTCTAAATCACGCAGTAAGTCGAAGCATTCTCTCTCTTGGCTCACGATTTCAGGCATATGGCTTCATCGGTGGAGTTTTAGTTTTAACTCTCTGGGTCTGGATGGTAGGAGTGATTATTTATTTTGGACAATGTTGGAGTGCAGTGTTTGCAACAATGAATCGTCAGCGGCACGGAGATCCGAACCCTATCAAGCAATAAATTGTAGTTAAATCAATGGATATAAAAGCACTGTTTCAATAGTTGAAATGGCCAGGTCTAACGCTTTGCTTTGGTTTGCTCTGGCACTAATTATTCTTCTGCCCAGTGCTGCAGGAAGATTACTGCTTGACTTTGCCAGCGGATTAATACTTATTTTGATCATAACTCCATTCATACTTGGAGGAATTGGCTGGATAGGCTGGCGCCTTATTCAAAGCAAATTAGTTAAATGTGAAGTTTGCGGCATGAGTTCACTCTCAAATTCCATGACATGTCCTATTTGCGGCTCAGAGCGAAGCCAGACAAGCTCATCTGCTAAAGACGAATCCATACCTGCTAGCGCGGCAACAATTGACATCAGAGCAGAAGATTCAGATTCTTGATTCTCATTTGGTAAGTGCTAAATTTTAGTTCACAATAACTAGTAAATTTAGTATTTATTGAGAAGATAAATCATTTTTATCCTTCAATTTATCTAGATCAATATTTACAACTTGATGCTCAAGTATATTTAAAAGGTCTTCGCAATGCTCAAGGCAAAGCTTGCCTTTCATATATTGAATATGAAGTTCATCTAAAGGAACATTGTCATTCTGAAGCTGGTCCATAATTGCATCAAATAAATCAAGAGCTTTCTCATATTTCAACTCCTTGATGTTATTCTTTAAGCTATCGATAAATTCCTCAGACTTAGAACTTGAAAGTTTAATAGTTCCTTCCCTAGTATTAGAGTTCACACTCTTACTAGACTTCTTTGGTTTAGGCTGAGACTTTGTCACTTAGATAGCTCCTTGGCTTCATTATTTATAACAGTCGCTTTAATATGCCCATTACCCAGCTGAATAGTCAAGCTCTCATCAATCTGCACATCTTCTACTTTACTTACTAATTGGCCTAGTTCATTTCTAACAATAGCAAAGCCCCTTCCTAGCCAGCGATCAGGAGACAAGGCACGAAGTAATTGATATTTTTGGTGAATTATTTTCTTCTTTTCTGTTAATATAGTCAAAGGTGGAATTGCCTTGAATAAACGAGCTTTCTCCAACAAATGCTGCTTCTCCTTCCGAATATACCAAGCAAATTTATCATCAAAACGTTTTCTACTTTGCAGACATTGACTAAGCGCTGATTCCCTACTAGGCAATAATGCCACAATTGCACCTGTTGGAGTAGATGCACGGTAGTCAGCCACCAAATCAGCAACCGTCAGATCATCCTCATGTCCAATTCCTGTAATTAAAGGGATTGGACAATTAGCTAAATCTCTACAGAGATCTTCATCATCAAAAACCATCAAATCCTCCCTGCTTCCTCCTCCTCTAGCCAGAACAATTGCTTCAGCTTTTAGTGAGCTTTGATAAGCAATAATTTTCTTTAAAGCGTAGCTAATCTGTCTGGCTACATCTCCTTGAACAGGAATTGGAATTAATAAGATTTTTGTAAATGGCCAACGTTCTTTAGCAGTCCTAATCATATCTGCCATCGCAGAGCTTGGAACACTTGTAAGTAAAGCGATAGTCTCAGGATATTCTGGCAAAACTTTTCTCTTTGAATCATCAATTACACCTTCTTTAGTTAAAACGTCTCTGTTGATTTCAAACTTTCGTAAAACAGTAGAGATGCTGGGGCGAATATCCAAAACTTGAACAACTAAACTAGCTCTTGCTTCCCAGAAATTCAGCTTTCCAATAACCAGGACACCGTCAGATTCATTAGGTCTAAAAGTAAGATTTTGTAGAACAGAAGACCAGGCAACAGCCGTTATACTTGCTTCACCATCAGTCAAGGTGAGCCATAAATGACCTTTTTTTAACTGAGCTTTAGAAATAGTTGCATCTAATAGAAACCGCGGTGCAAAGCCCCGCTTTAGAAGTGTGCCAATAGATGCATTTAGCTCACTTACAGAATATTTCTTTAAATTTTCAGCGGTCAAGATTACGATACAAGCTACTCCAATAAATTGTGAGAAATAAACTAATAAAAGTCAGTACTTGGCCCCATATATGTTCTAACTGAGTCACGGCAATTGTTAATACAATTAGGGTAGTGCTGATTATTCGAGCTCCATCCCTACGATTGTCAACAAAAAATCTTCCCAAGAGATCTCTCAGTAATTAACTTTACTTTGACTGAATTCCTGACACTCTTTTTATTATTTCTCAATCTGTAACCTAAAGACAAATTCGATTCATTTTAACAACTGTCTCTACCACATAAAATTTTCAGACTTTTCAGCCTAAGCCCATCTGCACCAAAATACCTTGTCCAGTTAAAACCTCAGTGCCAAGGCCGATCACTATTCCCATCATCGCCAAGCGACCATTCCATGTCTCAGCAAAAGTTACGAACCCAAAGCGCGGTTCAATATTTTCTGGCATTAAGACCTCTTAGATGAGCTGCTTAGGAAATTATAGGCAACGATTAAGGCTAAAGTTGAATCAAGAGGTAATTATTAGGAATGCAAAAACTAAATTCAAATACTCTTTAATTTATAAAAAAATATTTAGATGGGTCAAAAGATTCTCCTGATTTCAGTAGCTACATGAGCTGGGGGAAGGCTAAGTCTAAGTCACCGGACATGCTTCGCTCCATCAACTGGGTGATATTCCTCACCAGTCAACTCTTCGTAAATGATTGCAGGGAGTCCTGTCTCAAACATTGTCTGGAGTGCCTCTTTTAATAAGGGATTCCAGCCACCTGTGCTTACCTTCCCATGACGGACTGTCCAATCCCAAGTGCCTTGTAGATCCCTAGGAATTCGCCCCTCTCGATCACGCCGAGCAACTAGGTCTAAAGATTCAACCAAACCCACTTGAACAGGTTTTTTGCCATAAGAAGGCGTGAGACTGAGTTCCAGCCTGACAGGATCTTCTTTCAACATTCGCAACCGAAACCTTGGTGGCAGCTTTACAGCTTTGATAACAGCTGCAACGATTCGAGTTCTTTGATCCAAAATCATTCCCTCTTCGAGTCTTATGAAAATGCCCTAGTTGGACAACTAGTCATAACTAAATTATTCAGCAGATGTTTCTGCGGACTGAGGCGGATCCAAATCTCCTGAAAATCGAACTGTAAGTAACTCTTCATCTGTAATTCGCCCTTCTTGGTCCAGTAGCTCAGGGTGAATAGTCAGTTTGCCAGTACGGTCACCGTTAGATTTATTTGATTTTAGGTGCGCCAAAGTGGATCTCTGATCTGCAAGCCAACCTCTTGACATCACACGAATAGCTTGCCAAAGCACAAAGATCAGAACAATGGCGTAGATAAGTGGGAAAACGAAGCTCAACATGACAACGGAATTAGCAGTGAGAAAATTGACCCATCCATTGGAGATATACCTTTATCATTGCTCGCCAGGGAGGGATTAGGCCATCTCGCATACATAAAGCCTTAAAAAGTATTTGGAAAAGAAAGCTAAGCCAACAAATCCAAAATTCGCCCTGTCACAATAGTTCATCAAATGAGCTCTGTGCCTCAACAAAATAAGCCCATCGTCATGAAGTCCCAAGTCAAATACATAGAAAGGCAATTTGAAATCTTCCTAATTGATGAAAGAACAATGCTTAGTACCTTCTATGTGACTAATGCTTTCTAGCCTGGGCCATGCATAAGTTACTCAAAGACTCATTTACAAAGTGCAGGCGGCTCTTCAAAGAGGCTGCTCGGTCGAGAAAATCAATTTTATTTCTCGTCTGCGGGATTGGATTGGTCTACATACCTGACATGAATCGCCATCCCTTACATCACGTAAGCGCCAAGCCTCTAACAGCAAGTACTAAAAAATCATTTGTTGCTGAAGCAGTAGCAAGAAGTGGACCAGCCGTCGTAACCCTTGAAACTCAGAGAACAGTTGTTTCGCAAAACACATCAAGCTTCCCGCCTGAATTGTTGATGGATCCTTACTTGCAACGTTTTTTCGGTGTTCCAAGAATGAAATCTCAGCGCGCTCAGGTTCAGCGCGGTCAGGGAAGTGGAGTGATTTTTGCGTCTGAAGGGCTTGTTTTGACCAATGCGCATGTCGTGGAAAAAACAGATCGACTAATAATCGGTATGTCCGATGGGCAACGAGTTCCAGGCCAAGTTGTAGGTCAAGACTCACTCACTGACCTTGCAGTAATTCGCCTAAATGGATCCGGTCCTTGGCCCACCGCTCCCTTGGGGAATTCAGACAAGCTGGTTGTAGGGGACTGGGCAATTGCCGTTGGTAATCCGTTTGGACTGGAAAATACAGTCACGTTAGGAATTATCAGTAATCTCAATAGGAATGTTGCCCAACTAGGTATATCAGAGAAGCGCGTTGAGTTAATTCAAACTGATGCTGCAATTAACCCTGGGAATTCGGGAGGTCCTTTACTCAATGCTGAGGGGGAAGTTGTTGGCATAAATACACTTGTAAGATCAGGGCCTGGTGCAGGCTTGGGATTTGCTATCCCAATTAACCGTGCTAGAGAAATTGCAAAGCAACTTGTAGAAAAAGGACGAGCAATCCATCCAATCATTGGTGTCAGTCTTGGACCAATTAATCGGTTAGGTTCAATAAATTCCAAGGCCCTAGGTCAAGGCGCAAAAGTCCTTCATGTAATGCGCGGTGGACCTGGAGAGGTAGGGGGGCTTCGAGTAGACGATATAATAATTTCAGCCGGCAGGAACAAGATAAAAGGGCCTGCAGATGTGGTTAATGCTATAAATCGTCATGGCATAAATAGTCCGCTTAGTTTTGAAATAAAAAGAGGATTAAGAATACTAGAGCTTTATATCACTCCCCTCGATATGAGAACAGTAATTCGACGCTAGATTCAATCAATTTTCGGAAGTTTTTTTGCCCTATAGAAAAGACTGAATCCTTATTAAATTAAATAAAGGTAAATCTTGACTATAACTATTATTCTTAAAATCATTATCCTTTATAAGGACTTCTTCTTCTTCTTCTCTGATTTTTTCTTTCTTTGTCGGTCTCTATTAGCCAAGCGTTTAGCTTCTCTTTCAGCTAAAGCCAATTGTTCTTCTAAAAGAAGTTGCTCCTCAGCTTTCTTCTCAAGAAAATAACTATAATCACCTCTATAAAAAATCAACTCTCCATCTCTTAATTCAACGATACGATTAGCCACTCTCGATATAAAAAAGCGGTCATGCGAAACTATTAGTGCAGCACCTTCATAAGCTCTAATAGCATCCTCTAACATTTCTTTTGCAGGAATATCTAAATGATTTGTAGGTTCATCCAAAACCAAAAGATTACATGGCTTTAAAAGCATTAAAGCCAATGCAAGTCTTGCTTTTTCTCCGCCACTCAATTTTCCTACTTCTTTAAAAACTGATTCATCTCTAAGGCAAAAGCTACCTAAAAGAGACCTTACTTGAGTCTGTGTCCAATTAGGAACCTGCTCAAACATTGTATCTATAACTGTTTTATTTAGCTCAAGTACCTCTGCCTGATTCTGTTCAAAATAACCTGCTCTTACGTTATGCAAACCAAGCTTGGCGACTCCTTCATCTGGTCTCTCGAGACCCATTATTAACCTTAATAAAGTTGATTTCCCTGATCCATTTGGACCTATAAATGCAATTCGATTGCCAGGTTCAACATCAAGATTTGCACCTAAAAATAGAATTTTTTCTCCGTAACTATGGGTTAAATCTCTAACAACAGCAACTTGCTTACCTGAGCGTGGTGATGGCTGGAATTCAAATTTTGGTGAACTTATAAGTTGTTGTGGAGCCTCAATCTTTTCTACCTTTTCAAGTAATTTTTCCCTACTCTTAGCCTGAGTACTTCTCGTTGCACTTGCACGAAAGCGATCTACATAAGCCTGCTGCGAAGCCAGATCCTTCTGTTGACGAATAAAGGCGGCATGAGTAGCATCATGTTCAACTTTTTTTTGTTCCAGATATGCACTATAATTTCCCAAGTAAGTTCGTGATATTCCTCTTTCAGTACTGACAATTTGTGTACAAATCTTATCCAAAAAAGCCCGATCATGACTTATTATTACCATGGCAGATGATTGAGAAATTAAATATCCTTCTAACCACTGAATTGTCTCTAAATCTAGATGATTTGTAGGTTCATCTAATAAAAGGAGATCCGGATCCTGAAGAAGAATTTTTCCCAACGCAATTCTCATCTGCCAACCTCCTGAATATCCACCAACTAATTGATCAGCTTCTTTCGATGAAAAGCCAATCTTTGGAAGTAACTTCTCAATCTGAGCTTCTAATTCATATCCATTTAATGCTTCAAATTGAGTTTGTAAATTTCCCAAGTCTTTAATCAACCTGTCCAGATGCTCTGGTTCTGCCAAGGCATGTTCCGAGTCCATAGCTTGCTCCACAATTCGCTGTTGCTTCAAAACCAGCGCCGCTTCAGCAAAAGCTTGAAAAAGCTCTTCTCGAACTGTGCGTGTCGGGTCTACATCAAATTCTTGGTGAAGGTAAGCAATACGTGGGCTGCCCTGACGCAAAATCTTTCCGCTAGTAGCCTCTTCCAACCCAGCAATAATTTTTAGTTGAGTTGACTTTCCGGCTCCATTGACACCTACCAAGCCAATGCGCTCTCCAGCCTTTACTTCCCAAGTGATGTCCCTAAGAACCTCACTAGTGGGATAAATCTTACTAATGCCCTCAAGTCGCAGCACTACCAGAAAAACACCATATGTACATCATCGCGCCTTAAACAGTGCAGACTGGCATTAATCCATTCCAAACAACTGTCATGGCAAGACTGGAACAAATCACTGCTCTGGTTTTGGCTGCAGGCTTAGCTATCCCTAGTTACTGGTTTTTTTGGAGTATGGCCGGTGGTGGTGGCTACGAGAAGAGAGAGATCAAAACGATTCCTCCATTGACCGAAATAAAAGAATCAAAACAATCTCCTTAGGACTTACAGACCTCCACGAGCCTTAACGACCCATTGCTTTGTCTCATCATCATCAAGACTCCTCAAAAAAACTTGAACCTCATCGTGACTTACTGGTAAATCGAGAGTTTGACCTAATTGGCAAATTGCCTCTAAAGCCCCTTGAGGGTCCTGTAATGCCTGACGGAACAAAGATTGGGTCAGATCAGGATTCCCCTTGATGTGCTTATAGAGCCGTGCAGCATTGCTGCTCATATGAAGTTTTGAAGCTGCATAAACCCTATTCAACTAAGCAGCATTTGCCTCAATTTTTTGATCAAAAGCTTTTTCCATTTCCATATCTCTCATCCCTTCAGCTGAAGCATCCTTCATGCTTCGGGCATCCATGCAAAGAACCTTACGCAATTGAGCAAAATTTGCTGCCTGAGAAACTTTCCCTTCTTTACTCGCACCAAATTCGGCACGTTGCAAAACATGATGCAAATGGGTCAACAAGTAAGTACTGATAACAGCAGATACCAATACATCTGTATTTTCCTTCTTTCTACGAGTCCTCTTACGGGGAATTTGATTAGTCAAACTCGTTTCTATTGAACGGGATGCTTTTGATTTGGCTGATTGTTGAAGTTTGGACTTAGTCATCAGAGCTCCTTGAAAATGAGGCTGACAAATACAAATGATTGGTTCAGGGGTCCTGCAGAGCCATGAAGGCCACTAATTGCAGAAAAGAGCATTTAGAACCTCACCATAAGCATAGTGATGGATACTATCCTTGCATACCTCTGTACACTATGGATTAACCAATACTTTTTGTGGGTAGTGGCAACCCGACAACACTCCTCTAATGGGAAGCCGAAGTCCCCACGAGTACAAGTAGTACTCCCTGAAGAAACATGCCAAAAACTTGCAACATTGGCTTCTCAAGAATCTCGAACAGTTAGCAACATGGCCAAAGTGCTCATACAGGACGGGCTAAGAAAATACGAGAAAAGAGCTATGGCTCAAGAAATACCTGCTGCAAACCTTGCAAATACAGAAGGGTTTCGAAATGCTCTAGAAGCCCAAGAGCCAAAGCGCTTAAGAGGGGCCCCAAGAAGATTGAGGATCTATCGACCAAGTTAAAAGGAATTTTTGCAAAGCCCTAAAAGCACTAATTTGATTATTTAGGTTCTACTCTGACTCCTAAAACTGCTGGTCTCTTTGCTCCTGTAATAGCAGGAGAATTACCTGGGTATTTCAGAGAATGCCACCAGGCTAAAAGTGCAAAAGCCAAAGCCTCTCTACCTTCAATAGCGATTCCCATTTCTTGAATAGGTATAACTCTCATTCCCAAGCATCTATCAATAATTTCTTTCAACATTGCTCGATTACGACAGCCTCCGCCAGCAACGATTAATTCAATAGGTTTTGCAGAATATTTTTCTGCAAAATTTCTCAGATCCTGAGCAATAATTGCAGCACTAAAAGCCGTAATCGTTGCAATCACATTGGCTGAAGATAGAAAAGGCATCTCATTTAAGCGTTTTTCCAAATCTGCAAGACCAAAAAACTCTCTCCCTGTTGATTTAGGTGGTGCTTTTTGGAAAAATGATTCTTCCAACCACCGTGCAATTACAACTTCATCAGGTAATCCACTTGTTGCGATTAGTCCATCTCGATCGAAAGCCAGTTCACCATTACTGAGCTTTTGCATCGCAAGATCTATCAGCGAATTAGCAGGGCCACAATCCCATCCCATAACTGGGAACGAACGATCTGGTCCGCATCGAGGAGGAATTAGCGTGAGATTAGATATCCCGCCCAGATTGAGAACTGCACGCCAACCGCCCACTTTCCCCAACAAAGCGCAATCAGTCATTGGTACTAAGGGAGCACCTTGCCCTCCAAGCACCAAATCGGCAGACCTGAAATCATGAATGACAGGCTTTTTAATTAGGTGTGCCAATAATGTGCCGTGAATCAACTGCCAAGTAGCACCTCGTTGCTGTTTGTGCGGAGGGCGATGCCAAACCGTTTGTCCATGACAGCCAACAAGTTCTGCTTTACCTGCTCGATCGCAAATCAATGCTGCCTGAGCATGTATTTCAGTAATGGCCTCTGTAAGTTCCAGCCATTCCTTACTTGTCAATTTCTCTCCCTGACCTGCATTAATTACTTTCTTACTGAGACTTGCAGGGTATGAAACCGACACCAAATTGAGCAGAGTCCATTTAGGGTGATTAGGGCAACCTTCAAATTCCGCCAACACTGCATCAACACCATCGGCGCTCGTGCCACTCATGAGCCCCAGCACATGCATTAATCAACTCTGAGGAAGTTTTTGAAGATCCTCCATCAGACCCATAACCACAAGAACATGATCCTCTTCAAGCACAAAGGTCGCTGGAGGATTGACTGTCAGACGCTTAGTAGGTCCAGCCGCCAAAACATTCACTAAAAAATTCTTTCGAAGATTCAGGTCCCGTAAAGAACATCCAACGAAAATCTCAGGAACTTTTATCTCATCAATTCCTGTTTGATCATCCAATTCCAAACGTTCTATCAAATTGGGACGAACTAATTCCAAACCCAATCGTTCACCTTGCATTCTTGAAGGGAAAACCACTCTATCTGCGCCAACCCTAGTCAACATTTTTTCATGTAGGTCACTAGTAGCTCTTGCAATCACTTGGCGGACTCGACTGCCCTCACTATCTTTTGCAATCAAAGTAGTGGTGATACTCGCTTCAATAGGCTCACTAATTCCAACAACTACTGTTCCCATTTCCAGGACACCTGCTTCTCTCATTGATTCCTCATCAGTCGAATCAACCACTCTGGCCTCAATGGAAGGCTCTAGCTGGCGCAATTCCTCTATAGCCTTTTCAGACGAATCAACTGCCAAAACATCTGCACCATTTTTCAATAGTTCTCGGCATACCGCACTTCCAAAACGGCCTATGCCAACTACAGCAAAACCGAGTTCCTCTCTCGAATGATTTTGCGACCAGTGCCACCACTCCCTCATGGCTGCTTCTCGATAAAGCAAACTTTAGACATAAAGATCCTCACGGGGATAGCCAATCCGATTCTGATGAAGCTGACGGCCTTTATTCACCGCCTCCCATATTGCACTCAGTAATAAAAGGATGCCAAGTCGACCAACAAACATTCCTACTATCAAGACCAATTGTCCAAAATGTCCTAATTGGCTAGTAACGCCAACATCAAAACCGACTGTTGCGAAAGCTGAAACACAAGTGAAAAGCATTTCCAAGAAAGAAAAAGGCTGCTCCCCCCCCCAAATTGCTCGTCATACTGAGCAATAAAGCCATAATTAAAACAAATAACAAAGAACCTACGGTAATTCCTACAGCCTTAAGAACGACCTTGTCAGAGATCTGCCGATTGCGAATAACTACATCATCTTGACCCCTCAAAGTAGACCTTGTGGCTGCCATAAGAGCTGCAACTGTTGTGGTTTTAATCCCACCGCCTGTACCACCGGGACTGGCTCCAATGAACATCAACGTCATAAGTAAAAGAAGGCCAGAATCAGAAATATTCTCCGGAGAAAGTGGCATATTCGTAAAGCCTGCAGTCCTAGCACTTACTGATTCAAACAAGGCGCTCATTAAACGTTCTGTCCACTCGATCCCAGAAAAGAACCCCCCATGTCCAACCGACTCTGTAATTAATAATCCAATGGTGCCAACCGCAATCAAAAGAAATGATGTTCGTAAAACCAAGCGAGTGTGAAGGCTAAGATTACGTCGACGAAGACTGTAACGATTAGTCCAAAGGTCACTCGTGACTCTCCACCCCAAGCCACCAAGAACTATCAACAGAATCATCACGATATTCACTACCCAATTCGTTCGATAGTCCTGCATGCTGTTAGACCACAGCCCAAAGCCTGCATTGTTGTAAGCAGAGATGCTGTGGAACAACGAAGTCCAAACTCTGTCACCCTGATTTGCAATATCGTCAAACCCAAAAAAATAAAGAGTCACAGCACCTATCACGATTAAAACAGTTGCAGTAAGTGCAATGCCTCTAAAGGTTCTTCCAACACCCCCAACACCAAATTCATCAAGCGTCTTGCCCCGATCAAGACGACAACGCAATTCTGTCCCACGCACAACGAAGCCTTGTAAAAAAGTGGTTATGGCCATAAGTCCTAACCCTCCAACTAAAAGCATCATTGCTAAAACAAATTGCCCAAATTTCGTCAGGTCCTCGCCGATGTCAATAATCGTCAATCCAGTAACAGTGACAGCAGATGTAGAGGTAAAGAGAGCCTCCCACAAGCCAACATTAGAACTAGAACAAATAGGAGCAGCAAGAACAAGCGTACCAACAAGAATTACAAGCAAGCCAGTGACAACAGTGAACTGAGGCACTGTCATACGACGGTACCAAGACTGTTTGCGATGTATGGCTTGAGTAAATAGCACCTTTTAGTTACCTGATCGACACTCCAAGATTCAAGGATTAGTTGACTTTCACTTTCAAAACAAAAGCAACGTCGTTACTACTAAATGTTGGCATAGGTTTAGTTATCATGATCCTCCGTATTGCCAAAGAATTAAGCCTGGAACCATAAATGTCATGACAAGCGTCAATCCAGCGCCATATCTAGTCACATCCAAGAAACGGTAACGTCCTGGGCCAAAAACCATAAGGTTCGTTTGATAACCCATTGGTGTAAGAAAAGATTGGCTGGCTCCAAACAACACAGTTAACAAAAGAGCCGAAGGTGGTAAGGACATCCCAGGAGCCAATTGGATCGCCACTGGCACCAAAAGTGCAACGGAAGCAGCATTAGTAAGAACCTGCGTAAAAATAGTTGTCGACAAAAAGATAATTAACAGGGCCAAGTAAGTTGGCAATCCTTCTAGCTGGTATTCCAAGGTACTTGCCAGAGCATCTGCAAGACCAGTGCTTTGCAGCGCAACGCTAAAACTCGAGAGTGATCCCAACAGTAAAAGTACATCTAAACGAATAGAGCGTTGTACTTCCCCTGGTCGGAGACACCCACCTGCCACCATAGCGATAACAGCCAACAGGACTGATGCAACCAGAGGCAAAGAAGTGATAGTTGGCAAAATCAACATCGACATAGCAATAGCTATTGCTATGGGCTTTCGTCGGACAGTGGGCAAATCATTTTCTAACTGGTCAAGTACAAGCAGATCATTGTTGGCTTGTAAACCTCTAATAGAATCCTTAGGGGCTTGAAGCAGCAATACATCTCCTTCTCTTAATACAGCTTGGCCAAGACGTTCTTGAACTGTTTCTTGGCCTCGCCTGAGGGCAAGCACAGTTGCATTATGTCTTTGCCTAAACCTTAATTCCCGCAGACTTGCTCCCGCCAAAGTGGAGCCAGCAGGAAGAAGTACTTCAACTGTCTTCTGACTTTCATTGGAAGCAGAAAGATTAGACTGTTTATTGTTAGTAGCATCTGGTTTGGCAAGCTGAATAGTATGTTCCTG
The DNA here is from genome assembly GCA_003215535.1 of Prochlorococcus sp. AG-409-L18. Classification (GTDB taxonomy): domain Bacteria; phylum Cyanobacteriota; class Cyanobacteriia; order PCC-6307; family Cyanobiaceae; genus AG-409-L18. The sequence continues at coordinate 42,284 of QCKG01000009.1, forward strand.
CTGCAATCGCAATAAATCAGAACGGGTAACTCGGAGAAGCAATCTGTCACCAGGCTCAATCCTTCGATCTGCAAGAGGAGGCAAAAGTCTTTCTTTGCCCCGTTGCAGTTCTAAAACATCAACATCAAAACGCCGCTGTAGGCGACTGTTGTGCAGTGACTGCCCAACCAAATTGGAATCCAATGGAATAGTTACTTCTGTGAAATAGCCTGTTTGATCATTGCTACCTACAAAATCATTCGTGTCTCGTCCCCGATCTGGCAATAATGATTGAGGAGCCAATAACAAATAAATCGTCCCTACAAGCCAAATTGGTATTCCAATAACCGTAAAGCTAAATAGTTCTAAAGAGCCATAACCCAGTTGCTGACTAATATCACTAACGAGCAAGTTTACTGAACTTCCTAATAGGGTGAGCGTACCTCCTAAAACTGTTGCGAATGAAAGAGGAAGCAAAACTCTTGACGGTGAAATCTGACGGCGACTACACCACGCCTCAATAACTGGCAACAAAGAAGCAACAACTGGTGTATTAGGCACAACCCCAGAAATTGGAGCTACAACCAAACCCATTAAGGCAATTAACCGACGAGGAGTTCGTATTCTCTCAGAAGCAATTAATTCTCTAAGTCGATCTAAAGCACCACTTCTGAATAGAGCAGCAGACACTGCAAAAAGACCCATCAAGGTTATCAGTGCAGGACTTCCAAAACCTGCCAATGCTTTTTGTGGTGTTAAAACACCTGTAGCAATTAGCAAGCCCAAACTCAGCAATCCCGTCAGTTCAGGTACTAATGCACCACTAATAAACAGAACCACAGCCAAGAACAAAATTGCCAAGGTGACCAGCGCCTGAGGATTCTGCAGAACAGCGCTGAGTTCATTCATACTTTTTTCCTTTTTAGTTTTGCACTAATAACGATTTTGCTCCACCCCAAAAATAAGATTGAAGCCAAAGCTTTAAACCATTTAACCCTGCTCCTGAGGTAGCAGAGACATACAACACCTTAGGGTCAAAATCACTAATTAGTTCAAGAGCCTTGAATCCACAACGATCAATCTGATTCGCAACAACTTTACGCTTACCATTTGCGCCTAATGAGTCCAACAATGAATTAACTGTCTTTAATTGAATTAACCAATCAGGATTAGAAAGATCTACTACAATAAGTAATAAATCTGCCTCTAAAGTTTCTTCTAACGTGGCTCTGAAGGCTTCCAATAGAGGCTCTGGCAATTCTCTTATAAATCCCACGGTATCTGTAATCAACAATTCCTTTGGTGCATCATCATTCTGAGGGAAGAGTAATCGTCTAGTTGTAGTATCCAATGTGGCAAAAAGTTTATCTTCTGCCAGTACCTTGCGAGTAGGGCGTAAACAACACAAGGCATTCATTAAAGATGATTTACCTACATTTGTATACCCAACAAGTGCTACACGGGGCAAAGCATTTCTTCGTTTCCTATATCGAGATCTATGTTTCTTTAACTGAAGCAACTCTTCCCTCAGACGGTCAATACGACGAGAAATTGTCCGTCGATCTTTTTCCAACTGTGTTTCACCAGGCCCCCTAGTACCGATACCTCCCCCCTGTCTTGACAAACTTCTGCCCCGTCCAATTAAACGTGGCATGCGATAACGAAGTTGAGCAAGTTCAACTTGTAAACGTCCAGCACTGCTAGATGCTCGCTGAGCAAAAATGTCAAGAATCAATTCACTGCGATCCATAACAGGAGAATCGATAATTTGCTCCAAATTCCTTGCCTGAGCAGGAGTTAGCTCGCGATCGGTGATCACCATTGAGGCTCCTTTACGTCTTAGCTCAAAAGCACTTTCTTTTAACTTGCCCTTCCCCCAAATGGTTTGGGGATTTGGAGCACCTTTCTTTTGACTCACTATCGAGACCGGGTTTGCACCTGCACTACGCACTAAACCCTCTAACTCAGCTAAATCACGGTCACTACGTTTTTTATCAGATGAGGTAAGAGATAAAAGCAGAACACGCTCCTTGAATTCAGTGGTTAAAAATAATTTCTCAAAATGTGGCGAAGCTTGCAATGGCACAAGACTGAGACAAATTTCTGCCAACTGGTTTGCTTCAACAAGCTTCCACCCATTAGCTTGAGAAGAATCGACTTGCCAAAGAGTTGCTGCACTTTGACCACCAGAGTCTGGTTTAGATGCAAAGCGCAACCAAGAAATTGGATTAAAATCAAGCGCAGTGAGAGCTTCATTAGAGGAAGGTCGTCCTTCTTCGCGATGCCAATTCGTAAGGCAACTGATAAGACGCCATTCCCGTAGTTTTCGGCGATGGATTTGAGATATCTCAGTCAAAGCATCTTTTGACTGGTCAAGAGGTCCAACACAAAGTAAACGACATAAGCCTCGGCTATCCAAAACAATATGGAGTGATTTCTCTAAAGAAACAACTTCTCCAGCAAGACGTTCGAGAGTGATTTGATCAGCTCCCACTTTTTCAGGATGTCTACGATGACTCAACGATTCAAGCCTTCTTTGTTGAGAAGGTCTCAAACCGTTAAGACGCCCTGCTAAACGTGCTTGCTTCAATCTCCCAGCAACCAAGCTCCAGCAGATCTAAGACCTGTTAGTCCTGGCATCCTTCCCAAATAAGCTAATCGGCGAATTCGAAACGCCAAAGAGCCTGCAAGTGTAAATCCCAAGCCTGTAATAGTTGCTTCTCCGATTCCTAGGCTCAGCATTTCTCCGAAATCTCGAAGTTCAAAAGGCTCAAGGCATTTACCACAAAAAATAGCCATCAAATTTCTTGCCACAACCTCACCTTGCTGCATAGCCACCTGCGCAGTAGCTGAATATGGGTTGAACTCGTGATAAGCAACATCACCTAATGCAAACACATTTCGTAAGCCAATCACCTTCAAATATTTATCGACAACAAGTCGCCCATTCTTCAGAAGGTTCTGAGGCAAGCCCAGAGGAATTACAGGTTTCGTGCCAGCCGTCCAAACCACACCCTTATGACTCAAAAAAGAATGAATGGTCTCTTCCCTAAGCAGCGTTTGCAATTCAATCTGATCAGAAGAAATCGCAACTACACTGGTATTCAGATGAACTTTTACATTTCGTACAAACAAACTTCGTTCTGCTTGTACCTGATTAAAAGACTTGCCTTGAGGAAGAATTCTATTACCGCGCTCAATCAAATGCAGCTCCGTTTCACTATCCAAAAGATCTGACAATTTACACGCTAATTCGACACCGGTGGCTCCAGCCCCAACAAGAACAATATTTTTAGGCTGATCTCTAGTCAACTTCAATGCTTGTATTTTTTTTCTCAATATTTCTATATCTTCTAATCTTTTAAAGCTCAAAGAATACTTTGATACTCCTTGGACTCCAAAATCATTAGTTTGTACCCCAGTCGCTAAAACAAGTTGAAAATACTCCAATTTGAGCCCTAAAACAGTATTTACACTTTTCTCTCTAGTGTCAATACTCTTGACTGAATCTTGGATCAGAACAATACCTCTATTACTTAAAAGAGATTGATATGTGGGAGCGACTTCCCAGGTCTTAAGCTCATTACTCAAGAGTTCATACAGTAAGGGGAGAAAAACGAACCGTGGACGCGGTTCAATCAAAATAATTGGAGGTCTTAAGGAGACATTACTAAGAGATAGTGCAATCGTTAATCCTGCAAAGCCACCTCCAACAATGATCACAGCACGGGAATTAGATGCCATGGCTGCAAAGCCTGAGATGATTCAGGAACAATAAACAAGCCACTTGAAAACACGACATTGGAAAATTGAGTAATGACTGATTCCCCCGAACAACAATCAATTGAGACACAATCACCAACTGATCAGAGTCAAACCACCTCAATGCTTGAAATCCCACTAGATAAAGCTCGCACACACCTTGGAAAACTTGGTGCCGAAGAAAGATTGAAGTGGGCATACGAACAATTTGGATCAAGTTTTGTCGCGACAACTAGTTTCGGGATCCAATCTGCGGTCTTACTGCATATGTTGCAAAAACTCGGGCTTAATACATCCATTCCCGTGATTTGGGTTGATACGGGGTATATGCCTGCAGAAACTTATTGCTATGCAGAAAGACTTACAAAACAACTTCAATTAGATCTCAGGGTGGCACAAAGTCAAATTTCTCCAGCAAGAATGGAAGCTTTGCATGGACAACTCTGGGGAACAGGCAAAGTTGAAGATCTTGAAAAATACCACCTTATTAGGAAAGTAAGACCACTCGAAGACGCACTAAAGAATCTTCAGGCATCCTGTTGGGCCAGTGGTGTCAGAGGCAATCAAACAGACCTCCGAAGATCTATGACTTACCTAGATGAAATTCGCGGAAGATTCTCACTTAGACCTTTATTGGAGTGGACACAAAAAGATGTTTTTTATTACATGCAAAATAATGACTTGCCTCAACATCCACTTTTTGAAAAAGGTTTTTCAACTGTCGGGGACTGGCACTCCAGTGCTCCCGAAGGAGCTGAATCTCAAGGAAGAGATACTAGATTTGGAGGGTTGAAACAAGAATGCGGTATACATCTTCCGGGCATGATGGGAGAAGGCATCTAAGAGTGGCAGATGTACAAAAGCATCTCCTCATTGGCAACAGTCGCTGGCACTGGGCGATGCAAGTGTCAGAAGGCTGGCAATTCGCCCATACAGCGCCTGACCCCAAGAAACTAGAAAGTCTGGATATGACTTTATTGACCTGGGCAGCAGTGGGGCCAATCCCAGCAAATATTTCCTTAAAACCTACAAATCGTCTAAAAATCAAAGATATCCCACTCCTTGATCTACCACCTTGGCTCGGCATTGATCGAGCCTTAGGAGCATTAGGTGCATTTAAAAAGGCAAAGGTTCATGGGATTAATAGCCATGGCTTATTAATAGCAGATGCGGGAACAGTTCTAAGTCTTACTAAGCTTTCACCTGATGGGGCTTTCCAAGGAGGGCAACTAATGGCCGGGTTACAACTGCAGCTGTCTGCAATGGCCCAAGGTACTCAAAACCTAAAACAACCCGGAGAACAATTATTAACCTCCGAAATGTTTCCCAAATCAACTAGCGAAGCCATGCAAAGAGGCAGTCTACAAGCCCTGATTGGAGCCCTTGTAGAAGCTCATCAATCCACAAAACTACCACTCTGGTTGTGTGGTGGGGATTCAACGCTGATCTTTAATGAACTACAAAAACGAAGAATCGAAGCATTTCATCATCCCGATCTTGTTTTAGAAGGGATGATAGGTATACATAACACTGTTAATTAGTGATCAAACCAAGGTCATTAAGAATCTGATCTGCCATTATTTCAGCCTTGACTTTCTTATAAATCAATTCAATATTCCCCTTAGAATCAACGACAAATGTATGTCGCATCATTCCCATGTATTCCCGACCCATGAATTTCTTTAACCCATAACTTTCATATGCACTAGCCATTGGGCAAGGCTCAGGATCTGTTAGTAGAGGGAAAGGAAGCTGATATTTATTTATAAACTTTAAATGAGATCCAGCACCATCTTTGCTAACACCGACAACATGGATTCCATTTGCTTGTAAAGCCGACCATTGGTCTCGAAAATTACAGGCTTCCTTCGTACAACCAGGTGTATCGTCTTTAGGGTAAAAGTAAATGACTAGCCTCTTTCCTCTAAAGGAAGAAAGCTTTACAGGGATGTCATCCTGATTGAGGAGAGTGAAATCAGGTGCCTGATCACCGATTTGCAAAGCCATTGCCAAAAATACAATTAAATAAGGAAAGCGTACTGGCTCTTTGGCTCTTTCCTATAAAAGCACCTCTAAAGCCAATTACTTCAGAAGAAAAGAGCTGGGCAAAAACATTGCCACCTAGGCGTTCAAAGCAATACGAACATTCAAGAGGCTATATCAGAAACGCATTATCAATGCTCTGGGATGTTCACCCTCTCGAAATCCCTGTCAAGGCATTACCTGGAGCTCCACCAGAGCTAGCGCAAGATTGGGGTTATATAAGTTTGAGCCATTGCCGAGATGCATTACTCATCGGATGGTCCAAAAACAAACTAGGCGTCGATCTTGAACGGACTGATAGAGCAATTCCCGCTAATCAACTTGCTAATCGTTACTTCTCGCAAAAAGAGAAGGCAGAGATCAGCCAACTGAAAGATGAAGCTCTACGAATTGCAGTTCTTGAGCAATGGCTAATCAAAGAAGCAGCTATTAAATGGCAAAGGGGGAAACTCTCAAAAGAAGTTTCACAATGGATCTTCCTAAAAGATAGACAGATTGCTTATCACTTAACCCAAAGGCAAAAAGTAGAATTGCGTCAAATAAATTATGGCTCTTGGTCAATGGCTATAGCATGTAACTTAAAGGATCATCCCATGCGACCAATCCTCTGCGTTGATTCATTATAATTAAGCAAGGGAATTAAAGCCAACCGTCAAATAATTTAAAAAAATATCAATTAATTCTGATGACTACGTTCATAACTTAAAGATTAGCGTCTCTTCCCTATCAATCTTTTGTGAATTAATTTCTGCGGTAATTTTTTTCCATGAAGAGGTTGAAGTAATCTACGTAACAGGCATATAGCACTAGGAATAGTCTCCTTTTCTAGCAATTTTCTATAGTCACTTCCTTCCCCTAACCATCTATTTTCCAGCTCTTTATTTATTGGAAGCATTAAGTTTTCTTCCCATTCTTCCAAATCAACAGTCCATCCAAAATCCTCCAAAGTTTTTATAAATGTAATTTGCTCTTCTTCATGAAACAACCAGCTATCCTCTAACTGAATAATTTCCCCAAGCAAATCCTCATCGGAAGAATCAACATATTTAAGGCTACTTATAAGATCAATAGACTTCGCAGGCCCAATACCTGGGTAACTAATTAAGAGTCTTAACCCAGTGTTTGCATGAGATTTCTTAGTAATAGAATTCCAGATTGCTTCTCTGTTGCTGCTAGTTAAATCATTGCGATGGAGACGTCCTCCAATCCATTCATAATTAAGTGAAGTTGGCAAATCATTAATCACCTCAGAACTCTCATCTATTAAGTCTGGTCTCATTATTGAATCAAGCAATTCAAGCTGTGCAGATAAGCGAACCTTATCCTCTTCAGAACTGCACATGATGGTTACACCCCCTTCGGGCACTAATTGAAGTGGATGAATTGCCCATAGCAATGAACGACCCCCAACCACCAACACCCGATCATTAGGCTGCCATGGAACTCCCAGCCATAATCTTTCTAGAAGAGATTGCAACCTTTCTCCTTCTTGACAAAGCTGTCGATAAAACCATTTTTCAACTTCAAGAGTATGAAAACCCTTGCCTAAAAGTAATGGATATTCTTCAGGTGACTCAATCGCAGCTGCAAGCTGAGCAGCTCTTCTCTCAAGCATCATCCTTCGACGTTTTCCTTCCCACCCTTGCTTACCTGGGTTCCAAAAAACTTCTCCCTGTAATTGGTTTGGCAAATACTGCTGGGCAACCCAATGTTCTGCAAATGCATGGGGATATCGATAACCGACTCCATCTCCAAAAGCAACGCCATCGCGATGTGCATCTCTCAGATGACTTGGCACTGATTGTTCCTGAGAGGTCCTAATAGTTCTCTGAGCCTCAAAAAAAGCTAAAACACTATTACTTTTCTCGGTAGCTGCTAAATAAAGAGCAGCTTGAGCAAGCTGATAAAGCCCCTCCGGTAAACCAATACGCTCAAAAGCTGAAGCACACGCCTCTACTACCACTATCGCCTGAGGATCAGCCAAGCCAATGTCCTCGCCAGCAGCGATGAGCATTCTTCGAAAAATAAACCTAGGGTTTTCCCCAGCCTCGACCATACGGGCCAACCAAAACAAAGCAGCATCTGGATCAGAGCCTCTTAAAGACTTAATAAATGCACTAATAGTGTCAAAATGCGCATCACCCTGTTTGTCATAAAGAACAGCTCGTTCCTGAATCGACTCCTCCACTATTGAAAGGTCAATGGTTATAGAACCTGTTTCATCAGCAGGTGTGCTTTCAACTGCAAGTTCCAACGCATTTAACAAACTCCTCGCATCTCCATTCGCAACATTCACCAAATGCTTTTCAGCACTTTCACTAAGCCGGATATCTTGATTTCCGTAACCCTTCTCTGAATCTTGCAAAGCCCTCTTTAAAAGATTGTGCAAATCTTCAGGTTCAAGTGGTTGAAGACGAAAAAGCCTAGAACGACTAACTAAAGCTTTATTAACTTCAAAATAAGGGTTTTCCGTCGTAGCACCTATAAGAGTGAGAGTGCCATTTTCTACCCAAGGTAAAAGAGCATCTTGCTGAGCACTATTGAAACGATGAACCTCATCAATGAACAAAATTGTGCGTTGACTATGCCTATCCAATCGCTGTCTTGCCGCATCTACTTCTCTTCGAAGGTCTTTCACACCTGCCAAAACAGCATTCAAAACAGTGAAATGTGCTCGTGTATGAGCCGCAACAATCTTTGCCAAAGTCGTCTTCCCTACCCCCGGAGGACCATGTAACAAAAGATTGCCAACACGATCAGATGAAATCGCTCTACGCAAAAGCCGACCTTCCGCCAAGATCGCTCCCTGACCGACAAATTCATCCAAAGTTTGTGGGCGCAAGCGCTCAGCTAACGGAGCATTCCTTGCGAGAGCCTGCTCACCATTAAAACTGAATAAATCCTGCTCCACCTAGAAAGTCTCTTTCTAAAAGAATTCATCTATAGCAGTTTTTCTCAACAACTCGAAGGCAACTGTTCATGAAACAAAGTGAAAATCAACTAATCAACCAGAACGCTTCCAACCAAGAGGAATCAAGTAATAACCGTAGGAGAATTCATCCCAGTTCGACTACTGATTTCTGCTAATGCATCTATTTCCCTGATAAGCCTTGAAAGTGCTTCTTGTGGATTTTGGTCTAGATCACCATTCGCAGAAACATAGCGCTCGAGATAAAGGCGTAATGTCGCACCCTTTGTCCCAGTCCCTGATAGTCGGATAACAAGCCTGGAACCATCATCTAAAACAATACGCAAGCCTTGCCTATCAGTAATAGAACCATCAACTGGATCTTGATACAAAAAATTATCGGCACAGCTGACTAGACGCCCAGCAAAGAATTCACCAGCAAGCGAAGGAAGTTTGGACTCTAATGTTTCATACAGACTGAAAGCTTTCTCCTGAGATATAGCCTCATAGTCATGACGTGAATAATAATGACGCCCAAAACGACTCCAATGTTGCTTCATTAAGTCAGCTACTGAGCATTGTTTTTCTGCCATGATCTGAAGCCAAAACAAGACCGCCCAAAGTCCATCCTTTTCTCTCACATGACTACTACCAGTCCCAAAACTTTCCTCGCCGCACAGTGTTATCTGAGAAGAATCCAATAGATTTCCAAAAAATTTCCAGCCCGTAGGCGTTTCAAAGCAACTTATTTTCAATTCATCTGCAACAACATCAACAGCAGAGCTTGTTGGCATAGAGCGAGCTACTCCTAACAGACCCTCTGCATAACCAGGCACCAAATGAGAATTCGCAGCTAAAACAGCAAGGCTATCGCTGGGATTAACAAAGCAACCATTACCTAAAATCATATTGCGATCACCATCCCCATCGCATGCAGCTCCAAAACTGTACAAATCACCATTCAACAGGAGATCAGCAAGTTCTTTTGCATAAGTAAGGTTAGGATCTGGGTGCAAGCCACCGAAATCTTCTAAAGGAATTCCATTGCGGACAGTACCTTCAGGAGCACCGAGGGATCCTTCAAATAATCGTTTAGCATAGGGGCCAGTTACTGCATTAAGTGCATCAAATACAATTGGAAAATCCCTATTAATAAAGTTTTTGATTCGATCAAAATCGAATAGCTTTTGCATTAGTAAAATATAATCTTCAACACCATCAATAATTTCAACCTCCATAGCTCCTATCGAATATTTCCCTATATTTCTCAGTGATATATCTTGTGCTGGATAGATCAAATATTCCTCGAGTTTCTGAGTGCATAAATAAATATCATTAGTCAAAGATTCTGAAGCTGGTCCACCATTAGATCCATTAACTTTAACGCCGAAGTCTCCATCAGGGCCACCAGAATTGTGACTTGCCGAAAGAATAATCCCTCCAATTGCTTTATGGGTTCGAATCAGATGTGAAGCGGCTGGGGTGGAAAGAATCCCATCAACAGTAGTTATTACTTTCCTCAAACCATGAGCTGCTGCCATCCGCAGGATTACATCAATAGCCCTGCGATTTCCATATCTACCATCCCCACCCAAAACAAGAACTCCTTCTTGAGTCCCAGGAAGGATTCGTAAAATCGCCTCTATAAAGCTTTCCAGATAATTAGTTTGTTCAAACTGTTTACTGCTCTTACGTAATCCTGAAGTGCCAGGTTTCTGATCAAGAAAAGGACTTGAAATAGTAATACGGAAAGGATTTGGTTCTAAAGAGACCACGGGTTTTTGGAGGTGAAGGAAAAGACATATCCAAACCAAAGCTGAAACCCAGAGAAGGGTTGAGCATTTCTAGGCAAGATTTCAATGAGGCATCTCTGCGGTGCGAAGCATGGCAATAAACCATAAAGCGCTAAGGAGTAGTGCAACAACTACTCCAGGAGCCAAACCTAGACGAGAAATAGTCAATGGGACCACAAGGGGAAAAGCTATTGCTCCCGCTATAGGGGTGAAAGCAACTAACCAACGCAACATTCCTAACTAGGAAACAAGAAAAGCATTAAAACCATTCTTCTGCAGCTTGCTCACTAAGATTTGTATTGTCCTCAGGCGTTTTACGCTCAAACTGCATAGTGACATTGCGTTTTTGCTCTCCATCACTAATAGTTGCTTCAATCGCGTATTGCTGAACACCATCTCTAAAAGGGACCTGCAATCTAAATGTCCCATCACTAGCGAGAGGAACATCTTCACCTCCAATAGTTAGTTTTGCTGCAGGGTCGGTAGATCCATAAACGAGCAGTTCCGCATCAGCAACAAGCCAGAACGAACGCTGTCGAGAGGGCACACCACCAAGACCTGAAACATTGCGACCACTGGCCCATAATCCAGACCCTGAATCAGTAGGCCCACCCTTCTGATCCCTACCTCCACCATGCTCCTGGAATTCCTCTGAACCGATTCTTCCTCGTGTGGTTCTAAAATGGGTGGTGGCTGATTGATAAAGACTTTCATGTAAGCCACCAATATTCTCTGGCTCACGAATTAACTCATTAGCTACTTCCTGAGTGGTAGAGCCAGAAGAGGTACCACCTTCCAAACTAAAAGGTACGAACTGATCAAGGATCTGATCAGTAGGCTGAATTGATGGAACTCGTGCTTGCGAAGAGACAGCTAGAGAAATCCAACGGCTGCTAGAACGATAACCAAGTTCTACTCGATAATCCCTATCGCTCAAAGGAATTGGCAAATACCACTCAGTGCTATGACTATCGACAGGAACTTCTTGAAGAGCTTGTTTCAATGCTGAACCACCATCCTTAGCCCCTGTTACATCTGACAGTCGCAAAAACAATCGGTTAGCGCCCTGAGAGGCAGCCTCCTCTCGATCAGATTCAGAAATCTCCCAAAAAACATAAGCCCATTGAGGATCTCTAGGCAGAAAAACTACCCTTGTCTCAAGGCTGCCAGTTGAAGTAGATCCAGAAGATGGATCACGCTTTGCAGAATCTTTTTTTTGAACCAAAGAAATCTCCTTGATAAGACTGACCTTGCTTTTACGGCTATATAACGGAACACCCAAAGAACTTGCTTTTTGGCGAAGTTGACGCAGTGTTAAACGTGCCAAATCATCTTGAGCTTGGATCACGTCTAAAAAACTCCGTATTTGTTTGGGATCAATATCTGTTGTATCTACTCGATTCCGATCGATCTCAGAGTGTGTGGTCAGCATCTACTGACTCCAAGCCAATCAACAAAAGCCCCTAACAGTGGGTTAAAGTGCCTGCAAATACAGGGGAGATCCTAATTTAATGAACTATCTCTTTACTTTGACCAATTGACTGGATTTCTAGCAGGAGTTCCTTCCCCAAAGCTGCGTAGAAGAATTAGATCCAATCAAGGACTGTCAACAATTCGCTGAAGGACCTCTTTATTAAAGGTCTCTAAAAAGAGAAACACTGTTACTTTTTGAAGCTAGATTTGCCTCTATTAGATCATCTATTTCCAATTCCAAAGGTGTGACACCAATATCTTCAGCAAGTTTCTCTAATTGATCTCCTGCTCTTTCAAGTTGCTCAAGTAAAATAGAAATAAAAGGTCCTGATTGTTCCAAGATGGGCTGCTCAAGACACCACTTCAAACGACTACTTTGTTCAGGTAATTGCCCAACAGAAGAGCCATTGCACATTGTCTTAAAAGTTACAAGACAATGTGCAAGTAAGCGAACATAATGTTTTTCTAGTGAAGAAAGTTTAGTTGCCTCAATCTTCCTAAGATCCTCTAAATCTAAGGGACTGGTATTCACACTTATCTCCTTAGGCATTTGTATTTATAGGACTAATATGAAAACCACATGAGTGCCCACTTTCAAGGCGCCATTTCATACGTTGTACATTGCAATCAGGTAATGTACTACGAATAAACTGCAATTCCTGATCACAAACAGCAGGGTAATTTTCAGCAATAAGCTTTATAGAGCAATGGTTTTCATTTAAATACCAACCTTGCCCATCATCTAATACATGCAGCTCAGCCATATAACCTTCTTGATTTAATAATTCTACAAGTTTCTCTAACCGTTGAGTTATTTGTCCATGTCCAATCTCACTTCTATATAGGCTAGCTTTCTTAATTGATAAGTTAACAAGAATACCTTCCAAAACTGCTTGAGAAAGATTGGCTTCTATAGAACCTAAAAGACCGACTGCGAATTTATCTGATGCATCCTGAAATCTTTTATGCCCACAACTTGTCAGCTCCCAAACATTTGAAGGCCGCCCCGGACCTAAGTTCATCAGATTTGACTGCACTAAACCTTCTTGATGAAGGGTTCTTAAGTGTCGGCGCATAGCCTGAACTGATACACCCAAAAGTTCTGCTAGTTGCAAAGCACTGCTCTCACCGTGCTTCTTAAGCATGGTGAGAGCAGCCTGTCTGGTTTTATATGGAACCTGGGGCTTCATTGTTTCTAAACTCTAATCGAAAAAGAAGAATGAAAAACTTACAGCCCTTAACCCTCACTAAATTAACGCCAAATAATGCTCATCAAGCCAGAACGCGAAGCCTAAAGCCTCTTCAAAAAAAATCAAACCATATCTAACCTCTCTTAAAAGCCTCCAAGGAGTGCTGACGAGTCATTTCAAAAGCCACAATGGTCTGCTCATTCACAAAAGAGGAAAAATCACAAGGTCCTATGCTGCAAATGGCTGTAACCTAAGCTTATGAAACGAAACAGTTTTGTTTCGTTTCATAAGCTTCCAGCAATGGGCAACCTTGTTCTGGAATTAAGGATCCAAGGCTTTTTCATCTAGGCACACTCCACGAAAAAGCCTCCGCCTCGTTTAGAAGACACACCCTAATCACACTTCCTTTTGGGGAACATTTAATAGGACAACCTCAAGGTTGTTCAACACCACCACATCTCCCACTCCCAGCGTCACACACAATAGGCGCTGCATATCACTTCATAAGGTCCGACTGGCTCAAACTATGAACAGCCAAAATCCAGCAGGAGAAATTGTTTCAAAGCCCTATAAATATGGTTTCGTTACAGATATAGAAACTGAAAAAATTGAAAAAGGCTTAACGGAAGAGGTAGTTAGGCTCATATCAAATAAAAAACAAGAACCAGAATTTCTATTAAATTATAGGTTAAAAGCCTATAAGCAATGGCTAAAAATGAAAGAGCCAGATTGGGCTGGTTTAGGTTACCCCAATATTGATTATCAGGATATAATTTATTATGCAGCGCCTAAAAATAATCAAAAGAAAGCAAGTCTAGAAGAAGTAGATCCAAAATTACTAGAAACTTTTGACAAGCTAGGGATTCCATTAAGTGAACAGAAAAGATTATCTAATGTTGCAGTGGATGCTGTTTTTGACAGTGTTTCCATTGCAACAACTTTCAAAGAAAAGCTTGCAGAAGATGGAGTCATTTTCTGCTCAATTGGCGAAGCCGTCAAAGAGTATCCAGATCTAATTGAAAAGTATCTTGGCACTGTTGTTCCCCATAATGATAATTTTTTTGCTGCTTTAAATTCTGCAGTCTTCAGTGATGGATCATTTGTATTTGTTCCGAAAGGTGTTGATTGCCCAATGGAATTATCTTCATACTTTCGAATAAATTCTGGAGATACAGGTCAGTTTGAGAGGACATTAATCATTGCAGAAGAGGGGGCATCTGTTAGTTATTTAGAAGGCTGTACTGCCCCAATGTTTGATACCAATACTCTGCACGCTGCTGTTGTAGAGCTTGTCACTCTTGATAACGCCTCAATCAAATATTCAACTGTTCAAAATTGGTACTCAGGCAATGAAGATGGCATAGGTGGAATTTATAACTTTGTCACGAAAAGAGGTCAGTGTAGAGGTAAGAGAAGCAAAATTAGTTGGTCACAAGTTGAAACGGGATCAGCTATTACGTGGAAATATCCAAGTTGCATACTTCAAGGCGAAGAATCAATTGGTGAGTTCTACTCAGTCGCCTTAACTAATAATCACCAAAAGGCAGATACAGGAACAAAAATGATTCATATTGGACCAAAAACTAAGTCCACTATTGTGAGCAAGGGCATTAGTGCTGGGAAATCAAGCAATAGCTATAGAGGACTAGTCCAAATGGGGCCGAAAGCAATTGGTGCAAGAAATTACAGCCAATGTGACTCTATGTTGATAGGGGACCAGGCAGCAGCAAATACCTACCCATATATTCGCTCACAGCAACCACAAGCAAACATTGAACATGAAGCCAGTACATCCAGGATCTCAGAAGAGCAACTCTTCTACCTCCAAAGCCGAGGGATTGGATTCGAAGAGGCAGTTTCTATGATGGTTAGCGGTTTCTGTCGTGATGTATTCAACCAATTACCATTGGAATTCGCAGCAGAAGCTGACAAACTCATGGCCTTAAAATTAGAGGGTTCTGTTGGTTAATTCTATTTAAGAAAAAATCAAGACTTATCTACTCTCACCGCAATGATGATTTTCTTCTAACGTGATAAAACAAGACTCCGATCTGCTTCTAGAAATTTCTGATCTTCACGCCCGTGTTGAAGATCAACCCATTCTCAAAGGCGTAAATCTCACAATTCGAGCTGGAGAAATCCATGCAGTTATGGGGAGAAATGGTAGCGGTAAAAGTACCCTTTCAAAAGTGATTGCAGGTCACCCTGCCTACACAATCACCTCAGGAACAGTTCGATTTGAAGGGAAAGATCTTTTATCAATGGAACCAGAAGAAAGAGCACGGTCAGGGGTTTTTCTTGGCTTTCAATATCCAGTCGAAATCCCTGGGGTCAGCAACCTTGAGTTTCTTCGAGTTGCCACAAATAGTCGCAGAGTCGAGATCGGAGAAGAAGAGCTTGACACATTTGAATTTGAGGACCTAGTTAAAGAGCGGCTACACATGGTTCAAATGAATCCAGCCTTTTTAGATCGCAGCGTTAATGAAGGTTTTTCTGGTGGTGAAAAAAAGCGTAATGAAATTCTCCAGATGGCTCTCCTAGAACCAACAGTTTCCATACTCGATGAAACAGACTCCGGGTTAGATATCGATGCTCTTAGAGTTGTCGCCAATGGCGTAAAGAAGCTTGCAAAAGCAAATACCGCAACCGTATTAATAACCCATTACCAAAGATTACTCAATGAGGTGACTCCTGATTTTGTACACGTAATGGATGCAGGACGAATTTTGCGAACTGGTAATAAAGAACTAGCTATTGAATTAGAACAAACTGGATACGATTGGGTTGATAAAGCGTCAAAAAAAAAGGTGGAGAACTAATAATGGCGATTGAGCGTCAATGGTTATCTTCACTTCCTTTACCTAATGGTGCATTGGAAGCTGTTCAACGTCGTGGTAGAGAATTACTTAGAAGCAGTTCAATGCCACAAAATTCACAAGAAGAATGGCGAGTGACAGATATAAATCAATTGAATAATCTACTCGCTTTACCTCTTTCATATGCAATCAATAAACCATTAAATACAAATACCAATAGATGGCCAAATGAACCTGTTAATGGTTTAAGAATAGTTCTAGATCCTCATGAGAGCTCAATTAACAATCTTGGACTTCCTAAAGGAATAAGTATGCTTTCCGCCTTAGAGCTAGAACAAAACCTTGGCCATACTCTCGAACAATGTTCCTGCAAGGGAGATTGGCCGGTAGCAATAAACCATGCTTCAGCGAATCAAGTACTAGCTCTAAAAATACAAGGTAGGGACCTTCCACCCATAGAATTAGTAATCAAATCAACACCAGATTCATTCAACCCAACAAGAGTCCTTTTAATTCTAGAAGAAAAGGCAAGAATCGATTTACTACAAGTTATTTTAGGGGAAAATAATTCCGCAGAAAGTCATATTGTTGAGATTCATCTTGGCCAAGAAGCAGAAATAAACCATGGTTTTCTTGCTTTAGGTGATAATCAATCAAGGTTGCTTTCTCATCTAGCAATCGAACAAGAGCCAAGAAGTCATTATTCATTTACTTCTATACAGCACGGATGGTCTTTAGGTCGCATAGAGCCTCACATCGTTCAAGTCCATGGACAAGCTAAAACTACATTGAAAGGCCTACAAGTTTCCTCAGATAAACAACAATTAGCAACACATTCATATGTTCGTTTTAATGGCCCTGATGGCCAATTGGATCAATTGCAAAAAGCTGCAGCAGAAGGAGAATCTCATTGTATTTTTAATGGGGCAGTTGATGTACCAAGAATTGCTCAAAAAACAAATGCAGCTCAACTGAGCAGAAACCTATTACTCTCAAAACGTGCTCGAATTGATACAAAGCCTGAACTAAAAATAATCGCAGATGATGTAACTTGCACTCATGGGGCAACAGTTACTCAACTTCAAGCAGAAGAACTTTTCTATCTTCGTAGTAGAGGAATTGGGCCCAATCAAGCCACTTCTCTTCTCTTCAGAGGCTACTGTCAAGACATTATTGAAACGCTACCTGTAGAGGCAAATCGCTGGGATTGTCTAAACAATCTTATGAGTACTCTTCCTAATGACGTTTAAGAAGCAATCCCTTCCAGAACGAACTCGCGATGATTTCCCAATCCTCTCAGAAGTCTCTTCTGAAGGACAGCCATTGATCTATTTAGATCATGCTGCAACCAGTCAAAAGCCCATTCAAGTAATAAATTCTCTTAGGCATTATTACAATCATGACAATGCAAATGTGCATCGAGGTGCCCATCAACTCAGCGCAAGAGCTACAGAGGCATTTGAAGGAGCTCGAGAAATCACAGCAAACTTTATTAATGCATCATCCGCAAAAGAAATTCTTTTCACTCGAAACGCGACTGAAGCAATAAATCTAGTTGCACATTCTTGGGGCGGTAAAGAGCTCAAAAAAAACGACGAAATACTTTTGACTGTGATGGAACATCACAGCAATCTTGTGCCCTGGCAGTTAATTGCCCAACAAACAGGCTGTTTGCTGAGGCATGTCGGCATAAACCAGCAGGGAGAGCTGGATCTAGACGACCTAAAGGAAAAGCTCAATGAAAAAACAAAGTTAATCAGTTTGGTTCATATTAGTAATACTCTTGGCTGCTGTAATCCAATTGCAGAGATTACCGAAATTGCACACAAATATGGGGCTTTAGTACTTGTTGATGCGTGCCAGAGCCTTGCTCATCAAACAGTTGATGTGACTACACTCAATATCGATTTCTTGGCTGGTTCATCTCACAAATTATGTGGCCCTACAGGGATTGGGTTTCTCTGGGCTAGAGAAGAACTACTTGAATCAATGCCGCCTTTTCTTGGTGGGGGAGAAATGATTGAGGAAGTCTTTCTTGATAGTAGTACTTGGGCTGGTTTACCTCACAAATTTGAAGCTGGAACTCCTGCTATAGGAGAGGCAATAGCAATGGGCGAAGCCTTGAAATATCTTAAACAAATTAGCCTGGAAGAAATTCAAAGTTGGGAAAAGTTAATCACTACTTATCTCTTGCAAGGCCTGGAATCTATTGATGGAGTAAAAATTTTAGGGCCTCCAACAAATTCTCAATCTGGCAGAGGAGCGCTTGCGACCTTTTACGTGAAAAATATTCATGCAAATGATATAGCAGAATTACTAGATTCTAATGGAGTCTGCATTAGAAGTGGTCATCATTGCTGCCAACCACTTCATCGGTACTATGGTCTACAAGCAACTGCAAGAGCAAGTTTAAGCTTCACAACTACTATCAATGAAATTGATTTCTTTTTAAAAGAACTTAATTCAGCTATTACCTTCTTAAAGAAACACAGCTAAATGCTTAAATGCTTTCTAAAAAATTTCTCAGTCTCTTCTAAAACTTTAATTCTTACAGCTCCATCTCTAAACCCATGTCCTTCTTCTGAGAAAGTAAATAGCTCTACAGGAATCTTTTTCTTTCTAAGAACAGATACCATACTTTTTGTTTGCTCAGGAACCACAACTTTATCTTGGAGACCCTGAAAGAAAATTACTGGGCAATTAATCTTTTCTGCATGGTTGATTGGTGACCGATCGTAATAACACTTCTGACTATCAGAAAATGTCCCCAACAGATGATCTAAGTACCCCGCTTCAAAACGATGAGTCTCTTTCGCCATAGCAATAAGGTCACTCACTGCATATCGACAGGCTCCTACATTGAACACATTGGTAAAACACAAACAAGCCAAAGTTGTAAATCCACCCGCACTGCCCCCTTCAATAGCAATTCTCTCTTTATCAGCTTTACCCGCTGCAATTAAGGCCTCTGCAGCAGCGGCACAATCAAACACATCAACTTCACCCCAACCACCCTTCAACCTTTCCCTGTATGCCCTTCCAAAACCAGTAGAGCCCCCATAATTCACATCAACAACACCCCACCCTCGAGAAGTCCAAAATTGAATGCTCAGATTTAATCCTCGGCTGGCCATACCAGTAGGTCCACTATGACTTTTAACAAGCAATGGACCTGCTCCCTTAGGGGAAAACCTAGGTGGGTAGTACCAAGCATGAGTTGACTGACCCTTAAAACCTTTAAACCAGAATGACTCAGCAACGCTTATCTCCTTCACATCGAATCCAAAATCAATCACAGGTGTGTGATGCCAGCTCGAAGTGTTTAAATCCACTTCCAAAAGGCCTGAAACTTTAAGAGCATTACTAGCTATGACTACGGCACGTCCAGATTGAGCATCAATTCCAGAAAGATCATCAAAGGGTTGATGCAAATCATCCACAACGCCATCCTTAGAAAGAAGTTTGAGTTGCCATTTCGCTTGTTCACAAATAGCGGAAATAATCTTGTCACCTGCTGAGCTGCTAGTTGACATTCCATAGATCCATTGCGGCATCGCAACCTCTGCCTTCATAGGCCAAAGGCGACGCCAATTCAATCCAATATCTGGCTTAATCTCTGGGCCAATAAGCATTAAATTCCACCACCCACTGCTGTCTTCTGCAACAACCAGCTCTCCAGTCTCTAGCCATAGAGGTTGAAAAACTGAAATCCCCGTCGATTGATTAAATCCACTACCCGCCAACAAAATCTTTTCTCCCAAATCGCCCGAATTGTCGAAACGAGCCCACCACAATTGACTCGAATCCCAAGGCATATCTGGTTGCTGCCATTCAACCCAAACAAGTTGCTGGGCATCAGGACTAATAACGGCATATCCCAAAAAATCCTTTGGAAAATGAAGAATTTTGGGATGCTGATCAGCCTTATCCAGCGCAAAAGATACTAAAAAATCCTTTCCATTTTCCTCAAGAACACCAATCCATCGATTTCGCAATAAATCGATGGAACCATCTGCAAGAACCCCACCGCCTTTCAATGAAAGTCGCATAGGAGAGAGTTTTGGTTTCAACCAGAGTTCACTCGCAATAATTGGCTTTTTCAATACCTCAAAAGGTTGGAACCAAAGACAACCATCGGAATCATCAAGCCAAGTTAAATAAATATCTTCACCGGAAATTTCTACAGAAACTGCTCCACCGCCATAATCATGCACCCTGCTCCGAAGATTTATGGGAGCCGGAGTTAATTCCTGTGCAAATAAGTCAGGGCGACCCCATGGCCGAATCAAGGCAGTGGTTCGCCCTCCCTCATTAGGACGCTGCTCCAGCCAAAAAACCCAATCACCTAAAAGATGAGGTTCTTTCAGAATCGGAATTTTTCCCAAGACAAAAGAAGCAGCCAAAGGGGGCTTAATGTTTTGAGAGTTCAATGAGTCAATCTCGTTTAGTTTCATAGATGAATCACTGATACGTTCATAGAACTCCTAAACTCATAATGTTGGTCATTTCAGAAATTATCCTTGGCTAGAAGTTTTGCTCAACTGGCACGCAATGCAGAAAAAGACAAGGCTTCTATTGCCGTTTCAAAAGATCCTCTCGAATCCCCCCCTCTTGAAATCCATACTCTTGGTCATCGAGTATTACGTAAGTCTGCTCGGCGAATAAGCAAAGTCGATGAGTCCATTAGAGAATTAGCAAGGGACATGCTCAGAAGCATGTACGCAGCCAAAGGTATTGGCTTGGCCGCGCCACAAGTGGGAATTCATAAGCAACTGTTAGTAATGGACTTAGATATTGAGAACCCAAGTACACCTCCATTAGTACTTATAAACCCTGAGATCATTGGATCTAGTGCAAGCGTAGAAACCTATGAAGAAGGCTGCTTGAGTATTCCAGGTGTCTATTTAGATGTTGTGAGGCCTTCAGAAGTCAAAATAAGTTTTAGAGACGAAATGGGCCGGCCAAAAAAAATGAACGCTGATGGGTTGATCGCAAGATGCATTCAACATGAAATGGATCATCTCAATGGTGTTCTTTTTGTAGACAGAGTTTCAGATCAAGAAAGTCTCAACAAAGAATTAATTGAGCATGGGTTCAGAAACGAAGATGTTCATAAACTTTCCTGATTTTTCCAAATCCATTCAACTTAATTTTAGATAAGAAAATTAAATGCCAATCCAAGAGTAAGGCCTCGAAATCAGACTTCTACAAATGTCTGAAGTCTCATCCATAACGAAACTCCGATTGAGCAATACAAACGAACAGCCCTGCAACAAAAAAGAAGCCTTAACCAATAAAAAGGGTCAATTCAACAGTATTTCTTCACTTTTCTCATAATTTTCTAAAAAAAGCAAAAGCAGAGTGCAATTACTCGTTGCTGAAAGCCGCAATATTGACAGACTGATAAAGGATAGTTATCGAGGTATCCATGGCTAAAACCTTTCAAGGCCTGAGACATTGGCTAGCTGAAGCACTTGAATTCACATTAGGGAATCCAAGCGAAGACAAACATTTACCACCACCTATCGGTCCTCAACCTTTTAGCGACAAGCCTGAAAAAGTTCGTTTCTAACCATTAGAGGCCTCAACAACCCTCTAAAAGGTAGCTAAAAAAATAGCTACCTTAATAACTAATGCTTGCGTGAATCCTAAATGACTAGAGACACAGTCTTTAGCAAGATTCTTAATGGGGAGATTCCTTGTGATGAGGTGTATGGAGATGAATATTGCCTTGCCTTTAGAGATATATCCCCAAAGGCACCTGTTCATATTCTGGTAATTCCTCGCAAGCCACTCGAGAGTCTTAAAACTGCTCAAGATGAAGACAAAAGCCTATTAGGACATTTACTTCTTGTTGGAGCCAAAGTCGCTCAACAAGAAGGTTTGCAAAATTGGCGGACAGTTATTAATACTGGTGCAGATGCTGGTCAAACTGTTTTTCATCTCCATTTACATGTCATTGGAGGCAGGCCATTAAAATGGCCGCCCGGTTAAGGCAATTCACCTACTTTTAAATTTAAAAAATATTTAGGCAAATATCTTGAATCTTAAGCAAAAGATGATAGGGACTTAAATTTTCTCCTTACGTTTATACTCAAATATCCAAGAAAATAAATTTTCTTCGATTCTAAGGCTTGCCTAGAGCTGTCTACGAGGGATCCTTGGGCCAAGACAGCGCAATAACATGAGTATCCACAAAAGTAAATTTTCAGAAGATTGGCTCACTGATAAGTCAGCACCTTGGTTCTCGACTTCTGAGCTACTAGAATATTTAGGGATTCCCTACAAAGAGTTAGAGGAGCAAATCCAATTCTTAAAAGAAGGAATTCACTATAAATATGAAGACCCTACCAATCTCAATAGTCAAATTCTATGGCGTTTAGACCTAATTGATAAATTATTATGCTTACCAATACCTCCTCTAGAACGAGAGGCAATGATCAATGCTATCAACAATCGCATAACATGCCATGAATGATAAGAAAAAAAGTTCCTGATTTAGAATAGAAAAAGAGAATTGATATAAATGTTGCGAAGGTCATATTTCACCTGATTTCACCAACTAAAAACCACAACCGCCTATTATTTAAGATTGTAAGCTTCTATAAATGAAAAGTTCTCTAGAAATTGATTTTTACAACCAGCATAGAAAATCAATTCACCCATTACTAAAATCAGATCCCCAGACAAAGTCTCTTTGGAGGAAATTATATTGGACAACACCTAAAGCATCAAAAGAATACAAAGTTGGATGTGTAGAGATTATCAAAGCACATTTTCCAAAAATCTTTATCGAATTAGAAAACCTAACAATTACCTAATAATGGTATAGACTTTGAGGGATAAAGTCTCTTCATAGTTGATCTAAGAGTTATATTGAATCACAATAATAAAAATTAGCAGTTCATTATGGTCATCTCATAGAATTTCTGCTTGTATGAGACAAAATGCCTTAATTTAAAGGCGCAATCTTTCTAGAGTCAATGATGGAAACCTATTAACAAGATATCATTCCACAATTTCCTAAACTCTTTACACCCTTCCAACCTTCTTGAGACAAAATGCTAACCATATTCCCATGACCAAGGCCATATCAGAGAATCGAAAAGGCTTAAAAGGCCAATTAGAAAAAATTAGACGCTTATCGCAACCTTTTTTTCTGCCCCTAGATCAAGCAAGTGGTCTGCAATTTTTATGGCTGCTTCTTTGTTTACTTTTTTGTGTTGGAGGACTAGTCCTTCTATCTCTAACGGGCTTAGTTGAAATCCTAGAAAGAGTTCAGCCAATTCTGACTGAAAAATACTTCGGAGGAGTTAGCAAAACAATTAGCACAATTTGGAATACATCTTGGGGTTGGTTGTTTTCAGGATTATTCATAACAGGCGGACTAAGTTTCTTCAGCATGCGTCAGCAGTTAAGAAATAGAAAATGGATTCATTGGTTATTCCTTGGTGTCATAGTACTAATGTTATTAGGAGTTAATGGAATTAATGCAGGCATAGGTTTTATTGCGAGAGACCTGACAAATGCTCTAGTAGCAAAACAAGAAGACGGTTTTTATAGGATTCTAATTATTTATGCATGTTGCTTTATTGTTGCTTTACCTATACGTGTATCTCAAATCTTCTTTACATTAAAGCTCGGAATAATTTGGCGCGAATGGTTATCTCGTAGTTTAATTACTGATTACATGAGCAACAAAGCATATTATATTTTAAACCCAAATGATGAGCTGGAAACTGATGTAGATAATCCAGACCAAAGAATTTCTGATGACACAAGAGCTTTCACGGGCCAAAGCCTCCAATTTACACTTGGTATTTTTGATGCCCTCTTAACTTTCTCCTTAAATATTCTTATTCTTTGGAGTATAAGTACCACTCTTACATTTTCTCTCTTTGGATATGCGGCTTTTGCTACAACAATTTTAGTCATATCAGGGAGAAATCTTGTAAGAATAGATTTTGATCAATTACGTTACGAGGCCGATTTTAGATACGGGTTAGTGCATATACGTGACAATGCAGAATCAATAGCTTTCTATGCTGGAGAAGGTCCTGAAAAATCAGAAACCCAAAGAAGACTTGGCGAAGTAGTACGTAATTTTAATCTATTAATTATTTGGCGTGTCTTAATAGATGTAATGAGAAGATCAATTGGTTATGCAGGAAATTTCTTTCCTTATTTGGTAATGGCAATTCCATATTTCAGAGGAGAAATTGATTACGGAGGTTTCATTCAAGCTAATTTTGCGTTTGGAATGGTTGAAGGTTCTTTATTCTTTGTGGTTAATCAAATTGAAGAGCTTGCAAAATTCACGGCTGGAATTGGAAGACTTGAAGGCTTTCAATCAAAAATTGAACAAGTTAGTAAGCAATCTGATTTGAAAGGAAATGTAAATTCTTCAAGTAAATCAATCCTAATCAGAAATGCAGATCTCTTTCCGCCAGGGAGTAATCAGCCCATAATTAAAGATCTTAATATCAGTGTTGAGCAAAATGACAGGCTGCTTGTAGTAGGGCCTTCAGGTTGTGGGAAGACATCTCTACTGAGAATGATTAGTGGATTGTGGAAACCACTAAATGGAAAGATTGAGGCACCTTCAAAAGGGGATTTATTATTTATACCTCAAAAGCCATATATGTTACTAGGTTCTCTTAGAGAACAACTTTGTTACCCCACAGAAGAAAATAAATTTAGCAATGATCAACTGACTGCGGTTCTTGAAGAAGTACAACTTAGTTCTCTCGTAGAGCGTTATCCTGACCTGGACGTTAAGCAAGACTGGCCAAGAATACTATCTTTAGGTGAACAGCAAAGATTAGCTTTTGGACGCCTTCTGATGAATGCTCCACGCTTTGTAGTTCTTGATGAAGCAACCAGTGCGCTAGATGTTAAAACGGAAAAACACCTTTATGAACTTCTTAAAAAACGAGATCTTGCTGTTATAAGTGTTGGTCATAGGCCAACCCTTATAGAATTCCATACATCTGTGCTTGAACTGGTTGGTGATGGCAACTGGCGACTCCTCCCCACTGCAAGCTATGACTTTAACGATCCTGAGCAGGTTCAATGAACTCAGAAATTCCAGATCTAGAAACTGATCACGATGATCCTCTAGAGAAAGCAAGCCTCGAAGACACCGATCTAACTCAAGGCACTAGCGCAACAACTAAAGAATTCCCCACTTTTGGCTGGAGTTCCTATGCCGAGAGAGTGAATGGTCGTTTTGCAATGATCGGCTTTACTGCTGTTTTGTTAATAGAAGCCCTCAGTAAAGAGCCATTTCTTCAGTGGGCCGGTTTCTTCCGCTAAGAATTCCTTAAGTATAAATCAACTTTGCAAACGAATTACATCGATATACCATCGTCCTTCTCGACTGACTTGTACAGCTAAAATCTTTCCAGAAGCATCAATACTAACTCTTCTTGGTATTCCTTTTGGGCTTATTTCAAGCCGTTGTAAAGTGCCAAGATTGCGACGATACAACAACAATTCAGTTTGATCGACACGTTGCCTTATTAAGGCCAATCTGGCACCATTAGCACTTATGCTTACACTAATTGGTTGTGCATCAAACCTATTAATCCCAGGCAAAGCAACACTTCTTTTACCTCGAAGATCAAATAACTTAATCTTCTCTTGACCATTATCATTAACAATAGTCGCCAGAAATTTTAGTCCTAAAGAAGGTTCACGATAGCTAATTGAAGGTTGAGAGAAAAGTGAATTCAAACCATAAAGACTTCTCATCTGAGAATTACTGCATCCTCCTAGAAATATCAGTGATATTAGATAGAAAGAGTAAAAAGAAGTCTTTATGGAAAAATTAAGTTTCATTTACCTAAAGCAGGTAAATCAATTGAACGTAATGAGCCCATAGATCTATCTGGCTCAATTTTCTCACTTAAATCGAACAGTTGAATTCGCCACCTGCCTCTATCAGTAACTTGAACCGCTAACTGTGCAGCATCTGGCGACAAGCTCAAACGGATCGGAATTCGTTCTCCAGGTAATGGCAATTGATGAATCCTTCCATTCAAGGAGTCTTCAATTACAACCATTCGCCTATTACCCCGCTGAACAATAACTGCCAAGTATCTGCCATTCCAACTCAACGAAGGAGAACTATGAGGCTGATGGCGAACAAGATGTCTAAGAGGCAATACCTTTCCATTCCTCAGATCTCTTAATTGAACTGAAGGTTTTCCATTTTGATCAACTATCAAAGCAAGCTTATCCCCATTACCGCTCAAGGCTGGTTCTTCCTGACTTCTTGTCAAAAAACTATCTTGCAAGCGATCAACTTGAGGCATGCATCCACATAGGACAAAGGAGCCTATTAGCAATGCAAAGTGCTTCAAGTCTTTAAAACATCAGTTCAGTCATCAAAACGTGAACTGTTATCTCGCGGGCGTGAACCAGTACTACCTTCGGAAGGCCTGTTCAATCTTGTGGAGCGCTGACCACCACTACGGTCACGGTCATTTACGAATCGAGATGAACTGCTTTTTTGAGCGATTAGGCATTGAACTGGAAGGGGAGAATGCTGCATCTTCAGCCTTGACTCGAACAGGAGATCCTTGAGGGATACCTGGTCGCGCAGAGGATGAGTACCTGCCAGTTGGAGAAGTCTCCATCGAATCATTATCAAATCGACTGGTTCTTCTATCAGATATTTTCTGGGAGGCCGAAGGGCGACTCCCCCTTCGCTGATCCTCGCGCATATTCCTTCTCTGGCCAAAGTCTGTAGCTGGTCTTTTCACTGATGGGTCATCCCTCCTATTCCCGAACCTTGCCATCCGCCTAGCTTGTGCAGAATTTTCATTCCACGAAC
>QCKG01000010.1 GCA_003215535.1 Prochlorococcus sp. AG-409-L18
CTATAAGCAAAATTATTCAAGATATTGAAGGCCCAGCGCTTCTTTGTACAGGTAGCCAGGCTCCTGATTGGCTAGCAAAGTCTGGTCTATCAACTAATCTTTTAGGGAGAGTTTTTACAACAAGTACTCTTCAGGCTCTGAATCATCCAAATATATTTGCTGTTGGTGATTGTGGAGTTTTACGTGATAACTTTCGTGCCGCTTCTGGAGTATGGGCTGTAAGAGCCGCAAAGCCATTAGCAAAAAACCTTGAGCTATCTATTCAGGGTTTAAAGCCTATATCTTGGACACCTCAACGAAGCGCCCTGCAAATTATTGGAGGCCATTCTAGATCGGGTGAAATATTGGCTTGGGCTCTTTTGTGGGGGATAGTGATTGGGCCTCACGCTCTTCTGTGGAGATGGAAAGAAGCTATTGACAGGAGATTTATTGCCAAGTTTGATTTTGCTTCAAATAGACGAGACAAAAATAAGGACTTACTTGAAACTATGGATTGCAGAGGTTGTGCGGCAAAACTTCCTGCTAAGCCTTTAAAGGATTCTCTTAAGAGGGCAGAACTTACTTCCTTAGCTGAAAAGCCTGAAGATTCTGCTTTGATCACATCTTCTTTGAAAGGAGAGACTTTTATTCAAAGCATTGATGGCTTTCCTGCGCTAGTAAGTGATCCATGGATGAATGCAAGACTCACAACTTTGCATGCATGTTCCGATATTTGGGCTAGTGGAGCCTCCGTTTTGTCTGCGCAGTCTTTGATAACGCTTCCAGCTGTTTCTGAGAGGCTACAAAAGGAACTATTAACGCAGATTCTTTCAGGAATCAAGTCAGCGTTAGAGCCTCAAGGTGCAACACTGATTGGTGGTCATACCATGGAGGCTAGAAACTCTCCTATAGAACCAATCAGCCTGGATGTACAGATTGGGCTTAGTGTAAATGGGTTTTTACAAGTTGGTCGGTCAGCTTGGACTAAAAGTGGAGTAGAAGAGGGAGATGTTCTTTTGATTAGTAGAGGTTTAGGTAGTGGGGTATTGTTTGCCGCAAAAATAGCAGGAAGGACTTCTCATTATGATTTAGATAGTGCTCTTGCTGATTTATCAGTAAGTCAGCACGAGCTTGTATCCTCTATTTGGCAATTAGAAGGTAGAAGTTTAGAATCAAATGTGATTCATGCTTGCACGGATATTACTGGATTTGGATTATTAGGCCATATAGGTGAAATGATTGAGTCAACAAACTTACTACGCTTGAGGGATGGATTGTCTAAATTAAAGGCAATACTAATTGCTGATAATATTCCTCATCTGAGGGGTTCATTATCGCTTTTAAATGATGGTTTTTTTAGCACGCTAGCTCCAGCAAATAGGAATTCATTCAAACTACTTGAACCAAGCGAGGGTTCTTCAGCAGTTGTTGAATTGAAATCAGACTCAATCACCTTTGGGAGCAAAAAATATCATTCAATTTTAGAATTGGTCGTTGATCCTCAAACTTGTGGACCATTGCTTTTATCTTGTGCGCCGAATGCAGCTAAAGAGTTGCTAGAATCTGGACCTTGGATAAAGATAGGTAATGTAGAAGAGGCCTAAATTAGTGTTTTAATTAGGTTCTTCTTAGGGGAATATATTTTCGGCTTATCAACCTATCAATTTCTTCATATCTTAAATCTCTTAACTTTTCCCCTAGTTCAGGGCCGGCCTCCCAACCACTATCTATAAGTTTGTTTGCAGAGATTGGTGATTTTATTTTTCGCCATCTTCCCCACCAACCTAGTAATTGCTTCCACATTGGGATTCCTTTGCAGATACAAAGGGCGACAGCTTGTGGCCTTAAATTGTTGCTTTCGATTTCATTACACCATCTTGATGCAGGCCAGAGTGATAAGTTTTCCTCCAGAGATAAATTCAATAATTTAATTTCGAATTTCTGGCTATCTTCTAGATTCTTTATTTCATGTCTTGCCAGCTTTAGTCTTTCCCCAAGGTTAAGAGAATCTTCTGCACCTGCAACTAGTGCGGTTAGTTTTTCTACACCTAATCTTGCTGCCCAATTTATTCTCCTAACTAAATTTTTATCTTGTTGAAGCTTCTTGTCAAGCATTGATAAAGCGCCCCAACTTTGTAGCTTTTTAAGCGCATCTTCCCATGGTTCATTTGAAAGTAATAATTCAAACTCTAAGCGGAGTCTTGTTGAAAGTGCGGGAGGGGCTATTTCTATTGGGTCTCCATGCTGCCATCTCCAAGGCCAATCAATAAGAGTTGATCGGACTTGTTGAAGAGCTGAAGGAGTTAGTTCAAATTTGAGCCTTGCTCCATACCTCGCGCCACGAATAACTCTTGTAGGATCTTCAGCAACACTTCTAGGGTGAAGAAAAGCAAGATGCCCATTTGATAAGTCAGCTTTTCCCTTAAAGGGATCAATTAACACACCAAGTGAACAGTCAAATGCAATTGAATTGATTGTGAAGTCTCTTCTTGCTAGATCGCTTTCTAGATCAGAATTAGTTACTTGCGGATTTTCCCCAAAATCAGAATAAGTTTCTACTCTTGCACTGGCCAAATCGAATGACCACCCATCTATCTTCATCTCTGCAGTGTCATAAATGGGATATATGTGTAATTCAGTAACTCTTGAGTTGCCTAAGTGAACATGTAAAAAGCTTGCTAGCTCAATTGCTGAACCTTCGACGACTAGATCAATATCCTTGATTTCGTTTGGGTTGTTTTCACAAGTTCCCTGCATTATCGAATCTCTTACTGCACCTCCTACCAAAGCAATACGTGATATGCCTAACTGTTTGGAAAATGTTTCTATGCTTTCCAATAATTCCATTGGTAAGCCTTTGAGGCCTGGTCCCGAATTTTTCTTGACCTGCCTGTCCATGATTGTGAGATAAGGAGTGTTATTTCATCATTCCTGGATCTTAGGAAGATAGCTTCTTAGTTGCCTTTTGATGGTTCTATAGGAGCCAAGCGAGGATCAAGGATTTTGGGGCTCATTCCATGAAATTTGACAGCGATAGAAATTTTTTCTCCTCGACCAAATATATGTGTAATTTTCCCTTCTCCGAAACTTGTATGTTGCACTAGATCCCCTATACACCAATCATGCTTTGATTTGTTTGATTTAGAAGTCTGTTTTTCCAATTTATTTATAGGGGCTTTTCCTTTAAGTTGAGCTTCACTCAATTGATTGTGCTGACGATCAACTCGAGTAAGACGATCTAAACGATTTGTGCGTCTTAAAGATGCGCCTCCAGTTAATGGGAGGTCACCTTGCAAAAGATCAACCGGAATCTCTGATAGGAATAAAGAAGGTATTGCAGGTTCTCTCATCCCGCCCCATAATCTTCTTTCATTAGCATGAGAAAGAAATAACCTTTCCTTGGCTCTTGTAAGACCTACGTAGCAAAGTCGGCGCTCTTCCTCTAGAGCAGCTGGGTCATCCAGGGATCTATAACTTGGGAATAATCCTTGTTCCATACCAACCAGCCAAACTAAGGGAAATTCCAAACCTTTGCTGCTGTGCAAAGTCATCAGTGTCACTCGTTCTGAAGCTGTGTCTTTATTATCGGCATCACTTGCAAGAGCGGCAGATGCAAGAAACCCTTCAAGTTCTCCATCATCATTTTCCTCTTGATATTGGAGAGCTGCATTGACAAGTTCCTGAAGATTCCGTCGACGTTCTTCAGCTTCATCAGTTGCTTCTGCAATTAATTCGCTGATATAACCACTTTTCTCTAGGATCAGTTGGATCATTTCAGATGGTCTTATGTCTTGAATAAGACTCCTAAGGTTATTAATTAGTTCATGGAATTCCAACAGCCCTTTGGAAGATCGTCCTGCTAGTGACAAAACTGATTCAGGGTCATTAACCACATCCCAAAGAGGTATTCCTAATTGGCTTGCTGCATCAGAAAGACGTTGAATAGTTGTTTTCCCAATTCCTCTTTTAGGGACATTTATTACCCTTAGGAGACTGATACTGTCGGCAGGATTAATTATTAATCGCAAATATGCCAAAATATCTTTTATTTCTCTTCGATCGTAAAAACGTAATCCTCCAACAACTATGTATGGTATGCGCCATCTTACTAAAGACTCTTCTATTGCTCTTGATTGCGCGTTGGTTCGATATAGAACTGCCATATCACCCCAATTCAAATCAGAATTAGCTGCTTCAAGGACCCGTAAACGATGTACTACTGCCTCTGCTTCTGCAATTTCATCATCACATCGCGCTAATTTAATTAATTCTCCCTGACCACGGGTCGCTCGCAGTACTTTTTCTATCCGCTCAGTATTATTTGATATTACTGAGTTTGCGGCTTCGAGGATTGTCGCAGTTGATCGATAATTGTCTTCTAGCTTTACCATTGTTTGGGTTTCTTTGTCTGAAGCCCCATCTCCAAAGTCTTCTTGAAAACCCATTAAAATTCTGAAGTCTGCAGCTCGGAAACTGTAGATACTTTGGTCTGCATCACCTACTACAAAAACTGAACGATTCATCCAATTATTGAAAGATGAAGGTTCTTTCCCATCTACTACCAATAGTTTTAGGAGGTTATATTGAGTTCGGTTTGTATCTTGATACTCGTCAACTAAAAGATGCTTAAATCGATTATGCCAGTAGTTCCTAACTTGGTTATTTTGTTGAAGTAGTTGAACTGGCAGCAATAAAAGATCGTCAAAATCCAATGCATTATTTGCGGCCAATGCTTTCCGGTAAAGCTTATAGACTTGAGCAACTAATTTAAGTCGTTGGCCTTCTGACTGTGCCTCTAATTGATCTGGTAAAAGTCCTTGATTTTTAGCATTACTTATAGCCCAACGAATTTTTTTCGGTTCAAAACGTTTGGGGTCTAATTGCATATCTTGGGTGACAATTTCTTTTATAAGGCTTTGAGCATCAGACTCGTCATATATAGAAAACTGTCGGGTCCAGCGCAGGCCCTCTGCGTCACTAAATTTTTCTATATCAAATCTAAGCAACCTCGCGAAAATTGCATGAAAGGTACCAATCCAAAGCTCTTTAGTTACATCTTGATAAGCTTGATTACGGAAGTGCTTTTGGTCAGAAGCTTTTAAAGTGTCCCACGATTGGGCTAAATAATTATTGGCTAGATTTTTTGCTAAAAGTATTTCTAGCCTTTCTTTCATTTCACGAGCAGCTTTATTTGTAAATGTGACGGCTAGTATTTCATTTGGCTCTACATTATGTGTATTGATTAGATGTGCTATTCGATGTGTTAGAGCTCTAGTTTTACCGCTACCTGCACCTGCAACTACTAATAAAGGACCATTGTAATGATCAACTGCAATAGATTGCTCGTTATTAAGCCCTTGAAGAAATAGGCTCTTGGCTCTATTCACGGTATCCTTTTAGTTGAGAAAGAATAGCTTCATAACGACCGCAAATTGCGGCTGAAGAAAACCAGAATAAGGGAACATTG
Source organism: Prochlorococcus sp. AG-409-L18 (assembly GCA_003215535.1). Lineage (GTDB taxonomy): Bacteria > Cyanobacteriota > Cyanobacteriia > PCC-6307 > Cyanobiaceae > AG-409-L18. Next base: position 5,447 of record QCKG01000010.1, read on the forward strand.
CCAAGATGACCAGAAAACATTACATATACAAGACCTTGCATCCAAAGGCAGACAAGCCATAGATCTTCTTTTGAAAGCTTTATTAGAAGAAAGGACCTCCATAATGTAAATAATATAAATGAGATTAATATTAACCCTAATAAAAATCCGCCAATTAATAAAGACTCAACGATGAAATTATGAGGGTAATAGTGACTGAGTTCTGGGAATACATCGCCTAATAATTTGTGCATTTTGAAACCAATCCCCTGAACTGGAGATTCAAGCCATGCTTGTAACCCAACAGAAGCTAATACAATCCTATTTAGCTCGCTAGCTCCTTGACCAATAGTTTGAATCTTTTGAATCAGCCCACTGCCTCCAAGTAATAAACAAGAGAGAGTTATTAATGTTAGTCCTGTCCAAATTTTCAAAAGCTTTGATTTCACATTGATTTGACCAGTTTGCAGTATAGATATCATTATGAAACCTATTACTAAAGAGCCAAATGCACTTCTAGTAGAGCTAGCAAGTGTTATTGCTGTCCCAAGTACTACACCTAGGAATTGAACATAACTTTCATGTGACTTTTCACCATCTCTTTTGTTATTTAATAGAGAGCAAAGACTTATCAAGAAAAGGCTTGTTCCAGCATGACCAGCTGGGATTGGGTTAAGGTCAGGAAGCAGGAATCGGTTCTCTAAAGGGTTAAAATTAATAGAAAAAGAAATTGCAGAGATACCAAGTAAAATTAATCCCGAAGAAATTATCAATGAAGGTTTCAGCTTGGTTATACATCTTGATGATATTGAATATATAGCTAGAGCAGGTATTAATGTGACACCAATCGCCCAAGCTAAAATCTCCCAAGTTGGTATTGTGGTTGATATACCTAGAAATGTTGTATCAAAGAATAGCCGAACAATATAGAATATCCAGAAAAATAATATTATTAATACCCACTTACCCAGCCTTGCTTTTCTTTTAATTTGACTAAAAGCTATAATACAAAGGCTAGAGATTATTAAGGTTAAACCTCTTAGGAGAAGCATTGATGATCGATTAGGGAAGCCTGCTTCGAATGCGAGGAATGAAACAGGGATCTGAGCAAAAAGAAGTATCGAGAGGAAAGCAGACAGTAAATTACTTGGATCTGTGAAAAAATTTGACCTTATGTAGCTATTTAAAATTCTCATTCTATTTTATCTTCTTATGAGTTCAAGCATCTTCTTAGTCCTATCTCTATATGTGTTTTCACTGGCCAAGGCTTGGCGCATAGCTTTTAGCTTAGGCTCATTCCCAAATTTAACTTCTCTACAAATACCAGCTGAGAACTCTTCCGCATTTTTGCAAAGTTTGACTATTGATTTGTATTTAATCAGTGATGGGATGTCTATAGATACAACTGGAATGCCACTAGCTAAATATTCGAAAAATTTCATTGGAAACATTGATTTAGTGTATTCATTCCTTTTTGATGGAAGTATCCCAACATCAAATTGGCACATCAGCCCTGGGATGATTTCATAAGATTGCGGGCCTAAAAAATAGATATTCTTTCGCTTAATTAATTCGGAAATATTTGTTTGTGGCTCTCCCTCTCCTATTGGTCCACAGAGAACAAAGGAGTATTCCTTGTGAGAGTCAACAACTGTAAGCAATAGATCAAAATCTAACTTGTAAGTACTGATTGCACCTACAAATCCAATAATTGGGCGAGGAATACTTTCCATCAAGCTAGCAGCCTTTTCTAAAGAAAAACTTGAGGGATAGGCAAATTTTTTGTATTCAACAACATTTGGCATCAGATGGAGGCTTTTGTTCAGCCCTTTCATTCGGCTAAGAAGATTGTTTGTTGTTACTACAACATGATCGACAGAAAGAGCTGTTTCTCTCTCAAGCTCTTTTAGGACGCGAGAGGGCATATTCGGCTGAGATCCAATATCATCAACGCAATGATAAATTGAATGCTCAAATTTTGATGGCTTAAAATAAAGTGTTGTGGCAGGACTATATGTCCACAAAATATTGCACTGAAATCCTAATCTTAAATACGTATAATATACAGTCAGCCTTAGGGAAATTTTATTGGCCCATGCCAACATCCCTGTTTGAATCCCCGGCAAAACCAAAGGAGATACAATCCATATCCTTTCTCTGACTTTTCTTGGAGTAGAAAAAATATTTTTGATTCTTTTTAAGATTCTTCTTTTATCTTTACTTGACTTTTGCATCTTTCTCAAACCAAGAGAATCTATATAGACAATATGATGTCCTAACTTTGCCAAAGTAACAGCAACATGCTGTTTGTTGGTCCAAACAGGATGATCCCAGTCTGCTGTAGATAAAATTAAAATCTTCACTATTTCTTACTGAGAAAATGATAATTAGGAAATAAATAAAATCTCATGAACTCTTAAAGGTTAAGACTTTGAGAGCCTTGAACACTAGACCCTAATGGATTGCTTGGATTGCACAAGTCTTCATAAGTTCCTGAAGCGGCTACTAGACCGTCTTTTATTTCATATATATGGTCACATTTTGAAAGGGTATTTAGTCTATGAGCAATAACTACAGTTGTACAACGGCGTCCTATTATTTCAAGTGAATTAATAACATCTGCTTCTGTCTTCTCATCTAATGAACTGGTCGCCTCATCAAGAACTAGGAATTTAGTCTTCCTATAAAATGCTCTTGCAAGAGCTAATCTTTGTCGTTGTCCTCCAGAAAAATTAAAGCCATTCTCTCCAACGCAGGTATATAGGCCATGGGGCATTTCTGTAATTAGATCGTAAAGTTGTGCCGCACAAATTGCATCCCATACCTCATCGTAATTTACCTGATCTTCTGATGCGCCAAAGGCAATATTCTCTAGGATACTTGCATCTAAAAGGTGAATATTTTGTGGGACTTCAGAGCAACACCTTTGCCAGGCGGATACATCTGAGGGGCCTAATGGGATTCCATCAAGTCTAATCTGACCAGCACTTGGTTCAATGTGTGCAAGAAGAATACTTGATAGTGTTGTTTTCCCACTACCTGTTGGGCCCATTAGAGCCACCCTTGAGCCAACAGGAACATTTATTGATATAGAACGCAGAGCGGCTTGGTCAGACTCTGGATATCTATAACCTACGTTATGTAAGCTAATCTCACGTCTAGGAAATACACCTTCAGGAGATAAGCTTGACTGATATTTAAATGCTCTTTTTGGTGTAGGCAACTCTAAGTAACTTAGAGCTGAATCTACTTCAGGCAGGGCTCCTCTAAGCCTTGTAATTGCCTTGAATAGATCTTGCAGTGGAGGCGTAATCTTTATAGATGCGACTACAAATGTTGTTACAAAAGGGATAAGTGTCATTGCAAGATCTTCTCCACTTGATTGTCCAAGCTTGGGAAGTAATGCGGCTGAAAAGATAAAAGTTATTGCTAATGGTTCAATTACAAATCGTGGGACATCTGGTAAGAGCTTAGAAATCCATTCATATGACTTTGCAGCTTCTCCTGCTCTTACAAACTTAGATTCAAAGTACTTACCAGAATGTGTAAGATGAATATCACGTATGGAGTGAAATATTTGATTAAGTAGTGTACTTGCCAGAACATCTAACCTTACTCTTTGCTTTGAAGCATGTCTTAAATAAGGAACCACTAATGAGGATATTCCTAAGAATGCAAACCCTAAGAATAAAAGAAGAACGATTGCTTTTATACCTAAGGTTAGGGCAAGGGCGGTTGCTAGGAATAAAAGGACAATAGAACTTGAACAAATTGTTAGGATTGGGGCTATTATTAAGTCAGAAACTCTGTGCATATTTGCCATTAATTGTGCAGAAATTGCTGAGCTTTTTGCGGTCAGATAATAGTCGTAAGGCTGTCCAATGATTCTTCCAAGAATTCTGTCAGAAATGTCTCGCCAAACTTGAGCGGTCAGCCTTTCTTGAAAAACCTTTAGGGCCAATTTCGTGCTTGAACTTACCCAGCTAAGTAGTACGAAAATCAATACCAGCCAAAGTGCTTGATCTCCAAGAGACCCTCCAAATACTTTTATCCCTGGTATGGAGTCGTTAAGCTTTTGGCCTACAAGGCTTCCTGCAAGGCGAGCTGCAACTGCAACAGTGGCAAGATCTAGAACTCCTGTAAAAGCTGCAAGTGGCAGGACGGCCATTAAGGACCTAGCCCGCTTGCGAGGGATCACTCTGAATAAACGTCCAAGCCTATGAACCGTCTGGCCCTTTAGAACAGGCACTCCAGAACGCACACACTCTTTTGAATTTATTCCTCTATGAGGAACAATTGCTCTCCTAATAGCCAGTATAAGAACCGATCACAGAAGCCTTAAATGGCCTTCAGGTTTTTCTTAATAACTAATTCCTGCTTGTTTTTTATATAAAGCTCAGCTATTTGTAAGTCTGTAGACTGATTCCAATTTCTAGAAGTTTAACAACAGCTTATAGTATTAGAATATTTCTCTTTTCATTTTAGATAAGGACAGGACTCTATTTTCTTTCCGTAAAACTATTCAAATCAATTTATTTTAGCATCAATGCTAGCAGTTCCCTCTTTTCTCATCACGTTGTTCTATGAGTTTTGAAATAAGTTCTTTGACTTGATTGAGCTCAATATGTTCTGAAAGGGTTGATTCAATCTTTTTTTGTGGCATTCGCAATTTCTTAGCAACCCTTACCACCTCTTTGTTTAGCCTATCTTTATAAGCTAAAAGCTCATTAATGGATTCATTGAGTTCTTCTTGTGTCGGCTCTGTCATTGACAAGGTTGCCATATTTTTGCGAAATAAAATATAGCTTATTTATATGTTAACAATTTCTACCATCCCTTGTTAACTGGTCTGGCCGTTAATCAGAAATAATAGAAGACTTGCCCTGGCTTGACTTGATTTTTCCCTAAACCTTCCTTATCAAGGCTAAATCTTCTGACCCTATCCGTTCAGTTACGAACCATTGCGGAGTCAACTATCTTCTCTCAAGGTCAATAGCTATAGGCGTAAGTTGTCAAATGGTGACTTCCCTTACGGATCAGAAGCACTTCAATCACATACCTGTTCGGGGTTCCCGACTTCCCAATGCTTGACGCATTTTCTCGTGCTGTAGTTAGTGCTGACGCCAAAGGCGCTCCAATAGGTAGTAGCGACCTTGTGGCTCTTAGAAAGTATGTCGCTGACGCGAATAAGCGAATTGATGCGACTTTGGCGATAACCCAAAATGTTTCTTGTATAGCTGCAGATGCTGTTGCAGGAATGGTTTGCGAAAACACCGGGATGACTCAGCCTGGTGGGAATTGTTATCCAACTCGACGGATGGCTGCTTGTCTAAGAGATGGGGAAATTATTCTTCGGTATGTCAGCTATGCCCTTCTTGCAGGAGATCCTTCAGTACTAGATGATCGTTGTCTCAATGGGCTTAAAGAGACATATATGGCTCTTGGTGTCCCTCTCTCAAATGCTATTCGTGCAGTTGAAATAATGAAGGTTGCGACAGTAGCAATTATGACTGAAACAAATTCTGGGAGGAAAATGTTTGAGGGTATAAATTCTGGCTCTGGCGCTCAATGCCAAGAGATCGCTGCCGAAGCAGCTTCCTATTTTGATCGAGTAATCAGCGCTATCAGTTGATTTATTCTTTCGCTCCCTATCTGTCCAACTATCCTTCCCTCATCGGAAGTTCCTAATGAAATCCGCAGTCACAACCGTGGTGGCCGCAGCTGATGCAGCTGGTCGCTTCCCCAGCATTAGTGATATAGAGGCTGTTAAAGGCTCTTTTGATAGGGCTGCAGCGCGTATGGAAGCGGCTGAAAAGCTTGCTGCAGGTATAGATAAAGTTACTGCTGATGCTGTAGACGCTGTCTATGGGAAAGGGATTTATGACCAGGCTAATAAAGATAAATGTGCACGAGATATTCATCATTATTTGAGATTAATTAACTATTGCTTAGTAACTGGAGGGACAGGCCCTTTGGATGAATGGGGCATAGCTGGAATGAGAGAAGTAATTCGAGCTCAAGTTTTACCTACTGCCGCTTATATAGAGGCATTTACTCATATTCGGGAAAGGGTATGCATTCCAAGAGACATGGGTCAGCAGGCTGCAACTGAATTCAAAGGGTTATTAGATTACTTGATAAATGCTTTATCTTGAAGATGAAGCATACTTCTCTGACTATCGTAAACAGATATTGTGCATGAGATTTTATTGCTCATAGAAATTACCTTTATAGATAATTTAAATGAAAATTAATGAGAATATAGAGGGAGATCAATTTCCTTCGCTTGAGAATTTATTTCAAGATTTAGAACACCCTAATCCCAATATTAATAAGCAAGCTTCTCTTGATATGGTCAAATTTTGGCCAAAAGAGGCGCTCTCTCACTTATTAGCTAACCTTGATAGCAAAGATGTAGCTCTTCGGAGGAAATCAGTTAAGGCTCTTAGCGAGTTTGGATTTGATATAGTTTTGGATTTGTGTGAAAAATATCTCTCTAGTAAAGAAATTACTATTCGGATCAGTTGTTTAAAGGTGCTTGTAAAGATTGCCGCTAAAAATAGCCAATGTGTATTTCCAGATGAGGTAATGAATTTGATTGAATTAGCTCTTTTAGATGAAAGCCCAGAGATGATACTTGTATTGATTACACTCCTTCGACAGTTAGGTAGGCAGGGCGTTCCAATTCTTCTTAGAATGGCAAAAGATGTTAATGTTCTGAGGGCTTCTGCTTCAATAACTGCTTTAGGAGAGATGAATAATCCATCTGTAGAAGTTTGCTTGAAGGAGATTCTCGAATCTGGCTCTATTGATGAGATTGTACATAATAGTGCGGCAGATGCATTAAAAAACTATAGAAGTCTTCGATCCTTTGAATAACTTCTTTTGGTGATTATTTGAAAAAAGTTAAGCGCTCAGATCCTTTCTTAGATTCTCAACTGCCATTCTTAGTAAATTTAAGACACCCACATCTTGTTCTTTCATGATTCTTCTTTCAAGGCTATCTATTGCATCTATTGCTTTTACCTTCATAAGAGATAGTGCAGCATTTCCGCGGATTTCAGTACTGTCATCATTAAGCTTTTCGATCAATATTTTGTAAGCCCATATAGGCTCATTAAGCCTGCCTATCAAAGTTGTTGCTTCATTGCGAACATCCTTTTCGGGATCATTTAGGGCTTCTTCAATTATTTTTATAGCAACTTCATCTTGCAAGCAATGTATTTGATCTCCTAGAGCTGCAATTGCTGCGGCTCTAATGGAGCCATTCTTTGATTTTGCAGCTTTTAGGAGAGCTTCTTGAGCTTCTGCGCCAATAAAGGCCATTGCCCAACAAGCCAAACCACATTGCATAGCAGTACTTTGGGGATCGCTTAGAACCTTGATCAAAAGGTCTACAGCTCTGGCACCAAAAATTGCCATTGCCCCAGCAGATGAACCTTGTACAACAGGATCTGGATCATTTATTAATGCGTGCAGAAGATCTGGCAATGCACTTGGGTCGCCAACTAATTTGAGAGCTTTTGCTGCTGCCCTTCTAACTGTCACGTTGGAATGAGTGAGGAGAGCTTTTCGTAAGGCTGGTGTGGCTTTTGAGCCTACTTTCCCAAGGCTTTCAGTAAAAGTGCGTCTTATAAGTCCCCTTCTGTCACCAAGACCGGCAATCATTTGATCTATTCGCGAACTGTCAACTTTGACTAAGCCATTTCCCCAAAGCTCTGCCTTTAATTCATTAGCAAGATCAGATGCTTCTTCTTGGGTGAGCAGGCTTTCGCAGCTCAAAAGTTCTTGAAGATGTTCTTTGTTCAAGTGTTTGGTGATAAAGGTTTTAATTTCGATGGCCTGTCAAGATGTTTTCAACAGTCTTTTGCAAGATTAAGAGAAAAATCCATTTTCTCGTACTTTCAATCCTTTCAAATCGAAAGTAAATAAATCTTGTGGCTGTTCGACAGCTTAAGCTTTATTGGGGACTTGTCAGATGGCAAGTTTTAGATAATTAAATTTAATCTGAATGTTGATGTCCCATGAAAAAAACCTCGCTGCTATTAAGTGAAACCAAATCCTTTTGATAACCTTCCTAACTTAAGCAAGGAAGAGGCTACGAAGATCCTGCGAACTCCAATTGATAAGCTTAATCTTTCTAGTGATTATTATAAAGCTGTTTTTCATCTTTATAAGTACCCAGGATCTGAAACAGAGAAGCTTCTTTTATCCTTAGTAGAGTCTAACTCCGACCAACACCCAATTATTATTGCAAGGAGAAAAGCTGTTGAAGTTTTAGCCAGGCTTGGTTGTAGTGATTCAATACCAGCTATTGGAAAATGTTTGAGAAGTGATGATTCATATTTAGTTGAGAACTCCGCCTGGGCTCTGGCACAGCTTTCATGTAAAGACTCTTCGCTTATTCATGAGATTGCTTGTTTGTTGGATGATCCATCTCAGAATAGAAGGGTATTAGTTCAGAGTCTTACTAAATTGGGAGCAAAGTCAGAGTTCTCCAGGATTAAAATATTTTTGGGCGATCAATCTGCACCTCCTGGAGTAAAAGGAGCTGCAATTGCAGCGGCGGCAAAATTGCTTGGTGAAACTGAGCAACTATATAAGTTAAAGGATTACTTATTACTGCCCAGGCAAAATGATAGGCAATGCGCAGTACAAGATGTAATAGATTCAGGTTCAATTGAACTCTTACCATCAGCATTAAGATCACCTGTCGCACCTTCATTTCGATTAAGAGCTGTAGAAGCTTTATGGCCAGAAGTTATTAGTTTAGAAGAACGTATTCAATTAGTAGATGTAATTGACGCTTTGATTATAGAAAACCCCCAAGATATTGACATTTTAGAGCCTTACAATAAGAACTTAGAAATTGAGGTTTTAATAAAAGAATTATTTTCCACAGATTTTGCTCATGCTTATCTTTCGTTGAAGAATTTAATGGATTTTCAACCGAAGGATATCTGGCCTGTCATAGTGAGATATTGGGAAAGAGCAACCAAGGATTATGGGGCATTATATTTTTTTATGCTTTTATTCAATTCCATTAGTGGTTGGAGTGAAGAGTCGACTTTAGATATAGAAGAACTTGCGCTTTACTGTTTAGGTGATCAATGGCCTGGATATATGAAGTTTAGGCCACTATGTATCATTAGTTTGATGCACTTTAACCCATTAAAATATCGCAATTATGTTTCTGATTGGCTTAATCCATCTAATACTTCTTTTTGGGCTTGTAGGTATGCAGCTTTGATGTCTATAGAGCCTTATCTAGAAGAAGAGGGTTGGTCAGAATGGTTATTAAAAGTTAGGGAAAGCGTTAAAGATCCACATAGATTTGTCAGAGAAAAAGCTCAGATCATTTTATTCAATATTAACTAGTTAACCCAATCTTTATTTAACTTCTGCCCTAAATCTAAGTTCTTTTCAAACTGAAGAGGACCAAATTCAGACCCCCAAACTTTTAGGTCTGTTTCACAATCATAGCCTTCATCTATGCTTATCCATTTATCTTTATTAAACTCTACCTGGCTGGTGATATAAATAATTCTTTCTCCTCTTGTTACCTTGCATAAGCGCCCAGGCTCTATTTGCCCATGATAGTTACCATCCCTAACTTGCTTAAAGTGCATAGAACAACCATCTCGTTTATTTATTTGATCTAGCTTTAGGCTGCTCAGAAGACTTGGTTTGAAACCAGCCCCAGCCAACCTTTCAGGGTTTGTTAATTGGTAGTTTTCTACTATAACGATTCCTTGATTAATTAGGATTCTATGGACACCTTGTCGATAAGGAGACCATGGAGAATAATTATAGCTTTGTTCGGAATAAAACCCTGGCCCATTAAATATCGTTTTAGATAATGGTTGGAAATATATATTAATATGGGCGAAATATCTTGGATTTTCTTGTGCTTGCTTTTTATTGCTAAATTGTCCAGCAAGGGTTTTGGCAAAGTCTAAAAGCTTGGCACTATCCATATGTTTTTCTTGCATGATTATTGTTCAATACTTAATCTTTTAAACGTCTTATTTCAGATGAATAAGAAGTCTGAAGTATCCCGGTCCCTTTGGCTGTCTTAATAACGGAGGAACGACAACGTAGGTTTTCCGATAGGAACCAGATTCTCTCTTCAGTGGTTGATTGATTGTATTTAGTTGTCAATATAAAAGTTCCATCTGAAAGGAATTCATATCTAGATACTGTTTCAATTTCTTCTGTATAGCCTACGCTCCTCAGCATCATTCCTTCTGTTGAAGAAGTTGGGAATGGAATTAACAAGCAAGAACCAGATGCAACACCAGAAGAATTCTCCTGCTCCCAGTCACTTTCTGCTTCCCAATCAACCCTGAACGGACATATGGGCTTCAGTTCACCTTTTATTTTAGATTTTATTAGTGATTCTACTTCTGGTGAGTTTATATCTATTAACTTTATACTTACGTTGCTAACAACCTGTTCAAATTGTTGAAATACAAGAGAATGCCCACTTCTCATTGAGCACCATTCTCCTTCACTTTTAATTGCAAATTTTTCAATTTTCATCAAAATTTTCTTTTGAATCTTCCTGATCTATATTTGATTGGTTATTGCTTGCTTTTTGAATCATTCGCACCATAGAGTCCACCATCATCGACATCGCCATTGGTACCTTCTTCCCGGAAGGGGTTTCGGAAGATTGATCACCCGGTCTTTCATTGGAAGGGGGGCGAAACAAAGACATTGATTTGAAAGTCTAATGAAGTTAGCTTTAGAGCCCTTGCAAGGGCTATGCTGATCTTAATAGATAATAGACTTAATACCTGACTATTTAGAACTTTGTTGTTGATTTCAATGTAATCTTAATTCAACATAGGAGACCTTTCGGTGCTTTTGTCGATCTACAATGGATCAATCAAAACCTAGATAGCCTTGAGGAGAGCTGCCGTTGAATCAGTAGTAAACTTTATATCGAGACTTTTACAATTAGCTAAGCTCTGTAATAATTGACTTTGCCCATTATGGGTATGAGTTGAACTATTGGAATTATGAATCGCATTATCGCTTGTTGCAAAGCCTCTTATTAAGGATGCAGTATTGTTGAAACTAGATGATGTAACTCCACATGGTGAGTTCCAGCAACGTTGAAAGGGGATTATATTTTCTCCAAACACTTCATCGTATTCTTCGGAGTCAATTATCGAATCAATATGATTATCAAAACCTGCAAAATGCAAAGACTCAATGTAAGTTATGACCTCTTCTTGGCTCAATGGAGGTCTGCCTAGTAGGTGCTTGAGGCTTAGCTCAATAAATCTTTGCTGGCTTACATTTTCAAAATAATGTTTTTTGTAAAAGGGCGACTTTGCTAGTTCTCTGATGAATTCTCTTATGGGTATATCTCCATTGCGTAGACGCCTTTCTGATTCAATAGGACGCTCACTTTCCATGGAATGTAAGTTCCCATAAACCTGTCGATATGAGGCTAATATGGCGACTTCAAACCTCTCGTCATCATGAGCATGGAATTCATCATAGGTAAAATTAAATAGATAATCCTTTTGGTACTTAGCGCCAGTTGGCTTATGTAACTTACTAGAATTATTTCGTTTAAAAGCATTAATAAACCTATTTTCTAGAAGCCCTTCGCTTAAGGATGGCTTGCTGCATGGCCCTATACAAAATAAATCTGCTTGACCTGGCATGGAGCTCGCACGTTGGTGGAGAATATAACTAAATTTTAAGCTTCCAGATATACGTTTCTTGCCATAAGAGATGGGATGTGCCGAATGAGATTCAGCACCGAAACGAATGGCTAAATATGGAATAAACGACATTCGGCTTATAAAAGCATACGGATACTATAGGCATACTATGGCAGGCCAAAGGAGTTAACTTGGATTTTCCATTAGAGGGAAAACTCTGTCCATCAGAAGTACTCAGGTGATCAGAATTTATATGGCTAATGATCCCTTGTTGGCTTTTACAAGATGGACATTAAGCGTGTTACCGATACCATCGGCAAGACTTCTTCTTCGAGGCTGTGTTTTATGGCACAGACAGACCAAATACTGTCGGTTGAAAAGCGGCTTGGCCAACAAATTTATGGGTTGAGTGAATTAATCGAGTGTTTGACTTTGAGGTTGCTGGAACTTGAAGAGCGTCTTCAAAATTGGGAGAATATTCAATCCTCTCAGGATCAGCAGCCAGAAGGGCTAACAAAGGAACTTCTTTTAGAAAGTGAGTCAAAGGTTAAGCGTTTACAGCGTCTCCTTGAAATGAGTACTGATTTGTTGCCCCCTTCGCACTCTGTTGAAGATTCGAAAGTTCAACAAGATTTAGAATTAGGCACTCGTATAGAAGACTTTGAAAAAGAAGATTTACTTGATGAGAATAATGTTGAAGACCAAATTTCTGTAGAAACTGAATATATTGATGACCCTCAAATGCCCTTGCTTTCGGCCTGATATCCCTATTACTTTAGCTTTAAAAGCCTTACTCGAAACTTGGCTACTTCTTTAGCTTCTTCTGGGTACTCAATTAAGAATGGGTGATCTTTAATTCTTTCTATAACTGTCTTTATCTTTTTTTCTGTAGTTGTAGCGTTGTCTTCACTCTCTGAATTGATTTTTTTCCAGGCAGAATCAAATGCCATGGCAAAACTATCGGCATTATTGAAAATCCGCCCATTTTCTTCATTGGGTGGGGAGAAAGGCAAGATGGCCACGCTTTAAAAAAATGCCAGGACCCAGATTTGAACTGGGGACACGGCGATTTTCAGTCGCCTGCTCTACCAACTGAGCTATCCCGGCGTGACTAATGCACGACTTTTAATATTAGATCACGGAGAGTGGATTGCTCATGTTTTGCGTGCAAGGTCTTCTTTGATTTGATGCCAACAAGGATTCAAAGGAATTTGGCACTTCTCATTTGGTTGAATTAGGAAGCCTGAGGAATCTCCTTAAGCATCGATACTAGGGTTTTATGAGCATCTTCGCTGTTTTTGAGCTTATGGTTAAAGGAGATCTGTACTAATAATCCATCTACTTCTAATTTCATTAGAACGGGATTGATATCAATCATTGTGACCTTCTTAGGCTCCTTCTTTAGTCCTCCATAGTGAAAAGCAAATTTAATCAGAGCATCTTGATGATCATGATTCATATGCCGACAAATCCGCTCACTGTCATCAAAAGTAAGTTGGTCGACACTCATGAATTTAATGAGTTTAATAAAACTAATAAGTCTTACCAATATAGCCCTTTAGAATATTCTATGCAGAATTAATACACCTAGATTGATACCTCCGAAAATCACATAACTAGCAAGTAGAAGGAAAAGTAAGATTGAAATAAAATCGCGGAGGTTAGTAGGCAATGGGTTGAAAGGTAGTTTTTATTGAAGCCTTATTGCATCCTTTGATGCTTTGGCATAGAAATAGTATCCAATGCTAGGCGGGCGACGCCTAAGGCTGGTGGATTCTTGCAAGTTTTAATAGGTAAACCAATGATTCGTTGACGTAAACTTCTCCATTGAGGATTCTTAGCACCTCCACCGATTGTTATCAATCGTTGAGGGGCTGGAGCACCAAGCTCGATTAGTTTTTGCCAGCCTTCAAATTCTATTCTTGTAAGCCCTTCTAATAGTCCATGTAGATATAAAGAATCGCTGATAGGCCTTGGCTTCAGGATAGGCTCTAAATACGGGTCATTTTTTGGAAAACGTTCTCCGTGGCCAGAGATAGGACGAAGCATTAGTCCGCTATTTAGATTGGGATTTATTTGCATACTTAGTTCTTGAAGTGCTTTGTCACTAAAAAATCTCTTAAGCACAGCACATCCTGCATTTGAAGCTCCACCACATAGCCATTTATGTGCAACCCGATGATTTGTTACTCCTATTCCAAGAATTGGATGTTTGGTAAATCTTTTTAAAACAATAGTGCTTCCTAGTACAGTAATTCCGTCATTAGGCTCTGGGTTAGTACTTAATACAGCTGCATTTGAGTCGGTTGTCCCCGCAATTACAAGCATTGTCTGTGGGAGCTGAAGTCTCTTGGCAAGTTCCGGAGAAATATTGTCTAAAACACTTCCGCTTGGAGCAATGTTTGGTAAGGCTTTTCTCCATGAAAGTGATTCAAAGCTTTTCGGCCAGGATTTGGTGGTTAGATCCCAGCCTAGTTTTAAGTTATTTCCTTCTTCCCCCCATGCCCAATTATTCATGAGCCAACCATTGATCCAGTCGGCTTGATGTCTTAAGAGCAAGTTTGGTCCTTTTTCTTCTACAAGACGTAGAGCTCTGGCCAGACTGCTGTCTAAATTTGCGGTAATAGTGTCTTTTGGGGCAAGTTTAGCTAGAGCATCTTTTTGCTCGGGACAATTTATGAAATAAGGGATGGCTTTGCTAATAGGACTACCGTGGTGGTCACAGGCAATTAAAGTGCCAGATGTGCCATCTACGGCACAAGCCAGAATTCTTTGCTTAATTTGAAGAGGGATCTCTCTAATAACTTCTTCGCTGCAGTCTTTCCAGTCTTGAAAATTTTCTAGGCCTTCCGAATAAGACTTTGAACCAATATGTTCAATCTCACCATTCTCATTTATTACGACAATACGAACTCCACTTGTCCCAAGATCTAGACCCATTGCCAGGGGAGTAGCTTGACTCATGAACGGTCATCTTTGCTAACTACTAACAATATTGTTAGTAGTTTTCTTAATAAGTTCTTTTGACTTATTAGACGTATCTTCCCAAGGTAGATTGAGATCTGGACGACCGAAATGCCCATATGCTGCTGTATCTCTATAAAAGTTTCCTCCCCTTTCTTTTGGAAGGTATTGCAGATTAAATTCTTTAATAATTGCGGCAGGACGTAGATCAAAATTATTAATCACTAAGGTTGTTAGCTTTTCATTTGATAGTTTTCCTGTCCCAAAAGTCTCAACTAAAATTGATACTGGTTTCGCAACTCCTATTGCATAACTTAGTTGTACTTCTGCCCGTTTTGCAAGACCTGCTGCTACTAAGGATTTAGCTACATACCTTGCAGCATAGGCTGCAGATCTATCTACTTTAGTTGGGTCTTTACCTGAGAAGGCTCCTCCTCCGTGACGGGCATATCCCCCATAAGTGTCGACAATGATTTTCCTTCCAGTTAGGCCAGCATCTCCTTGTGGACCTCCTACAACAAATTTTCCAGTTGGATTTACTAGAAATCGGGTTTCTTTGGGATTGGGTTTAATTGACAGGTCGGCAGTAGAAGGTATTACAACTTGATCCCAAAGATCTTTAGTGATTTTTTTCCTTATTCCCTCTTCACTTTCTATCCCTTTAATTATTGAAGTGTGCTGAGTTGATATTAAAATAGTATCAATGGCTATTGGAACATCATTTTCATATAAAACACTAACTTGGGTTTTCCCATCAGGTAATAAGTAATTTAATGAGCCATCATGACGAACCAATGCAAGTCTTCTTGATAGTCGATGAGCAAGACTTATTGGTAAAGGCATTAGTTCGGGAGTTTCGTCACAGGCGTAACCAAACATGATCCCTTGGTCTCCAGCACCGACCTGATCCAGTGGGTTTTCAGTGCTGTCATCAGCCTCATTGACTCCTTGAGCAATATCTGGTGATTGTTGATCTAAGGCAACAAGAACAGCACAGCTATTAGAATCAAATCCTCCTGCACGTGCTCCGTTATATCCAATTTCATGAATGACTTTCCTTACTAGAGGAATAAAGTCAACCTGTGCGTTAGAAGTTACTTCTCCTGTAATTAAGCAAAGTCCTGTATTGACAACTGCTTCACAGGCGACCCTGCTAGAGGGGTCTTGAGTGAGAAGGGCATCTAAGACTGCATCACTGATTTGGTCACAAATCTTGTCAGGATGTCCTTCTGTGACCGATTCAGAAGTGAAAACGTAACTACTCATGTTGCACCAATATTGTCGAGCACTTTAGGGTTTGGCTCAACAGTAAGTTCATTCCAATTGTGAATTAGATGTTGATGTGCAGTCAGAGTGGGAGGGGTGGACCATCCAGCCACATAGCCCATAGTTATTGCCACTCCCGCCTCTCTGGCCATCTTTAGATCAGAATCAGCATCTCCAATGAGGGCACATTCGTTTGGAGGTAGCCCAATGATATTGCAGATACCCACAACAGCAGCTGGATCAGGTTTAGCAGGATGGTGTTCAGCACTCCAGAAGTCAGGAATACTTTCTTGGAGGTTGTTAGATTCCAAGAAATTCTTGATCCCCGAGCATGTGTCATTGCTAATTAACGCGCATTTAATTCCAGCTCGTTGAAATTTTTGCAAAATATGTGATACGCCAGGCAATAAAGGTCTTCTTGCAAAAGATGAATGTGCTTTCTCCTCTATTAAATCTGCTGCTTGGAATATTTCCTTCGCGAGTTCCAGAGCATTTGGCCAGCTAGTTCGTAATAAGGAAATTACAGTTGCTGTACAGAGCAAATTTTGATTTCGCGAAGCAACTGCAATGATTCCGTTTGGGTTGACACCTGTAGGTGTGATTCCATAAGCAAGTGATAACCACGATGAGAGCTTTTTGACTTGTGCAGGATTGAAATCTTTTTCAATTGCAAGTTCTATAGCTTTTTGAATCCTTAATCTACCTAGAGTTAGTAGCTCCCTTTCGCTATTTGAAAGGGTGCCATCTTTGTCGAAAAGTATTCCTTTGATATTGCCGATGGGCACTCCCTTCAGCAAAAGTTCAGGCATAAAGTAAAAGTGATTATCTAGATCTATACCATCATGACTGAGTTTGTTTCCTCTCCTTCTTCTGCTTGCTCAAGTAGCATTTGCTTATAACGTGCAGCCATTTCCTCGGCCTTATCAAACACCTTTTGAGGGTCAGTGAGCATGTCACCAGGCTCGGGTTCAAGAGCCTTGGTCGAAAGTGAGATTCGACCTCTTTCAGCATCTAAATCAATAATCATTACTTTCATTTGATCATTAACATTTAAGGTTGAATGAGGCGTTTCTATATGCTCGTGGCTGATTTCTGAGATATGAAGCAATCCGCTTACTCCGCCAATGTCTATAAAAGCACCATAAGGTTTTATCCCTCGTACGGTTCCTATAACTACTTCTCCAACCTCAAGGCGATTCATCTTCCTCTCTACCAGAGCTCTCCTATGACTTAGAACAAGACGATTTCGCTCTTCATCTACTTCAAGGAATTTAAGAGGTAAGAAATCTGCTACAAGCTCTTCTTTGGCTTTTCTAGTGCTTATGTGGGATCCAGGAATAAAGCCTCTGAGCCCTTCAACCCTTACAAGTGCTCCGCCACGGTTTGTTGCAAAAACTTCTGAATAAATAGTTGCATCTTCCTTTTGAAGTTGCCGAACTCGCTCCCAAGCTCGTTGATATTCAATTCTGCGAATAGAAAGAGAAAG
Source organism: Prochlorococcus sp. AG-409-L18 (assembly GCA_003215535.1). Taxonomy (GTDB): domain Bacteria; phylum Cyanobacteriota; class Cyanobacteriia; order PCC-6307; family Cyanobiaceae; genus AG-409-L18. Next base: position 22,823 of record QCKG01000010.1, read on the forward strand.
TTGACCATCTTCATTTTCTTCGCTCATTATGAAAAATTCTCTTATCTCTGCAGGCTGAAGCACATCGCTTAGCCCTTCTACTCTGTTTATTGATACTTCTTGCATAGGCATAAAGGCAGCTGTCTTGGCTCCTATGTCAATCATTGCTCCTTTAGATTCAAGTGCGAAGACAGTCCCATTGACGATGTCTCCAGGCTTGAAGTTGTAGTCATACTTACTGAGAAGAGAAGCAAATTCATCTAAAGTAAATCCAGCTCCATCAAAATCATTTTTAGTAGGCCTGCTACTCGAATTATCTGCTGTTGGGACCTCTGATGGAATGCTTAGGTCTTCAGTAGGGAATTCTTCTTTTGCAGCTCCTGCATCGGGGTTTTGATCCTCTGCTAAGGCACTTTCAGCCTTTTCTTGGTTTATATCATTTGAGGATTCTTTCTCTTGAATAGACTCATTTGGATTGCCAGACATGTTGAAGTGGCGGTCTGCCCTTGAGCAGTACGAAGGATTTCCAAAAAGCCCGCCGACCTTTCGAAATTATTTTTCTACTCTACAGATCTGCTTCTCCTTATTACTTAACGAACAGTCGCAAGTTCACCTTTGCTTGTCTTAATTGCTTCGAGGGTGGCAACGAAATCGCTGATGCCATGAAACTGCCTATAAACCGAAGCAAAACGCACATAGGCGACTTCACTCATCTCTTTAAGCTGCTCCAGAACCATTTCTCCAATCTCAGCACTGTTGACTTCACGAACATTAGTTTGTTGGAGTCTCAACTCCAGTTCATCTACCATTACTTCTATTTTATTTGTGCCAATACAGGTCTTTTCGCAAGCTCTTGTTAACCCGTTTATGAGTTTGCTTCGACTAAATGTTTCTCTGCTGCCATTGCGTTTCAGAATTGTTATTGGTACATTCTCCACTCTCTCATAGGTTGTAAAGCGAAAGTCACAATTTAGACATTCTCTTCTCCTGCGAACACTTCTTCCGCCATCCGCAGCACGTGATTCAAGTACACGGCTATCTGTGTTTTGGCATGAGGGGCATTGCATATTGCCCTAATCAATTCGATGTATATAAACCAACTGTATACATTGATTCGACTTCTGAGAAGGTCTGAAGTTATCGATCTAATAGAAAAAATTTCAAAAGGTAGCTTTTCCTTATTAAAAGAGGGGCTTTATTTTAACCATTACTAACTTTCTTCAAGTACGTATCTAGACATGAAAAAGCCCCGCACATGCGGGGCTTTCAGTGATGCTTGGCTGTTATTTATCGAACTTCGGTGGATCGCGAAAAGCGATTGCAAAGAACAGTGTGCAAACTGCCAAGGTGAGGATGAGTACGTAAGAGAAGGCTTCCATCGAGGTTCTCAGTAAGGGCTATCAGCTAATGGGTAGATGTTTATGGAATTAAGCACGACCTGGCATGCGTCGAGTGGTCGAGTCTCCAAGTTTCTTGAAGAGACCAAATTCGACTTGATCGCCAATATCAGCATCAATACCTGCGAATGTATCGCGGTATAGAGCTCGTGCAGCGTGCCACCAATGACCAAATAGGTATAGCAAACCAAAGCTTGCATGAGCAAAGGTAAACCAACTTCTTGGAGAGCTGCGGAAAACACCATCCGACTTGTAGCGATCACGATCAAACTTGAAGGATTCTCCAAGTTGAGCTTTACGGGCCAAACGCTTTACGACTACTGGGTCTGTAAATGTTTTACCTGATAGCTCACCCCCATAAATGGTTGCCGTTACGCCTGTCTGTTCAAAGGAATACTTAGCCTCTGCACGGCGGAAGGGGATGTCAGCACGGACGTTACCTGAGTTGTCTTCGAGTATCACTGGGAAGTTCTCGAAGAAATTGGGAATTCTGCGTACTTCTAGGTCATTGCCCTCTTTGTCTTTAAAGGCAACATGTCCCTGCCATCCTGTAGGAACTCCGTCTCCGTTAACTAGAGCGCCAACTCGGAAAAGGCCACCTTTTGCAGGACTATTGCCTACATAGTCATAGAAGGCAAGCTTTTCAGGGATAGAGGCATAGGCTTCTTCTTGTGAAGCACCTTTATCAAGTTCAACTTGAACTCTGCGGTTGATTTCATTTCTGAAATAACCAGAATCCCACTGAAAGCGAGTCGGTCCAAAAAGCTCTACAGGGGTAGTAGCTGAGCCGTACCACATTGTTCCAGATACAACAAAGGATACAAACAGAACAGCCGCTAGAGCGCTTGCGAGGACGCCCTCGAGACTCCCCATTCTTAAGTTCCTATAGAGCCTTTCCCCTGGACGGTTGGTGATATGGAAAACACCACCAACTATTCCTAAGAGACCAGCTCCAATGTGATTAGCAACTATTCCGCCAGGATTAAACGGGTTAAAGCCTGCAGCACCCCATGCAGGGGCAACAGGTTCAACATGACCAGTTAATGCATATGGGTCAGAAACCCAGATGCCAACCGTGGCGCAATGGAAAGCCCCAAAGCCAAAACAGGTAAGTCCTGCAAGGAGGAGGTGGATTCCAAAGATTCTTGGAAGGTCAAGCGCTGGCTCACCTGTACGGGAGTCTTCCCAGAGTTCGAGATCCCAGTAAGTCCAGTGCCAAATAGCAGCCAACATCAGTAGGCCACTGAAGATGATATGTGCTACGGCTACGCCTTCAAATGTTGAAAACGGAAGAGCCTTGCCCCAATACCCTAATGAATCGAAATCGAATGAGCCGGTACCACCGGTTATATCCCAACCGGTCCAGCTACTTGTAACTCCAAGGCGGGACATGAAGGGCATGACATACATGCCCTGACGCCACATTGGGTTAAGGACTGGATCGGAAGGATCAAAGATGGCCAATTCATATAGGGCCATGGAGCCGGCCCAGCCGGCTAACAAAGCTGTGTGCATGAGGTGCACGGCCAGGAGTCGGCCAGGGTCGTTGATGACGACGGTGTGCACCCGATACCAGGGCAATCCCATGGGTCAGGTTCGTGGTAACGAAGCTGCTTAATGCAGCTAGACCCGATGATCGTAAAGGGTCCTCCTTGTTAGAAGGGCGTTGTTGTCGCTAGCTGAAATGTGTAGTGACACTTATTTGTATTCAAATTTTTCTTGAATCGAACTGTATTTCGCGCCAAGGAGCGTCTCCAAAGAGGACGACTTTGTTGGGATCTTTCGGTCACAAATCGCAACGCCAAGGCGCTAAAAACGACTCTCTTTGGGGTTTCAAGCTTCACAAAGTTGGGTTTTTGGGGTCAGGAATGAGCTGATTTCAAATGCTTCTTTCAGAAAAGTTCTCCAACGCACAAACGCTAAATCTTTAAGTTCTATTCCAAATTGGAGACATTATTTTGGCAAACGATTTTTGGATGGACGCTTTTCTAAGCAGGTTCAAGTGAAATTCGCCATTAAGCCCAGGTCGCTTTTCCCCTTTTGAACTGGTTTTGATTCTTTGGTGATTTTTCCCAAATTTCAGGGCTTCTGTATTAAGCAGTATTCATTTTTGTCCCAAGAATCACTCGAATCGTTCAGATCCAAGATGGGACAGGAGAATAGGAGCTCATAAGAGGTTGATTCGGTGACTTTTTTGGCCTTATTTCTGCTAAGCCCGATGACGAGCCCTGACATTAATGAAGTAATTGGGCCTGCAGGTGATAGCTTCTCCGAGTAACCATCTGAGGTCATGGAAACCACCAACTTCGGCTTTATTGCCAGCCTCCTGTTCGTTGGGGTTCCGACGATTTTCCTTATTGGTCTGTTTATTTCCACCAGTGATGGAGAGAAGTCCAGCTTCTTCTCCGAATCTGGTAAGGGCAAAATTGGTCCAAAAGGGTAAGGGCATTCCTGCCTTTGCAACGGTCGGATAAACATTCCTTAAATTGGCAAGGCTCTCTAAGGCTCTTTGATTAAAGGGCCTTATACTATTTTTTTATGGCTAAAAATTTTCAAAGTAGTTTTTTCCTTTAATTGTCTTTAATAACGTTCAAAGAAGGATTTATTTATTGAAAACTTCTTTATATCAAATGTATTGCCAATGCTAATTCTCTAAAGTGATAGTTAATCCATGGAGACTTAGAAAGACTGTAATGCCACAGCATACTGATCATGCAGGTGTTATGTGGCATGGGGCATACCTTTTGTGGCTAGAAGAGGCAAGGATCGAAGCGTTAGAGGCTATAGGTTTAAGTTATAGGGAGCTTTCGAAACAAGGTTTTGAAATGCCAGTAGTTTCTCTTGAGATTAGTTATTTAAGAGCTATTTATCATGGGGAAAAAATTCTTTTAGAAAGTAGGTCTTTAGAACGTGATGGAGCACGATGGCCTTGGCAAACAAACTTTCTTAAGAAAGATGATTCCCTTGTGGCTAAGGCAAGAGTTGAATTGGTATTAATTAGTCAAAGTGATAAAGGTCCTCGAGCTCTTCGTCACGTACCGGACACTATCTCTAGTGCTTTGTATGATTTGCAGAAAGGTCCATCTAAGACGAAATGAATTAATAAAAACTTTGAAAAATTAAAAGAAATCATTTAAGGGATTGATGTGGATCATTCTGCAAGGCTCTTTACATATGGGCTGATTCTATATAAAACTTTTACTTTGCTTCTCTCCCTAGAATTCCTGTGAGGATAATTTCCAGGATTTAACTCTTTACCCTTTGTAAATGGAACAAATGAATTTTTCTGGTAAAGAACTTTTGCTTTGGAGAACCAGGCAGTTATCAAAGGGAGGAAGTGAAGCTGAGCTTGATTGGTTGTTGGATATGGGCGCTGGGCTTGACTGGAGCTCCTTGCAAAAGATATATATTGATCCACTTAGGTCTTTGAGACTAAAGAAATCTTTAAAGGAGTTGGCCATTATTTGGCGGGAATATTTAGAGAAACAAATCCCACTTCAATACCTTATTGGTAAATGTAACTGGAGGGATTTTGAGCTGGAGATCAATTCTCAAGCAATGATCCCTCGCCCAGAGACGGAACTCTTAGTTGATTTTGCTTTGAAAAGATTCAAGAATGAATTTGCAGGAAGATGGGTTGATTTAGGGACTGGTTCTGGAGCCTTGTCAGTTGCTCTTGCTAGATCTTTCCCTGACTGGGAAGGACATGCAGTGGATTGCAGTAAGGAGGCTTTAGATCTTGCGAATAGAAACCTTCAAAGACTTGCGCCTGGTTCAAATATTTTTTTGCATTTTGGTAATTGGTGGGAGCCTGTAAAACCTTGGTGGGGTTCTATTAGTTTGGTTCTTGCAAATCCTCCATATATTCCAAAATGCCAAATTGATCAATTAGAGCCAGAAGTTCGAAATCATGAACCTTATTTGGCTCTTTGTGGCGGTTTAGATGGACTTAGTTCTTGCAGAAAAGTTGTTTCTGGTGCCTTTCAAGCTCTTGAGCCGGAAGGGTGGTTGCTTCTCGAACACCATCATGATCAAAGTGATCAACTTTTAGATTTAATGGATGCGACGGGTTTGAAAAATGTTCAATTTGAGAATGATTTGAACGGTATAAGACGATTTGCTTTGGGTTGTCATCCATGAGTTGACCTAATGAATAGAAAAACCTTGTTCTTGAAAAAATGACCTCTCTTGAATCATTGATATTTGATTCAAATGACCTTGCTGAAAAGCTGCTTCAAGGTTCATCTGCTTTATTTCCTACCGATACATTGCCTGCCTTGGCAGCAATTCCAGAGAAAGCAGATCAGCTTTGGAAGATAAAGCAAAGGCCTTTAGAGAAACCACTTATCCTCATGGGAGCTTCTCCCGAAATTCTTTTTGAATGGGTTTCTCCTTGTGCATTGGATGATGCTTGGATAATGGCAAAACGCCATTGGCCAGGTCCCCTAACGATGGTTTTGCCTGCCTCGGGAATTTTTGTTGATTTGCTAAATCCTGGATTAATGACTCTTGGAATGAGGGTTCCAGCTTGTCAGCGTGCAACTGATTTACTTTGCAAGAGTGGTCCTCTTGCGACCACTAGCGCAAATTTGGCAGGGACTCCTCCTTCTGTCCATCCACGAGAAGCGGCAGAGTGTTTCCCTGGGTTGCCGTTGCTAGGGCCACTTCCTTGGCCTAGCCCTTCAGGTGTGGCTAGTACTGTTATTCTTTGGGAAAGTGAAGGAAAGTGGAAGCTCTTAAGGGAAGGTTCATTGACCTATGAAATTGATTAGGAAATGATTTGGTTGATAGGGGTGATATTGATTCTTCAAGCGAGTTTTCATTGGTTATTGAAACCTGCGATAGTTTTGAGCACTCCTTTACTGGAAGGGAGAGGACTCATCCTTTTAGTACTGACGATAGGAGCTTGGCTCATTTCTGGCAGGTCAGAAGGCAAGAGCAATAATTGAAAAAAGGAAATCCAAGCTGTTGTAAGAATTTAAAGGGATTGTGGAGGGGATCTCTCCTTGTCTGAGAACTGGTCTCAAATTAAAGCCGGCTAACGGATTTGAACCGATGACCTTCGCTTTACAAAAGCGCTGCTCTACCACTGAGCTAAGCCGGCAATTTAAAGATTTTAACTAAACAAGAGCAAAAAGTTCGATTGAAAACGCATGCTTCGTGAAAAAAATCTTTTCTAGCTGTTTGGAAGAAACTTCTTGGGAAGTTTACTGAGGAGAAGAAACACCAGTTTTGACAGATAATAGGAATGAACAATTAATTGAATTAGGAATCAACTCCAGAATTGGTAGTTGGTAGTGAACGCTTTATCGGCAAGTTTGCTACAAGCGCAGTCATTCTATCTTCAGTTTCCAGGCTTACTGCTCCTTCATCGATATTGATCTCCACGTATTTGGAGACGACTTCGAGGATCTCGCGTTTCATTTGGTCAAGCAGTTCAGGACTTAGATCAGAACGATCATGGGCAAGAACTAATTGAAGCCTCTCTCTAGCAGTGCTTGCGCTTGTTTTTTGCTGCCCAAGCAATTTGTTAAGGATGTCACGCAGGGTCATTGGTTAGAAAATCTTTGTTTGCATCAGACGTATGAACTTGTCACGCATCCCAGAACCTTCCTTGGAAGGATCAAGGAGAGGGATGTCTTCTCCTTGCATTCGGCGAGCAATGTTGGAGTAACAGCGAGCAGCTGGAGAATTACTTCCAGTGAGGGTGAGAGGTTCACCTCTGTTTGTGCTAACAATTACTTGCTCATCCTCAAGGACTAATCCAAGTAAAGGGAGGGCAAGAATGTCAGTCACATCATCTACAGACAACATCTCTTGGCTGGCAATCATTTTAGGCCGAACTCTATTGAGCACTAATTGAACAGGGTTAACACCATGAGTATTTAGAAGGCCAATTACACGATCAGCGTCTCGGACGGCAGAAACCTCTGGATTAGTCACGATGATGGCTTCTTTAGTTGCAGAAACTGCATTCTTAAAGCCATCTTCTACTCCAGCAGGGCAATCAATCAATACATAGTCGAATTGATCACTGAGCATGGAAACTATGCGTTGCATGTCTTCTGGTTTGAGCCAATCCAGCATTCGTGGATTGCCTGCAGGCAATAAAGCGAGATTAGGTTCCTGCTTATGCTTTACAAGCGCTTGGTCAAGTCGACAGCTCTCTTCAAGAACTTCTTGGGCTGTATAGACGATTCTGTTTTCTAGACCCAGAAGCAAATCTAGGTTTCTTAGCCCAAAATCTGCATCTAATACAGCAGTTTTTGCTCCTTGTCTGGCAAGAGCAATGCCCAGATTAGCTGTGAGGGTTGTTTTCCCTACACCTCCTTTACCTGAGCAAATCAGGATGATGCGTGTATTTGTCGCCACGGACCTCTGAAAAGTCTTGGAAGCTTAGTTGGCCTTTGCGTGAGGGCCAATAAAAAAGGGTCAAGGTTTGTACTGGAACCATCATTTTTTGTTTCAGGTTTTCCTCTTTGGGCGGCCTGTTCCTCGACAGCACCTGGCTTCTCACGCCCCCCTAAAAATTCTTAGGTAGAGGTATCAATTTTGTAAGGATTGGTTTTGGCAGGGTGAATTTTGATCATGCCTGATTGCAGTCGAGCTTCTTCGGTTAAGCCCGGCTCAGGATCTTCTTCTGGGCCACGGGCAACCGTGTTTGCAATTCTCAATTGAAGTGGCCTTAGTTGCAGAGCAATAATCTTTGCTTGAATATTCCCAAACTTGCCAGCATGAGCAATACCTAGAAGCCTTCCCCAAACCATTACATCACCTCCAGCGGATATTTTTGCGCCCGGATTCACATCGCCCAGTAAAAGGACATTCCCATCAGCCTCTAGATGTTCGCCAGAGCGTAGGGTCTTTTGCAGGAATAAAAGATCAGGAGAATCATTCTCTGTGTGATCTTTAATGCTTATATCTGTCAGGAATTTATCTTCTTTACTAAGGGATAGTTGGGATTCAATCCCTAAGGCGGCAGCACTCACAACAGTCTCTGGAGCTTCTGAACGAATGAGGCTTAGTTTTGACCCTGATTTTTGAACGAGCTTATTGATTTCTTCTATATCTTTACAACGAAGTGACCAGTTCAAGCAATCAATTTCTATGAAATCTGATTTAACTATACTTAGCTTTGAATATAGGATTTCTTTCCAATTGGAAAGTTTTTGAATAGGGAGTTCAATGTTTTTTGTACCCATTTTTGCTTGTGAAATAAATTCCTTAAATCTTAGGGAGCGATGTATCAGCTTTTAAAGCCTGAAGCTTTTCTTTCAGCTCTACATGTATTTCTTTTGGGTGAATTAACCAAGAATTTTCTGCTGGTGTTATTAGTGCTTTGACTAATTCAGAGGATCTTTCAAGTGCAATTAAGTTATGGCCATCCCATAAACGAAGCCCGCCAAGATAGGGCTCATATCCATGATGTTTCTGATATCTTATCCCACAAAATAGGTCAGGGTCTTCTCCTTTTTGTTCGGAAAGCTGTCTTGCAATTGTAAGAGCTTTTAGTTGATCTGTTCTTTTTAAGATGTCCACTGTTAATGCCTTTAGTAGTTTTCGATTTAGGAATCTTGCGCATAACTCAGCAAGTGGAGATGGGGCTTGTTCTTTCCATCGAAGAAGATGGTATCCCGTACGCAGATCATCATTTGCTAGAAAAGTCTCGATATTAATTTGATCAGCTCCCCATAGCCATTCCTTCATGCAATTGTCATGCCATATTTTTTTTGGTCCTAATTTTCTAGCAGTGCTTATCAACTGTTCAAGCAGCCAGGTACAAACCTCATTAAGGCGGTGGTTGTAAACGCTTCTATACATAAGATTTCGAACAACTAAATAATGTTCCACTGCCATTAGCCCTTTCGGATGAATGGCAAGGCCACCATCCGGAGCAAGGGTTAGAGCAGACAGGATTCTTTCAAGGTCTAGCTGGCCATAATTGGTTCCGGTGCTATAGCTGTCGCGTAATAAATAATCGAGACGGTCACAATCTAATTGACTACTAACTAGGGCTTTTATTGCACTATTGGGTGAATTTCCCTTTGCAAGTAGTTCTGCGACTGCGTTTGCAGTTCCTTTGGAGAGATTTTCTAATGGCCTTCTTAATTGTTCATGTTCTCGAATTAAACGGGCTGACCAATGTTCATGTTTAAGGCCGAAAATTTCTTCACCTGTATGGCTCAAGGGAGCATGGCCTATGTCATGAAGCAAGGTGGCCCCATAGAGCAAACCTCGAAACTTTTCGAGAGAGGAGTCAAACTTTAGAAGCCTGTCTAGTGCTTTTCTAGCGAGATGAAAAACACCTAGAGAATGTGTAAACCTACTTGATTCAGCTCCATGAAATGTTAGATATGCAGGTCCTAATTGCCTAATTCGACGAAGGCGTTGAAATGGTGCGGAGTCAATTAACTCCATAACCATTGCTTCTGCAGGCTTTTCGCTGTTCAAGCTGATGCCATGATGCAGAGGATCGTGATATGTCCGCTGACTCATTCGTTAGTTTTTAGAAGGTTGGATTGGGACTCATTGAGATTGAGGTGGAACTATCTTTTTTGACTCTGTGCTTGGAAGACTTGGAGTAACTTCAGAGGCTATTTCTTTGTAAGAAACTCCCTTAATATCTTTTTCGTTGTTTTCTTGGACACTAATTTCTTCAAGTCCTTTTCTATCAAGGTTTGCCCCGATTATTAGTTGCGCATCCTGCAGCCATCGATCTTCACTCCCGCCAGGATCTAAAGGTTCAGGCATATCGAGTATTCGGTCTGGCTTGATACCTAAGCCCTGAATGTCTTTCCCATTTGGGGTCAAGTAACTGGCAACTGTTATAGCGAGACCACTGCCATCTCTAAGAGTAGTTAAGGATTGGATGAGGCCTTTGCCGAAAGTCCTACTACCAAGAAGTTGTGATCGGCCATTATCTTGTAAGGCTCCGGCCAAAATCTCGCTTGCGCTTGCAGTACCTCCATTGACGAGGGTAACCATAGGGCCTTTGTAAAGCATTCCGTCCTGAGCAGGTATTGCGTCATTTATGCCTTCTCTGCTTTTTGTTTCAACTATTGGTTGATTACTAAGGAATGCATCTGCCACAGCAAGACCTGAACTAACGAGCCCACCAGAATTATTTCGCAAATCAAGCACTAGTCCTTCGATCCCTTTCTCTGAGAGCTCCTGTAGGGCTTCTGCAACTTGCTGAGGAACTCCTTCGCTGAATTGAGTAATCCGAAGATAACCAAGTGTATGAGATTCGTTCCTTAGGCGGCGAGTCCTTACTGGACGGAGATCCACGCTGCGACGTTCAAGAGTTATCTCTTGTGGTTCTTCATTGGGAGGTTGGATTTTTACTAGTACTGAAGAACCAATCTCACCTCTAAGCCTTGCTGCTGTTGCTTCTAAGCCAAGGTTTCTAGGAGATTCTCCATTTACTGTTATTAATTCTGTCCCGCTAACTACTCCTGCATCGGCAGCTGGGGAACCTTCTAAAGGGGCAATAACTACGATCTTGCCATCATCGGCTCTAGCTCCCAATTGAAGCCCAACCCCATTGATTTCGCTGCCAAGATTGCTTGCTTTCATGGCTTCGTAATCTTGAGGCCTTAATAACCTTGTGTAAGGGTCTCCAAGTGGGATAAGCATTGCTTCAATTGCTTTATATGCATCTTCACTGGAATCAATTTGTTTCTCTAATGCGAGTTGTCTTAGACGTCTCCATTGAACGTGTTCGAATCGTGACTTATCAAGATATCCTTCATTTACCAGCTGCCAGCTTTCCAGTACAAGTTGCTTCCCATCGTTAAGCCCAAGTGCTGGTTGAGCAGTCAGTAGGACGCAAAGCCCAAGACTTAACAGCGCATAGACCATGCGTTGCAGATTTGTAAACCAGGATTTAACAGTTGAAGGCATTGGATTGATCCCTGGTATGAACCTTGGAGCACATTCAGTAGACTCTTTTTATAAAAGCAATACATGCATGGCGAATTCGTCACCTGTTTACGACTGGTTCCAGGAACGTCTTGAAATTCAGGACATAGCTGATGACGTCACTTCAAAATACGTCCCTCCGCACGTAAACATCTTTTATTGCTTGGGGGGTATCACTCTAGTTTGCTTTCTGATTCAGTTTGCAACTGGGTTTGCGATGACTTTTTACTACAAACCCACCGTGACAGAGGCTTACAGTTCTGTCAGTTACTTGATGACCGACGTCAGTTTTGGCTGGTTAATCCGTTCAGTCCATCGATGGAGCGCTTCCATGATGGTCTTAATGCTCATCCTTCATGTTTTTAGGGTTTATCTAACTGGCGGTTTCAAAAGGCCTAGAGAACTCACTTGGGTAACAGGGGTAACAATGGCTGTTATAACAGTTGCCTTTGGTGTTACAGGTTATTCCCTCCCTTGGGATCAGGTTGGTTATTGGGCTGTGAAAATTGTTTCAGGTGTTCCCGCAGCTATTCCTGTCATTGGTGATTTCATGGTTGAGCTGCTTCGTGGAGGTGAGAGTGTTGGACAGCCCACACTCACACGCTTTTACAGCTTGCATACTTTTGTATTGCCCTGGTTATTAGCTGTTTTCATGCTGATGCACTTCCTTATGATTAGGAAACAGGGCATTTCTGGCCCGTTATAAATTAGAGCTTGGGCTCAGCGTTAGGCCACAATTTTTAGCCAAGCTGGCCTTTAGATATTCCATTTAAGAATCACAACTTTTAGTTATGCATATTCTCAAAAAACCAGATCTAGCAGACCCCAAATTAAGAGCCAAGCTCGCAAAGGGAATGGGTCATAATTATTATGGGGAACCTGCATGGCCTAATGATCTTTTATATATTTTCCCTGTTGTAATACTTGGAACAGTTGCTTGTGTCGTCGGGTTGGCTGTTCTAGATCCAGCAATGCTTGGAGATCAGGCTGATCCATTTGCTACCCCCTTAGAGATTTTGCCTGAGTGGTATTTATATCCAGTTTTTCAAATTCTCAGGGTTATTCCAAATAAACTTCTTGGCATAGCTATTCAAACAATGATCCCTCTGGGTCTGATGCTCATTCCTTTTATTGAAGGATTTAATAAATTTCAGAATCCGTTTAGGAGACCAGTCGCAATGGCTTTTTTCCTTTTGGGGACATTAATTACTATCTATTTAGGCATTGGCGCCTGTCTACCAATTGACAAATCATTAACATTGGGGCTTTTTTGATAGCGAAAACTAACCTGCTTTCAAATTTTAAAGAGCCTACTTTTTTGATAATTCATTTTGGTTTGGCAAAAGCTCCTCAAGGTCAAGCATAAGTACATCTTCAGGGCAAACTCTTAAAAGGTGATGGAGCAATAGAAAACCCACTATTGTCCATGTTTGATATGTCCTTGACTGTTGACCAACCCAGGTTCCTGTTGGGCCATCGAAATATTCGGCCCATTTTTGCCTTGGCAGTTGGTTGAGTTGACTCCAATAGCACTCTTCTAGGAGTGCGCGCATTTGACCCATTAGAAGAACATCCGCATGTGGATAGCGTTTTTCATGCATGATTATTGATGCTCCAAAGAACCAAAGAAGACTGGGCCAATGTCCGCCATTGTGATAACTCCAAGGCCAGTTTTTTGGGTCTGATCCAGTTTTGTTTTGCCATTCGGCCCCATCCATGGGCGGATGGCAAATCCTCATTGGCATTTGCGCCATTAAATGCTCTCTATTGTGCAGAACTAATCTAAAAAGGGCTCTTTGTTGTGGAGCTGTAAGCACACCAAACATGCATGCAAGTGAATTCCCCAGGCTGTAAAAACGGAAGTCAGGTCTGCCTGTTCTAATGTTGCCGATTAAGTAGCCTCCTCGATTCTCTAGCCAGTCCTGTAGCCATGAAGGAACTACCTGAGGTTGCACATTGAACTCGTTTTGGTGTTGGTCTTCTCCATATTGTTCTGTAGGTCTTCTTCTTAGTACTTGCATGGTCTTGCTTGTGACCCAATAGTGTTTGAGAAGAAATTGGCGCAGGTCATGTACCCATTGCCTAGTCAATACAAGCCTCTGATCTAAAAGACGACTGATTTGATGTTTTCGACTTAATTCCATTAGCTCAATGCAGCTTCTTAGGCATGCATAAAGAAGTACTTCCACTTCAAGTGGCGCCCCCCAAACATCCATGGGACGATCAATCATGAATGCACAGTCAGGAACAAATAAAATGGGAGTTCCTTCGAAGGTTGGGTGAAGGACTAAATCGAGAAGCAGCTGAACTCCTCTTTGTACCTTCTGACTTGTTCCAAAAGTGCTATCTCCGCTTCTCCGTACATATAACCAACATAAGATTGGCCACCAAAGACTTGCATCTGCGGAAGTTATACGACCTATAGATCTTTGACCGTAGTCTGCGATCAGTTCTCCTTGCTCCTCAACAAAACTTGTTGGGAATACTCCTCTTGTTTGGTATGTAGTGCTTTGAAGATCAAGGCATACGCTTAAGAACTGCTTGACAATGTCATAACGCTTTTGGGTAAGGAGATAGATCATTACGGGGACGTTGTCTCGTAGAAATATTTCCCCGTAGTTCAGAGCCTCATTGTTTGCAGGATGCTCTAGTGCGGCAACACTCCCTGCAAGGCTTCCTCCAATCTCTATCAGAGTTCGTTCAAAATGTTCTTTAGCTCTTTTGATGACCTGGTCTTCATTGGAATTGGGGCGTACCCGTTGATGTTGTTGGCTGAATCGCCCTGCCATGAAGGATCTCCAAATGCCTCTGGGCAAACGCTAGTGATGGTGCAGACTTTTGGCAAAGGAATTAAGACAGGAGATAAATGTGATTTTTCTTGTTGCATTCCAGCAGCTTTATGGTCTAAGTTATTTGGATGTGCAATTGGCTGAGCCCAAAAGCACATCCAAATGGGTTGAGTTAAGACGAAAGTCTTGATTAGTCCATATGGGGCTTACACATCAGAAGAGAAATCCCACGGTGTTGTAAGTTTTTAAAGCGATCTTTGATCGCAGTGCCCGAAGCTCCAAAAACAAGGAGTGGAGGAGCAGAACCTGGACAACTAAAAAGTTTAGGAACTGACGCTTTTATCGCGTGCAGGTTCTATTGCCTGTAATTGGCATTAGAAGTTTGTATAGATATGCGATAAAGGTGTGAGGTCCCGTCAAAGAAATAAGTTGCAGAAGCCTGTTACTGCATTGACCATGGTTTTCACGGACCATATCTATGTGAAAGGTGTGACAGGTGGAGCAACGACCGGATCTGAGATCCTGGAAAGTCACAAGGAAATTTTCTGAAGTGCACTCTTTGAACCCTTCTGTCAGAAGAAGGAGGCATCAACTGCTTTTTAGTACGCCAGTGCTGAAATGTGGGGGAAGCAAATCAGACTGAGTAAAGAGCTTTTAAAAGCTTCTTTGCAAAAGGGCCTGATCTACTACGGAGAGTTTGATCCTGGCTCAGGATGAACGCTGGCGGCGTGCTTAACACATGCAAGTCGAACGAACCTTCGGGTTAGTGGCGGACGGGTGAGTAACGCGTGGGAATCTGCCCTCAGGAGGGGGATAACGGCTGGAAACGGCCGCTAATACCCCATATGCCGAGAGGTGAAATGAATTTCGCCTGAGGATGAGCCCGCGTCTGATTAGCTTGTTGGTGAGGTAATGGCTCACCAAGGCTTCGATCAGTAGCTGGTCTGAGAGGATGATCAGCCACACTGGGACTGAGACACGGCCCAGACTCCTACGGGAGGCAGCAGTGGGGAATTTTCCGCAATGGGCGAAAGCCTGACGGAGCAACGCCGCGTGAGGGATGAAGGCCTCTGGGCTGTAAACCTCTTTTCTCAAGGAAGAAGATCTGACGGTACTTGAGGAATAAGCCACGGCTAATTCCGTGCCAGCAGCCGCGGTAATACGGGAGTGGCAAGCGTTATCCGGAATTATTGGGCGTAAAGCGTCCGCAGGCGGCCTTTCAAGTCTGCTGTTAAAACGTGGAGCTTAACTCCATCAAGGCAGTGGAAACTGTTGGGCTTGAGTGTGGTAGGGGCAGAGGGAATTCCCGGTGTAGCGGTGAAATGCGTAGATATCGGGAAGAACACCAGTGGCGAAGGCGCTCTGCTGGGCCATAACTGACGCTCATGGACGAAAGCCAGGGGAGCGAAAGGGATTAGATACCCCTGTAGTCCTGGCCGTAAACGATGAACACTAGGTGTCGGGGGAATCGACCCCTTCGGTGTCGTAGCCAACGCGTTAAGTGTTCCGCCTGGGGAGTACGCACGCAAGTGTGAAACTCAAAGGAATTGACGGGGGCCCGCACAAGCGGTGGAGTATGTGGTTTAATTCGATGCAACGCGAAGAACCTTACCAGGGTTTGACATCCTGCGAACCTCTAAGAAATTGGAGGGTGCCTTCGGGAACGCAGTGACAGGTGGTGCATGGCTGTCGTCAGCTCGTGTCGTGAGATGTTGGGTTAAGTCCCGCAACGAGCGCAACCCACGTTTTTAGTTGCCAGCATTAAGTTGGGCACTCTAGAGAGACCGCCGGTGATAAACCGGAGGAAGGTGTGGATGACGTCAAGTCATCATGCCCCTTACATCCTGGGCTACACACGTACTACAATGCTACGGACAAAGGGCAGCGAACTCGCGAGGGCAAGCAAATCCCATAAACCGTGGCTCAGTTCAGATCGTAGGCTGCAACTCGCCTACGTGAAGGAGGAATCGCTAGTAATCGCAGGTCAGCATACTGCGGTGAATACGTTCCCGGGCCTTGTACACACCGCCCGTCACACCATGGAAGTCGGCCACGCCCGAAGTCGTTACTCCAACCCTTGTGGAGGAGGACGCCGAAGGTGGGGCTGATGACTGGGGTGAAGTCGTAACAAGGTAGCCGTACCGGAAGGTGCGGCTGGATCACCTCCTAACAGGGAGACAACAACTGATTGTGATGCCTGAGTTAATTATTCTTAGGCCATAATCCTGTCACCTTAGGTCGATCGGTACCTCAAGTTTTTGTAGTGATAACTGAGAAATCAGTTGTGAAACTCGCAATTAACTTCAGTTCCTAAACTTTGTCTAGGTCACACCCAACGAGGGTACTCCTGGGCCATTAGCTCAGGTGGTTAGAGCGCACCCCTGATAAGGGTGAGGTCCCTGGTTCAAGTCCAGGATGGCCCATTCGGTGTTGGGGGTATAGCTCAGTTGGTAGAGCGCCTGCTTTGCAAGCAGGATGTCAGCGGTTCGAGTCCGCTTACCTCCACTGATCAACCACCTCCCTATAACCAAATTAAGGAGATTTTCGTTGTTAGGTTTGATTTAGACTTTCTATTTGATTGGACGACCCTAGCTTCCTTTCATTCCAAAGCTGAGAAATCGGATGAGGTTGAAAAGACGCTGGGCTCACTGCATTGAAAAATGTAGTTGAAGTTCAGTTAGAACCTTGACAACTGCATAGGTGAGTTTGGAAAGAATAAAGCATCTCATGGATACTTTATTCTTTTAAACGAATAAATAGATTGCTTAAGCTTTATATTTGTTTGTTTAAAAAGAATATTGTTTGATTCTTGAGCAACAGACGAGACTCTGTAATTAACTCATCAATTTGTGATTAATTATAGAGATTTTGGTCAAGCTACAAAGGGCTCACGGTGGATACCTTGGCACACAGAGGCGATGAAGGACGTGGTTACCTGCGATAAGTCTCGGGGAGCTGGAAGCACGCTTTGATCCGGGAATTTCCGAATGGGGCAACCCCTAGTACGATCAGCTGAATTCATAGGCTGATACGAGCCAACCCAGCGAACTGAAACATCTTAGTAGCTGGAGGAAAGGAAAGTAAAAACGACTCCCTAAGTAGCGGCGAGCGAACGGGGAAGAGCCTAAACCGGTGGTTTCGACCATCGGGGTTGTGGGACAGCGATGTGGACCAACAAACCTAGAAGAAGCGTTTGAATGGCGCGCCATAGAGGGTGAAAGCCCCGTAATCGAAAGGGGAGTTGGCCTAGCTGTATCCCGAGTAGCACGGAGCACGTGGAATTCCGTGTGAATCTGCGAGGACCACCTCGTAAGGCTAAGTACTCCTGTGTGACCGATAGCGCAACAGTACCGCGAGGGAAAGGTGAAAAGAACCCCGGGAGGGGAGTGAAATAGAACATGAAACCGTGAGCTTACAAGCAATGGGAGCCCGACTAATCGGGTGACCGTGTGCCTGTTGAAGAATGAGCCGGCGACTTATAGGCACTGGCGGGTTAAACCGGAAATGGTGGAGCCATAGCGAAAGCGAGTCTGAATAGGGCGTTTGTCAGTGTTTATAGACCCGAACCCGGGTGATCTAACCATGGCCAGGATGAAGCTTGGGTGATACCAAGTGGAGGTCCGAACCGACTGATGTTGAAAAATCAGCGGATGAGCTGTGGTTAGGGGTGAAATGCCAATCGAACCCGGAGCTAGCTGGTTCTCCCCGAAATACGTTGAGGCGTAGCGTCTAGTGCTCCAGCAGGGGGGTAAAGCCACCATTTCGGTGCGGGCTGCGAGAGCGGTACCAAATCGAGATGAACTCTGAATACCCTGTGTGTAGCTAGGCAGTCAGACTGTGGGGGATAAGCTCCATTGTCGAAAGGGAAACAGCCCAGACCGCCAGCTAAGGTCCCAAAATCAACGCTAAGTGATAAAGGAGGTGGGATTGCCCAGACAACCAGGAGGTTTGCCTAGAAGCAGCCATCCTCAAAGGAGTGCGTAATAGCTCACTGGTCGAGCGATCCTGCGCCGAAAATGAACGGGGCTAAGCGTTGTACCGAAGCTGCGGATTTAACTTGTTAAATGGTAGGGGAGCGTTCCATGTGGGGTGAAGCGTTAGCGGAAGCGGGCGTGGACTGCATGGAAGTGAGAATGTCGGCTTGAGTAGCGAAAACATGGGTGAGAATCCCATGCCCCGAAACCCTAAGGGTTCCTCCGGCAGGCTCGTCCGCGGAGGGTTAGTCTGGACCTAAGGCGAGGCCGAAAGGCGTAGTCGATGGATAACAGGTCAACATTCCTGTACCGGTTATGTTTTGGGAAGGGGGACGGAGAAGGCTAGCCAATCCAGATGTTGGTTACTGGTTCAAGCGTTCGAGGCGTTGAGGAGCGGAGAAAACGTTCTGAGCTGAGGCGTGAGTACGAGCTGCCACGGCAGCGAAGTTGGTGATGTCATGCTTCCAAGAAAAGCCCTATACCCGTTAAGGCATAACTGCCAGTACCCGAAACCGACACAGGTGGGGTGGTAGAGAATACCGAGGGGCGCGAGGTAACTCTCTCTAAGGAACTCGGCAAAATGGCCCCGTAACTTCGGGAGAAGGGGTGCCAGCGAGAGCTGGTCGCAGTGAAGAGGCCCAGGCGACTGTTTACCAAAAACACAGGTCTCCGCTAAGTCGCAAGACGATGTATGGGGGCTGACGCCTGCCCAGTGCCGGAAGGTTAAGGAAGCCGGTCAGCGTAAGCGAAGCTGGCGACTGAAGCCCCGGTGAACGGCGGCCGTAACTATAACGGTCCTAAGGTAGCGAAATTCCTTGTCGGGTAAGTTCCGACCCGCACGAAAGGCGTAACGATCTGGGCGCTGTCTCGGAGAGAGGCTCGGCGAAATAGAATTGTCTGTGAAGATGCGGACTACGTACACCCGGACAGAAAGACCCTATGAAGCTTTACTGCAGCTTGGTATTGTGCTCGGGCTCTGAATGCGCAGGATAGGTGGGAGACTTTGAAGTAGTGCTTGTGGGTGCTACTGAGTCAATGGTGAGATACCACTCTTTCAGAGCTAGGGTTCTAACGTTCACCCGTTATCCGGGGAGCGGACAGTATCAGGTGGGCAGTTTGACTGGGGCGGTCGCCTCCTAAAAGGTAACGGAGGCGCGCAAAGGTTCCCTCAGGCTGGTTGGAAATCAGTCGATGAGTGCAAAGGCAGAAGGGAGCTTGACTGTGAGACCTACAAGTCGAACAGGGACGAAAGTCGGCCTTAGTGATCCGACGGTTCTGAGTGGAAGGGCCGTCGCTCAACGGATAAAAGTTACTCTAGGGATAACAGGCTGATCTCCCCCAAGAGTTCACATCGACGGGGAGGTTTGGCACCTCGATGTCGGCTCATCGCAACCTGGGGCTGAAGTCGGTCCCAAGGGTTGGGCTGTTCGCCCATTAAAGCGGTACGCGAGCTGGGTTCAGAACGTCGTGAGACAGTTCGGTCCATATCCGGTGTACGCGCAGGAACATTGAGAGGATTTCTCCCTAGTACGAGAGGACCGGGAGGAACGCACCTCTGGTGTACCAGTTATCGTGCCAACGGTAAACGCTGGGTAGCCATGTGCGGAGTGGATAACCGCTGAAAGCATCTAAGTGGGAAGCCCACCTCAAGATGAGTGTTCCCATGGCATAAGCCAGTAAGGTCACGGGAAGAACACCCGTTGATAGGCTCTACGTGGAAGCCTGGTAACAGGTGCAGCGGAGGAGTACTAATAGACCGAGGGCTTGACCATTTTTCTCATTCTCTTATTTGAGATGAAGGCTTTATTCGATCCAAATATATTTCCTTTTTAGGCAATCACCCCTATGCAGTTCTCAAGGTTCAATTCTTGAGAATGTAACTATCCTGGTGTTCATGGCGATGTGGAACCACTCCGATCCATCTCGAACTCGGTTGTGAAACGCATCAGCGGCGAAAATATTTGGGGGGTAGCCCCCTGAGAAAATAGCTCAATGCCAGGTAAAACATTCTTCATTAAGCAAATAGTACTTAGCTATTTGTTTTAGATGAAACCACCTTGTTTTTCAGGGTGGTTTTTTCTATTTAGATACTCACTTGATTTGGGTTTATTTTTGACATTTGGGACACCAATGGGTGCTCCTTCCTGAAAGGATTTCTCTGAGAAGTTTTGTCCCACATTTTCGACAAGGTTGTCCACCTCTGCCATATACCCAAGCTTGTCCTCCATATTCTCCATTTGTGCCTTCTAAGTCTCGAAAATCACTAAAAGTGGTTCCACCTTTGCCAATGCTTATTGTTAGGACTTCTATGAGACTTGTATAAAGACGTTCAATTTGTATTTTCTTTAATTGGCCTGATGGGGTTTTGGGAAGAATTCCTGCTGCAAAAAGACTTTCATCTGAATAAATATTTCCTGCTCCAGCCACTACAGATTGATCAAGAAGAGCTGTTTTTATTGGTCTTGTTTTCCCTTTTAGGCGCTGTCTGAGGTAAGAGGGATTGAATTCTTTGCTAAATGGTTCTGGGCCAAGTTTTTTTAAACCGGTTATTATTTTTTCAGGAGCAATCGATGGTGGAACCCACCACATTTGGCCAAAGCTACGAATATCAACGAATCTAAGTTCTTTACCTGTTTGGTTCCAGAAGCGGACTCTGGTATGTGAACAAGGTATTGATTCCTTTTCATGCCATTGAAATTGACCTGTCATCCTTAGATGGACCCCCAACCAGCCACCATCTATGTTGGTCGAATTGATTTGGCCTCCATCATTGGCCCCCTTATGAAGAGTGGCAAGTAGGTACTTACCTCTTCTATGCCATTGACCGATTTTGTTCCCACGCATCATTGAGACGAACTCTTCAGACCCTCCAGGGCTTGCTATAGCCCTATCTCTGCAGACCTGAAGGTCACTTATATAGAAATTTGCAAGACGATCCGATAATCCTCTTCGGACCGTCTCGACTTCAGGTAGTTCAGGCAAGAGCCTCAGGCTGGCTCTAACTCACTTTCGGCAAAATTATTGGTGTTGTTGCCACCATCAACGCCTTGTAAAGCTGAATAGTTCACCTTTTCAAAGCGAACCACAACTGCATATTTAATGCCTGAGGCGTCAACTGAAGCTACTTTCCCAACTTCGTTATACCAATAGGACTCAGGGCGCTTGATTCGCACCAGGTCACCGCGAGAAAACGCCATCGCTGTGTTCAAAAAGTTACATACAAAGAATATCGCTGAGATGGCTCGAGATTGCTTCAGCGTCACAGAATGTCGTGGCAGAATCTTAAGTACAAGGGAACAACCACCTCCTAAGCACTTTTTTTGTGAGTTCGATAGTAGATCCAGATCTTTCCAGGCTGATGTTGGATTTGCCTGACCCTGCTCAAGATGATTTGAGCACCATTGAATTTCTTGCGCGACTTGAGAAGGCATGGGCTTTATGTGATCGTTTTGACTTGCAAACTGAGATCTGGAGGGGAAGGATTCTTCGGACTGTTAGAGACCGTGAGAAGAGAGGAGGAGAAGGACGTGGTGCGGGTTTTTTGCAATGGTTGCGAGAAAGGGAGATAAGCAAAACAAGAGCTTATGGACTGATTCAACTTGCTGATTCTTCTGATGACCTTGTTGGAGGGGGGATGCTTGAGGAGACCAGCGTAAACAATTTTTCGAAGAGGGCTTTCCTTGAAACGGCTCAAGCTGCTCCAGAAGTTCAACAAATGATTTCAGATGCAGCGAATGAAGGTCAGGAAATAACCAGAAGGCAAGTTCGAAGGCTGACGGATGAGTTTACAGCGGCGACTAGTCCCTTATTGCCAGAGGAGATACGCCTACGTACTCAGGAAAATTTGCTTCCTTCAAGAGTGGTAGCTCCTTTAGTTAAAGAACTTGGGAAGCTTCCTGAGATTCAGCAAGAGGAAATGCGCAAAACTTTAAAATTAGAACCAGAAGTAGATTGCATTAAAGAGTTAACTCATACAGCACGTTGGATTAGTAAGTCCATTGATAAATCAATTACATTGAGAGCGTTTCAAGTTGAAGAACTCAACCTTGAAAAGGCAATGCAAGAGGCTCAACGTATTGAATCTTTGGGGATATTGGCAGATGCATTAGGCCAGGCTCAGATTGTCGAGACCTCTGTGTTGAAGTTGTATTCAGCTTGGTGCCGGTTGGGGGGGTTGCAAGAAAGATTATGGATTGAGAGTGGAAGCAGTACGCCACATCTACGGGACTTACTTTCGATTTTGCAAAGCCTTTGCGGGGCAACAATGAGGGTTTCCCTTGGAGAACTTTCAGGTGGAAAGAAAGTTCGTTTGCAGTTGGTTGAGGAGGCGGCAGGTCAACTTAACCCTCCTTCTATACAGAAAGAAGAATCTGGACTTTAAAGCTCGCTCTAGTTATTTTTCATGCGTTATTGATGATATTCATTGGATCCTTTGCAAGTAGCGCTGAACAGGTTTTATGGGTGGAAGGATTTTAGGAATGGACAACGGTCAATATTAGAGGCAATTCTTGCAGGTAAAGATGTATTGGCAGTTCTCCCTACAGGTGCCGGAAAGTCATTGTGCTTTCAATTGCCTGCACTTGTGCGGGAAGGACTCGTTGTGGTGGTTTCTCCTTTGATTGCTCTTATGGAAGATCAGGTGAAGCAGCTCCAAAAAAGAGGGATTTCAGCTGTTTGTTTGCATTCTGGTCTGGATCCTTTTAGTCGGAGGGATGTTTTTAATAGCTTGCGAGCCAACGCTATTCGGCTGCTCTATCTGGCCCCAGAAAGACTACATGCCCCAAGTACGATAGGGCTACTTAGTGAAAAAGCTGGGCAAAATAAAATAGTTGCAATAGCGGTGGATGAGGCCCACTGCATTAGCTCTTGGGGACACGACTTCAGGCCAGATTATCGACGGCTTGGAGAAGTTCGTCGTTTATGCCCTGGAGTCCCTGTTGTTGCCCTAAGTGCGACTGCTGCGCCAAAGGTTCGAGCCGATATTATTCGTCGTCTAGATCTAAATCGGCCTTTCATCAAAGTTGGCTCTGCTCAAAGAGACAATCTTTCTTATTGCATGAAAAGAAGGCCGAAGGATCCTTTGCCAGAAGTGCTTGATGCATTGAAGACTTCTCGAGGAGCCTCCTTGATTTATGTGCGTACTCGTCGTTCAGTGGAGAAATGGTCGGAAACTTTGAAGATTGCGGGGATTCCAGCCATTGCCTATCACGCAGGTCTTCCACCTGAAATAAGGGATCAAGCTTTGGCAGAATTTTTGGAAAGGCCTAAGCCTGTTCTAGTAGCGACTGTCGCTTTTGGAATGGGAGTTGACCGCGCAGATGTTGGCTTGGTTTTGCATTTGAACTTACCTGCCTCACCAGAAGGATACCTTCAGGAGTCAGGCAGGGCTGGGAGGGATGGGTTACCTGCTCGATGTATGGTCTTGTTCTCTCCAGGAGATCGCATTCGTCTTGGGTGGGCTATTAAATCTTCTTCGACTAGGACTTCACCTGATCTAGATGCAGGTCAAGAATCCTTTAGACATGAAGTGGCTCAGGAACAGTTACGCAGAATGGAGGCTGTTGCGGAAGGAGAGCTTTGTCGTGAGCAGGCACTTTTGCTCGCCGTAGGTGAATTAAAAGCTCCTTGTGGTAGATGTGATCGCTGCAAAGAAAACTCTTTAAGTAGAGATTGGTCAGAGCAGGCACTTACGTTGCTTGGAGAAGTTGATCTTAGAAGAGGTGCAGACATCTACAGCCTTGTAGATGTGTTGTCAAATGAAAAAAAATTAAAAGAAACTAGTTGGGCCTGGCTTGCTAGAAGATTGGTTCAAGAAGAACTCATCATGGAAACTAATGATGGAGACCGCAGACTTTTTATTAGAGAGAGTGGACGTAGTTTCCTTGATAGTCCTTGGCCACTTCATTATGTCGCGTAAGAAGTCTCAAAAACCATTAACTTGTGCTGGATTTACATAGATCCTTGAATAATTCATTTTCAAAACTTTTTCTTGGAGAAATCCAATTTTTCCAGGCACTATTTGGACCTGTAGAATTTAATTTGCGTTGAGAACAGTTGATTGCTATGTAAAATGACTGGCCATTTTTATTGCGGCTAGAGGTTACATAGCTTCCACTTATTGATTGCCAATTAGACCAGTTAACTTCTAGCGGTCCATAGGTACGCCAGTTGGCCGAATTGTCGTTATTAGTGATTGCTCTAGACTTTTTGTTAGAGAATTCCGAGGATTCATTAGTTGAAATTTCTCTGGAGGCAACTCTTTTGCTATGAATTGAACTTAGAGCAAGTTTCGTCCCTGCTTCTAAATTATTTGGATCCTTTAACTTATTTATACTAATCAACTGTTGAATTGGAATTCTATGGGCTCTAGAAATTCCTGTTAAAGTCTCACCTCTGAGAACTATATGTGTATTCATCCCCTTGCCTGAGCCAAGATTTTGTTCATTGTCTTTTACTTCTTCATAAGGATTCCCCTTCCATAAAGCCAGGACTTGACCTGGATAGATGTTGTCAGCACTTTTAAGGTTGTTTAGAGAAATAAGTTTCTTCTTGGGAATATTATGAAGCCTCGCTATTGTACTTATTGTGTCCCCCCGTTGAATGTTATATGTTCTTTGATTAGAACTCCCATTGAGGGTTGATGGCAGCTCTAATGATTGGCCAACATATAAATAATCAGCATTTTTAAGGTTATTTTCTTTGGCGATTTCTGACTCGCTAAGTTTGTAGCGCATTGCAATTAAAGAGAGCGTCTCACCATTACGTACTTTGTGTGTAATGGTCGAGTATTTGCTCAAACTTTCTTTTGGAAGAATTAACTGACTTCCTGTTTTCAACTGAGTAGAGTCTGTAATTCCATTGACTTTCATAAGTGATTGAACAGACACCCTGTTCTTGAGAGCAATCTCATAAAGAGTGTCGCCTCGCTTTACAGTTATTGAGTATGCCCATGTTGGGATTGGCGTTAGTGCTAAAACTGCTAACGCCATCAGAATGGAGCGGGGCATGCTTCTTTAGATACTTCTTAAACCATAAGGCGCTTCAACTCTTTTGCCAGTCTTGTCAAATTTCCTTAAAACACGAATCTCTCTTGTCAGCCAAGCAGCTTTTTTAAAACTCCGACATCAAGTTTGTATGGAGGGTATCTGAAATTCAAATCCAACCAAAAAGGACGCTTCAATATGGATTTTTTGTGGGAGAAGGTTTCAAATCCTGCCTGTCCGTGGTAAGTGCCCATTCCACTAGGCCCTACACCCCCAAATGGCATGTCAGGGATTCCCGCTTGCATCACAACGTCATTAAAGCAAACGCCACCTGAACTGGTTGTATCAATAAGTTTTTTCTGGTCTTTTTTACTGCCACCGAATAAGTAAAGGGCCAATGGACGTGGCTGCTTTCTTACCTCTTCAAGTGCGGAATCAAAGTTTGCAAAGCTCATTACAGGCATTAATGGTCCAAATAATTCTTCTGCCATTAAAGGGTCATTACTTCCTTGAATTTCTATTAGCGTTGGACTAATGCGACATTTCTCTTTGTCAACGTCACCGCCAAAGAGGATTTGTCCTTTTCTGCTCGCTTGTTCTAATAGTTCATTGAGCCTTTCGAAGTGATAATCGTTGATTATGCTTGCTAGGTGAGAAGAACTAAGTGGATCTGAACCATAGAAGTTCAATAGAGCAGTCTTCATGGCTTTTAAAAGGGGATTTTTGATTTGCTCTTGAACTAAAAGATGATTGGGAGCAATACAGGTTTGGCCTGCATTTAGTCCTTTCCCCCAAATCAGACGCTTAGCTGTTACCTCGAGATCAGCATCTTCTAAAACAATGGCTGGGCTTTGCCCCCCAAGTTCAAGAGTTACTGGTGTCAGGTTTTTGGATGCGGCAGATAGAACTTTTTGCCCTATCTCTTTGCCACCAGTAAAAAAGATGTGATCAAATGGATGTTCTATAAGGTTTGTAGCTACTTCTCCATCACCTTCAATGACTTGCACAACTTCCTTTGGGAAGTGCTTTGAAATAAGTTTACTGATGAGGTGAGAGGTGTTTGGAGCTTTTTCAGAAGGCTTGATTACGGCTGTATTCCCTGCAGCTAATGCACTTATTAATGGTTGAAGTGTAAGAGAAAATGGATAATTCCAGGGACCAATAATCAGCACGCAGCCTAAGGGCTCGAGTCTTGTCATTGCATCCCCTGGTTTGAATGCAACAGGTACTGGCACCCTTCTTGGCTTCATCCATTGAGTTAGCTGTTGTTCAGCAAGTTTGATTTCTTGCCTTAGTGCAATGACTTCAAAGAATCCTTCTGTAGGAGGCTTGCCTAGATCGTTTGCCAAAGCTTGTAGTATTTTTTTGTCATGTTTTTCTATTAGTTCCTTCATTCGCCTTAGTTGTAGACGCCGCCAGTATTCCGATCTGGTTTGACCTTCTAAAACAGGTTTGCGCAGATCATTGAACTGAAAGTTTTTAGGGAGCAAGGGCTGACGATTTCTCAAGATTTGTCTAGCAGTGGTTGAGGGGTTATCACGATTAAAGGGGATGATTTCAAGAGAATCAAAAACAATGACCTCAAGAGAATCTTGGTGGGAGGGAGCTGTTATTTATCAGTTAATCCCAAGAAGCTATTCAGATGGTGATGGTGATGGCATAGGAGATTTTCGAGGGTTGACAAACAGGCTTAGTTATCTCAGATGGTTGGGGGTTGATGCTCTGTGGTTGACGCCGATATATCCGTCTCCTTTGCAAGATGGTGGATATGACATTACTGACTTTCAGGATGTTCATCCGGAATTGGGGGATTTGGCGGGATTTCATCGATTGCTCACAGCTGCTCATAAGTTGGGGATAAAAGTGATTTTGGATCTTGTCTTGAATCACACCAGTCACCTTCATCCCTGGTTTCAACGTGCCCGTTGGGCGCCAAATGGGACTCAGGAAAGGGACGTTTATGTATGGAGTGATGATCCTAATAAATATGCAGAGGCTCCGGTGTTGTTTCGTAATTTCGAGACTTCTAATTGGGAGTGGGATGATGTTGCCGGGCAGTACTACTTTCATCGCTTCCTACGCTCTCAGCCAGACCTCAATTACGCAAATCCTTGGGTCCAAGAACAAATGCTTGGAGTTGTGGATTTCTGGATGGACAAGGGAGTAGATGGTTTTCGTTTGGATGCAGTTCCTTTCTTATATGAGGATGAGGGGAGCCGTTGTGAGGGCTTGCCAGATACTCATGAGTTTTTATTGAGGGTTCGGCAGCGTATTGAGTCCAAGGGCAGGGATGTTTTGCTTTTAGCAGAAGCCATTCAACCTGTTCATGAGGCGGCGCCGTATCTTGCTGACAATGAATTGCATGGTGCCTTTAACTTTGTCCTCACAGCCCATTTGTTTGGTGCGATAGCAAGTGGAAGAGTTCAGAAACTCAGAGATTGTTTAAGTGAGGCTCAAGAGGCTGTTCCAGGTTGTCGTTGGGCTTTACCACTGCGCAATCATGACGAGCTCTGGTTGGGTGATGGTCATTTGGTCTCGCCAGATGTAATTCAGACGATTCGTACTGGTCTACATCAGGGGCAAGGACATTGGCTGAACTGGGGCATTAATCGACGTTTGGCTCCACTGCTTAATGGTGATCCAAGAGCTAATCGCATGCTTCATGCACTTCTTTATAGTCTTCCTGGGATGCCTTGTCTTTATTACGGTGATGAGCTTGGGATGGGGGATTGGCCTGGATTAAGAGATCGCGATCCCAATCGCACCCCAATGGCTTGGACGCCTGCGAGGAATGGTGGGTTCTCTACCGCACCGGACCCTTTGCTAGTTCTTCCTCCCATTACAGCACCTGGCTATGACTATCGAGTTTTGAACGTAGAGGTGCAAAAACAATTACCTGGTTCGTTGTTGAATTGGCATCGTCGAATGCTTACTTCTAGAAGATTGTTACCTGCATTAAGGCATGGTGACTTTGAGTTGCTCCCTTCCACTCACCCTAGTGTCATAGTTTTTTCGCGTTGTAGTGAAACTATGAAAGTTCTCGTTGCAGCAAATGCTTCTGCTGCTGGAGCATCATTAAGGCTTGATCTAAGCAAATGGAAAGGAGAGCGAACCAGAGAAGTCCTTTGGGGCTGTGAATACCCTGAGGCTGATAATGACTGGTTTGTGTATCTTCCTGCATACGGCTTTAGCTGGTGGCTTATTGGTGAAGTAGAAGATCAAGGTTAGGTTTTGACTAAGACAATGCATTGAAGAAATAAATAGGTGATTATCTCTCTAGATCTAATTCTTCTTCGGCGAAACCTTCTTTAATGAGGTGCTCCTGAACAATTGGGACTAATCGTTCAGCTTCTTGAATGTCTACCATTGCCAGACGACAACGCCTTGCAAGCACATCTGTTGGGGTACAAGCATATTCATTTTTTATGGCATTTTGTAATTCTGCTTTGCAGACAGGGATAACCTCACTAAGAGGTTCTTTTTGATCGTCAGTGCTGTTTGCAATGACTTTAATTGCTTCTAAACCATATTGTCCTTGTAAATGAGTTAATTGTTTTTCGACAAGTTTCGTTTGGGGTAGATATTGTTTGAGCTTTGGCTTTTGTTCTTGAAGTAATTTTTGAGTTAGGTAAGGGTTTCGAGAGGCACCTATTAGAGGTAAAGCTTGAGGCTCTGGTAGTTTCTCCTTAAGGGAGAGAGCGACTGCTTTGAGGGTATCCATTGCGATGGGCCGACAAGTTGTCCATTTGCCTCCTAAGGCACTGATTAATCCACAAGGCAGGGTTTCTACTTCGTGTTCTCTAACAACACGGCTACTAGTTAAAGACTGACCCATGGGTTTTAAAAGTGGGCGACCTCCAGCCCATGAACTAGTTATCACAGGTTTTTTTATTTGAGGGAAACAACGTTTGAGATATTCAAGCAAATAAGTTTCTTCAGTATCGGATGGTTTTCTGGCGTCTTCTATGTTGCAAGGACTATCTGTGGTTCCCATGAGGGTTTGGCCAAAGAAAGGTAGTAGAAATAAAACTCTTCCATCATCGGTTGACGGTAATAAAAGTCCCATGTTTTTGGGGCATAGATTCTCTTTTAAAACCAAATGGATGCCTCTACTTGTGAGAACCCTTGGCGCTGCACTTTCGTCGACCATGGATCTAATGTTGTCAGCTTCGACTCCTGTGGCATTGACTATGGACTTGGCTCCCCAACGCTCTTGCTGCCCAGATTGGTTTTGACTAATTACTCCAATGAGTTTTCCATTAGCTTGTTCGAATCCAATGACCTTGCAATGTGTTCGAATAATGGCACCTGCTCGCTTTGCTGTGAGTGCGAGTAAACAATTTAACCTCGCATCGTTGAACTGCCCATCGCTATAGGCAACTCCACCGCTAGAGAATGCTCGTAATTGTGGAATTGAATCATTCAATATCGATGAAGAAAGTAATCGGCTACTGCTTATACTTTTATTCCCAGAAAGGGCATCATAGAGTCCTAGGCCTAGTCGAAAATAAGCTTTGGCAAAATATGATTCTGCAGGCAGAGCTAGTTCGATTGGCTTGGCGAGGAATGGGGCTTGTTCTAGCCAATGTCCCCTCTCTAATAGGGCTTCTCGGACAAGTTTTAATTGATTTAGATCAAGGGTTTTGAATGCAAGTTCTAAATACCTAACGCCTCCATGCAAAAGCTTGGTACTCCTACAGCTGGTCCCTCCCCCAATATCTCCAGCATCAATCAAGACAACCTTCATGCCTCGCCTTGTCGCCTCATATGCCACGCTTGAACCTGTAGCTCCTGCCCCAATGACTATTAGATCAACGTTGTTATTGGTCATGCCAATTTAAGCTCTTAGTTACAGCTTGATCCCATTTGCTACGCCATTGGCCCCTCATGGACGAATCAAGGTTTGGGGTGAAAAACTCTGACTTCTCATGGTTGTAGGGGATGAGGCTATCAAGACTTGTGATAGCACCTGCTTGTAGTCCTGCCATTAATGCAACGCCTCTTGCTGTGCTCTCAAGATTTTGAGGGCGTCGGACTTTTAGTCCAGTGCTGTTGGCCTGTGCTTGTAAAAGAAGATTAGAAGCGGCGGCTCCTCCATCAACAGCCAATTCACCTAGCTTTTGACTTAAATCTTCTTCAGCTAATTCCACTAGACTGGCTACTGATAGGGCAATCCCTTCAAGTGCAGCCCTTGCAATATGACCTCTTCGACTATCACGAGTTAGACCAATCAACAGGCCTCTCGCATTGGGATCCCAATGTGGTGTGCCCCAGCCAGTAAAAGCAGGAACCATCATTAATCCTCCTGAATTTTTCTCTTCTTCAGCGAGATCATTTATTTCTTTGGCTGTCTGAATTATTCCCAATCCGTCTCGTAACCACTGCACAACAGTGCCTGCATTGAATAGACTCCCTTCAAGACAATAAGTTGGTGAGCCTTTCGCATCAGTCCAACCAAGAGTGCTTAATAGACCTGATTTCGAGGTGCAGATTTCCTTGCCTGTATTCACGACGAGGAAAGCTCCTGTGCCATAAGTACATTTAGCCTCACCTTTCTTCAGACAAAGCTGACCAAGGGTCGCTGCTTGTTGATCGCCAAGGAGAGCATTAATTGTGGTTCCTGCAAAGGGGAGGTGTTTTTCAATTTTGCCAAAATCTCCTCTACAAGGTACTAGTTCCGGAAGGGCCTGGAGTGGTAGACCAATTTGGTCGCAATATTGTTCGATCCATTCACAATGCTTTAAGTCCATAAGCAGTGTTCGGCTGGCATTGCTCATGTCAGAGCAAAAACGTCTACCTCCTGTCAGATGCCAAAGCAACCAACTTTCTACAGTGCCAAAACATAGGTTTTGATTTGCGAGGGCTTGCTGAGAAGCTGGTTCATTAGTTATCAGCCAGCTTATTTTGCTGGCACTGAAATAGGGGTCTAGTAGTAGTCCGGTCCGACTGCACCATTCTTTCTCTAGGCCTTCACTTTTCCACTTTGAGCACAAGTCTGTTGTTCTTCCGTCTTGCCAAACAATTGCTGGTCCGCAAGGCTCTCCATTGTCTCTCCTCCACAGAATTGTTGTTTCACGTTGATTAGTGATGCCGCAACTAATTATTGATCTGCGCTGATCATCAGTGACTTGCTTCTCTAGGGTCGCCATGGCCAATCGTTGGCTTGACCAGATTTCGTTCGGATCTTGTTGAACCCAGCCATCAGCTGGATATTCGATTGCGAGTGGGGCGCTAGCACTGGCTACTAATTGGCCTTGGAGATTGAACAATGCTGCTCTTGAGCTACTAGTGCCTTGGTCAAGTGCTAGGAGGAGTGGATCAGGTGCCATGGCTGTTCTTTTTATCTATTGCTAGCGATAGGTGGAGCTAATGCAAAGTTGCATGCATCAGAAGGATTTAATTTGCCAACCTCCAACATGGGTGGGGGCCTCGATTGTTTATCAAATAATTCCTGATAGGTTTCGTCGTAGTGGATTGGTGAAGGACCAGAAGTATTTGGCCTTTCAACCATGGGGGTGTAATCCTTCTAAACAGGGTTTCCATGGAGGAGATTTATATGGAGTTATTGATGGTCTAGATCATCTTCAGGGGCTTGGAATTACTTGTATATACCTAACCCCAATTTTTAGTTCCGCAGCTAATCATAGATATCACACATATGATTATTTCCAGGTTGACCCAATCCTTGGAGGTAATGATGCTTTATTTGCCTTGATTGATGCGATGCAT
Source organism: Prochlorococcus sp. AG-409-L18 (assembly GCA_003215535.1). Lineage (GTDB taxonomy): Bacteria > Cyanobacteriota > Cyanobacteriia > PCC-6307 > Cyanobiaceae > AG-409-L18. The sequence continues at coordinate 54,595 of QCKG01000010.1, forward strand.
AGTCGTGGCATGCGAATCATTCTTGATGGTGTTTTTAATCATTGCAGTAGAGGTTTTTGGGCTTTCCACCATCTGCTGGAGAATGGAGAATCTTCCCCTTATCGAGATTGGTTTCATATCCATAGTTGGCCTCTAAAACCATATTTGGATCATGGTCAAGACTGCGGCTACAGCTGTTGGTGGAATGACCCTGCGTTACCAAAATTTAATCATGACCACCCCCCAGTACGTGATTACCTTTTTCGCGTTGCTTCTTATTGGCTAGAACATGGGATAGATGGATGGAGACTAGATGTTCCCGATGAGATCCCGCTAGATTTTTGGGCTGAATTTCGTATACATGTAAAAACTAAGTATCCAAATGTATGGATCTTGGGAGAAATCTGGGGAGATGCAAGACCTTGGCTTCAGGGGGAACATTTTGATGGCGTAATGAATTACAGAATTGGTTGGGGCAGTTTGTGCTGGGTGGCAGGAAAAAAATTGAGCAGCAGTTTTGTTAATCCTTCTTATCCTTTGAAACCATTAAGAGGGGAAGATTTTATTGACCTTTTGGAAACAACATTTTGTTGGTATCGTGAGGAGATAAATCAAAGCCAGTTAAATCTTCTTGATAGCCATGATGTTCCTAGAGCCTTAAATACTCTTGAGGGAGATATTGAGGCATTAAAACTTGCTCTTTTTATCTTATTTCTTCAACCAGGTGCACCTTGCATTTATTACGGAACAGAAGCTGGTTTACTTGGTGGTGAAGAACCAAATTGTAGAGAGTGTTTCCCTTGGGATGAATCATGGAACAATGATCTTAGATGCTTTATTCATTCTTTAGCTTGTTTGAGAAAGATATTACCTTTAGGCCTTTTGAAAGATATGAAATGGGAAGTGATTTCTGAAGATGGTTTGTACGGTTGCCTTTCTCATGAATCTTGCGCAAACTCTAGGTATGAAAAATCAATAGCAGTATTTATAAATCGTAGTCGAAGATCTGGCCTGAAGATCCCTAATCATTTATTCGAGCCAATATTTTTGATAGGAGAATTTAAATCAATCAAGATGGAATTGGCCCCACAGTCGGCAGTTTTGTTTGATAGAAATACTTAGGCCGACTCTTTATACATATCTGATTGGTATTGAATATCAGTAATATTGACTTCTGATTGATCAGATCTTAGGTTACTCAGAGGGAAAATTTAACCAGCCAGTAATAATATATTTAGATCCTTGCTTTAACATTTTCCCTTGATGTGCGTGGGTCCACTCTGCTGGCCAAATTAGAGTCAACCCTTTTTTGGGCTTTATATCTAGGTCATAATGTTTAAAGTATGTTGAGCCGCCTTCTTCTACATCATTTAAGTAAGTCATAAAGGCAAACAACCTATGAAGAGTATTCAAGGAGCAGCGTTCAGTATGTAATACCCGAAAGTGCTGCCCTGGGTTGTACCTGCCAATGTTAAAAGGACCTATTTCTAAGCGATTGGCGATTGATTTTAAGAATGGCCACTGAACATTATAATCTTTATAGCATTCAAATATAGCCTCGAAATATTTCCTAAACACCTCGTTCCCATGCAAAGTTATCTCTTTAGGTGTAAGGGTTATGTCAGTTCTGTTTTTCGATTCTAAGCTTATCCCAGATGCTGTTCTGCCAACAGTATGCATGTGTTTATTCTTCTCGAAATAATTGATCACCTCATCACACAAGCCTGGTTCAATTTCCCAGGATCCGATAAAGGTTGGGTTAAGACCTGAACTGCCTTGTGTTGATCTTTTTATTGCCATTAACTTATAGATAACCCATGTTCAAGATCAAAATTAATTGAACCTTCGAACTCTTTTAATTTAGCTAGTCCTTCTTTGTAGTTCCCTTTACTTAAAAGCACCTTCCCTATCCCAATTGAGGCTTCATTATGTCTACCTTTTAGCTTAATAGCTTCTTCATAGCTGGAAAGAGCTTCGTCTAATTTGCCTACATCTTTCAATATGGTGCCTAGATTTAAATGGGCTTTGGCTAGAAAAGGGTTAAGCTCAACAGCTTTACGTTGTGAGATCTCTGCTTCGTCTAATTTGCCAAGACTTTTGAGTATGTTTCCCAAATTTGAATGAGCCTCCGCAAAATTTGGTTTCAGTTCAATGGCCTTTCGAAGAGGTGGCTCTGCTTCTTTAAGCTTGTTTTGTTCAATTAAAATTGCTCCAAGGAGGAATTGAGAGTTGAAAAGATTGGGGTTGAGAAAAATTGCTTTGCGCATAGATGATTCTGCTTCATTTAGTTTGCCAAGATCCTTCAAAATAGATCCCAGATTAGAATGAGCCTCTGCAAAATTAGGCTCAAGTTCAATTGCTTTTTGCTGAGCAATCTCTGCTTCTTTTAACTTGCCAAGATTTTTTAATATGATGCCATAGTTAGAAAAAACTCTTGGATCAGTGAAACCTTGACTAATGAAATACTCATAATATTTTGAGGCTTCGGTAATATTTCCTTGTGAATGGAATTGAAATGCTTGGGCAATTATCTGCTCTTTAGTTGAATTAGTTGCGTTTATAACTTGCTTACTTGTCTTTTTAGATGTTTCTTTTTTACCAAAGCCTTTCATTGTGACAGGTTCGAGGTGCTTCATTGAGTGTGATTTTCTTACTATAGAGCTCAATTCCTTAAAAATTTTGGAGTTTAGAGTTAGTTGTTTGGGGTTTTGGTTTTGCTTATGCGAGATTTCATACAACACTTTGCGGAAGATTTGGACCTTTTGTGTTTAATAAATGTTCAAAATTTGTGTAGCTGTTGAATATCCCTGGTTGTTTCTACTGAAAATGTAGTGATAGCAATAAAAAAGGAGGTTTCTTGAGGTTGACTAAATGGTTGGAAGCGTTAGTGAGTTTCCCGACGATGCCCTCGCCGGGACTTGAACCCGAGGACACTCCTTTACTAAAGGGAGTGTTGCGATCTTTCCAAAGTTCACTTTTTGGGTCTTTTGGTTTACTTATGAACTAACTGTATTCACCTTTAAGGAGGCTTGGCTCCCCTGAGCTATAGGAACAATCTTTCGAGAATTTTAGGTAGAAAGAGCTGAGGCTTGGGAGATCCCAAATAGGATCAAAAGCCAATAACTCTGATTAATGAAACTTTGAAATGAATAGCTTTAGTAAAACATTTCGATTCTCAATCCCTTTGGTTTTAGTTGGAATCGCTTGGATTCAGGAGCTAATTGATCAGGTCTGGTTTGGTGGAAATTGGAACCTTCTAATGGGAGGAGGTGCTCCATGGTGGGGTCTTTTTGCAGCTCCTTTCAGTCACAGTGGATTTAGCCATCTATTTTCAAATACAGTTCTATTTCTCCCTTTGAGTTGGCTCGTCCTTTCAAAAGGATTAAGTGATTACATTTCAGTTTGGGCCTGTGTTTTGTTTGTTGAAATATTCCAAGTGTTTTTCTGGGCTACTCCAGCTCATGGGATGTCAGGGGTGGTGTTTGGTCTCCTTGGGTATTTGTTGATTATTGGCTTTCTAGAAAAACGTTTTCTTGCAATTGTCCTAACCATTATTGGTTTTGGTCTGTATGGACATTTTCTTCCATCCTTACTTCCATGGAATGTGCCAGAAGGTATTAGCTGGATAGGGCATTTTAGTGGCTTTATAGGAGGATTACTAGGAGCTCTAGGCATTTATAGAGAACCTGGGAAGATCTTGTAAGGGAAAGGATTTTTCAAGTTGAGTCTTCCCTTCGCCAAATCTCAGCCCATTGTTAAAAGATTGGATTAATTGCAGTGATTTTTGCGACAAGCCGAGGACTCAAATAAGAATAAAGAGATGTTTTAAAGAATATCCAGTGGTAGAGACGAACAAAGAGACCAAAAACCAGTCAGAACTAGATGGTTTAGGAGCCGAAGAGGGGAATGCCGAAGAGGGGAATGCCGAAGAGGGGAATGCCGAAGAGGGGAATGTATTAGTCAAGAAGAAGGCTGAGCCATATAGTTTGCAAAAAGTTATTGCCGAGAAGCAAGCAGCTGAGTGGAAAGCTTTAGAAAAGAAAAGAGAGGCAAAAAGGAAGGCCGCAGCCGAGAGACAAGCTGCTGCTCAAAAGCAAGCAGCCGAGAGACAAGCTGCAGCGGAGAGGGAAGCCGCTGAGAGGAAGGCTCTAGAA
>QCKG01000011.1 GCA_003215535.1 Prochlorococcus sp. AG-409-L18
GAGATCACATCTGTGTCATATAACGATAAATCCTTCCTTAACACACCACTACCCTCTTCTAAACCTTCAGCTTTCATCTTTTCTCTTATCAAAGTTTTCCTCTCAGGACTTGACCTCGCCTTGAAGCATTTCTTTCTCACTTCAGGTGTTTCTTGATTAAACAAGTTCATAACTGGCTTTTATCAGTTATCAATCTGGGTTCATAGACTGCACCATTACATACACCTACAGCTAAGGATTCCTTAGCTGTAGCACTCCATTGATTTAAATCAGGTGCCTCGTCGATCCATACCAGTGTGCTATCTAAACAGCGGTTCCAGTAAGCAGCTTGTCTAGAAACAGGTACCAGCTCTATAGCTATACAAGATAGGCTCAAAGCAATAACAGCAAAAAAAGCCTTCTGAAGTGAGTCGTTCATGTCTAATTAAAGAAAAGCGTTCAGAACAATTCAGCAAATACTGAGAGAGAAAGTGTTCAAAGATACTGAACCGTAACAGCCTCAATAATGATTTAATAACTATGTTCTATGCTTTTTAAAAAATGCAGAACTTAAAAAAGTGAAAAGCTGCTTAAAAAGCAGACAAAAAATTTAAATTAGCCCTATACCTTTGGTCATATTTGGTCGGATTGTTCATCTTTAACTATAAGAGTTATCTCCCATCTCATTAACTCTGACAATTCGTCAACATGTTCATATAAAGTAGTTTCAACAACTATCCACCCTTATAAAGAGCAAGTCTCGTGATAACGGGAAAATGAATCAACACCTCGATGTATGGCATCGGTATCAAGAAACTTGCTTGCTGCTTGTTTATGGTATAAATTCCCATCTTAAAATACTAAATACAGATCAAAAGTTCTAATAAAAGGCTCGATCAAATAAAAAAGTCCACTCAGCTTAAAGTCAAAATCATAAGTTTATTCATTTTTAAAGATTCAATAGGTCAACAGTTATGAGTCACGACTCACAGAAAAGCCATGCAAGGAAGTGGTGAGCTGATACGGTCTATGTATACAAAGACCATTTTCATGCGTAGCTTTTTCCCCCTCGCAATAACTATTGCAGTTGCCATACCTACTGTTGCTTGTCATTCAGAGAAAAAGCCTGGTGCAAATATTGAGCCTGTAAACATTGAAACTCTTATTAGTGCCAATAAATCCTGGAATGGAGATTCCTATAAGTATCCAAGAGGTAAAGCGCTAATGACACTTCAACGAATAACAGCCCAACCTGGATTTAAAACACCTCTTCATTCCCATGCTCAACCAGGAATTGCTTATGTGGTTCAAGGAAGACTTTCCTGTGAGACCATTAACGGTCAAGTCCTAAAAGTAGGTCCTGGAGAAAGCTTTGCCACACCTCAAGGAACTATTCATTTCTGCGAGAGTGTTGATGAAAAAGCCGCGCTAGTTTTTGTTGCTTCTGCAGGAGTCGAGGACAAAGAAATAACAGTCCCTTATAAGGATTAACGTAATCGCCTATTTGAGCTATTTCAGTATTGGTAGTCATTGCCTTAAAACAAATCTAAAGAGTCTTACCAGGACTTAAAATATCTAAATAACAAAGGAGATACTCAGTTCATACTTTAACTGACTAAAAATAGGCGCCAATAAAATACATCGCTTCTTAGATTTCAAAAATGAAGCCAAAGCCTTTACAACTTGAAGACTGCTATAGTTTGTAGACAAGTAGTAATCGCTTTCAATCCTATCTTCTCAACCAAGTCGCCAAGAACCTTATCTTCAAAAAGAGGCTATAAATATTAAGCGAGAAATAGAGATTGATGCTTAACAAAAGCCATAGATGAGCCGCCCTCATTAGGAGTTTCTGAAATTCAAAAAATTTCTTTCAGATCAAAATCCTGTCAAGAATCCAAAGATAAAAAGCATTGCTATAACAAGTCCTGCCCCTAGATATAAACGATTGTCAGATTTTTTGTCTTGCTGGTAGCGGGGAACTCCATCACCCAAAGTAACAAGTGCACCGCCATTCTTGTACCAGATCCAGTCCCTTATTGGAGGAGTTTGGATTAAATCTTCTTTGGTTAAGCCAAGTCCTAGCTCCTCAGAGCTAGCCAAAAGTAAAACCAACATCTCATCTACATTGTCACAGGTAGACAAGGCTTCATTAGTTTGTTCTGCACCATCAAGTGCTTTCACAAGAAGTTCAACTCTCTCTTTAATGGGTAAGGTTCTTGGGTTCATGGTCACCTCTCAATCAAAGTAAAATAGACTGTGATTAGTGAGTATTCAAACTAATTTGGAAAATCTTGAGGTAATTTCAGAGTCACAAGCCCCATGCCCTAATACTTAGAGCATGATTGCGTCTAAAGGTAGTCAGAAACTAATAGCGTAACAAGAGGTTATTTCAGCATCATTCAGAATATTTTCCTTATAAAGGAAGATGGCCAGTCCTTATGTTCAGGTAACTCTGGTTGAATTCAAAAAGAGTTAAACTTACCTGTCCCACTATCCCTATGATTATCTGGTAAAAAAGGGAAATTATCTTCAGGTCCTAAAAGGTCATCAACATTCTTTGCTCCTTGAGAATTCTGAAATAAAGGTTGATCATCTCTACTAATGTCATTTGGAGAAGAAGTCTCCGGAATAAGAAGATCATCGACACTGATTCCTTGAGGATTCGGATTGCTTCCGAAAAGCAGAAAAATAAGAGCACATTGGAGAGTAAAAGCAAGCAAATCGCCGATATAGATAAAGACCTTTTTCATTTAATGCTGGAAAGTAAAGGATCTTAGATGCCTTAAAAGGATTTCAACAGCTTGAGCGAATACTTTGACCCAAGTAGTCTTTGAAAGTAAGCTATTCAAGAAATGAAGTTACGAAGACAAAATGAAATAATGTTTAAGGATAGAAACAAGGTAAAAGTTAAGGCTTGAACAAAATCAATGCACATTCGCATGAGAATCGGAAAGACTTATCTTTTTTAAGTATCTAAGAGCAAAGATATACAATAAACAACATACGGATGAATCTAAATTGAGGACTCTATATAAGCCGTTTCTCCAAAAGCGAATAAGCCAATAAAATCTTAACTCTATTTGAAGAATATTAAAGGACCCAGTCAAAACAGTGAAAAATGGCACCATAGATATTTAGAATATTTAGATTAGATAAAATCATGAAAAAGAAAACCCTGATCTCATTTGCTTTTGTTGTTGTATTTTCAGCCTCCCTAATTGGTTGCTCCAACTCAAAAGGAGAAGGGGACATGAAAGAGATGCAATCACTTTTTGAAACAAAAAAGGAAGCAGAAAAGGCCGCCAAAGATTTTGGATGTACTGGAGCACACAAAATGGGAAGCAAATGGATGCCTTGCTCCAATCATGGAGACAGTGGAACTCACCAACACAAATGAATTGACCATTAATGAATAACAACCAAAATCAAGAGCCTTCAGAAGCTCCATCACATTGTGGAAGTAAGCCAAAAAAAATCGCAATCGGGATAGCTCCTCTGGGATTGATTTCCATAGGAATAGTGCCAATGGGAATTGTCACTATTGGGATAGTCCCAATGGGAGTCGTATCGCTTGGAGTCGTAGCAATGGGTGTCGTTAACGCCTCAATTGTTGGAATGGGAATATTTTCTTTAGGGGTAACCACTATGGGTCTAAAAGTTTGGAGCCCAACAGAACCAAGTCTTCAACAAACATTTGACAATAGAACTCCTGCTTCTAAAAAAAATATTTTCGCCTATTCCACCAAATCCAAAGCAGAAGAAGAAGCAAAAAAACTTGGTTGTATAGGCGTTCATAAGATGGGCAATCTATGGATGCCCTGTGCTACTCATAAAATTATTGAATAGTTACTTACTACCAATAAATTCTTTAATTAATTCAACCGTAGCCTCTAATAGACAGACATCTATCATTAAGCAAAATTGAATTGACTCAAGAGTATGGATAAATCCAAAATGGAAGCAGAACCCAATTTTGACCAACCAGCAAAAGAAGAAGAAGAAAAAGACCAGAAAAAATCGCTAGGCCAACTTTTTGGTATAGAAATAAGGGCTCCGAAAGAAATGAAAAACCCTATATGGGTTTTAATAGGGATGGTTGCAGCCAACGTTCTGCTCCTAATTCTATTAAGGGGGTTGTTTTGATTCTTATACTATCCGGTTAGATTAATTGATTCTAAATAATCATCCGATAGACCTTAAATTTCGCTCAACAGTTCATAAAGTTAGGAGAATATGTTCAAATACTAGAGTTCTTTTAAGAGAATCTATCTGATGCTTATCTAACTAGGTTATTCATAGAAAGAACTAATCTGAGTGCAATACAAAGGTCCCTAATAAGAGTCTAGGCCAGCAACAAAAGGGAAGACCTGATCACTACCAAAGTCAGAGTCTTCTCCAATATTTCCTTCACCGATAGCGCTTTCATTATCTATGTTTTGGCTGTCGCCAGATTGCTCACTAACAATCCCAAGAGGATTGTTACCAGTTGCTTCTAGCGGCATTGAATCTTCTTCAGGAGGGGTCCATCCCTTCACTAAGGCTCCAGATTCGGTCGGCACTCCAAAAAAGATAGAAAGTATCAAGGCTAAAGTTAGAGCTAAAGATGTAGCAGCTCTAACAATTCCTTGTGATGCTTGGATAATCATTTTTTTACAATGGTAGCTAATGCCAATGAGTAGGGCTTTAATTTTGGCATAATTATTTTATGCCTCTTGTTTTAAAAGTCTCCAATTATGCTGAACTTCCTTTACCTATAGTTTAATCTGCCCACAAAAGAAGATATTCCAGAAAGAAAGCCCAATCATCTAACTTTTACAAGGTGAACTAAATCTTCGGGCCTGTGACATCGCCTCATCCAAAAGGCAGGAGATAACCCCACATTCCGAGCGAACTACTCTGCGAAACTACCAAGAGCCTGTAAAAAGCTTGCTAAGCTTAACTCACTTATAACATCAATGGTGGGCTTACACAGTAAAATCAAAAAAAAGTGGAATCAAAGTAAATCAAAAGGTTGCCTAGCAGAAAAACATTTATTATCACTGCCAAAATGATTGCTAAGAACCTATTGGATTTTATTGATTATGCCTTGGCAAGTTACAACCACCAACTTACCTATTCAAGTGACAAGGTATCTAGCTTTTAAGGAAAAATTAATCCCCAAAGGAATTCACTTCTAAAGCCCTAAATCATGAACATCATTTCATTGTTATTAACCCTTTTTATAACAATTACACCATCTCCGAACTTTGACTGCGACAGTGATCCTCTTACTGCAACCATCAGAAATAACCTTAATGGTGATTTTGTAATTACGACAGATTTGGAGAAGATTGACAAAGGAGCCTTTGTAGTCATAGACTGGAAAGATATCACACTAATGCTTCCAGTTTCATTCAAGAAAGGAGCAATAAGTTTTACAGATAAAAAGTGGCTATGGAGTTACCAAGACAATGAAAATGGGCTCCATGAGAACAACCCAAGGTTTGCTCAACGTTTAGCCAATGGAAGGATTATTGAACATGAATGTAAGCTACCTACAGCAGAAATTACTTAAAAAGCTGTATTCACTCCCTCAGCATCTACTAGCCATTGTCTAGTAATATAGAGGAATCTCCTGATCATAATTATTCAGGTCTAATTCATCAAACAACTCCTATCCGCATTGCTTTGGTAACTCTTGCGACGATCAGATCATCAATATCATTATCAGTAGATTTAACATACTCTTCCAGCATTTGAATAAGGAATGCCTTCATTTGTTTTTTAAAAATCCTTTTTACCATTAGGAATAAGATGGGTTTTAACAGTAAAAAGAAAAAGCTCATTGTGAAATCATTAACTAGTAATCATCCTAGTGAAACCTTAGAGCTATTGAATACTGGTCAATAGCACTTCTTAGCAAGCTAAAATCAAAATGGATATGATAACATCTTTATAACACATTGAATGCAATAAATACTTCATAGATCATTAGTAAAGAAAAAATCTAACAATAAATAATCTAAAGAGAAAAAAGAATCTCGCCTCAAGTTAGAACTTGACAGCAAGCCTAAGCAAAGGTTCTCTTGGATAGAACAAAGTTGAGATTGGCTGATTGGAAAGTAAACTCACAATTGGCACCTCCTTCAAAATTCACTACTGTCCAACCAATCGATGAACTTAACAAATTTCCTGCTTGTTGATATTATTATCTTGCTTATAGCAATTCCATTTATAATACCTATTAAGAATAAAAGAAAAGAGTCTAAGGGGTTGAGCAGGGAAAGTGATGGTATTAATTATAAACAAGAATACTTAGAGCTACCAAGCAAGCAAAAGCTTTTAGAACTCGAGATATTGGCAAGGGAAGAGGGAAGTGGAATCATATACGACTCTATTATTGGAGTCTGGAAATTTGAATCAGTATGGAAAAAAGGCACAAATGATCAAGATCCATTCTCTAGTTCATTACTAAGACTTTTCTCTGCGAGTCTAGAGCTAAAGATAGGGAAAAGTCGATTAGAAGAGAAAAGTTTTGAAATAATTAATTCAATTAAATATGGAATCTTAACAGTCAGATTTATTGGCTCAGGTAATTTAAAAGGTTCACAACCATTATTACCATTCTTTTTTGAACGAATAGAACTAAATTTAGGGAAAAATGTGGTATTTAGTCGATCCCTTAATATTCCTCAAGAGAATCAGAAGCCCTTCTTTGCTCTAATTGGCATAGGAAAGAATGGTAAATGGCTTTCCGCAAGAGGGAGAGCAGGCGGCCTGGCACTTTGGTTGAAAGGTGAATAAAAGTCTTCCTTTATTAAAGAAACTAACGCTGATAAAACCCATACAAATGATCTAACAACTAGTAGCTCCAATCGCGTTAACCCTGAAATAGCCCAAAATAGTAAACAATATTTTGCGAATTTACTTTGAAAAACATCCTTAAAACTAAGAAAATAAAGTCAAATAAGATATACCTAAAACCACTTCCCTCCCTCATAGAACGGTTGACAATTGAACATTAGATGTCTCTATATGAGAGTCACGGAAAAGCGAAAACATGCCTTTGATGTCTATGGGTGTCCATTTCATAATGCATGGTCTTCAGAACATGACAAAGCGCGTCTAGAAAGTCCCCTCCAAAAAAAAAAGACCCTCGCCAATGCGATGGCCTTGGTGATGGGGAGCTTTATTTCTAGGTGACTCAGGCAACTAATACAACCCCCGCAGATAGTGATTTATTTTATGAATGAGATAAATAACGCTGTTTATAGTGAGCCTGCCCATGGAAAGAACTCAAGGCACAGTAGCTTCCTGGATAAAGCACAAAGCCAAATACGCAAATATATAGCTGATAAATTGATTGAAGGCCTTATTCTAAAAAAGTGAGAAGATCTCGGTCAGGAATAGAAAGATGAAAAAAAATTGGAAGCATTTAACTAAAATGAATAAATAGCTTTAACTTATAGAATGAATTTAATTACCAATAATTAGCAAGCTAATTTTCTAGGGACACCTTTAAATAAAAGTGCAATCCTTCGGGCAATAAGAAGAAAGGGGAATAAGAAGTAGGCCCTACGACTAGATCGAAAGACGACCCTGAGAACCTCTAGTAAAGAATCTGATGGATCTTTTATTTCAGCACAAATACAGTTAATTGCTTTTGCTCCATAAAGAATTTGATCCCCCCTGATCAGTATTGCCCCTTTTACATCCATATCATATCCAATAGGAAGTTCTGGAGGCTTTTCTCTCGCGTTCTTTACTTCAAGATTAGGAAGGTTGCTTTTTAGTTCTAGCAACTCGGCAAACTGATTACAGAAGGGGCATTGACCATCATAAATAAAAATTAATTTTGAATTCATCAAAAGAACCTGCAATGAATTTAATTTTAAAGGATCAATACTATTGAAAGCATAAGGTCTTCATTAAAGAAAACCTTTGCAGAATATTATAGGTGCTTATATATGAAATTAAGCAAATCAACTGGTATTAGATGAAAGTTAAGTCCTGAGGAAAGTACATCAAAGGCTTCAACCCAAAGGATGCTCTAAAAAGAACGCTAAAAAGGAAACACTATCTTACTAACTTTCTTCTTATCCCCATTAAACTATCGAATAGGTTTTAGCCCTAATTAAAATTAATCGATTAAATATCAGCTCAATGAGCCTTATTTCGCAAAAGTATAAAGCCATTTTATGTATCAATCAGAGTTTATTTCCTCGTTTTCAGCTTCACTAGATACGTAGAATTCAGCCACATTGTTAAGCATTTCAATAACAACTTCATTAGAGCACCTCGTCCTTTCTTGCAATCTCATACATGCCTCCTTGATATTCACAAATGCATCCTCGCAAATTTCGGTCAATTGTTCTTGTGTGTAATCGGTCAAAGCACCAGATATAACTTTTTTAATTATGGAGGAATCCATAACAAAAGGAAGAGTTCGGCCATGGAAACTCTTGAAGTCAATACTTTGCAATTGGAATTTGAGGACTCGGAGAGAATCAATAAAAGTTATACTATACTATTAAAGTATAAGTTTTACTTAGGCCTTAATACTTTGCTTGAACCGGGTCGCAGGAAATCACTTGTGTCCACAAATAAGATATATACCGCTTTCAAATTTCTTTGAATACATTAGTCTAGAAATATCAATACTTTCTCTGATTTCACAAGGCAATGCGAGCATGAGCAGTTTTCAATTCACTGAAGATGATTTACTCGAGATTCGTGAAATCTGGAGAGACATTAATTCTCAATGCAGAATCCTACAAAAGAAAACAGGCTGCCCTAATAGCGAGATCATAAAAATGATAGATTCCGCCAAAAGCTATTGGGAGAATAAACAAAAAACTAAGTCTGTTGTAGAATGAATTATGAATTGCATAAATATAATTTCGCTTTATTTTATTAAAATAAGGTGTTAAGATAAACTATGCATATAATAAAACTACCATCCGACTCTATTTAAAGGTAAAATTATAAAATCCATATTTTAGTCTCATCCACATGAAAAAGCTGATCTCCCTCCTTTTTTCTATTTCCATGGGATTACATGCTTACCCAAATCCAAGTTTGGCTTGGGGTAACTGTTCAAAATCTAATGAAGATCAATCCAACCAGGATACTCGTACAGAAAAAGTAGATAAAGAAGCCTCAACTAAAAACAAGTAAATATCAATATGTCTAATTCTAACTAAGAAATTTAATCGAATATATATCTAATCCCTTTATCAACAGGCATCTTTAATTCCTTATAGAGTTGCAAGATCTAGCTATAATTCTTCAATAAAATTATTCTTCCAATTCTAATTCTCATAAGCTAATTATAATTTGAAGTCGCCATGAGATATCTTAATTCTAGATTTACCTTCAGATAAAACAATATCAATTCAATTTTAGATACAATTAATTATTCACCTGATATAAGAACCATTGCAGATACTGACTGCCAATAGATTTACTCCTTTATGAGATCTAGTAAGTTTCCATACTTGATTTGAGGCCTGGCCAATACAGGCAAGTTCAGCCGCATTTTTTATTGAGATAGGAACTTGAGTCAAAGCTAAAACTACCAATGCAAAACCGGTAAAATTGATGGATTGATTGAATTTAAACATTTTTAAGAAATGTGTTTCCAGATATTTTGATCAAAAAGATTGTAGCCAATAAACTAGGACAGGATCGTTGCTTAATAACTGATGAAAAACAACCAATCAGGCTGATAATAATATTATTTTAAGATCTATAGCACTTTCAAAGTACATATAGGGCTCCATTAATAACCTAACCTAAGTTTGAAACCTTTAATTAGCCACATCAGCCAACCCTTAACCTAAGAGAGAAAATAAATTACTAGAATTTTAGCCTGACTTCAATAGTTCTTGCATCAAGAATCCTACTGAATCCACTCATATCCAAGTCATTTCAGGTCAACCTATTCCTTATACAAAATCGACCTCTTTTTCAATCTCACAATATTTTGGACCTGCTCTCGCGTTCTTTTTCAAACAAAAGTTCTTTTTGCCATAGCAAAGGTCCGCTAAAAGCCTGCCTAGATATGTCAATATTCTATTAAACAGAAACGGCTAGATAGGAGCCCAAAAATCAATTGTACTTATATCTCAACTCAACTCCTCCATTTACATCCGCTGAACGTGAATTTAATAACAGAGTGGGAAAAACAGTCCCTTGTAACTCATAAGGGTAGCTAATAGGGTAGATGAGGATTCAATATTTCTCTTGATCAATAGGTTCTTCGTTCTATAGGTTTATCAACATGAAAAATTCACTCTCAAACAGGACTGAAGTTCAGTACACAGCAATCCTTAATGCTTATCGCCTAGGAAATCTGTGGGGTTTGAATAGATCAGCTACTCCCAAAAAAACAAACCCTTAATTCAAACAAACCCTTAATTCAATGGAACTCAATCCCTACAAGCCATTAAAGCAATTTTTAAAGAGAGTTATCCTAGTAATGAACTAGGCAATAAAACACCCCCTGTGCAGACCCAGGGGGTGTGGTGTCTCATGCCTAGATTAAGCAAAGCGTAAAATCTCTTTAACGCCCTCGTAAGGAATACTCAATTCCTTTTAACCACTTCAATGCTTTTTCTAAAGGACAGCTCTCAAAATGCATAGGACACATAAAAATCTCTTGGGTTTTCTTTATAGATTTTGATAGGCACCACTATTAATGAGTAAAGTCTCATGTGTTTTGCTCATCAAAAGAGCATCTATTCAATAAGCCTTAATGGCTATGCACTTGATCGACAATTCCAAAGCAATCGGTTCCAAAGTCTCTGTAGACCTTGATTGCCTTCTAGACCCTGTACCGAAGGCGCTCCTAGATCTTCTTACTAATAACCCGCAAGGAGAAGTTGTGGACTACCGAATGACTGATGGGGACGGTATTGGTTTTGTCCTGCAATTAAGCGATGGAAGTACAAAGTGGTTTTTTGCAGAAGAGCTAGAAAAAACACTTAATGAACAAAGCCTTGATGAGCAGGATGAAAACAATTCTTCTTTAAAGAACAACACATTTAATCAATTCATGCCTAAAAGAAATATCCCAAACTCTCCTAAAGTTAAAGATGGTATACTCCCCTTATTTAACCCTCTTAACTTCATAAAATGGCTAATTTATTCCTTAAGTGATGTAATTTAAGGAAACACTTATGAGCACATTTAGTTCAATCTAATTTATCCAGTACTCTATCTATAATTAAGAAATCAAAGGTGGCCGACTAAAGTAACTGATCGAAATTCAATCCCATCTATAACCTTCCAGGGCTTCTCTGAACGTTCAGAGAACATAACTTCAACAAAGCCAAGTCCTCGAAAAGCCTCTATAAAAGCATCCTCTTGCCAGGCTCCACTAATACAACCACTCCAAAGTTCAGGGTCCTTTTGCAAAGAAGCTGGAACAAACTTATTACTCACAATGTCACTAATTGCGACTCGCCCACAAGGTTTCAAAACTCTTCGGATATTTCCCAATAACTGTTGGCGTCTAGAAGGGTTAACAAGGTTAAGAACACAGTTGCTAAGAACAATGTCCACACTTGAGTCCGAGATAAGAGGTGAACCGTCACCTATTTGTTTGTCTAAGGATTCAATTTCTCCTTCGACGAAACTGACATTTGAATAACCCATATTGCTTGCAACTATGGGTGCTGCTTTCCTTGAAAGCGCCAACATTTTGGAATTGCGATCTACTCCTATTACGCCTCCAGACTCACCAACAACCTGAGCACAAATGAAAGAATTTTTACCACTACCACTCCCCAGATCAAGAACTTTATCGCCTAATCTGACCCATCTAGTTGGATCCCCGCACCCATAATCTCTTTCTATAACTTCTCTTGGAATAATCTCAAGTAATTTCGTATCAAAATCTACTGGACTACAAAGACAAGCTTCTTTCTCTATAGCTGCAGCGCCGTATCGATCATTTACAGCCTTTGTATGATCTAAAGGAATCTCATTTGAATGATGAGATTTTTGATTACAACATTGTTCCTTCATAAAGGGGCCATTTTCTAGTTAATACCATTCTGAAGGGTGAAATCAATCAATCAGTCAAGAAACAAAGGTAAATTAGTTTACTTTAAAAAGTCGAGAAGATAGTAGATATCATATAAATTTAGAAGTGGTTATTAATAATAAAAAGATCCTAAACTTAAAAAAGAAATTGTTTTCCAAACAAGCGTTTCAACAATTTATAAACCTTTATTCTAAATTCTCTTATGAATAAATTAACTCATATGGTTATTAACGGATCCCTTTCTAAAAAGGATCCGTTAATAACGAGGAGCCTGAATTTAATAATCAGCGGCGTATGAACTGCATTGCAGCGATAGCACCTAGAAAAAATACAGTTGGAATACCAAGTGCATTAATGGCTAGCCATCTAACTGTAAAGACTGGATAAGCCCTGTCAGAACCCTCCATGACCATGTCATTTTCAATTGTAGGAACGCCAGGGAAGGCTTGATTGCCCCAATCAAGTACGCCCCACCTTGAAAGCGTAAGGGTGGCAAAGGCTACAGAGAAAATTATTGGGAGCAGAACGATCAGAACTCGTATGTCCAGGAAGTATCCCATGTTCGATGGAGTGGAATGTGGATTGACCTAAGATTAAACGCTCACTGGCCTGTGCGATGAAGAACTTAACAGTGCGGATGCAGTTTCTCCATAATTCACAAAGCGCGCGCACCCATATCGAAGGACTCTGAACAGAATGCACAATCTAAGAGAACCCAACGTCGCAGGTAGTTCCAGTAGTAAATGCTTCTATCGATCTCTTAAAAAAACCTATCCCAAAGGCAGATAATTAAAGCAAAGTAAAATCTCTGTATTCGCCCCATGCCGGTATATAACATTTTGACCAATTTTCTAATCAGATCACTTGGCCTGCTGATTTGCCTTCTCATTGCCTTTCCAGCCCAGGCAGTCTTAGAAGTAGGCGATGAGGTCCCAAATTATGTTCGGGCTGACATTACAGGCATAGACCTCCATGGAGAGGATTTATCAAAATCTTCAATAGCTGGGGCTGTGGCCAGAGAAGCCAACCTTAGTGATGTAGATCTACATGGCACTGTCCTAACCCTGTCAGATTTAAAGGGGGCGAACCTAAACGGAGTAGACCTAACTGACACTTTGGCCGACAGAGTCAATTTTCAGAAGACAGATCTGCGTAATGCTGTTCTTACAAACATGATTGCCTCTGGGAGTAGCTTCGCAGGAGCAAATATCGAAGGAGCAGATTTCACCTTTGCTGTTCTTGATAGCGATGATCAAAGAAACCTGTGTAAAGAAGCTAGTGGAGTAAACCCTAAAACTGGAATCTCAACAAGAGAAAGCCTTGAATGCGCTACTCAGGCTAAAGGAGGCTACAAACCAGCCATGCCAGGCAGTTGAGGCCTAATAAAGACTAGGAATTTTCCTGACATACTTCTTCAGAACAACTAAAACATTATCTGATAAAATCATGACCTAAATATGAATTTAGTGGAGATATTTTAATATATCTGGATATTAATAAACTAGCTTAAATAGTTGCTATGTCTATGAAAGCCAAATTCCTCCTTCCTTTAAAATATCAAAGTAACGCTCATTCTTTTTGTGGCTCTCCTCCAAGTGAAATCTGCTTGACTTCGTCTGAAATGCTTGAAAACCAGTTTTTTTCACTTTTACCAACTGCAATAATCTTCCCACGAAGGAACGTCTCCTAGGCCAAGCACAGAAAGCCATTAAAGAAAGCACTACTTAAATCCTTAGTAGCCAAGCAATCCATTAGTTGCAACAATTTGGATTTTGTCAGGAATTACATACAAAGGAAGGCTTCTAATAATTATCTATTGCTTTGATGTTGATTCAGGAATTGACACTAAGTTTCTATATCGACAGTCAAGAAGGATTTTATCCATTAATCATTAAAAGGATATCAGGAGCTTTTCCCTATATCTCTTCATAAAACCAAACCCCTTATATGACAAACCAAAAATCGAAAAGAAGAGTAAGTCATCCCCTCGATTAGGCTTTTAGCTATATACAAAGGCGAGCTGAGATTAAATCACTCTTTAGTAACATGAAGATTTCTGCACAGAACATCCGAAAACTAGAAAAAGCCCTTCTCCGCTCACTTGTTGATCCCCAAGACAGCGAAATTCGTAAGCGTTATGTAAAAGGACGTATTTATGGAGAGGCTTCAGAAATTAAAGAGAATTTTCTACCGACAGCTGAGCTAGAGCCAAAAAGCAAAATAATGACTTTTTTGCAAAGGTTACTTATAGGGATAGAAGAATAAAGACAAGTGTAATTCAAGCTTAAGTAAAGACTCTTCAGAGCAAATAAACCTAAATCTAATTAAATCAACAAACAAATAATTGAATTAGGAAAAGTATTTCCATTGCAAATACCCTAGGGCTGATCCTCATTGCCAAGGAAAATGCAACCCAAGTTGTCCAAACAACCAAAATCCAAAAGCGACTTTTACTCCAGTAGCCAAAAGGCCCCAACCAACTAGTTGTTTTTTAGAAAGTCCGAAAAGCATTTTTCACAAGATCACCTTTAACCTTTCTAGCTTATAGGCTCGCCAAGCAAGCCATAAAGCAAATTATAGAAATCCTTTTCAGTCTCGCTATCTAATGAGTAACTACAATGCTAATTCCTAAGAGAGAAAGAATAGACGCCAAAACTCCATTCTTGCCAGGCTTATCTCCTTCACTTTTGGAAAAGAAAATAGATATCAAAGGGCTAGTACTTAAAAGAGTAACACCTACACTCAATGGTAACTTTTGAAAAACAACCTGCTGAAGGATAAGACCTAAGTTTGTTCCTAACAACGTCGCTACCAATATTAATGGAAATTTAATTCTAGAGAACTTAACTCCTGCCAGAGATCTATTGAAGAAACAAATAAAGACTGGAAATGAAATCATTATTCCTCCTAGTAGGCGAATGGCCGAAGTTTGCAAAGGCAAGAGGTTTCCCTCTAGAAGCACAAATCTTGAGATCAATGCTCCTACAACACCACAAAAAGAAGATGCCAATGCATATAGAAATCCCTTCACCTGATCTGAGTTCTTTAATTTCTGCTTAAATGAAGACACTGGTGGCGCCTGTTGAGAAACTATAGAAACAGAAATCACCACAAGGAGGGACCCGAGCCATGACCTTGAAGGAAGGCTCTCATTCATGAGAGTTGAAGAGAAAAAGAATGCCAAGACCGGCGATATTGCTTCAATTGTCAAGGTTCTGCGTGTCCCTAGGAGATTCAATGCCCTAAAGTAAAATGTATCTCCAAAGCCAATCCCAACTGCCCCGCTTATAAGTAACAAACAAATTGGGCGCAGTTCTATTAGCCAAGGTAACGAGAGAAATATTGGCAAGAAAAATATGGTTGCTAATATATTCTTAAGTAAGTTTAATTGAGTAGATCCAACTAATATGGTCTGTTTCCTCCAAAGAGTGGAAGAAAAAGACCAAGTTAATGATGCACCTATTGCTGCTAATAATCCAACTAGATACATATTAAAAATCTTAGATTAAAACCTCTGAGTAGCTGCAAAAGAAAATCAAACGCGATATTTCATTCTTAATTTATAACTCTCAAATAGAAAATTTCCATAAAAGCTTAAAGAGACCTCCCATAGGTGATTTCTACTGCCACCAATCCTTTCAAATGAATGGGTCGCCTGAGATTCGAACTCAGGACCAGCCGGTTAAAAGCCGGATGCTCTACCGCTGAGCTAGCGACCCGTACTAATAAATGCCCTTAAGGCACGAATGAAAATTATCACGCTACCCATCTTTAAATGAAACTTGCTGTCTGTTCTCACACTTAATCTGTAAGGAAGAGCAAACCTATAGAGAGAAAAAGTCTTTAAGGGACTCAAAGGAGTGAAAACCCAATCCCATATGAAATATGAGGTTTCCCACCAAGAAGTTCCTATTCTCAAGTCAAAGAAGATCAAATAGCACCTTGAAGCAAGCTCAATCGGTACTTGTAATTGGTGGAGGGCTAGCAGGTACAGAAGCTGCATGGCAAGCAGCGCAAGCGGGTCTGAAAGTCACGATTTTCGAAATGAGACCTCAAAAAGCCTCCCCAGCCCATCACACCAGTCAATTTGCAGAGCTTGTTTGTAGTAATAGTTTCGGAGCAATTAGCAGCGATCGTGCGGCAGGTCTTTTGCAAAAAGAGCTAATTAATCTGAACTCAATCGTTATTGAAACCGCTATTGAACATGCTGTACCAGCGGGAGGAGCACTTGCCGTTGATAGAGGGCAATTCAGCAATGCCCTTACCCACAAACTTTCTTCAAATCCTCTAATAACAATTAAAAGAGAAGAGGTGATGAATCTTCCTTCTCAAGATCAAATTGCAGTAATTGCCACTGGACCATTAACTAGCGATGCGCTTGCAAAAGACCTTCAAAAGTTCACAGGCCTTTCAGAATGCCACTTCTTTGACGCGGCCAGTCCAATTATTGAAGGGGAAAGCATAGATCTTTCAATAGCTTTTCGGGCAAGCCGCTACGACAAAGGAGATGCTGATTACATCAATTGTCCTATGGACAAAAAGGAATACCTAGCCTTTCGTGAAGCACTAATAAATGCAGAGCAAGCAAAACTCAAGGGGTTCGACCAAGACACCGCAAGATTCTTCGAGGGATGTCTTCCTATAGAAGAATTAGCTCGTCGTGGTGAAGACACCATGCGTTATGGGCCACTAAAACCTATAGGACTTTGGGATCCTCGTTGGGGTGACGTTAAAGACAAAGATGTTCGGCGTGCCAAACGAGCATATGCAGTTGTCCAATTACGACAAGAAGATCGCGCAGGAAGACTCTGGAATCTTGTCGGTTTCCAAACGAACCTCAAGTGGGGTGCCCAAAAAGAAATCATCAGGATGATTCCTGGCTTGAATAATTCAGAATTCGTTCGTTTCGGAGTGATGCACCGAAACACATTTATCGAATCCCCAGAGTTATTAGAGCCAACCCTACAATTCCGATCACGCTCAAACCTTTTTGCAGCGGGTCAGCTAACTGGTACAGAGGGTTATGCAGCTGCTGTGGCTGGGGGGTGGCTGGCGGGAACAAATGCCGCTCTACTTGCAATGGGACGAGACCCAATCAAGCTTCCAATTACAACAATGATCGGAGCACTTACCAACTTTGTAAGCAATGCATCTGGTAAAAGATTCTCTAAAGGAGATTTTCAGCCTATGCCCGCTAATTTCGGTCTCCTACCAGAACTACCTAATCGCATCAGGGACAAGCGCGCACGATACGCTGCTTATAGCAACAGAGCTATATCTGATCTTAAAGCCTCAAAAGTCTCCAATTCGACAGGTAAATAGAAGGTAGGAATTCATTACTCCAACAGCTTCACTCCATATTGATAACCTCCCTCACTTTTCTAAATCCAAGCAAACACTATGAACCGCTCCACTACATCAAAAGAAAGCTCATTGATTTGGGATGCAGTGGTAATTGGTTCTGGAATCGGAGGTCTAGTAACAGCAAGTCAATTGGCCTACAAGGGAGCAAAAGTCCTTGTTTTAGAGCGCTACACCATTCCTGGAGGCAGTGGTGGATCCTTCACAAGAAACGGCTATACCTTCGATGTAGGTGCGTCAATGATCTTCGGGTTTGGACAAAAAGGACATACCAATCTCCTAACCCGTGCTCTAGCGGATGTTGGCCAAAGATGTGAGACGATTCCAGATCCAGTGCAACTTGCCTACCATCTACCAGAGGGATTGCAAATTGCCGTAGATAGGAATTACCAAAAATTCATTACTGAGCTCACTTCTTTATTCCCTCATGAGGAAAAGGGTATTAAAAAGTTTTATGGAGTTTGCTGGGAGGTCTTCAATTGTCTAGATTCAATGCCATTGCTTTCAATTGAAGATCCCGCCTACTTAGCCAAGGTTTTCTTCAAAGCTCCATTAGCTTGCTTAGGACTTGCAAGGTGGCTCCCAGTAAATGCTGGAGACATAGCTAGAAGGTATATACAAGATCCAAAGTTATTAAATTTCATCGATATTGAATGCTTCTGTTGGTCTGTAATGCCCGCTGATAAGACTCCAATGATTAATGCAGGGATGGTTTTTTCAGACCGACATGCAGGAGGAATCAACTACCCGAAAGGAGGGGTTGGTGTTATTGCGAAAAAACTTGTAAGCGGATTAGAGTCATATGGTGGTGAAATACGATACAAATCTCGTGTCACAAAGGTTTTAATTCAAGGGAATGAAGCGGTTGGAGTACAGCTAGCCAATGGAGAAATTATAAATTCACGCAAAGTCATTTCGAACGCAACTCGCTGGGATACCTTTGGTGGGGAAGGTGCACAAAAACCTTTAATCGATAAGAAATACACTCCGGCTTCTGAGGCAAAATGGGGTAGTCGATATAGTCCTTCTCCCTCATTCTTGTCACTTCACCTTGGAGTCAACGAAAAAGCAATCCCTAAAGACACCCACTGCCACCATTTACTTTTAGATCACTGGAATGAAATGGAAAATGAGCAGGGGGTCTCATTTGTCTCCATCCCAACCCTTTTAGATTCATCTCTCGCTCCAAGCGGACAACACATAGTTCATACGTTTACTCCCTCTTCTATGCTGCATTGGGAAGGACTAAGTCCCAAAACTTATTTCGACAAAAAGATCTCAGATGCAAATCGACTAATCAAAAAACTTGAAAGGATCTTCCCTGGTATTAGCAATTCAATAACTCATAAAGAGATTGGCACCCCACGCAGTCACCGACGTTTTCTTGGTCGATTCAAAGGCAGTTATGGCCCAATACCATCAAGTCGTCTACCGGGACTTTTGCCAATGCCTTTTAACAGTACCGGAATAAAGGGATTCTTTTGTGTTGGGGACTCATGTTTTCCTGGTCAGGGCCTTAATGCAGTCGCTTTTAGTGGCTATGCATGCGCACATCGAATAGGTGCAGACTTGGGAATCAATCCTTGGTCATTGCCTGAGTAAAGTTTGAACAAATGAAGCTATCTAAATGTGCCTTTAGAAAGCTCTTATAAACAATCCAGTTCAAAATATCCTCTTTTTTTATAAAAGAGAATCAACCAAGAGTGCTACTAAAAGTCACTCAGGTAAATCATCCAAGCTGAACCTATAGCCCTGCTGACGCACTGTGGTGATGCCACCTCCCTCTCCAAGACCAGCTTGTTCCAATTTCCTGCGAAGGGTCAAAACTTGTGTATCCACTGATCTTGGCCCTCCACTAAAAGGCGGCCATGCTGCTCTCAGAAGCTCTTGGCGGCTCCGTACCATCCCAGGCGGCATAAGCAAAGCACAAAGGAGAGCAAATTCCCTAGGACTCAACTCGACTGGTTTCTCACGCAAAGTGACCTGTCGAAGTAACAAATGAACTTCTAATGGACCAACAGCAACTCTCTCCTGTAGTCCGACTCGACCACGACCCAAAAGAGTTCGGCAACGAGCTGCAAGTTCCTCTAAACCGAAGGGCTTACGGAGGACATCATCTGCACCATCATCTAGGAGTCCAACAACTGTTTCAACTCCAGAACGGGCTGTAAGAACTATTACAGAACAACCTAATTGCTGTGCCAACCTTAGTGCGGTGTTTTGTTCAAGCAATTCTGCGCTAACCAAGAGATCAGGTGATTGATCTCTACAAAGATCTATTGCCTCCTGCGGAGAACCTACAGCCGCAGTAAGGTGTCCATCCTGTCGAAGGCGTTGGGCAAGAACGGTTCGCAAAGTTGGATGGGGCTCCACAACAAGCACCTTTGATGGGCTTTGTGTAGTGACCAGCATTGAAAAAGTTCCCGAAGAAGATTCTTGGCTTTGCTTATTTGCAAGCAGGCCTGATGTAATGGATGTCACATGCCATAACAGAATCCACTTACGCTAAAGCAATCCCGTGGCAATCTGTTAGCAGAGGCTGAGGTTCTCTGAAATCATGACATCCCTTGAACATCCAGAAACCATAAGGCAATTTCAATCACTTTGCGATGCCTGTCAGGAACTAACCAGTAGACACCACAGTCCCTCTGAACTCAGACTTTATGCGGACGGTTACTTACATGCCCTAAGAAAATGCTCTCGATTAGAGCAAAGAGAACAAGAAAAACTTGAAAAGCTTATCGATAGATGGATTCTGGACCCCTCAAGCTTCATAGGGCCAAATGGCAATATAAATGATCTTTTTTATAAGAAAGAGGTTGGCTAGTGAAATAGAAGTACACAAAGGCCCTAAGAAGCAAGGGCGATTTCAAGCTTTTCTCGAAGTTCTCCTGAGTTATACATTTCAATCAGAATATCTGATCCTCCGATAAATTCACCTTTTACATAAACCTGAGGGATGGTTGGCCAATTCGAATAATCTTTAATGCCTTGACGAATTTCCATATCAGAAAGAACGTCAAAGGTCTCATAATTCATCCCCAAAGAATTTAGGATCTGAACGACATTGTTAGAAAAGCCACACTGGGGCATAAGCTTGTTCCCCTTCATGAAAACCATTATTTGGCTTGAATTAATAATGGTTTGAATACGAGCTTTGGTATTGGAATCCATTTTTAAAGAAATTTAAGTGTTTTCTTTGGGAGTCGAAGTGTTTAAAGCTAAAGCATGAATAGCCTCAGTTGCCAGTTCCTTTTTAAGTGCCTCATAAACCAACTGGTGCTGACGAATCAATGAAAGCCCAGCAAATGAACTAGAGATAACATCCACTTGTAGGTGATCACCTCCTCCATTTAAATCCTGAACACTAACTTGAGCATCTGGCAATAAACGTTTAATTGCCGTGCCTATATCTTCAGATTTAACCATTTAGAAAGGAATACGCTCCTAAGGCTGATGTTGACAGATAAACAAGTGAAATTCAAAAACAAATACAAGTCATATCAAGATCTCGATCTGGCAGCAGCATAAGGAGTCTCGACAAAACCTAGTTCAACCAAGCTCTGATAAGCCTTTTGACCCTCAGGTTTGGCAGGAGTCATGAGTTTAATGACCTCAACAAGAACAGGAACTGCGACTTCTGGTTGATCCTGCCTTCTAAACAAAGCAGCAAGGCGAAGATTTACCTTTGCGAGAAGAGCAGCGGCCTTTCGCCCCTTATTGTCCATCTCGCGTGGAATTCGTGCATCAAGCCCCCTAAATGAACCACCAATATCCCTATAAAAGGAAAGCAATTGCTTAGCAACTTTTCTGGCTTCGTCATAGTGCTTTCTGGCCTGAACTAATTTGCCATTGGAAACCGCACGGTCTCCTCTATCCAGAAGCGACTTGACTGCAGAAACATTAAAACCACCCTCTTCTCTAGCTAAAATTCTGTAGTTGGAAGAAGAAGGGCTCTGAGCCACCGCCGGAACAGGTGCAAACACCAAACCAACCAAAAGAGCAGAGACCGTCAAAGGAAAACGACAAAGCATCTAAATTTCATATAGATGAACCAAACTTTAAGGTGTTTCCTACATACGCCCAACTGCCCTTAGGGCCGCTTGTTCAGCTGAATGCATCCCTTGAAACAACCTATTGTTAAAAGACAAGAGACCCTCTCTTGTCGTTTCAATAACTTCCATTGGTTCAGAGAAACAAATTGCAGCCTTGCCAAAAGGCCTAGGAATAACCTCGCTATAGCCAAGTCCTACAGGTACCACTTTTACCTGAACACCTTTGCTATGAGCTAAATGTACAAGTCGTGTAAGGCCTTGGCGAAGGGGAATAGCTTCACCAAAACGATTAATCCTTCCCTCAGGGAACATAACAAGTTGTTGACCGTCAATCATCAAATCAATTGCGTAGCGCAATGCAGTCATAGAAGGCCTTTTTTGATCCACGGGAAAACATCCCAACCTATTCAAGAACCAACCTTGTAATCCCCTCATTTCTGATCGAGTAACCATGTATCGACAATCCCTTCCAGTTATCCTCCTGCCTGAGGCCATAGTCAACATAAGTGCATCCCAACGAGCACGATGTGTCGGAGCGAGTACTACTGCACCTTCCTTGGGTAAATACTGCTGACCTAAAACAATTCGCGCACGAAAATAATTCCGCAAAACAAGGTCTTGCGTGGCAACCATGGCTAGCAGGCTCCAAAATGGATCCACACCAAGACACAAGGTCGGTTCACGATTCGCTAGGTCCGAGGGCAACGTCACTGACGAGTCCATTTTTTTGAACCTACGGCGAAGAGGATTATTGGCAACTGTTTATTGGGCAGTTAACCCGGCGGCTATATACGCACCTAAGAGAAACAAGAAAAGTGAGTTAATAAGATCAGTTGTAACTGAATCCCAATATGGCAAGCCTAGGTGTGAACATCGACCACATTGCCAATGTGCGCCAGGCTCGTCAAACAGTAGAACCAGACCCTGTACCATTAGCGCTTCTAGCAGAACTTGGTGGTGCAGATGGAATCACTGTCCATCTAAGGGAAGATCGACGTCATATCCAAGTTAGAGACTTAGAACTACTTAAGGCAACCGTAAAAACCCGCCTGAACTTGGAGATGGCTGCTACTAAGGAAATGATCAATACAGCCCTTAGAGTTGTGCCAGATATGGTGACTATAGTTCCTGAAAAGCGAGAAGAAATAACAACCGAAGGTGGATTGGATGTTGCTTCGAATGAAAAAGCCTTAAAAGATATTGTGGAACAAATGCAAGGTATTGGAATCCCTGTAAGTCTATTTATAGATCCCATAGCACAACAAATAGAAGCAGCTTCAAGGACCAAGGCTGCGTGGATAGAAATCCATACTGGTCACTATGCAGAGGCTTCTTGGGTCCAGAAACCCCATGAACTAGCAAAAATCATAGAAGGCACCACCAAAGCGAGGACACTAGGTTTACGAGTGAATGCTGGTCACGGGCTCACATATCAAAATGTTGAACCCATCGCCGCAATCACAGGGATGGAAGAACTCAACATTGGCCATACGATCATTGCCCGCTCTATTGCAGTTGGACTTAAAGAAGCAGTTCAAGAAATGAAAAATTTGATCCAAAATCCCCGAAAAGAAACTCTTTTTGGTATTACTCAGAGTTGACCTCTTCATAAACCAAAAATATCATCAATCTTAGATAGAGATTAGAAATCATTCTTCAATAATGCCAACTTATCTATCTCAAAAATTTATACCCCAAATACAAGATCCCCTTCTAATTCCTTAATAAAATATCTTTTTTAATCAAAACCAAAAAGCATAGACATCTCCTCCCTCATCTCCTCTAAGAATCTAATCAAAATTTAGTTCAATTTTTATAGATAGCCAACTTCCATCCATAAGCAATCTAATAATTAGAAACAAACAATTTATTTCCTCAACTCCGTGACGAGATTGCGAAAGATATATACCCTTCTCACTAAAAACAAAAGCACTTAATTTAAAAATATCAGACAATTTTAAACCAGTTAACAACTCAATCAAATTGACACCAATTAGAAAGATATTCAAGATCTTGCACACAAAAGAATCTATCAAATCAAAAACTATCGGGAGAAATATTCAATAAATATTTAGCGGTTACTAAAGAATCTGTCGATTTCAGTCCTACAGGTTGTTTCAAGAGACAAAACCGAATCAGGAACAGAGCCATGACTAAATTTCCACTCAAGGAATCAAATCAGGCCAAGCATTCGCGACAGATGACGGACTTTGGAAAAGAACATATAACTCCTAAGATCAAGAACCCCAAAAAAACAGCGTCTTTAAGAACCTTGCTGACCATCTATAGAAGCAATCGAGCTGAATGGCTAGCAAGAGTCTTATCTGAAGACCTCCGGCTCACCCCTCCAGATCCATTTGTAAAGGTTGCTGTGGTGGTAAACACCTGGCCTACAAGCTGTTGGCTTAGAGAACAACTTGCAATTGTCAACGAAATAAGCGCTCAAATTCAGTTTCCTTTCCCTCGCTCGCATTTAAGGAAACTAGCTCTAACAGTTCTAGGGAGAAAAGAAAATTCTGACGATCCTTGGAAAGCCTCTCGCCTTGTATGGCCAATTCTTGAATTAATGCCAGAAATTCTTAAAACAGCAGAAGGTGCTGATCTAAAAGAATGGCTCCAACAATACCCCTCAACAGAAGAATTCCTAAATCGAGAAAGATGGCAACTCGCCAGAAAAATCGCCGATGCCTTTGATGATTACGCCCTATATCGTCATGAACTAATAACTGAATGGCATGAAGGACTGGAAAGATCATCAAACTATCTCAAAAACTTATCCCCGCAAATGCGATGGCAACCCCTTCTATTCAAGGCCCTAACAAAACATATCAATGCAGATCCATTCGGAATTCTAGTTAAGAAAGCCATAAGAAGACTCAAAGGAGGAGAGGTTCCTGCAGAACTTCTACCATCTGATCTTTATCTCTTTGGAGTGAGTAGTCTTTCTTCTGCTCAAATAGAATTTGTACAAGCATTATCTGGATTAATAAATGTCAAGCTATTCCTAATAACTCCATGCCCAGATCTCTGGCAACGTTGTAAAAACAGAAGGGATCAATTAGGAAAAAGTTGGAATACTCCGACTGATGGTCGTTGGTTACTAGAAGCGCCACGATTAGAAGGAAGTCTTGGTCGAATGGGCGCAGAGTTTCAGCAGTTGCTCGAAGGTAGTGGGGAATGTCAACTAGGCCAATGGAGAGAAGGAGATTTATTCGCGGCACCTGCCAACATGGCAATTCAATCAAAAAGGGAGCCAACTTTTCTAGAGCAAATTCAACAAAATTTGATTCAAGATGGTGACCCAAATAACCTAAAACGAAAAATAGACGATAGTTCCTTAATCTTTCTCGCCTGTCCCAGCCAATGGCGTCAAGTCCAAGTAATTCGGGATCAGATAATTCAATGGTTTGCTGAAGACCAAAGTCTCGAACCACGCGACGTACTAATAATGACTCCGCAAATCAAACGTCTTTCTCCCTTGATCGCAGCTGTTTTTAACGATCAAACTGCAACTAATGTTGACCTACCTTGGCGAATAACAGACCGTAGTCAACAGGAGAAACCAGGCTTGACGAAGTTCATGTTAGATCTACTTAATCTCGCCAACAATCGACTCACTTCAACTTCACTTGACTCTCTTCTAACAAATCCGGCACTACAAAAGCAACAAAATCTTGATCAAGAAGCTTCCAATAACATCATTTCTTATCTACAACTAACAGGATTTCGTTGGGGACTTGATGCCATTGAACGTGGAGGTGATGAAATACATAGTCTGAGTTGGTGTTTGGAGAGATGGTTACTTGGACTCGTACTACCAAACAAACCAGGCTTGGCTCCTAGAGGGATAGCACCATTCAATGAGGGTATTTCTCCTGCCGAAATAAAGCAATGGTGGTATCTATTATCTACCATCTCTAATCAATTAAACACCTTTAGGAGTGCCCGAACTTGTAAAGAATGGATAGAGCTTCTGAAATCGTCTATAAAAGATCTTTTTAAAGACGGTGGCGCATGGTCCTGGGAGAACCAAAACATTATTAATGCTCTTGAAGAATGGAGAAAAGTTGCAGGTAACTGCCAATTGAAATTTGATTCTTCTGTGGCCTTAGATGTGCTTAATGAAGCATTGTCTATAGAAGGAAGTCGTTATGGCCACCGCAGCGGCAAGATCACAATAAGTGCCTTAGAACCCATGAGAGCGATCCCTCATCGTGTAATTATTTTAATGGGGATGGATGCAGATATTTTCCCAAGACATAAGGACAGGCCAAGCTTTCACTTGTTAGAACAAACCCGCATGCTTGGAGATCCAAGCAATAGCGATAAGGATCGCTATGTTCTCTTAGAAGCCTTAATGTCTACAAGACAACATCTCCTTATTTCATGGAATTCTAGAAACGAAAAAACAGGTGAATTCAACCCGGCTCCTACTCCTATTCAACAATGGCTGGGAAATCTAGAAGCTGATCTGGATAAGGAGAGTTTCTCTGGTCTTATCAAGCACCCCCCCCTTAATCCACTAGATCGAAGAAACTTTATCAAACAAAATTCCAGTCCTGCTCTCAGTTGCGACCGTAGAAATCTTGAAGCAAGATTATGGCTTGATAAAAACATTAAACCCAGCCCTCTCGCTCTAGCCCTTCCATTTAGATGGAGTTCCGAACACCAAACCAATCCATCCATTCCCCATGAAACACTCAAAGAGTGGTTGAAAGGCCCTCAAGTGCTTTGGCTAAAACAACTTAAAATTCAATCAAGTGAATGGATTACTCCAATAAAGGACCTGGAAGATCTTAAATTAACTGAACTTGATCGTCACTTTTTGCTAAGCAAAAAGATCGAGCATTTCATCGATCAACTCAACGACAATTTAAACACTCCTATAAACAATTCAATTTTAGGGAACTGGCAAAACGAAAACAAAGGGAAAGGCATATTCCCTCCCAACTCGGCTGCCTCTCTTGAATACGACCTATTAGATAGACGTCTTCAACATATTCAATCTAGTCTTCAAAGTCTTGGGCCATGCAGAAAACATCTACTTAAGATGAGTGATAGGCCAATAAGACTCCTATTAGCAGGAGATCATACGGTGATTATTGAGCCAGGTAAGCTTAAATCAAAGGTAGTAATGGAAGCTTGGCTAACTCACCTTTATGTTTGTGCAAATAATTATCCTTCAACTGGAACTGTAGTCATTGCACGAAACTCATCTCAGACCAAAAAGGATGAATTTCACATTGCACTTAAATTAGATAGGCTACAAATAAAAGAAGCAAAAGAACACTTAATTAATCTCAAATCTATCGTGAGTCAAGGTCTAAAAGAATGTTGGCCTGTGCCACCGGAAAGTGGTTGGGCATTCGCAAAAGAGATGAATAAAGGCCCTAATAAAGCCAAGTCTGCATTCATTCGCCAATGGGAGGGTTCCTTCATGATCTTAGGAGAAAGAGACAAACCTGAGATGAAACTCTGCTTTGGCACAGATCTCACAGCAAAAGATTTTCTTGAAAACAGAAGCTTTAAAAACGCCATATCATTACTTTACGACCCACTAATTAATTGTTTAAAAAAATAAACACCAGAATCTTCATTAAAATGTTAAAGACAGGCCTTTATTTATTGGTTAAAGCTGTCAGTTTATCTTTTTTAGGAACAGATCTTGTACATGCTATTTAGGAATTCAGGAACAACAGAGCAATGCATCCTTTTATTAATTAGTCCCATTCAAGGGAATCCAAATCGATTATCTGCCTCAGAATCCCAATATTGCTAAAATCATGCGGAAATGAATTCACCTAAGCCACCACCACCCTTAAATTCTCTTGAATTGGCATTTTCTGGATGGGGCTTCAAATGGAGCGGTTTGATTGACAACCGTCAAGGTGAATGGTGGTTGGGTTCTCAATTGTGCCTAATTACAGCGCACTTCATTCCACCTTGGCCTTCAGTGTCCTCATGGGAAGGGCCTTGGTTATTATCCATAAAGTTATTAGGGCTTGGCCTACTTATTAGTGGGATAACCCTCGCCATAAGGTCCCTTATAAAACTTGGCGCCAGTCTCTCGCCCTTCCCCGATCCAAAACCAGGCTCCTCGCTTGTAACTTTAGGTCCGTACAAAAGGTGTAGGCACCCTCTTTATCAAGCCTTATTAATAAGCTCTGCAGGAATTACTATTTTTCTTGGCAGTGTTATACATATAATGCTTTTATTTTGTTTATGCTTCGTACTAATAGGAAAGGCCAAAAGAGAAGAAAGAAAGCTCAAGAGACTATACCCTGAATACATCCCCTACCTAATAAAGACACCAGCAATTTTCTCCGGTATTCCTATACTTGATTGGCGCAATTAAACACATAAAAGTCTATTACGAAAGTGATTACACCTTTATCAAGAACTCCTCTTTCAAATCTATTGCTTAGGAGCAAAATCCCCAACACCTTGCTAAATATAAAATGGAGGGTAGCAATCAATGAAAAATGAACATAAACAATCTATATCAAAATTTCAAGCCAATGAATATCCTCTAGAACCTGGTCTTCGTCTTTTAGAAGCCAGTGCTGGCACAGGTAAGACATTTGCGATCGCACATCTTGTTTTACGTCTACTTACCGAAAAAGGTCACAAGCTCAAACAACTACTCGTAGTGACTTTCACAGAAGCAGCCGCAACTGAACTAAAAGCAAGAATCAACAACCGTCTTGAATCTGCCTTAGTTGGCCTAGAAGCCATAGGGAAAGGTCTCAATATCCAACCACCTGACGATATTCTTAAACAATGGTTAGAGCTTAATGGTAAAGAGAAAGAAAGAAGGCTTTATCTAACAAGTTTGCTCCTTGAAGCTCTAGAAGATATTGATCGCGCGGATATAACAACCATACATGGATTCTGTAAAAGAACCCTCCAGC
The DNA here is from genome assembly GCA_003215535.1 of Prochlorococcus sp. AG-409-L18. Lineage (GTDB taxonomy): Bacteria > Cyanobacteriota > Cyanobacteriia > PCC-6307 > Cyanobiaceae > AG-409-L18. Next base: position 28,335 of record QCKG01000011.1, read on the forward strand.
GTCAAGCTATAGAAAACAAGACAAGCCTAAATATACAAATCGAAGGAGAAGGCAAACAACTTATTCAAGAGATCTCTCACGATTATTGGCAACAGCAAGTTCTGATGCTCCAACCTAAGGATTTAGCAGGTGTTCATTATGCTGGCTTAAGTGTTGAAGAAATCACCAAAGTACTCTTGAAAATTGACAGTGATCCAAGCCTTGCCCTAAAAACAAATAAAACGGTAATAAACCATTCAGAGTCTCTCTCAAAGCAATTTGAAGTATGGATAAAAGAGCGATGGTCTAATTTCAATTTAGAATGGCAAAAAAACGGGAGGAGTTTAGAAAATGATCTACGTAGAATTGCTGAGGAATGGAGAAGAAATGGTTGCAAAAATACCAAGCCCTTTAGTCCAAAACCAAAAATAGATCGTTCTGAAATTATAACAAAATGGATAAAAACATTCTCCCATGATAGAGCAAATTCCGAACTAACCGATAGACCTTTTTACGGAGATATTCGGAAACAAATACTTCTAGGTAACTACTTTCACCCAGCTATCTTATTGGATGTTGCTCAGCATTGCGAACAAAAAATACCTCATGAAATAACAAGCGAACTTCAAGAAGCCATAGTCCAATTGTGGGATGGCATTCCAGAACTTATTTGGGTTCATGCAATTACATCAACAATTGATAAGTTAAAGGGATGCAGACTTCAACGTGGAGTAATGAGTTATGGGGATCTTCTCAGATCATTAGATCCAAGATCCCACACAATCGCAAAAGAAATTTGTGAAGAAGAGGAATCTGCTCCTTTTATAAAGAAATTACGAGAAAGGTATCGAGTCGCACTTATTGACGAGTTTCAAGATACTGACCCCTTGCAATGGAGAATCCTCAAAAATAGCTTTGGTTCCAATACTGAGCATTTATTACTCTTAGTCGGAGATCCCAAGCAAGCTATATATGGGTTTAGGGGTGGCGATATCAATACCTATATCAAAGCAAGAAAACAAGTTAGTCGAATCGATGCCCTGCTAGACAATTTCCGTACATCCGCTCCTTTAATGGATAGTTTGAATAAATTAATGGCAACAGGATTAGCTTATTCCGAATTAAAGATACCAGCATTAATTGCTCGTACAAATGAAAAGACTTTAAACATCCCTTCAGGGGAATATCCACTTCAAGTTCAAACAATAGAAACAACCAGTGTTGCCCCTTCCCAGAGTAATTCCGATCTCTTATCAAAAACAGAACTAGAAAAAGTTATTCCTACAGTTGTAGCCAATTCCGTTCTTAAAATCCTTAACGCGCATAAGAATGAGCTTCAGTTGTCTGACATTTGTATCCTTGTAAATCGTCACAACCAAGCAGATCAGATTAGAGATGGTCTAGCAAATGCAGGGGTACCTACAAGACTCGTCAGTCAAGGAGATATCTTTAAAAGTGAAGCATCTCTGGTTTTACAACGATTTCTCGACTGCCTTGCCAATCCAGGAAATTCTGGAAATCTCAGATTAGTCGCCTGCTCGGCACTAATGCAATGGGATACAAAAAGGCTGAAGAGCACTGAAGTCGAAAGAGAACTCGATCAACTTGCCGCCAGGTTTAGAGATTGGTCTAACAACTTTGCGAACTTAGGTTTATTGGGTTGTTTGGCTGAATTAATAGAAGGGCCAACCATTGCAGATCTCTCAGAAAGAGGACGCATGCTTGGAGATCTCCAACAATGTGCTCAATTAGTAGAAAAAGAAATCCATACAGAAGGCCTATCTACTTCACTTGCTGCGAGATGGCTTAGGCATAGACGGCTACAACCATTAGACCCAACTCCAGATGATCATCAACCAAATAGTGACATGGCAGAAAGTGCCGTAAATGTTGTCACCATTCATCGAAGTAAAGGCCTTGAATATCGTGTAGTTATTTGCCCATACCTATGGGAATCCCCACCACTCGTCAAAGGTCCCTTATGGAGGTCAGTCAAAGATCAAACTTGGCTTTTAGCCCTTAACAAGAATTCTGGTGAAGCCAAGTTTGCCGTACAAACTGCTCAACAAGCCTGTTTACAAGAAGCAGAGCGTCTTGCCTATGTTGCTATGACACGTGCAAAAGATCAATTAATCCTGATCTGGGCTCTGGGGGCCAAGCAAGAACGCAACCCACTCTCATGTTTCCTATTTGGTCCAGATTCTTTAGGTCAAAAGAATGATAAGTTAACGTTAGAAAGCATGAAGAATTGGCTAAGGAAAAATGATGTAAAAATCTCTATTCTTACTGCAAATAACCAAAAGCCTACAGAAAAGTGGCGCACAATCCCCAAAAAAGGAAGCCTAAGTTTAGGGCCAAGCCCACAACGATTATTAGATGTAAGCTGGGGAAGAAACAGCTACTCAGGATGGATAGCAAAAAAACCGTTTATGGGTTCCAGTTCTCCTTATAACCCTACTAAAAAAGAAGATTTTAATGATAGAGACCAAGAAATTCAAGAGAGATCATTGTTATTAATTAATTATAATAAGAAAGATAAATCCGACATCAAAGAAACCCAAACATCATGGTCAGCTACGGGTCCCTTAAGCAACTTTCCTCGCGGTCCTTTAGCAGGTGAATGCTTACATAAAATTCTAGAAAGAATAAATTTTACCGACTCAATCAAAAGCGATTGCTCAAGAATGATAATTGAAGAGGAGCTTCTTCGTGCTGGCCTGGATGTAACTTGGACAGTTTTAGTGCAAGACGGTCTTGAAAGGATTATAAGCACACCAATAGGTGGGCCTCTAGGCAGTTTTAGATTTAATCAACTGACGATAGAACGTCGACTATCAGAATTAAGCTTTGACTTGCCAATTGCACAAAAAGGTAATGCAATTCAATCGTTAGATCTCGCCAAAACTTTTGAATTTGACCCCAATGCAAAATTTGGGCCAAGCTATGCAAAACAACTCAAAAATCTGAAAATATTTAGTCGGGGCTACCTGACCGGTTCAATAGATCTGGTGTTTACAGATAAAGAAGACTCTTCAAACGCACGTTGGTGGGTTGCCGATTGGAAAAGCAACTGGATTGGGGCAACAGAGGAAGATGGACAAGCATCAACATGCGGGCCTCTTCACTACAACATTGAAGCAATGATGGACCAAATGAAGCTCCATCATTACCCACTTCAAGCACATTTGTACTTAGTAGCTTTGCATCGCTTTCTTCGTTGGAGACTTCCAAACTATTCACCTGAGCGACATCTTGGTGGATATGTCTACGTATTTTTAAGAGGAGTTCCTGGAGAACAAGCTGTCCACAAAAAACAACCTTTCAATTCTATTCCAGGCTTCATTGTTGAGGAGGCGCCATTAACGCGTGTACTGACTCTTGACAAGCTCCTAAAAGATGGAGGCCAATGAGCGAAAACAACTTGAACTTATGGTCAGCAGAACTGAAAAGTGCCTTAACTCAAACCTTATTAAGACGCTTTCCCACTAAAGAATCAAAATTACATCTAGAAGACTTGATCATTGGCTTAATAAACGCACTTTCACGTGGAGAATTAGAAATCAACTTAAGCAAATCTACAGTTCTTGAAGAATTAAAAGCGGAAGGCTGGCCTGAAGCTCATAAGAAAGCTCTAAACCAAAGTGGCTGGATCGAAGGCGAATTATCTCCTATGGTTTTAAAAGGGAATCTATTAAGTTGGAGAAGATGGTATGAAGATATGGAAGTAGTCATTGATGAAATACGCAATAGATCAAGTTCAACAAGAATTCCAATTACTCAAAACAACAAGCCTCAACCTATAACATCCCACAAAAACCTTACCTCAGAACAAGAAGAAGCCATAAATGCTATTAAAACTAAAGGTGTGATTTTACTTAGTGGTGGACCTGGAACAGGAAAAACTAGCACAGTAATAATGATGCTAGAAAAAGCACTGTACCTAAACCCAACCCTGAAGATTGGTCTTGCTGCACCAACAGGCAAAGCCGCAAGGCGTCTAAAGGAAACTGTTAACAAAGGAATCATAAATATCACTCCTTCTTATAAACACAACCTATCTAATATTCCTTGCAACACTTTGCATAAATGGCTCGAAGCTAGGCCTGGGGGGTTTGGTCGGAACAAAAAAAACAAAATACGCCTTGATCTTTTAGTCATAGACGAAATGTCAATGGTTGACCTTGCTTTAATAAAAGCCCTCCTAGAAGCCTTACCTAGAGAAAGTCAACTTATTCTTGTAGGTGATCAACATCAATTACCTCCCATTGGGAGTGGAGCAATCTGGCACAAGCTTCAACAAGTCCAAATCCGTTCTTGTTTTGGCGAAGGTGCCGTTCATCTCCACAAGCTTTATCGGAACCGTGGAGCAATTGCCTCATTAAGTATGATTCTACGAGAAAAACCTATCAAAAGATTCTGGGATGAGCTTAACGAACTTCCAAGCTCTGAAAACATTAGGAGGCATATCTTCAATCAAAGTGTTATTCCATCACTAGTCATAAATAGTGTCCAGAAGCATTTCAACCAACTCAAGAAATATACTGAGTTATTAAGAGCAGAAATAGAACAAGATTTTGGCCCATTAAACTTAGCTATTCAGAAACTAGAAGTTGACTCAGAAAAACTCTTCACTTGCTTAGAGGAGTTCATTGTCCTTTCGCCCCAAAGACATGGACAGTGGGGTATAAATCATTTGCATAGAACATTTCTAGGAAATAATTTTGCTGATGGTGTGACCACCTGGCCAGAAGGAACTCCTGTAATGTGTAGCGAAAACAAGAGCGAGTTTGATCTTGCGAATGGAGATATTGGAGTTGTCATAGGAGAAGGAGAACATCGTCGAATAATATTTCAGTTGTCATCTAACGATGAAAAAGCAACCATACAATTAATTCAACCAGCACGAATAAAGAATCTCGAGCCTGCATTGGCAATGACGATTCATAAAGCTCAAGGGAGTGAAGCCAATAAAGTCATGATTTTATGGCCAAAAACATTTAATGAAGCCAAAGAGATAGATCAAACTACAAGAAAACTAGATTCCTATTCAACTAGGTTGCTATATACAGGAATCACTAGAGCAAAATTAGAAGTCGATCTAATTACTAGAGGGGGAGCAGATTCTTAGTGAAGTGTTGGCTTCCTAGAAGCTCAAATAATTAGGTCTACATGCCAAGATGTTAAATTTAGAAGACCTTTTAAAAGGCGAGTCAACACAGCACGGTTTATCCCGATTGGACGTTGTCTGCCTGAATTGAAGGGTTAATCAGGCCAACGCTCTTTCTAGATGACTAATACAAAAGAATTTGAGGATACCTCATGCTCTATTGATCTGAATCCACCTGATGTCCCTACATCTACTTCAGATGAAGATACAAGTGAGCCCTTACAAGCGAAAAAAGTAAGCTCAAATCAAAAGATGGCAAGTCAAAACTCAAGTCCATCTGATCAGAATTCAAATAAACTAGGGTTCGATGGATTTGGATTCAGTAATGAATTACTAAAAACACTCGAAAACAAAGGTTACAAAGAGCCCTCGCCAATTCAACAAGCTGCAATACCAGAACTAATGCTTGGACGTGACCTAGTCGGGCAAGCACAAACAGGTACAGGAAAAACAGCTGCTTTTGCGCTCCCTCTACTCGAACGACTCAAAGATAATGAAAACAAAAACAAACCAGCAGCTCTAGTTCTTGCTCCAACAAGAGAACTAGCTATGCAGGTTGCAGAATCCTTCCGTGCCTACGCAGCTGGTCATCCAAGTTTAAAAATTTTAGCTATTTATGGAGGGGCTGATTTTCGAGCACAGATAAACTCACTAAAAAGAGGAGTAGATATAGTTGTAGGAACCCCTGGTCGAGTAATGGACCACATGCGGCAGGGGACACTTATCACCACGGGATTGTGCAGCTTGGTTTTAGATGAAGCCGATGAAATGCTACGAATGGGATTTATTGATGATGTCGAATGGATTCTTGAACAGTTACCTAAACAGCGACAGATGGTCCTCTTCTCAGCAACAATGCCATCTGAGATACGAAGGCTTTCAAAACGATACCTCCACGAACCGGCAGAGATAACAATAAAGTCTCGTGCTCAAGAAGCACGTCTTATCCGTCAAAGATTCATCACCCTCCAAAACAGTTACAAATTAGAAGTTTTAAAAAGAGTTCTTGAAGTAGTAACAGATGAAGGAGTAATCATCTTTACTCGTACCAAAGCAATCACTCTCATAGTTGCCGAGGCACTGGAGGCAGCAGGTCATGATGTTGCTGTTCTAAACGGCGACGTCCCACAAAATCAAAGGGAACGTACAGTTGAACGTCTACGTAAAGGAGGCGTAAATATACTTGTGGCTACAGATGTTGCAGCAAGAGGTCTTGATGTCGACAGAATTGAACTAGTTATAAATTACGACATCCCTTTCGATAGCGAGGCCTATGTGCATCGAATAGGTAGAACTGGACGTGCTGGTCGAAGTGGTGAGGCAATCCTTTTTGTTAATTACAGGGAAAGACGTTTCGTAACCAACCTTGAAAGGGCTGTTGGGCAGCCAATAGAACAAATGGAAATACCAAGCAATTCAACAATAAATGAAAGTCGTCTGAATCGACTTCGCAAACGTCTTACTGATGCAGCCTCCACAGGGAGAGAACACGAAGAAGAAACTTCTTTGATTGAAGCAATGCTAGAAGAAGTTTCACAAGAACTTAAATTAAATCAAGAACAACTTGCCATGGCCGCAATAAACCTTGCTATTGGTCAAGCCCCGCTACTCGCACAAGGTGATGAAAGTTGGATAAAACAATCTCAACAACGAGGTCTTAGGAACGATCGTCGAGAGGATAGACAAAACCCATCACGTCGGCGAAATGAGCACAAATCAATTTCACCAGAATCTCATATGGATCGTTTCCGTGTAGAGGTAGGTCATCGTGATCGCGTTAAGCCTGGGAATTTAGTAGGTGCTATTGCCAATGAAACAGGCCTTCAAGGAAGAAAGATTGGTCGCATCCAAATATTTGACTGCTATAGCCTGGTTGACCTCCCTAAAGGGATGCCAGAGAGTATTTTCAATGAGCTAAGGAAGGTAAAAGTAATGAACAGAGAATTAAAAATCCACCGTACTTCATGAGGACTCATTTCTCTTAAATCAAATTTTAAGATGTTTTATTTAAAATTGGTATTACTATCTTATTTAGGATTAGCAGCTTTTGAACTAAATAATAAACCAACTAACGCAGGAGGCTTAATAACAAAACTATGCTTAGCAGGCTTCAATGCAGAAATAAATCAATCAAGACTTATTGCCCCCAATGGGATGGGTAAATATGTCTGCCATTGCATGATTAAAGAATTTAATGAAGGGGCCTCAATCGAATCTGCTAAAATAACCTGCAAGAACAAAGCTATTAAAGAATTCAAACTCTAGAATTGAATACAAAATTCAATAAGCCATTCATAATGAAAAGATTCACAGAATTAACCAGGATATTCTTCAGATTTTGAAGAGGAAACTCTCAAAAATCAATTTCATCAATAGGACCTATAAGATTGAGGGAAGGTCAAGATTGACAAAACTAAATCTCTCAAAACTAGACTAACAAAGGAAAATCTATTTCTTCTTAGAAAACACTTTATGTATTCAACAAGATTAAGTGACTTTCTAACCCACTGCCCTATAGTTTGGTCTTACATCAGCTCCAGCTCATAGGCCCCAAACGGCTCGCTCCCCAGGCTTCAGCTCTCTTGCTCCAGCATTCAAGGACTTTCCTTTTTGGACCAATGCTTCTTCTGATCAATTCCCCTCAGTCCCTTTAGGAATGACCATTTACATAGGAAATTTATCTTTCCAAGCAGAGCAAGAAGATTTGCTCGACCTTTTTAGCCAATACGGAGAAGTCAAGCAATGCAGTCTCCCTTTAGACCGGGAAACCGGAAGGAAAAGGGGGTTTGCCTTCGTTGAAATGACTAACGATGGTGACGAGCAAAAAGCAATCGATGATCTTCAAGACGTCGAATGGATGGGTCGAATGATTCGTGTCAACAAAGCAACTCCTCGTGAGCGCTCAGGTGGCGGCGGCGGCGGCGGCCGTGGTGGATATGGTGGAGGAGGCAGAAATAACTGGTAAATCAGCCAAAGAGGCTGCTAACGGTAAAAAGCCATCTCAAGATTTGATGGCTTTTTACTTAAAAAATCCTAAACAAACCTTAAACATCAAGAAAATCTGATAAAGCTTCTTTTTGTAAGGCTTTTTCTCGTAATCCTTGAGACTGATCTATAGGTTCAGATACCTTTGAAAATTCTTCACTCATGCATGGGATATCAGATCGAAGGGCATTACGGCGTCGTTTTGCAGTAAAGCGATTAAATCGGTTAAAAGCCCTAGATCGTTTCATCAAGCCTCCAAATTCAGCTGTAATTATTTTCTAGCTGTCCAAACAACAAAAAAACCACTTAGAGCATAAATCTAATTTTTACTTAAAGGTTAAAGTCTTCCTTATAGGCAGTACTCATTTCAATAAAGAGCTCCTCCCAAAAAATGGTTAGAAAAATTAGACCAGTAAATAACCCATTACTAAGACTCCTGAGCAGCATAAGAACTCAACGTAATTTAATAATAGCTGCCATCACCTCTTCAATTCTCAATAAGATTTTTGATCTCGCACCACCAGTACTTATAGGGCTTTCAGTTGATGTAGTAGTAAGAGAACAGTCCTCATGGCTTGCAAGTATTGGATTCTCTACTGTTCCAAGTCAACTAGGGATTCTTGCACTGCTCTCTTTTGTGATATGGACTGCCGAGTCACTTTTTGAGTATCTATACGGTGTCCTTTGGAGAAACTTAGCCCAATCAACGCAACATAATCTTCGAATTAGGGCTTACGAACACCTTCAGAAACTTGAGATGGCGTTCTTTGAATCAGATAGCACTGGGCGTCTAATGTCTATTCTTAATGATGACATAAATCAACTTGAAAGATTTTTAGATCACGGTGCCAACCAAATTCTTCAATTGATTATTACTGTCTTAGCCGTTGGCGGGGCTATGGCCTTTATGGCTCCTGGAATAGCTTTACTGGCATTCCTTCCTATTCCATTGATTCTATGGGGATCAATAAATTTTCAAGAAAAATTAGCTCCAAGATATAGGGAAGTAAGGGAACGAGCTGGCGATCTCGCAGCAAGAATAAGCAACAATCTTGGAGGAATGTTAACTATTAAAAGCTTCGCTACAGAGTCCTGGGAGCTGGAACGTCTAAGAATCGATAGCGACTCCTACCGAAAAAGTAATAAAAGGGCAATAAAGTTATCTGCAGGATTCATACCATTAATAAGGTTCGCAATACTTTTTGCATTCCTTGCAATTCTTTTAGTGGGAGGGCTTGAGACCTGGGAAGGTAATTTAGCAGTTGGAACTTACAGTTTCCTTGTGTTTATTACTCAGAGATTACTCTGGCCATTGACGACACTTGGCAATACTCTAGACGAATATCAACGTTCAATGGCATCTACAAATAGAGTATTAGACCTGATAGATACTCCCATAACTATTTCAAGTGGTTTAAGGAAACTAAACCCTAAAGATGTTCTTGGGGAGATTCAATTTAAAAATGTAAATTTTCACTATAAAGGTAGATCTAAAATCCTAAGGAACTTTGATTTAACTATCCCTAAAGGCTCAACAATAGGAATAGTTGGAGCAACAGGTTCAGGTAAAAGTACTCTAGTTAAACTTCTACTTCGTTTATATCCTATAAGCGATGGAGAAATCCGTCTTGATGGAAGGTCAATTGATAGTTTTTGCCTAAAAGATTTACGTCGTTCTATAGCTCTTGTAAGTCAAGATGTCTATCTTTTCCATGGGACTGTCGGCGAAAATATCTCATACGGCAACGAAAAGGCCTCTAATCAAGAGATTTACAAAGCAGCTGAACTTGCCGAAGCATCCTCCTTTATTAAAGATTTACCTCATGGATACCAAACACTTGTAGGAGAACGCGGCCAAAGATTGTCTGGTGGCCAACGCCAACGAATTGCTCTAGCAAGAGCAATTTTAAAGGACGCCCCTATTCTTATTCTTGACGAGGCTACTGCTGCTGTAGACAATGAGACAGAGGCTGCTATACAACGTTCTCTAGAGAAAATTACAGCTAACAGAACTACAATAGTAATAGCTCATAGGTTAAGCACGGTACGACATGCTGACCAGATAATAGTTTTAGATAAAGGTAAGATTATTGAATCCGGAAGCCACGAATCTCTTCTTAAGAGTTCACATGCCTATAAACAACTTTGGAGAGTTCAAGCTGGCGTAAGAGAAAACGAATTCTTAAAACTTTAATCGACATATATCCTAAAAAATAACATGATCGGTAAGCTTAAGATTGATCGAGAGATTTTATTTTCAAACCCGAGAGGGTGTTTTAACAAAAAGGCTTTCTTACTCAACAATTCTTAACTGAGTAATGCTTAAATCAAGAAAGTAAATGATTCAATAACCCGCTCAAACAAATTCTTCACTTTAGGCCAGCGATTTTCATTAGTACTAGTTGCAAGCGTATATAAATATCCTCTATCCGTTACAAAGGTTGCTAATTCATGCCTATCGCGATCCTTTAGGTGAACAGAGTACTCAATGTCATAGAACAAATGTCCCACTTCCTCACGCATGCCTGCCTGAACTAATTCAACAGATCGATCTGAGCCCTCAGGTGCAATCACCTGAGTAATCAATCTCTCCCCAACAGCTAAAGGGCTCCCAAGATCATTAAGGTTAATTTCACTGTCAATCTTGGAAACCACCAAACTCAAGGTTTCATCACTATTGATCAAATCGTGAAAAACAACCTTTGGACCACCATTTACTGAGACCCTAGTCCATCCTGTTGGGTAGGAAAAGGCATATCGACCATCTGAGCTTTGATACAAATTCAAGCCTGCTGCAAGGCCACCACTACAGGCCCCCAAAGCAAAAGTTAAAGACAAGATCAGGCAGCCACGCAGGAATGAACGAAAAAACACAGCCATCAAAAATTCTTAGACCTATGTGCATTCTGCCGGAGCCTTTACTTGCTGACAGCAGACTTGCATAAAATACATTTGCAGATTAGACACTGGTTAAATTCACAAATCCTGGATTGGAACTCTGAACGGCTTCACTCGACCACTAGCACACCTTATTGACCAATTTGAACAACTTCCTGGAATTGGTCCCAGAACAGCTCAAAGGCTTGCCTTGTATCTCTTACGTCAACCCGAAGACAAGGTCCAAAAATTTTCAAATGCCTTACTAGCTGCGAGAAGTCAGGTTGGGCAATGCCAAAAGTGCTTTCATCTAAGTGCAGAGCCAGAGTGTGAAATTTGTAGGAATCTTGAACGAAGTGAAGATCAAATATGCGTAGTAGCTGATTCACGAGACCTTATAGCTTTAGAGCGTACACGGGAATACAAAGGTCTATATCATGTTCTTGGAGGATTAATCTCCCCTATGGATGGAATCAGTCCTGAACTATTAGAGGTATCAAGTCTTATAAAAAGAGTCGATCAATATCAAACAAAAGAAGTAATTCTTGCACTTACTCCAAGCGTTGAGGGTGACACAACAAGTCTATACTTGGCAAGGCTACTGAAACCATTTACACAAGTAAGCAGGATTGCATATGGACTTCCAGTAGGTAGTGAACTTGAGTATGCCGATGAAGTAACACTAACGAGAGCACTGGAAGGCCGTCGCTCCATGGACTGATTCAGACATGTCAACTACCCAAAAGAGACAAAGCCCCTACAGTCATATTTTACCGAATGAACGTCTTCCAGAATGGATTAACTCATCTATAGGCAAGGCCTCTGAGTTAGAACAAGTCCAAAATCTTGTCAAAAAACATCAACTGCACACAATTTGTGAAGAAGGACGTTGTCCAAACAGAGGTGAGTGTTACGCAGCTGGAACAGCGACCTTCCTCCTTGGAGGATCGATTTGTACTAGAAGCTGTGCCTTTTGCCAAGTCGATAAAGGAAGTCCATCTAAAGTCTTAGACCATCAAGAAGCTGAACGTGTAGCCAATGCAATTAAAGAATTACGACTGCGTTACGTCGTACTAACTTCTGTTGCACGTGATGACCTCCCTGATCATGGCGCAAGTATTTTCACAAAAACTATTCAAGCTATTCGCAACGTCGTACCTGAGGTAGCCATAGAAGTGTTAACTCCTGACTTTTGGGGTGGGAGTTCAAGTAATGAAAGATTATTAGCAGCACAAAAAGAACGTCTAATACAAATTCTAAATGCGAAGCCTATTTGTTTCAACCACAATTTAGAAACAGTGCGCCGTCTTCAAAAGAAAGTACGTCGAGGTGCAACCTATAGCCGTTCACTTAATTTATTAAAAATGGCAAGGGAAATAGCACCTGATATTCCTACAAAGTCTGGACTAATGCTGGGTTTAGGTGAAGAACGAAAGGAAATAATTCAAACCCTGAAAGATCTACGCGCTGTGGACTGCCAATACATCACGTTAGGACAATATCTTAGGCCCTCATTGGCACATATTCCTGTACAACATTATTGGCATCCTCAGGACTTCAAAGAGTTAGGAGATATCGCCAATGAACTTGGCTTTAAAAAAACAAATAGTGGTCCGTTAGTACGTAGCAGTTACCATGCCGAAGAATCTTAATTGCAAGCAAATGGCCCTTGAGCAATACCCCAAAGATCATTACTCCTTTTAAACACCTCAAAACAATCAGCAACCATTAAGGCTCCTGCTCCACCCCATACAACCCTTAATGGCAAATCTTGAGGTGCGGCCCCAACCTCCCTTATCAGATGGAAGCCACGCCTTAAGAAATAGCGCACCAATCGTTGATGTTGAAAATCATCATCACGAATAGCTAAAAGCCTTGTTGATCTACAAGGCGTATTTTCCAAAGCCCAAGCCATAGTGGCTGCCCAGACTAAATGACCTACCCCTGCCGGAGCTTTAGAATGAACTTGCAAAGTATCAAGTTGCAATCCTTTCTTACCTGCATAAGCCCAGGCTTTCATCTCGCCTAAAATTTGCACCTTTTCTGTAACTTGCTGCTCTGCTACAACAAGCCTTAATGTCCATAAATTAAAAATTGGGGCCCTAACTTGAAGCCTTAATAGAAGTCCAGACTCAGCAGCCTGCTTCTCCAATTGAGTCAAAGAAGGATTATTCAAGTACTTTTCCTACTCAAATTTTGATGAGATTGTTCACGTTTGTCAAATTGTTTTTGCCTTTCTGCAAATCGAATTCTATCTAAATCGCTAAAAAGATCCTCACAATAATGACATTGAACACCTCGTATGTAATGAAGACTATTCCGAGATTCAAGGTCAAGAGGCATACCGCAGGCATAACACAATTGATGTTCGCCAGGTAAAAGATGTTGATTTAAGGCCACTCGCTGATCAAAGACGAAACATTCACCATTCCAAAGACTTTCTTCCTCAGGGACTTCTTGTAAATAGCGCAGAATTCCTCCTCGTAGATGATGAATGCCTTTAAAACCCTTGCTCATCAAATAAGATGTTGCCTTCTCGCAACGTATTCCTCCAGTACAAAACATTGCAATTCTTTTAGGATCCTTTTCCTTAACCAAATCCCCAAGATCATTATCTACCCATTTAGGAAATTGACGAAAAGAATCAGTTTTAGGATTCAACGCTCCATCAAAACTTCCTATACCAACTTCATATTTATTTCGAGTATCAATTACAAGGGTCTCAGGATCATTTAAATAATCATTCCAATCACTTGGTTCTACATATAGGCCTACAGTCTGATTTGGGTTTATCCCCTCCACTCCCATCGTGACAATTTCAGCTTTCTTACGTACTTTAAAATGGCGAAAAGCAGGTTTATCTGTCCAGCTAAACTTCACATCAAAGGGATGTTTTTGCAATGCTTCACTTAAAATCTCCAAGAAAAACAAAACTGCCTCACTAGATCCACAGATCGTTCCATTGACTCCTTCAGAAGCAAGTAAAACAGTTCCTCCTAAATTATTTCTATCAGCCTGAAGGCTAAGCTCATCAAGCAAGAAAAAGATCATCTCATCTGAGATCGCTGTAAAGCAATAGAATGCAGCAACCTTTAGTGGGTTATCAATCGCTTGCATATGATCGATTTTCATTAATCATTCAACTCCCAATTCACTTGTACACCAGCCTTGGAGAGAAGCTCACGATCAGAAGCAATTTTTGGGTTGGACGTTGTCAAAAGATTCTCGCCATAAAAGATTGAATCGGCTCCTGCTAGGAGACAAAGAATCTGAGCTTCTCTTCCAAGTTGCTCACGACCAGCACTTAGACGAACTCGACTATATGGCATAAGAATTCTCGCGGTAGCTACCATCCGAACCATCTCCAGAGGATCAATCGAAGAAAGGTCCTCCAAAGGTGTTCCTTCCACAGCAACAAGAGCATTAATTGGAACGCTCTCGGGATGTGGTTCAAGTGTCGCCAAGACCCTTAATAACGAAGCTCTATCGCTAACAGTCTCCCCCATTCCAATAATTCCACCACAGCAAAGTGTTATCCCTGCCGAACGAACCCTATATAAGGTTTCTAAACGTTCCTGATATGTGCGAGTACTAATTATCTGCCCATAGTGTTCTGGACTGGTGTCAAGGTTGTGGTTGTACGCAGTCAAGCCAGCCTCTGCCAATCGCAAAGCCTGATCATCAGTAAGCATGCCCGCTGTTACACATGCTTCCAGGCCGAGTTCACGTACACCTCTCACCATTGAAAGCATTGATTCAAAAGCTTTACCATCACGAATTTCACGCCAAGCCCAACCCATACAAAAACGATCAGCCCCCGATTCTTTTGCTGTTTTCGCACGCTCAAGGACAGACTTTATTTCCAAGTCAGGCTGTCCGGTCACATCACTGCTGTTATGAATTGATTGAGGACAGTAAGAACAGTCTTCTTCACAACCTCCAGTTTTAACACTCAATAATGAAGCCAATTGAACTTTATACCCAGGATTAGCCGAGCGATGTACTGACTGGGCTCGCCACAACAAATCCATTAGAGGCAGCGCTAACAGCTCACTGATTTCTTCCAAGGTCCAGTCATATCGAAGGTTTATTGAATGTGATTCAGTAGCCTTCTGATCAATCAAGGTCATAAATCCAAAAGAACCAAAAATTAAGTCCCAAGACAATCCGAGGTGATGGGATCTATCCCCCCAAAACGTCGACATCTTGACTGATAATCAAACAAGGCATGCTTAAGAGCTACCTCATCAAAATCAGGCCATAAGACTTCAGTGATATGAATCTCCGTATAAGCTAATTGCCAAAGCAAAAAGTTGCTAATTCGCCTCTCTCCACTCGTACGAATAAGCAAGTCTGGATCAACCTCACCAGCTGTAAAAAGCTGCTCAGCAAAAATATTCTCATCAATAAGCGCTGGATCAAGCTCACCCTTTACAGAACGTTCAGCAAGTTTTTGAGCTGCTAAAACTAATTCACGCCTACCGCCGTAATTGGTACATACATTAAAGTGAATTCCAGTATTCCCAGAAGTAAGGTTAGTCGCCTCAGAAATTAACTCCTGCAACCGATCTGGGAGAGCCTTAAGATCACCAAGAAAACTAATCTTAACTTTCTCACTCTGCAATGATTCAAGTTCACGTTGCAAAACGCTCTGAAAAAGGGTCATAAGAAAGTTCACTTCATCTCCTGGCCTTGACCAATTTTCAGTTGAAAAGGCATATACAGTTAGTGCTCTAATTCCCCATTTGCTGCAAAGACGCAAGGTTGTTTTTAATGCTTCTACACCTGCACGATGGCCCATAATTCGAGGTAGACCACGGGATTTAGCCCAACGTCCATTCCCATCCATTATCACAGCCACATGCGCGGGCAAACGATCAGGATCCAAACCACTAGGGCATGCTGAAACCTCAGAGAAGGCCGTAGTTGTAGCCAAGGGGCGGCTCACTGAGAAGACTCCTGTTTAGAGCTTTGTTTGCCAAAGCTAGCCTTAGATGGTGTTTGAGGGACATCTACTGGATTAGGAGAATTTGCAAGATTACTTGTATTTAATCCAGCTTTTGGTGGCATAGAAGTCATAGCCGCCCCACTTAGCTCTTTAAGCAAATCCAATAATCTGCTACTCGTAATAGGACGTTCAAGCCTTCCCTGACTAGCCAAAGACAAAGTTCCTGTTTCTTCAGAAACAACAACACAAATGCAACGGTCAAAACGTTCAGTTATTCCTAAGGCTGCCAAATGACGAGTTCCGTAGCGACTAATACCTTGTCTAGATAAAGGCAAAATCACCCCAGCAGAAATAATTCTATTTCCCTTCACAAGAACTGCTCCATCATGAAGAGGGGTATCAGAAGCAAATAGATTTAACAACAATTCAGTGGAAAATTGAGCATCAATAGGGACTCCAGCATAAAGAAAATCCTCTGGACGAAGATCACTACCCATATCAACAACAACGAGGGCCCCTCTACGACTTTGTGATAATCGCCCTGCAGCCTCAGTAAGTTGATTAACGGTACTAGAATTTGCCTGAAACTCCTTCTGAGGATTACCTAAAAGCACTGCTAACCGACCAGTGCCAAGTAATTCCATTAATCGTCTAAGTTCTCCTTGCCATAAAATTGCAAGTGATAATGAGCATGCCAGGACCAAAGCATCTACTAACTTTGAAGTGACTGGTAGATTGGCAAACCTTTGAACAAACCAAGCGAGAGAAACAAGGAATAAATACCCCCTTAGCAACCAAAGTGTTCTAGGCTCATTAACCCTGGAGAAAAGAAGGACGCCAAGACCAGAAGCAAACAGAATGTCAAGCAGTATGAGTGGATTTACAAGCCTCCACAAATTCACTCATAAAACCCAACCTTTACTACATTAACTCCAAAAAGGCTTCTGGGAAGATGTCATATCGCAGTAAATCTTCTGGCCCTTCTCTTCGCTGAACCAAAGCAGAATGACCCTTGTCAACCATTACAGCTGCCGGCTTTGGAATACGGTTGTAATTTGAGCTCATAGACGAGTTGTAAGCCCCTGTACCAAAGACAGCCAATATCTCCCCACTTTTACAACTTGGCAACGCGATCTCCTTAAGCAAAACATCACCAGACTCACAATGTTTACCAGCAATAGTTACTGTCTCCTCAGTTGGATCCAATGGGCGATCTGCAAGACAAGCACTGTAAAAAGATTGGTAAGTGATGGGACGAGGGTTATCACTCATTCCACCATCAACAGAAATATATTTCTTTAACCCTGGAATGTCCTTTTGAGATCCAACCTGATATAGCGTCAGTCCTGCATTGGCGACCAGAGATCGACCTGGTTCACACATTAATCTCGGCAAAGCAAGGTCTCGAGAAAGACATTCTTCAAAAACAGCCTTTGCGACAACTTCAACCCAATTCTGAATAGATGGTGGATCATCGGATTCAATATATTTAATTCCAAGACCTCCTCCCACATTGAGATCTTTAATAGGATGTCCAATTTTCCTTGCCATTTGAAGAGCTTCTGCCATGACCTTCGCAAGATCTCTATGAGGGTCTAACTCAAAGATTTGAGATCCTATATGAGCATGTAATCCATTTAAAACTGACCAGTTTGATTTTTTTAATTCTAATAAAACTTCTTCCAAATCATCAAGATCAAATCCAAATTTACTATCTAAGTGTCCAGTCCTTATATATTCATGAGTATGACATTCAATACCAGGTGTAAATCTCAACATTAACTGAGCAGGGTTTCCTTCTTTAGGGACTAAATTCGCCAGCCTCTCAATATCATGAAGATTATCAATAACAATTGTTACCCCATTTTTATAAGCAAGATAAAGCTCTCTATCAGATTTATTATTTCCATGTAAAACAATACGTTCTCCAGGCACACCTCCCCTCAAAGCTGTAAGCAACTCACCTTCAGAAACTGCATCAAGTCCAAAACCTTCAGCTGCTACCAAATTACTAAGAATCAAAGAACTATTTGCCTTGGATGCATATAAAGGTAATGATTCTCCTGGATAATATTTTTTCAAAGCCTCTCGATAAGCCACGCAAGAACTTCTTAGAGTTTGCCGATCAAGAACATATAGAGGAGTGTCATATCTCTCAGCGAGCTGACTGAGTAGACATCCTCCAACCATCAACCTCCCACTTCCATCTAGCTCCGTAGTGACAGGGCATATATTTCGATTAGGGCTGCTTAGATCCCTAAAGGGCTCATATGGACTTCGATTAGCCATGAAGAAAAACGATTTCCTTGTTCAGTGAGCTCAATCTATAGATCAGTACAACTATCCTGACAAGTATGCCTAGAGGAGATCCTAAAAAAATTAACCAGGACAACAAAATCATCTATTTAAAACTAGAGCACTTAAATTCCTGCATAGAACTAGACAAGATTGCTCTTGGAGGTCTCTGGAATAAAGGGCAATGGAGAAAAGAATTAATTGATCCAGGCAGACTTTGTCTTGGCATTATTAATGGTTCAAATCTATTAGCTATAGCTTGCGGATGGCTAATAATCGATGAATTCCACCTAACTGCAATTGCCGTACATCCTGATTTTCGCCGCAAAGGATTAGCCCAACTCCTTCTCTCAACATTGCTAAAAGAAGCTGAATCTCAAGGGAGCAAGCGAGCTACTCTTGAAGTAGAGATAACAAATGATTCGGCCAAGGCACTGTATGAAAGCTGTGGTTTCAAAGTTGCAGGTTGTCGAAGTCGTTATTACAAAAATGGAAGTGATGCACTAATCCAATGGAAGCATTTACATAGCTAGGCCCCATATCTCCAAGAAAAGATATCTATTCGTTTACAAAAGAATAGTCACAAAAAATCCAGATATCTATTCAACTTCATTGTTACTTTTTAAGTGCTTCAATGCCTCTCTAGAAAGGGTTGTGACCGAAAGAACATGCATACCACATTCCCACGTTAATCCTGATAGGTTAGTTACACCTGCAAGTGGCATCGACCATCATGTTCGAGCGGTTTACCGAGAAAGCCATCAAGGTGATCATGTTGGCGCAAGAAGAGGCGCGACGACTTGGTCATAATTTTGTCGGAACCGAGCAAATCCTTCTAGGACTTATTGGTGAAGGAACTGGTGTGGCTGCAAAAGTTCTAAAGTCAATGGGAGTAAACCTAAAAGACGCAAGGATAGAAGTTGAAAAAATCATTGGTCGCGGTTCTGGATTTGTTGCTGTAGAGATACCATTCACACCAAGAGCCAAAAGGGTTCTCGAACTCTCTCTGGAAGAAGCCAGACAACTAGGGCACAACTACATCGGGACAGAACATCTTTTGTTGGGCCTAATTCGAGAAGGAGAAGGGGTGGCTGCAAGAGTTTTAGAAAATCTTGGAGTAGATCTAGCCAAAGTTCGAACTCAAGTTATACGAATGCTTGGGGAAACAGCTGAAGTAACTTCTGGTGGCAGTGGTGGCGGTAAGGGTTCCGTAAAAACAGCAACTCTCGATGAATTTGGAACGAACCTAACCAAACTTGCCAGTGAGTCAAAATTAGATCCAGTAGTTGGTAGGCACAGCGAAATCGATCGTGTGATTCAGATTCTTGGAAGACGTACAAAAAACAATCCTGTATTAATTGGTGAGCCTGGAGTTGGGAAGACAGCTATAGCAGAAGGCTTGGCCCAAAGAATTCAACAAGGTGATATTCCAGATATTCTCGAAGAAAAGAGAGTCCTAACTCTTGACATAGGTCTCTTAGTCGCAGGAACAAAATACCGAGGTGAATTCGAAGAACGTCTAAAAAAAATAATGGAAGAAATTAAATCGGCTGGGAATGTAATTCTAGTGATTGATGAAGTTCACACCCTTATAGGAGCAGGTGCAGCAGAAGGAGCAATAGATGCAGCCAATATTCTCAAGCCTGCACTGGCAAGAGGGGAACTTCAATGTATTGGAGCAACCACTCTTGATGAATATCGAAAACACATTGAACGAGATGCCGCCCTCGAAAGACGTTTCCAGCCAGTAATGGTTGGCGAACCCTCTATTGCAGACACAATTGAGATACTTCATGGCCTTAGAGAACGTTATGAACAACACCACAGATTAAAAATCACAGACCAAGCTCTTGAAGCAGCAGCAAATCTTGGAGATAGATATATTTCAGACCGTTATTTACCTGATAAAGCAATTGATCTTATAGATGAAGCAGGAAGCAGGGTTAGGCTTCTTAATTCAAAATTGCCCCCAGAAGCAAAAGAAGTAGATAAGGAGCTAAGGAAGGTTCAAAGAGAAAAGGAAGAAGCAGTTCGTGATCAAGATTTCACAAAAGCAGGTGAATTGCGTGAAAAAGAGGTCGAGCTAAGAGAGAAAATAAGAACAGTTTTGCAAGCCTCACGTGAAGACAAGGAGAGCACAATTAACAAAGAAGATTCAATTGAAGATAAAACGAAAGAAACCACGAAATCAAATGAAGACCAAATAATAAATACTCAAAAGGACCTTTCTTCTCCAACAGTAAATGAAGAGGATATTGCTCATATAGTTGCATCTTGGACAGGAGTCCCTGTTCAGAAGCTTACAGAAAGTGAATCAGTGAAGCTTCTAAATATGGAAGATACACTTCATCAACGTCTTATTGGTCAAGATGAAGCAGTCAAAGCAGTTTCAAAAGCTATTCGCCGTGCGAGAGTAGGACTAAAGAATCCAAATAGGCCTATAGCAAGCTTTATTTTTTCTGGACCAACTGGTGTTGGCAAAACAGAACTAACTAAAGCACTTGCGACATATTTCTTTGGCAGTGAAGAGGCGATGATTCGTCTAGATATGTCTGAATTTATGGAAAGGCATACAGTTAGTAAGCTTATAGGTTCACCTCCAGGCTATGTAGGTTTTAACGAAGGAGGACAACTTACTGAAGCTGTAAGGAGAAGGCCATACACAGTAGTTCTCTTTGACGAAATAGAGAAAGCTCATCCGGATGTATTTAATCTACTTCTCCAACTTTTAGAAGATGGACGATTAACAGATTCCAAAGGAAGAACAGTAGATTTTAAAAATACGTTAATCATAATGACCTCAAATATAGGGTCTAAAGTTATTGAGAAAGGTGGGGGAGGACTTGGTTTTGAGTTTTCAGGAGAAAATGCAGAAGACAGCCAATACAATAGAATAAGATCCCTAGTTAATGAGGAGTTAAAACAATATTTCCGACCTGAGTTCCTTAATAGACTCGATGAGATAATTGTATTCAGGCAACTTACTAAGCAAGAAGTAAAAGATATTGCCGAGATTATGCTGAAAGAAGTCTTCCTAAGAATAAAAGAGAAAGGTATTACTCTAACCGTTTCGGATGCCTTTAAAGAGAGGCTTGTAGAGGAAGGATATAACCCTTCCTATGGTGCCAGGCCTCTTCGTCGTGCCGTCATGCGTTTACTAGAAGATAGCCTGGCCGAAGAAGTTCTTTCTAGTCGAATCAAAGAGGGAGATGAAGCGATAGTGGATATTGACCAAAACAAACAAGTTATCGTAAGAACTATCAACAAGGAGGCGACTTCCCCAGAACTCGCAAGCGCAGGAATCTAAAAATAATCAAGAAAAACTGAGAACAATGAACTCAAGCTTGTCTCATTCAATTTCTCCCGGAAAAGTAATTAGAGGAGAAAATGCATGGAATGAGGCTAAACATTTTATACCAGCAATATGTAACTCACCATTACTTCTCGGTCGTAGTCAATCTACTGCAGGACTTAGAGATTATCTTCTAGAAAGCCTTCAATGCTTAGGAATAAAACCAATAAAAGAGGAGCTCAAATATGACTGCTGTGAATTTGATTTGAATCGGCTGAAATCTGAAGCCACTAATAAAGGTTGTGATGCAATCATTGCTGCTGGTGGAGGCAAGGTACTTGATTCAGGGAAACTTCTTGCTAATCGTCTAGGAATACCTTGTGTCACAGTCCCTCTCAGTGCTGCCACATGCGCTGGGTGGACAGCTTTATCGAATATTTATTCTCCTGAAGGAGCCTTTGAAAAAGATGAATTACTTAAGTCTTGTCCAAACCTTTTAATCTTTGATGAAACCTTCATTAGGAACGCTCCTAGACGAACACTAGCAAGTGGAATAGCTGATGCTCTTGCAAAATGGTATGAAGCTTCGCTTACAAGTAGTTCCAGCACAGATGCTCTAGTTCAACAAGCAGTTCAACTAGCAAGGGTTCTGCGTGACCAGCTTTTAATAGACGGCCATGAAGCATTTTCCAATAGCCATAGCGAAGCCTGGACAAGAGTCTCCCAAGGATGCGGGCTTACAGCTGGTCTAATAGGAGGAATAGGAGGAGCAAGATGTCGAACCGCTACAGCACATTGCTTACACAATGGTCTAACACAATTAAAATCAGCACCAAAAGCCCTCCATGGAGAAATAGTGGGCTTTGGAATACTTGTTCAACTAAGACTTGAAGAAATCATTACTGGGAATCAACTCGCCAGGGTTTCGAGAGATCAACTCCTGCCATTCCTTCGTGGGATCAAATTGCCTGTAAGCCTTAAAGAACTTGGTTTGGGTCAAACAACACTAGACGAATTACATGAAGCATGTGATTTTGCCTGCAATAACAGTTCAGAAATGCGATATCTACCGTTTGATGTCACTTCAAATAATCTTTTAAATGCTGTTTTAAGTGCTGGAGAGGAAGGCGAATCAATCAAACAAGAGCCAGGAAAAACGTTGTTTCAAGAATATTGAATATGGCTCTAATAGATTCAACAGCAAATACTTCTATAGAAGAGAATCTCTATAAGCAATTAAAAGGTGATCTATTAGATCCACTAGCTGTTGATCTCGCAAATTCTGTCCATTGGTTACATTTAAAAAACATTTCTCAAACTGAAAATGAGAAATACCCAATAGCTATTAGCGGTAAAGGACCACCTTTATTGCTTCTGCATGGATTTGATAGTAGCCATCTTGAGTTTAGAAGATTAGTCCCATTACTAAACGGCCATCACAAACTCTTAATCCCTGATTTATATGGGTTTGGATTCTGCCCTAGACCCAAAAACAATAAATATGGGAAAGAGTCATTAGTTCTTCATCTATATGAGCTCTTGAATAATTTAGCTATTGATTCTTCAGTGGGACTAATAGGAGCATCAATGGGGGGGGCTTTGGCAATGGAAATTGCTAGGAAATATCCAGAGAAAGTAAATCGAATATTACTTCTATGCCCTGCTGGATTGTCAGGGAAGCCAATAAAAATACCTCCATTGTTAGATCATTTGGGTGCTTGTTTTCTTCGCCAGAATATTGTTAGAAAGAACTTATGCAAACAAGCCTTTTCAGATCCGAAGAATAGTGTTGGACCTCCTGAAGAACAAATTGCTTCCCTCCATTTAAAAGTCCCTGGATGGAGCAGGTCATTAGCTGCTTTTGCAAGAAGTGGAGGTTTTGCTAATTGTGGACTACCACTCCCTAAGCAGCCAATCCATTCAATATGGGGTGATAACGATAGAATACTTACTGGTGCGATAAAGAAAGAATCCCTTGAAATGCTTAATCCAAATACAGAAGAGATATCTAATTGTGGGCACCTACCTCATTTAGATAAGCCCAACTTAGTTGCAAATCGATGGTTAAGAGCTAGCCAATATTAATGGAGAAAAGAACAAAACCCCAAAAGCCTATTGAGCAAATACTTTCGAGCGCACTGATTATTTGGGTAAATAATCAGTGCGATTACATAAAGGATATAAAAGTAAACCTAGAGATTAAAAGTTTTATTGATCTCCTTAGAGGTCATTTATCCGGAGCAGGTCTCATAGCAAAAGATATAATATTCAAGAATCTCCCTATTTATTCAGCCGAGTGTTTAACTGGAGAAATAAAATTCAAATTGGACTTTAGGCAGACCAAGGTGATACTTCGCGAGAAATTTAATCTAGAAGGTATCATCTCTTTTACAGAGAGAAATTTAAATGATTTATTAGTTTCAAAGGAATGGGCCTGGCTAGGGATTTACCTTTCAAAAGAATTAATAGGAACTCCTAATTTCAAGAACATCCAGATAGATGGAAACTTATTTAAGATCTCCGGTTTCAAACCAGATAATGGAAAGATTTGCTCAGGTAAATACTCAGTCATAGCCCGTGAGGGAAAACTAATACTTCACAGCGAATTGACCAACAAAGATTCGCACCTTCCAATGGATAATGCAATACAAATCAACAAAGTTTCTTTAGAACATGGTCTGCTGACAATATACGGAAATTCAATTGTAAGGCCATAAATTCAATTATTTAAATACGGGAATATCAAAGTTACTGCATAATAAACAACTGCAGGAGTAAATAGATAGCTATCAATCCTATCAAGAATTCCACCATGTCCTGGGAGAACATCTCCTGAATCTTTAAGCCCCGCATTTCTCTTCATCATTGACTCTGTCAAATCACCTACTAATGCAAAAAGGGCAACCAAAGCACCTAAAAGACAACCCCAAAGAGGGCCAAATTGCCAACTAAAAAGTTCCACGGCCATGACACCAACTATCATTGCTGACAAGAAACCACCAATAGCTCCTTCAATGGTCTTTCCTGGAGATATTGGCGATAAAGGGTGACGCCCAAAGCTATGACCCACAGCATATGAACCTATATCACTAGCAACGATCATCAAACAAGCCACAAGAGTTATTGCCATGCCTGAGGTGAAAGGATCTGATATAGATATGGAGCCGAGTTGCATAGATGGAAGTAACTCTAAGTCAACCAAATTTCTTAATCTCAACCAATGACTAGGCAAAAAGCCTAAATAGAACAACCCAAAAATAGATGCCGCTATATCTGCAATAGATCCAGTTACTGGTTGTAGCAACAACCATCCACAAATAGCTGCTCCTGAAAGAGGCAAAACTGCCGCGGCAATCTCAGAAGGCAATCCCCCATTGGCTGCCCACTGTGTACTTATAAGCAAAAGGTGACAAGCAACCAATGTAGTTTTAGTCGCTGGCCTTATTCCCGTGAATTGAGCCATGCGGAAAAACTCCAACAAGGCAAGATGAACTATCACCCCTAAGGCAAGCGTGAACCACCAACCACCAAGGGCAACAAACAAAAGGCCAAAGGCACCAGCGACTAGGCCACTAATAAGCCGGTTTCGTGAGAAAACTGAAGTCATTAACAATAAAATCTAGACCTAATTAGCAACAATTAATAATTGAATTAGCAGTACTGAAAGAATTTTCATTAGGAGCCCTTAGGAAAAGTGGAGATTCGAGCTGGCCTCAAGATTAATCTTTTGGTTTTCGGTTCAATTCCAATTAAGCCCTACATCGTTTCTTATAGAAAACACAAAAAGCCCTACTAATCAAATTCAAAGAGTTCTCGCACAAATAAAATCAAGAGACAACTCTCAAACAGGAGGAAAGCTGTTCAGGCCATAAAGGCTGTTGTTCAGCCAACCAATCAACACGCTTCTTATCTAATTCCTCACCAGGGATAATCAAAGGTATGCCTGGTGGATATGGACAAATCAATTCAGCTGAGACTCTCCCAGCTGCTTCAGGTATAGGAATTAACTTTGAGGGGGCTATCCAAGCCAAACTGGAATCATTTTTTGGTGTAGTGACCAATGGGACTGGAGGTGCAGAAAATTTAAACTTTTCCTCCCTAATCCGAACACATGTGATCATTTTATCCCAAAGGCTTCTAAAGACCTTAGACAAATCACTATGAGGAGCAAATCCCAGACAAAAAGTCAAGCAGCCTGGTTCTGGCAATTCTGCAACTAAGCCTTGAGAAATAAACCAAGAATCTGCTTCTAATCCACTTATTCCTAAACCAGCTGTATGAAGGATTAATCGCAAAGGATCCTGATTCTCCAATACAGGCAATCCACTTTCAATTAACTCACGGCGCAATTCCCTCGCCTCATCAATACGATCCTTTAATTTCCTCTTACCTAAAGAAGAGCTCCATTCACGCAAAGAAGTCTCACAAGAAGCAATCAATAAAGAGCTAGGGCTAGTTGTCTGTAAACAACAAATACTTCTTTCCACAGCTACATGATCGACTTTATTCCCCTGCAACCAGAGGACTGCGGTTTGTGCAAGCCCTGTTGCTGATTTGTGAAGAGAATGCACAACCAAGTCAGCCCCTGCCTTTAATGCAGATACAGGCAACTTCTCATCAACCTCAGTCACAAAATGAGCTCCATGTGCTTCATCAACCAATACAGGCAGGCCTCTCTGATGAAGTTGCTGCACTAAAGGGTTGAGATTATTTGCATACCCTTGATATGTAGGGTGCACCAAAACGGCAGCAGAAATAACTAGCTGTATTTCAGATAATGAGTTCAATACGTCTTTTAACCAAAGCTCATCGGGTGGCCACACATGTCCTCTATCAGTTTTAAAAGGGAGATCAAACAGAACTGGTTTCAACTGACCTAAAAAACAAGCATGCAAAATGCTTCTATGTACATTGCGAGGCATCAAAACTCCTTCTCCAGGCCTAGCAAGTGCAAGAAGGGCCGCCTGCAAAAGCCCTGTTGCACCATTTACTCCATACCAGCACTTTTGAGCTCCAAAAAAATATGCTGACTTTTTTTGGCTTTCAGCTATAGCGCCCTTAGAAACCAGAGGACCGCCCAAGTCAGGGAGTTCAGGTAAATCCCATATCCCAGCTCGTTTATTCAATAAAGCTCTGAGCTCATCAGGTAAAGCCGCTCCTCGCCCATGTGCTGGTAAAAAAAGATTACGTCCACGATCTGTGGTCAATAGCTTGAAAAAAGCCATAAAGCCTTCTTGTTGTTTCTAAAGTCTGATCAATAAGGTGGGAATCAAGTCAGTTAAGCTCCTCAAACTTAAAAACATTTACAGCAACACTGGAGACACTAATGCGCTATGAATCCAAAAGAGATTTAATTTGGTTAATAACAAAACCTTATATATGGATTCCAAGGCTTTTTACAATCGCTATCTCGTTAATATCTATATTTATAAAGTTCTTAGTTTATGGTTCAAGCAAGGACGAACAAATCCAAAAGAATCTTGCCATTAATCTCCTTGAAACAATTACAGAGCTTGGTCCATGTTTTATCAAAGCTGGGCAATCTCTTTCAACTCGACCAGATCTAATTAGAAAAGATTGGCTCGAAGAATTAACTAAACTTCAAGACAACTTACCAGCCTTTAGTCACGAACAAACACTTGAAATAATCAAACAGGAACTAGGTGCCACAGTCGATGAACTCTTCGAAGAGTTCCCAGATGAACCAATAGCTGCAGCAAGTCTTGGTCAAGTATACAAAGCACGTTTACATGGGAACTACTGGGTAGCTGTCAAGGTACAACGACCCCAGCTTGATTACATCATCAGAAGAGACTTAGTCATTATCAAATCACTTTGTGTAATCACAGGTCCAATACTTCCTTTAAATCTTGGTTTTGGCTTAGGTGAAATAATTGATGAATTTGGTCGAAGCCTTTTTGAAGAAATTGATTATAAAAAGGAAGCGGAGAATGCTGAGAGATTTGCTGGTTTATTTGCAGACAATCCAGCCATAACAGTACCAAGAGTTGAAAAAATGCTTTCCTCCCATAAAGTAATTACTACGAGTTGGATTAATGGTACTAAACTTCGGAACAGAAAGGATTTAGAGGAAATAGGCCTAGATACATCATCATTAATTCGGACAGGCGTAATAAGTGGAATTCAACAATTATTAGAATTTGGATATTTTCATGCCGATCCACATCCAGGGAATATGTTTGCTCTAAAAGGTAAGACGAAAGATCTAGGCCATTTAGCTTATGTAGATTTCGGAATGATGGATACTATTAGTGAAGCAGATCGGTTAACACTAACAGGTTCCGTAGTTCATTTAATCAACAAAGATTTCGAATCTCTTGCCAAAGACTTTCAAGATTTAGGTTTTCTTAGTCAGTCTGAAGATCTATCCCCTATTGTTCCAGTATTGGAAGAAGTCCTAGGAGGAACTCTTGGTGAAAAAGTTGAATCTTTTAATTTCAAAGCTATAACAGATCGCTTTTCTGAATTAATGTTTAATTACCCATTTAGAGTTCCAGCTAGATTTGCATTAATAATCCGTGCTATTGTCAGTCAAGAAGGACTAGCACTAAGATTAGACCCTGAATTTAAAATAATAGGAGTTGCATATCCTTATGTAGCTAAGCGCTTGCTTTCAGGTGACACCAAAGAAATGCTTGAAATCCTCCTAGATGTCATATTTGACGAAAAGAAACGACTCCGCCTGGAAAGAGTTGAGAACCTCCTAAATGTGATCAAGAATGACTCTCCTAATAAGACTTCCGACTTATACCCTGTTGCAGGTGCGGGGGTCAAATTGTTATTTAGTCCAGAAGGTAAGAAATTAAGAAGTAATCTACTAATGACATTAATCAAAGATGAAAGACTAAACACAAGTGAAATCAAAGGACTAATTAAATTGTTTAGAAAAAACTTGAAGAAGCGTGAAATGATAAAAGGAATACTAAAAGGGATTAACCCACT